>NZ_JBSXOI010000077.1:0-800983 GCF_056859395.1 Marinobacter sp. L-80
CCACTCGTTCAGGCTCGGGGGAAGAAGCAGTTCCTGGCCAGGCGAATACGGGCGGAAAGTGGTTCCCATCAGTCATCCTGTTGCTGAAGAATTTTGATCTATTGTGCCAGAATGTAGCTTCTGCCGCGCAGACTCCTAGAGCAACTCCTTGCTTTGCAGGCCGGCGATCCTGAATTCGGTTCGGAGATTGTTCAGCGACCGGGTGTTCTTGAGCAGACTGTGGCAGCCGCCTTAGCAAGTGGGCAGTTCACCGCAGACCAGGTGTTGGAGGGCTCCAACCGAGATGAATGGCGATTGTTTGTTGCCGCTGAACAGCTGGTGAGTGGTCGCGATTCACTTGAGGATCGGCTTGCAGGGAGTTCGACGGACTATCGGCAAGAACTGATCCGGCGATATGGTTCAGTCACGGAGGCCAATGCAGACGCAGTGGTAGATCGCTATCCCCTGAATGATTTTGACAATGCCGACATCGCGGTCTCTGCCGTAGGCACCGATGCTATCTTTGCGTGCCCAGGCTTTGGCAACATCGCAGCTGCCGCGAAACATGTCCCGGTCTACGCTTATGAATTTGCAGACCGAAATGCCCCGCTGCCTTCACCATTATTTACAAGAGTTCAACCCGCGTTAGGTGCTGCGCACGCCACTGAGATTCCTTATGTATTTGCCTCTCAGGCTGAGCTGGAAGCAGAGTTCTCTGAAGACTCGGCAACGCTTGCAGAAACGATGGTCCGCTACTGGGCTGCATTTGCCCGCTCAGGCAATCCAACGCCGAGCGACGGAACTCTGCCTGCATGGCTGTCCTTTGTGAATCAGGGCTATCAATCGTTGCAGGCGCCTGCCGAAAACACTGGTCCTTTTTCGATGCTGTCAGGTGGCCCAACGTTCAACGAGGCTCGAAACTGCAGTTTCTGGTTAGGTAGTTGAAACTGGCACCTTAGAGGCACATCCTCTTGAAAAGCCCGGTGCGCTTCCGGCTCCGGGCTTTACTAATGAGGCCGAGTGAGAGGCATTCTAAGATTCGCGCCAAGCCTTTCTGGCGCTGCTGATAAGAGGCTCCAAAAGGTAGTCTATCGGTCGTCTATCAATGGTGCGAATAACAATATCAGCAGTCATCCCTGGCTGTATTCTCCGGTCTCCTAAACGCAAAATTTCGCTATCCTCAACCTCTATTCGGGCTTTGTAATAGCTCTCTTCAGACTTGCTGTCCTCAAAAATATCCGCAGCCACGTATGTCACGACACCTTGAATTTCGGGAACTTCACGTTGGTTGAAGGCCGTGAATTTGACGCCGGCGGCAAGGCCCGCGCGCACGTTGTCAATATCCTGAGGGCTGACCGCGGCCTCAATAATCAGGCGATCATGGACAGGGACAATTTCCATCAATACAGCACCGGGGGAAACCACGCCACCCACTGTATGCACTCCAGAACCGACCACCACGCCATCAACGGGAGATTTTAACTCCGTCTGGTCCAGTACATGTCTGGCAGCCAGCAAACGCTCGGTATAGTCGTGAACCTCTGCCTGCACTTCCTTGAGCTCATTAGACACCGACTCCTTGAATGATTTCATCAGCTGGAACTTTTCCAGCTCCTTCTCCCCGATATTCGAATTCGCGGCGGCGATCTGGGAAATCAATTCACCGCGTTCCCCGGCCAGTTCAGCCCCATCCCTCTCCAGTGCAAGCACCCTGGTTTTATCAATCATTCCCCTGGCGAGCAAACCCCGCAGCCCCTCCAGCTCGCCCTCGATTGAATCAATCTGAGAGGCCTTGGCGTTCTGCTGGGCATTGAGCCCCTGTATCTGTTCGCGCAGATGCAGGATCTGCTGGTCAAGTATCTGGATCTGCCCCTTTAGTGAAGTTCGGCGAGCCTCAAATAACAGGCGCTGGGATTTCATGATCTCCAGAGCCTTCGGATCGGAGGTACGTTGAGCCAGAGGCTCCGGAAACTCTATTTCCTCAGCATCTTCCTGTTCCGCCAGGAGTCGGGCCTTGGATGCCTGGGCGGTTTCCAGCCCCTGGCGGATCAGTTCCATCGAGGTGCCTGCCCGGGTTTTGTCCAGGAGCACGAGCGGCTGTCCAGCTTCGGCCATATCCCCGTCCCGCACCAGGATCTCTGCCACAATACCGCCTTCCAGGTGCTGTATCTGTTTGCGGCTTGTGTCTACCCGAACCGATCCGGCTGCCAGAACACCACTGGCCAGTACTGTCAGCAGCGACCAGAGTAGGAAACCTCCGATAAAGACCAGAATAATAACAACACCGGTATAAATGGGAGCGTTTGGGGAAGTAACGATTGGAGGCACGCTGTCTTCAACTGGAGTCATCACTGCTTTCCTTGATTCTCGTTGGCGCTGACCCTTGTTTCAGCAGCAGTCAGCTTCACACGACCGTTCTTGACAGGGATCCGTGCCTCGACATTGCTTCCGACGATACCGGAACCGGCTGCTCCATAGGCAGGCACAGTGGTTTTCTCCGCCGGTACCTGACGAGTGATCCCCGGAAGAACCTCGTCTAAAGGACCGAACTGGCTAAGGACTCCTTTTTGAATAACCATCAGTTTATCGACTCCACCGATAACCGTCGGTTTATGGGCGATCACCACGCAGGTAATCTTCTGCTTTTTTAGCCAGCCAATCAGTGTGCGTACCGAAGATTCACCCTCTGCATCAAGATTCGAGGTGGGTTCATCCAGCACAATCAATTTGGGAAGATCGTAAAGTGCTCGGGCCAGACCGATACGCTGGCGCTGCCCGCCGGAAAGGTTGGCTCCTCCGGGTCCAATCAGCGTGTCGTATGCCTTAGGCAGATCCAAAATCATACTATGGCCACCGACCAGCTTGGCGGCAGTGACTACTTTCTCCGGGTCTGCTTCGCCGAAGCGGGCAATGTTGTCCGCAACCGTACCCGGAAAGAGCTCAATATCCTGCGGCAGATACCCGATATAGCGACCCAGCTGGGCACGGTTCCAATTGAGGAATTCAGCACCGTCCAAACGGACACTTCCGGACTCAGGAAGCCAGATACCGGTCATCAGCTTGACCAGAGATGATTTACCAGCACCGCTGGGACCCGTTATACCTACCGAATCCCCTGCTTCTATGGCAAAGCTGAAGGCCTTGATGATGGGCGCCTCTAAACCGGGAGGGCGGGCATAGACATTTTCAAAGCCAATCTGCCCATTGGGTTCGGGTAATGACATTGGCGTACCGGCTTCATAATGCTCGAAGGCTTCCTGCAACCGCGCATAAGCACGCTTTGCACCCTGGAGTCCCTGCCAACTAGAGATGGAGGATTCCACCGGTGCCAGCGCACGGGACATGACGATAGAGGCCGCAATCATAGCGCCGGGACTGATAATGTCCTGGATCGCCAACCAGGCACCAGTGCCCAAGATCGCCACCTGAAGGGTAAAGCGAACGAATTTGGCGGCAGAAACAAGGGTTCCTGCACGGTCACTGGCGATCGCCTGAAACGCCAGTGCTGCACGCTGGTCTCCCAACCAGCGTTGCTGCAGATTGTCCAGCATACCCATTGCATTGATCGCTTCGGAGTTGCGCGCACTGACTTCGGTAAAATCCGTTGCCTTACGCTGATACTCCCCAGCTTTCGCCAGCAACCCGCGGGTACGTTTTTCATTCCAGACAGCCAGGCCAAAAAGCACAACCGCCCCGATGAGTGCCACATGACCAAGATAAGGATGCAATATATAGACAAAACCCAGAAACAAGGGCGCCCAAGGCACATCGAAGAGAGTCACCATGGAGGAGCCGGTAAGAAAGGTGCGTACGGTTTCCAGATCACGTAATCCGTTCGCTGTTCTCGCTCTACCCAGAATCAGGCGAAACAATTCGGGAGTAACCGTCTGACTGAAGTTGTTGCTCAATCTCACCAGAATGCGTGAACGCACCACATCCAGCGCCGCCAGAACAAGCAAAGCCGCGACTGCCAGCAGAGTAAGATAAACCAGCGTCGGTTCATTGCGCGACACCAACACCCGGTCGTATACCTGCAGCATATACAGCGGACCAGTCAGTATCAGCAGGTTCAGGAAGCAACTGAAGCCGAGTAGTACCTTTAGGTACCGCTTGAGCCCTGCTACCGCTTGCGCAAGAGGGCTGTCGTTGTCGGCCCCCGAAGGAACACCTGTCGTATCAGCCATGGCACGCAGCGGATATCGAACGAGTGCACCGTCCTCTTTGACGGAAAAGCAGGCCAGACAGACCGAGCAGCATTAAAACCCAAGACTCAGGTTCAGGGACGTCTATGACAGCCGGTTCGCCACTCAACACAAAGGCCAGATCGTAGTCGGAATACTCATCGGTCCATGTGTCCAGTGCATCAACCCGGAACCAGTTGGTCAAATCACCAGAAGCCGCGTCCGCCCAGAACCACGAATCATCGGAATCAGTCATGATCGAGAGGTAGAAATCGCCCGGCCCCAGCATCAGGCTGAGAGATACTTCGTAGCGGTATATCTGTTGACCATCGGCATCCGTTACGCCATTTTCGGCAGTTCGACCGACATCCAAAGAATTGCTATCGAGGATATCGGCGTTTGCTGCAGGCTGCCCACCATCATCGCTGAGCAATCGGACAGTAAATGAGTCTCCTGTGTCAACTTTATAATAGGAGCCCCACCAAGCCAGGCCGGTGATCGAATACTCCTGATCGAATGAAAAATTATCGGCAACCTGATTCCCACCACTCAGCGAACTAAAGGTTCCTAAACTGGTGCCGTCGTCCAATAGGGATTGTGAATAAATTGGGCCCGCCTCGGCCATGGGCATTGATAGAGCCAGCACCAGACCCGTCAATAACTGCTTTGAGTTCATGAGAAACACTCCATTTTTTTGCTTTATTACCCCGCGTGTTGCCGAGCTCCTTCTTGGCTTTATTACCCGGAGCATGGCTACGCTCCGGGTAACCTGGGTCAGACGAACTGATCCGGGCCCTCGGGCTCCTGAATACCAATCAGTGGCATATCAATCTCCAGAGGATCGACATCCGTAGTGCTGCCCTCACCGCCTGCTGACTGCGCCACCGCCTGCAAGGGTTCTGGCTCTGTCGCAACAGCGCCAAAGACAAACTCAACGCTATCAAGCAAGTAGTCGCTACCCTGACTGAGCGCTCCATTGGCAGGCGCCGCATAATCACCCTGATCATCTGCCAGCGCGCCATACACAAAAGTAGAGCCATCATAGGTGCCAGCAGTCAGTACCAATTGCGTGAAGCCCTGGCTCGCGGAGATTTGGACTGGCTGATCGCCGGCGAGATCATCGGCGTTGAACAGGACTTCTGCGACTACATTGCCCTGGTCGTCCAGCGCCTGCACCCTGCCCGACTCCCGGAAAACGCCTTCGGTATCGAGCCGGGATATCTCCAGCGTTGCTTCGGTAGCAACGCCATCCAGCTCAAAGCGAAGGGCTTCGGTTCCTTCAATCTCCTGGCGTGCCTGCCCGGTCTCAATGGCCTGTCCGCTGACACCGAGATCCCCGGCATAGATATCGCCTCCAGATAGCACATGGGAGCCGGCAGCAGAGAGGGAGGCATTGCTCCAGACTTCGCCGCTGTCAGTGATATCGGCCTTGTGAGTAATGGTCACGGACGCATCGGTCCAGGCATTACTCCAGGCATCCCGGTCAGACCTTGGCAGTCGGGTCGGAGCATCGCCCAGGGAGATGGTTTCAACTTCGCTTGGCAGCACATCGATGGTCACCGTGCCGGTGCTGTTGGTGGTACCGTCACTGACCGTGTAGGTCAGCTCCTCGGTACCGACAAAGCCCGGATCCGGCGTGTAGGTGAAGGAGCCGTCCGTCGCTATATTGAGAGTCCCGTTGGCCGGGGCCTCAATGGACTGCACGTTAAGCGGATCGCCATCCGCATCGCTATCGTTCGCCAACAACCCGTCCAGCGCAGCGACCGTCAGTACCTGGCCGGCGTGTACCGTATAGCTGTCGTCCCCAACCAACGGGGCCTCGTTCTGCACCTCGATGGTGACCGTCCCTGTACTGGTGGCGGTACCGTCACTGACCGTGTAGGTCAGCTCCTCGGTACCGACAAAGCCCGGATCCGGCGTGTAGGTGAAGGAGCCATCCGTCGCTATATTGAGAGTCCCGTTGGCCGGGGCCTCAATGGACTGCACGTTAAGCGGATCGCCATCCGCATCGGTGTCGTTGGCCAGAAGACCGGCCGCTGCAGCAACCGTGAGCACTTCACCAGCATGAACGCTGTAGTTTTCATCCACGACATCCGGTGCCACATTGCCAGCCTGATCAGTCACCCCGTTGATGGCAATATTGACGGTTGCCGTGTCGGTTCCCCCTTCACCATCGCTGACGGTATAGCTGAAGGAATCGCTATCCGTATCGCCATTGTTCAATGACTCGAACTGACCGTTCGGGTCATAGGTGAATGTGCCGTCGGCGTTCAGTGTGACCTGTCCGCCTTTGGCCGTAGCAAAGCTGCCCGCAGTGACCGTCAGGGTGTCCCCGTCCACATCACTGTCGGCGCCGTTGCCGTTATCCACCAGAACATTGCCTGTAACCGGGCTATCCTCGTCGGTCACCACGTTATCGTCTGCCGCAACGGGCGCATCGTTGGCCCCGTTTATGGTCAGCGTCACCGTGGCCGTATCGGTTCCACCGTTGCCGTCACCAAGGGTGTAGGTGAAGCTGTCGGTGTCGCTGTCGCCCACGGCCAGTGATTCAAATACGCCACTGGGATCATAGGTGAAGGTGCCATCGGCATTCAGCGTGACCTGACCACCCTTGGCCGTGGCAAAGCTGCCCGCAGTAACCGTTAGGGTGTCCCCGTCCACATCACTGTCTGCGCCGTCGCCATTGTCGGCCAGCAAGTTACCGTTGACCGCGGTGTCCTCATCGGTGGTCGCAGCGTCGTCCTGCGCCACCGGAGCGTCATTCACCCCATCGATGGTGATGGTCGCGGTGGCCGTATCGGTGCCGCCGTTGCCGTCGCTGACGGTGTAGCTGAAGCTGTCGCTGGTGCTGTCGGCCACCGCCAGCCCTTCAAACTGGCCATTAGGGTCGTAGTCGAAACTGCCGTTGGCATTCAGCGTCAGCAGGGCGCCGCTGGCCAGGGTGATCTGAGTGCCGACATTCAGCCCGTTGCCGTTGACCTGGGTAACGGTCAGCGTATCCCCGTCGGCATCCGAATCGCTGCCATTGCCGTTGTCTACCAAGACACTGCCCGAAAGCGGCGTATCCTCGTTGGTGCTTAGATTATCGTCCTGAGCCACCGGCGGCACATTGTCGGGCACATCCGTGACCCCGTTGATGACGATGTTCACCGTGGCTGTGTCACTGCCACCATTGCCGTCGCCAAGGGTGTAGGTGAAGGCATCGGTGTCGCTGTCACCGGTGTTCAGGCCTTCAAAAGCGCCGCTCGGGTCGTAGGTGAAGGTGCCGTCGGCATTCAGTGTGACCTGTCCACCTTTGGCTGTGGCAAAGCTGCCCGCGGAAACCGTCAGGGTGTCCCCGTCCACATCGCTGTCGGCGCCGTTGCCGTTGTCGGCCAGCACGTTGCCGTTCACCGGGCTGTCTTCGTCAGTCACCAAAGCGTCATCAGCCGCCACAGGCGCGTCGTTCACCCCGTCGATGGTAATGGTCGCGGTGGCCGTATCGGTGCCGCCGTTACCGTCGCTGACGGTATAGCTGAAGCTTTCACTGGTGCTGTCGCCCACCGCCACAGTCTCAAACTGCCCGTTGGGGTCGTAGTCGAAACTGCCGTTGGCATTCAGCGTCAGCAGCGCGCCGCTGGCCAGGGTGATCTGGGCGCCAACATTCAGCGCGTTACCGTTGACCTCGGTGACAACCAGCGCATCACCCTCTACGTCGGAATCAGATCCGGCGCCGTTGTCCGCCAACACATTGGCCGATAAGGCAGTGTCTTCATCCGTCGCAAAGGCATCGTCAACCGCATCCGGCGCATCGTTGACCCCGTTGATTGCCAGGGTCACCGTGGCGGTATCGGTGCCACCGTTGCCGTCGTCAATGGTGTAAGTAAAGCTGTCAGTATCAGACTGGCCAACACCCAATGACTCAAACTGAGCGTTCGGGTCGTAGGTGAAGGTGCCGTCGCCGTTAACGGTGAGTAAGGCCCCGCTTGCCAGCGTAATCTGAACCCCCACATTAACGGCATTACCGTTGACGGCTGAGACAACAAAGATATCGCCTTCGGCATCCGAATCCGCCGCCACGCCGTTATTGGCAAACACATTGCCGGAAAGCGGCGTATCCTCGTCCGTGCTGAGCAGGTCGTTGACAGCGTCCGGTGCGTCGTTAACACCATCGATCGCGAAGTTGACGGTGGCAGTGTCCGTTCCGCCATTGCCATCACTGAGCGTGTAGGTGAAGGAATCCGCATCATTCTCACCGGCTGCCAGTGACTCAAAAGCAGCGTTGGGGGAGTAGTTGAACGAGCCGTCGGCGTTGATGTTAATCAGGCCGCCACCGGTGGTTGCAAAGGTGCCTACTGTCGTGACGGTTAGCGTGTCACCGTCGGCGTCGGCGTCCGCTCCACTGCCGTTGTCGCTGAGCACATTACCGGCAATCGCGGTGTCTTCATCGGTGGTAAAGCTGTCATCCTGAGCAACCGGTGGGGTGTTGGTGGTACCGACACCATTGACCGTTACATTGACCGTCGCGGTGTCCTGTGCCCCACCTTCATCCTCAATGGTGTAGGTGAAGGAATCACCGCCGGTTTCCCCGGAATCCAGTGAATCAAACTGCCCATTGGGGTCGTAGCTGAAAGTGCCGTTGGCATTGAGTGTCAGCAGCGCGCCGCTAGCCAGTGTAGCCACGGCACCAACATCCACTGGTGAGCCATTGACCGCCACCACCGTCAGTCCGCCCACACCGCCGTCGATGTCCTCATCCGCGCCGTTGCCGTTATTCACCAGAACATTGCCGTTCAGCAAAACATTTTCATTGGTGCTGACGTTGTCGTCTTGCGCAATCGGATCGTCATTCAGTCCATTGATGGTCAGATTCACAGTGGCGGTGTCGGTTCCACCGTCGCCATCTGACAGGGTATAGGTGAAGCTGTCGGCTCCATTCTGTGTGCCTGACAGGCTATCGAATGCGCCGTTGGTGTCGTAGGCAAAGGTGCCATCGGCGTTCAACGTCAGCAGTGCTCCGCTGGAAAGCGTAATGGTACTGCCAATGTCCGCCGGAACACCGTTGACCGCAGAGATCGAAAGCGTGTCACCGCCGGTATCCGAGTCCGCGCCAGTGCCATTGTTGAGCAGCACATTACCGTTAACGCTGTCGTCCTCATCAACCGTAAAGAAATCGTCCCGTGCTATCGGATTGCCGTTCTCCACCGTAACCTCGAAAGTATCCGTTTCTTCGGCATTGGCCGCAGCGGAGTTGTCATTGACGGTCACCGTTACCGTGTAGGTGCCTTCCAGGGCAAAAGTGTGATTGATGTTAGGGCTCTTGTTGGCACTGTTGAACACCAAAGGCTCCGAACCATCTCCCCAGTCAACTGTGATGGTGTAGGTGTCCGGATCCGGATCGGACAGCGTCAGGTTCTGACTGAAATTCTGCCCTTCCGTACTGGTGCCATCGGCACCCGCTTCAAGCCCGGGCGCATCATTGACCGGTGCCAGTGTGATATTGGTCTGGGCAACCTCCGTCGACAACACCAGCCCATCGCTGCCCCGCCAGCCAAAGGTGTCCGGTCCGAAATAATCCGAATCACCCAGGTAGGCCAGATCGCCATTGGCGAGCTGGGCCAGCGAAATCTGATCACCGACACTGACCGGCGCACCACTGAGTAGCAGATCGCCATTGTCCGGCAGTACCGCGATCTCAATGAACGCAAGCCCCTGACCATCGGGGTCATCAAAATTATCGACAAACAGTTGATCGCTCAGCACCAGGAGCTGATCCTCGAAGCCATCCACGTCACCATCCGTGACCTGGGGAGGCGCATTACCATACAGCTGGTAAAAGACGCCATAGCCGCTGCCGTCGCCGCTGGCACCACTGGTAAAGGCACTCCAGGACACCACAAATCCGCCGCCAGGCAGGGCCGACAGGGCAGGTTCAAACTGGGTTGAGCTGAACTCCGTGTTGACCTGAAACTCGCTGTCAAGACGATTACCGGAAGCATCATACTGCTGGCCAAACACGCCGGTGCCGCTGCCATCACGGCCACTGTCGTCCCGCCAGGTCACCACAAAACCGCCGGTGTCTAGCGCCGTCACCGCAGGCGTGAGCTGGCTGGAACCACGCTCGTCATTGACGCGGAACTCGTTCTCCACAGGCAAACCGTTGTCGGCGAACTGGCGGGCATAGATTCCGTCGCCGCTGCCATCCTGACCGGACGATTCCCAGGTCACTACGAAACCGCCACCGGCCAGCCCTGCCACATCCGGGACATCCTGTGCGGCATCGATGGTGACGTTGATCTGGAACTCGCCGCTTTCTCCTACCCCTAGTACTGATCCATCCCGATCAACGGCACTGCCCACCGCGTCGTAGCGCTGGGCAAAAATACCGTTGCTGTCTCCATCGCCCGCATCGCCGCTGGTTACCGAGGTCCAGACCACCAGGAAGCCACCGTCCGACAGTGCGGTCACCTTGGGCTGGAATTGCGTAGAGCTGGTTTCAGTATTAACGACGAACTCGGCGCCGACTGTGGCGCCGGCGGCATCGAATACCTGACCAATCACCCCGACACCACTGCCGTCACCGCCAGCCGCGCCGCTAGCCGAGGACTCCCACACCACCACAAAGCCTCCACCTGGCAGAGCGACGACATCCGGTTCATCCTGAGCTGAAGAAGTACTGGTATTAATCACGAAATCAGCGGCCGAAGCGGTGGGCGTGCCATCGCCGGCAACACCGTCAAACTGACGGCCAATAACGGCATTGCTGCTACCGTCACCGGCGGAGCCACTGGAAGCGGACTGCCAGACCACCACAAAGCCGCCATCGCTGGTGGCCGTTATCTGGGGATTGTTCTGGTTAGTGGCGGTTTCCGTGTTGATCTGGAACTCCGCTCCCAACGGATTTCCAAGTGCATCGAAGTGCTGACCAAAGACGCCATCGCCATCGCCGTCACCGGCTGTCCCGGAGGACTGGGAGGTCCACACAATGACAAAGCTGCCATCAGACAGGGTAGCCACGGCAGACTCATCCTGAGTGCCATCGGTCTCAGTATTGGCCTGTCGTTCGCCAAAGATTGGCACTGCGGCATCCGGGGTCGGTGTGATGTTGACGGTGACCACCTGAGGCTGGCTGGTACCGCCGTCCCCGTCGCTGATCTGCACCCGGAACTGACGACTGGGCACCGGATCATCCGAGGTGTTGGCATAGGTCAGGTTTTCAACTACGGCCTCCACCGCCTCGGCGCTTGCATTGGCGTTTAATGTAATTTCAAGGGGGCTGCCGTTCTGCCCATTGGACACGATAGTACCGACGACCGTTCCGCCGTAAGTAACTGACGTGCCAGAGACGCCCACCTCGGCGGGCCCTACGCCCTGATTGCGGACGCCCAACTGATCCTGGGTGCCGTCGTCCGGAATATTGAACTGATCCAGCATGGCTTCTGGAATATTCAAACGGGATACCAGTATATTGCCGCCGTCGAAGTCGCTGGAATCTGCATCGCTAACTGCGACCGCCGCATTGGCATCGAGTAACTGAGGCGTCAGATTGACGGCCGATTCTGCCAGCGTAATCTCGCTATTGAACGCCTCCAGTTCCGGTGCGGCCTGGCTGGAGAAATCTCCCACATTGCCGAACAGTTGATGGCTGATACCGTAACCGCTGCCATCCCCTGCCGTGCCGCTGGTAAAGGATTGCCAGGCCACCACGAAGTTGCCATTCGGTAGCGCGGCAATGGCGGGCGAAGCCTGGGTGCTGCCCGTTTCCGTGTTCACCAGGATTTCACCATCGATGCGATTGCCGGCAGAGTCATACTGCTGGGCATAGACATCGTCTGAACCAGTGCTGTCTCGCCAGGCAATCACAAAGCCGCCAGTATCCAGCGCGGCGATCGTCGGCTCGAACTCGGAGCCTTCGGTAGTCTCATTGACCCGGAATTCGCTGCCCACCGAATTTCCTGCTGCATCATAGAGTTGGGCAAAAACGCCGCTGCTGGCGCTGTCTAGCGCGCTGTCATCACGCCAGGTGATCACAAAGCCGCCACCGGTCAGCCCGGTGGCGACGGCTTCATACTGCGAGCCCTGGGTGTTGGTATTGACCTGGAATTCGCCGCCAACCGGATTGCCAGCTGCGTTATAGCGCTGGGCGAAAGTGCCCCAGCCATCACCATCACCCGCACTGCCACTGTTGACCGAGGTCCAGGTAATAACGAATCCGCCGTCAGCAAGCGACGCCGCGCTTGGATCAAACTGGTTGGAGCTGGTCTGAGTGTTGACCTGGAATTCGGCACCGACGGTCGCGCCGGTGGCGTCGTAGCGCTGAGCAAACACGCCGTCAGCACTGCCATCGGCGTTGCCGCCGTCCCGATAGGCAATGAGAAAGCCACCGTCATTCAGGGCTGCAATGGAAGGCTCAGACTGAGAGCTGGCCGTAGTCGAGTTGACCTGGAATTGCGATCCCAGGGCCTGGCCGTCCACACCAAAACGCTGGGCAAATATTCCCCAGCCAGAACCGTCAACACCGCTGAGCTGGTCGGTCCAGGTCACTACGAAACCACCGCCAGCCAGCCCCGTGACCTGAGGATCGACCTGGCTGCCAAGAACCTGGGTATTGACCAGGAATTCAGGCCCGACAATCACGCCATCGGCGGAGTAGCGCTGACCAAAAACACCACTGCCGGTGCCGTCCTGCTCGTCTGACTCCCAGACAATCACGTATCCGCCGTTGGCCAGTCCCGCTATGGCGGGCTCGTCCTGATTGCCCTCGACAAAACTGTTGGTGGTACGCTCCTCAAATACCGCCTCAGCACCGTCCCGTTCAGGTGTAATGTTGACCGACACTACCGCCGGCTCACTGGTTCCGCCGTCACCATCACTGACCTGAATGCGGTACTGGCGTGATTCCACCGGGTTATCCGACAGGTTCTGGTAGGTCAGGTTCTCAATCAGTGCCTCCACCGCTTCGGCATCGGCGCTTGCGTTGAGACTGATTTCCAGCGGATTGCTGCCCTGCCCGTCCGATACCACGCTGCCAATCACCGTGCCTTCATAGGTGACGTTGTTACCACTCACCCCGATCTGGCCGGCGCCCGTTCCCTGATTGCGGACGCCAAGCAGATCCTGAGTACCGTCGTCGTTGTTTTCAAACTGATCCAACAGCGGCTCGGGAATAGTCAGGCGGCTGACCAGGACACTGCCACCGGCGAAATCGGTGGAGTCCACATCCGTCAGCGACACCGAGCCGTTGGCGTCCAGTAGCTGCGGCACGGCGTTCACCAGATTTTCAGCAAAGGTCACCGTGCTGTTCACTTCGGCCAACTCTGGGGAAGCCTGGCTAAAGAAATCACCGGCATCACCGAACAGCTGGTGTGAAATGCCGTAGTTGCTGCCATCGCCGGCGGAGCCACTGGTGAACGACTGCCAGGCCACCACAAAATTGCCACCAGGCAGACCTGCGATGGACGGTGACGCCTGGGTACTGGCGGTTTCGGTATTGACCCTGAATTCGCCGTCAACGCGATTACCAACCGCGTCGTACTGCTGCGCGAAAACATCGTCGGGGCTGTTGCCATCGCGCCAAGCGACCGCAAAGCCGCCATTGTCGAGAGCAGCAATCGCCGGTTCGGTCTGGGAATTGGACGTAGTCTCATTGACCCGGAATTCCCCGCCGACCGGCGCACCGCTGGCGTCGTAAAGCTGGGCAAAAACCCCATTACCACTGCCATCCAAACCACTGTCGTCACGCCACGCCACCACAAAGCCGCCCCCAGACAGGCCCACGACCACGGCTTCATACTGCGAGCCCTGGACGTTGGTGTTGACCTGGAACTCGCTGCCTACCGGGGTGCCAGCTGCGTTATAGCGCTGGGCGAAGGTACCCCAGCCATCACCATCACCGGCGCTGCCACTGTTGACTGAGGTCCAGGCAATGACAAACCCACCGTCAGCGAGCGATGCCACACTTGGATCAAACTGGTTGGAACTGGCCTCTGTGTTGACTTGAAACTCGACACCGACAGTGGCACCTGCGGCGTCGTAGCGCTGGGCAAACACGCCGTCAAAACTGCCATCGGCGTTGCCGCCATCGCGGTAGGCAATGAGGTAGCCGCCATCATTAAGCACCGCCACAGAGGGCTCATATTGAGAGCTTGATGTGGTGGTATTGACCAGAAACTGGGTACCTTGTGGCGTGCCATCGGCCTGATACTGCTGGGCAAAAACGCCCCAGCCGGAACCATCCACACTGGAATCCTGATCCGTCCAGGTCACTACAAAACCACCGCCGACAAGACCGGCGACCTGAGGGTCCACCTGGCTTCCCAGCACATTGCCATTGACCAGGAATTCCGGCCCAACGATGACACCTTCGGCGTTATAGCGCTGACCGAATACGCCATTGCCCGACCCATCCTGAGCGTCGGATTCCCAGACTATGACGTATCCACCGTCGGCCAGTGACGCCACCGCCGGATCTTCCTGCGACCCGGTGACAAAGCTGTTGGTCTGGCGTTCACCGAATACCGGCGCTGCGCCATCGACCTCAGGCTCAATGTCGATCGTGATAATGTGAGGATCGGAGCTGCCACCATCGCCATCGCTGATCTGAACGGTGTACTGGCGGGAGGGTACCGGATCACTGGAGGTGTTCTGATAGGTCAGGTTTTCAGCCAGTGCCTCTAATGCTTCAGCGGTGGCATTGCTGTTGAATTCGACAATCAGGTCACTGCCATTGCTACCATCACTCAGAACGCTACCTATAACGGTGCCACCATAAGACACACTGCCGCCGCTCACCCCGATCTCGCCGTTGGCGTTACCCTGGTTGCGGATACCCAACTGTTCCTGTGATTCGGCATCCAAACCAAACTGATCGGCCGAACCAAAACCAACCAGCCGGCTGACCACCAACTGGCCGCCCTCGAAATCGGCTGAATCCATATCGCTGACCGCGACAGCGCCGTTGGTATCAATCAGCTGAGGTGCTGCATTCAGGTCGTTTTCCAGGTAACTGACGACGCTGGGCAGGCCTTCCAGCTCAGGATCCGCCTGCACCGTGAAATCGGCGGCATCGCCGAATAAACGCTGGAACACCCCGTAACCACTGCCATCGCCAGCTGACCCGCTGGTGAAAGAACTCCAGGCGACGGCAAAGGTGTCGTTTGCAAGACCGGTAACCGTCGGCTGGTACTGGGTGCTGGTGAACTCCTGGTTGACCTGGAACTCCGCCCCCACTGGGGTGCCGGCGGCGTCGAATTCCTGCCCAAAGACGCCCCAGCCACTGCCATCCGAGCCGCTATTATCGGTCCAGGTCACCACAAAGCCGCCACCGGACAAGGCAGCAATAGAAGCGTCTTCCTGATTGGAAGCAGTCGTGGTATTCACCAACACCTCACCGGTCAACGCGGTGCCCGCAGCATCAAAAAGCCGGGCAAACACGCCATTACTGCTGCCATCTCCTGCGGAACCGCTGGTCGTAGATGTCCAGACCACCGCGAAATTGCCACCGGCCAGTTCGACAACCTCGGACTCGTCCTGCGTAGAAGCTGTTTCGACATTAACCTGGAACTCGGTGCCCAACGGCGTGCCGCTGGCATCATAACGTTGGGCGAACACGCCCAGACCGCTGCCGTCGCCGGCACTGCCCGAGGTGTTGGAGGTCCAGGTCACGATAAATCCAGTGCCCAGCGCCGACACCGCCGGATCATTCTGATTACTGGAAAACTCGGTATTCACCTGGAATTCGGAGCCGACCGGGCTGCCGGCCGCGTCATAGCGTTGACCAAAGACACCGTCGCCACTGCCGTCACCAGCCGTGCCGCTGTTAGTGGAGTCCCAGATCACTACAAAACCACCACCGCTAAGGCCAGCCACTACCGGGCTATCCTGAGTACTGCTGGTTTCGGTATTAACCTGGAATTCGCCGCCGACGGTCGCCCCTGAGGCGTCATAACGTTGCGCAAACACACCGGCGCCGCTGCCGTCCTGACCGGTATTGGCGGTCCAGGAAATGACAAACCCGCCATCATTCAAGGCACCAATTTCCGCCTGATACTGCTGCCCGATGGGCTGGGTATTGGCCTGGAATTCCGGCCCGATACGTTCGCCGGAGGCGTTGAAACGCTGTGCGAAGATGCCATCGCTGTCGCCGTCCTGACCGGCAGACGTCCATACCAGCACGTAGCTTCCATCCGTCAGGGTGGCAGAGGCTGGAGCATCCTGATCTGCGCTGGTGAACAGATTCACTGGCCGTTCATTCAGCAGATCAGACGGTGGCTCATAAGGCGCCGGCGAGGCGTCCTGGAAGCGCTGCAGGAAGACACCGGAGGAGCTGCCATCCCCCGCAGTACCACTCGTTAACGAGCTCCACAGGGCGACGAAACCACCGCCTGCCGAGTGGGTCAGCGCCGGTTCGTACTGACTGCTGCTGAATTCGGTGTTGACCTGAAACTCACCGTCAACCCGGGCGGCACTGGCATCATACTGCTGCCCAAACACACCTGCACCGCTGCCATCGCGGCCGCTGTCGTCGCGCCAACTAATCACAAAACCGCCGTTATCAATGGCGGTAATCGCCGGTTCGTACTGGTTGCTGGATGTGCTTTCATTGACCCGGAATTGCTCACCCAACGGCGTGCCATCTGCCGCAAAGTGCTGGCCAAATACGCCCCAGGACGAGGCATCCAGAGCGGCCCGATCCGTCCAGGCCACCACAAAGGTGCCGTCAGCCAAGCCCGCCACCACCGACTCCCGCTGATCACCGGACACTCCGGTGTTCACCAAAAACTCGCTACCCACAGGGTTACCAGCCGCGTCGTAGCGCTGGGCAAAAATGCCTTGGCCGCTGCCGTCACCGGCAGAACCGGAGGTAGAGGACGTCCAGGTAACAACAAAACCGCCACCAGCGAGGCTGCTCACACCCGGCTCATACTGGAATGAACCGGTTTCCGTGTTGACCTGAAACTCAGTGCCGACAGGATTACCCGCCGCGTCAAATCGTTGACCTTGAACACCGGAAGAGCTGCCGTCCGAGCCACTATCATCACGATAGACGACAACAAAACCACCATCATTGAGTTCGGCAATCGCCGGTTCATACTGACCGCTAGATGTTGTGCTGTTAACCACAAACTCGCTGCCCTGAGACACGCCCGCATTGTCAAAACGCTGGGCAGACACCGCACTGGACGAACCATCGGTGCTGCTATTTTGATCCCTCCAGGTCACGACAAAACCGCCGCCCGTCAACGCAGCCACATCCGGTTGATCCTGGGCATTCACCGCTTGTGTATTGATCTGGAACTCCGTGCCGAGCGGCGAGCCGTCAGCGGCAAAGCGCTGGCCAAAGATACCGAAGCCACTGCCATCCGCACTGCCACCGCTGCTATCGGAGCGCCAAACGACAATGTAACTGCCATCAGACAAGGTCGCTGCTGACGGCTCGGATTGTTCCGCCGCCGTTTCTGTGTTGACCTGAGTTTCTGCCCCTATGGCTTCAACACCATCAACTTCCGGAATGATATTGACGTTAACTAACGCCGGTTCGCTTGTGCCGCCATCTCCATCGCTTACCTGAATACGGAACTGGCGGGTGTCTACCGGGTCATCTGAGGGGTTGGCATAGGTCAGGTTTTCGACCAGCGCTTCAACCGCCTCTACCGTCGCATTGCTGTTCAGGTCAATCTGCAGGTTGGATCCATTACTGCCATCGGAGGCAATGGTTCCGATGACGATGCCCCCATAGGTAACCGCTGTACCGGATACTCCAATCTGTCCTGCGCCGGGACCCTCATTCCTGACGCCCAACTGATCCTGTGTGGCGTCATCCGGTACGTTGAGCTGGCCCAATAAAGGCACGGGAATAATCTGCCGGGAAACCAGCACCATGCCGCCGTCAAAATCGCTGCTGTCCAGATCACTCAAAGCGACTGCCCCGTTGGCATCCAGCAGCTGCGGCGTCGTGTTGACATCCCCCTCAAACAAATCCAATTCAGTGTTAACGCCTTCCAGCGTCGGCGAGGCTTGGCTGCCGAAGTCTGCCGGCTCCCCAAACAACTGCTGGAAGATGCCGCCGCCACTGCCATCGCCAGCGGTGCCGCTGTTCTGAGAACGCCAAACCGCCACAAAGTTGTCGCCAGAAAGTCCCGCCAGTGCCACCTGGCTCTGGGTACTGGAGAATTCGGTATTGACCTGAAACTCGCCGTCGACCCGGCTGGCTGCCGCATCATACTGCTGCGCAAAGACGCCCGTGCCACTGCCGTCGCGACCACTGTCATCCCGCCAGCTAATGACAAACCCGCCGCCGTCCAACGCAGTGATGGCCGGTTCGTACTGGTTGCTGGAAACGTTTTCGTTGACCCGGAATTGGCCGCCCAGAACACTGCCATCCGCCGCATAATGCTGGGCATAGACACCGTAGTTAGAGGTGTCCAGCCCGCTCTGATCCGTCCAGGCCACCACAAAGGTGCCATCGGCCAGACCCGCCACCACCGATTCTCTCTGCTCGCCGGTCACTTCGGTGTTGACCAGAAACTCGCCACCCAGGGGGTTACCGGCTGCATCGTAACGCTGGGCAAAGATGCCCTGCCCGCTGCCGTCACCGGCAGACCCGGACGTAGCAGACGTCCAGGTCACCACAAAACCGCCGCCACTCAAGCCACTGACGCTGGGCTCGTATTGAAAAGAGCTGAATTCGGTATTGACCTGAAATTCACCCCCAACCGGGTTACCCGCCGAATCGAACCGCTGCCCCAGCACTCCAGAGCTACTGCCGTCCGCACCCCCATTATCCTGCCAGACTGCGACAAAGCCGCCGTCATTCAATGCGGCAATGGCCGATTCCTGCTGAGAGGAGCTGGTGGTGGTATTCACCAGGAACTCGCCGCCCGCGGGCAGACCGTCTGCGCCAAAACGCTGGGCGAAGATTCCCCAACTAGACCCATCTGCATTCGACGACTGATCGGTCCAGCTTACGACAAACCCGCCACCGTTAAGGCCAGTAACCTGGGCTTCAACCTGATCACCAAAAATCTGGGAATTGACGATGAACTCCGGCCCGGTGATCACCCCCTCGGCGGTATACCGCTGACCAAAAATGCCATAGCCGGAACCGTCCTCCCCGTCTGAATCCCAAACCACCACGTAACCGCCATCGGCCAGAGAAGCAACTGACGGCTCACGCTGTTCACCTTCCACAAAGCTGTTGACCTGGCGTTCGCCAAACACGGGTGCAACACCGTCCTGTTCCGGCGTGACGTTGACCTTGACCACCACGGGTTCAGATGTACCACCATCACCATCGCTGATTTGAATCCGGAACTGCCGGAATGGCACCGGATCGTCGGAGGTATTGGCGTAGGTTAGGCGCTCGACCAGCGCTTCTACGGCGGCTGCATCGGCATTACTGTTGAAGGTGATCTCCAGTCGGCTACCGTTGCTGCCATCTGAAACGATGGTGCCGATGACTCCCCCTTCGTAGGTTACACTGCTTCCGCTGACACCGATCTGGCCGGCGCCGACGCCCTGATTCTGAACGCTCAACTGATCCTGAGTACCATCATCGGGGCTCTCAAACTGATCGAGTATTGGTTCGAGCAGGCCCAGTCGAGTGACCAGCAGACTACCGCCGTCAAAGTCAGCTGAATCACTGTCCGCCACGTAGACAGACTGATTCGCATCCAGCAGCAGTGCGCCGGCATTCAGTGCTGCTTCCGAGAATGTCACTTCGGGCGTGAACTCCGATAAGATGGGCGAGGCTTGGCTACCAAAGTCTGCCGGCTCCCCAAACAACTGCTGGAAGATGCCGCCGCCACTGCCATCGCCGGCGGTGCCGCTATTCTGAGAACGCCAAACCGCCACGAAGTTGTCGCCAGAAAGTCCGGCCAGTGCCACCTGGCTCTGGGTACTGGAGAATTCGGTATTGACCTGAAACTCGCCGTCGACCCGGCTGGCTGTCGCATCATACTGCTGCGCAAAGACGCCCGTGCCACTGCCGTCGCGGCCACTGTCATCCCGCCAACTGATCACAAACCCGCCACCGTCCAACGCGGTGATAGCCGGTTCGTACTGGTTGCTGGAAACGTTTTCATTCACCCGGAACTGGCCGCCCAAGGCACTGCCATCCGCCGCATAATGCTGGGCATAGACACCGTAGTTAGAGGTGTCCAGCCCGCTCTGATCCGTCCAGGCCACCACAAAGGTGCCATCGGCCAGACCCGCCACCACCGATTCTCTCTGATCGCCAGTCACTTCGGTGTTGACCAGGAACTCACCACCCTGGGGGTTACCGGCTGCATCGTAACGCTGGGCAAAGATGCCCTGACCGCTGCCGTCCCCGGCAGACCCGGACGTGAAGGACGTCCAGGTCACCACAAACCCGCCGCCACTCAGGCCACTGACGCTGGGCTCATACTGAAAAGAGCTGAATTCGGTATTGACCTGAAATTCACCTCCGACCGGATTACCTGCCGCGTCGAACCGTTGCCCTTGCACACCGGCAGAGCTGCCGTCCGAGCCACTATCATCCCGCCAGACCGCGACAAAACCACCGTCATTCAGTGCGGCAATCGCCGATTCATACTGAAAGGAACTGGTCGTGGTATTGACCAGAAACTCACTGCCCGCGGGCAGCCCATCCGCACCAAAGCGCTGGGCAAAAACCCCATAGCCCGAGCCATCGGCGCTGGACACCTGGTCGGTCCAGCTCACGACAAAACCACCACCATCAAGGCCGGTGACCCGCGCGTCGACCTGATCACCAAAAATTTGGGAATTGACGATGAACTCCGGCCCGGTAATCACGCCCTCCGCAGTATAACGCTGAGCAAAAATCCCATAGCCGGAGCCGTCTTCGTTATCCGATTCCCAAATCACGACATAACCGCCATCGGCCAAAGAGGCGACCGACGGCTCACGCTGCTCCCCCTCCACAAAGCTGTTGACCTGACGTTCACCAAACACCGGTCCAACGCCGTCCGTGGATGGCGTGATATTGATGGTTACTATGACCGGCTCAGAAGTACCGCCGTCACCGTCGCTGAGCTGAATGGTGATATCCCGGGAAGCCACCGGATCGTCCGACGTATTCTCATAGGTGAGATTTTCAACCAACGCTTCAACACTGGTGGGATTGGCACTGGCATTGAGCGTGACCACCAGATCACCGCCGTTGCTGCCGTCTGACGTGATGGATCCGATAACGATGCCGCCATAAGTTACGTCGGTGCCTGACACACCAATCTGGCCGGCAGCGGTGCCCTGATTGCGGATACCGAACTGTTCCTGAGACTCTGCATCCTGTCCGAACTGATCAAAGATACCGAAACCGGTGATCCGGCTGACAATCAGGGTGCCTCCATCAAAGTTGGCCGAGTCTGCATCGCTGACTGCCGACGCACCGTTGGTATCAATCAGCTGCGGAGCGCTGTTGAGGTCGTTCTCATCATAGGTGACGTTGGTGTGAATGCCGTCCACTTCCGGGCTGGCCTGAATCGAAAAAGCAGCAGGATCGCCAAAGGTCTTGCTGAAGATGCCGTAACCACTGCCGTCACCGGCAGAGCCACTGGTAAAGGAAGACCAGGCGACCACATAACCGCCATTATCCAGCGCAGTCACCGTGGGCTGGTACTGGACACTGCTGATCTCTTCGTTCACCTGGAACTCAGAACCTACTGGATTGCCGGACGCGTCAAACTCCTGACCAAAAACCCCACTGCTACTGCCGTCTGCGCCACTCTGATCGGTCCAGACAATAACGAAACCACCGCCTGCAAGGGCGGTAATGGCGGAGTCCTGCTGGTTACTGCTCGTGGTGGTATTGACCTGTATCTCGCCACTAAGCGGTGTGCCACTGGCATTGAATAAACGCGCGAACACCCCGTCACTGGAACCATCCCCGGCAGACCCACTGGTTGCAGAAGTCCAGACCACCACAAAGTTACCGCTGGCGAGTTCAGTAACCCTCGGCTCGGTCTGATTGCCCGATGTTTCCAGATTGATCTGGACCTCCCCGCCGAGCGCTGTCCCCGTATCGCTGTAGCGCTGCACAAAAATGCCGTAGCCGCTGCCGTCGCCGGCAGTGCCACTGGTAAAAGACGCCCAGGCCACCACAAAACCATCCCCGAGAGGGCTGACACTGGGTTGAAACTGGGAGCTGGAAAATTCGGTATTGACCTGGAATTCACTTCCCACGGCATTGCCGGCGGCATCGTAGCGTTGCGCAAAAACCCCGTCGCCACTGCCGTCCAGGCTGCCGCCATCACGCCAAACCACCACATATCCGCCATCGGTCAGCCCTGTCACCTGCGCCTCATACTGAGAGCTAGAGGTGGAGGTATTGACCAACGCGACGCCACCTAAAGGCTGGTCGCTGGCATCAAACTGCTGTTTGTAGATGCCGGTTCCGCTCCCATCGGCGGCTTCCCAGGTCACCACATAACCACCTCCCGACAGAGCGGCCACTGCCGCTGTGTTCTGATCCCCGATGGCGGAGTCACTGATCTGAAATTCCGCACCGAGGCGGGCGCCGGACTCGCTGAAACGCTGCGCAAAGATACCGTCGCCACTGCCATCCTGATTCTGCGACGTCCAGACCAGGATATAGCTGCCATCGGCCAACGTGCGTATGACGGGCTCATCCTGATCACCACTGGTGTAGAGGTTCACCTTGCCCTCATCAAAGGGGTTGTCATCGAGTGAGTACTCATAGGTGGCCATGGCAAAGGATGAAAGCGGGAGAGTGGAAGTCGTACCCGAATTATCCATAATCGCCCAGTTTCTGCCCGCTTCGGTATGACCCAATTTGGTTGGGGATGCAGAAACCCTAACGCCCCAATGCTGGCCCAATGCCTCCAGCAGACGCACCCCACACTCCTGAGCTGAGACGCTGCACGCGATCAGCCCTAATCTCTTCCCGCGCATCCACTTTGAAAGCCCCAGGTTCAGACTTGTTCGCACTGCCAACTGGTTCGTATCAATCTCATGTGCCCCCAACTTTAATTTTCCGGGGGCGCCGTGACACAAAATAAAGTATTGACTGAATTCGCGACCTGCCGAGTTCAGATAGCGCTCCAATTTAAACAAGGCGTCATCATCACGCTGGACTAGCAAGATGTGGTCGGCTTTCAGTTCACCGGACAGGAGTAGTTCTATGCCTTTCAGTTCGGCGTCAGCAATGAGTAGGGTTTTGGATGGGTTATTGGTCTGAGAATTGAGTACCATGTTCACGTCGAGAACCCCTTCTAGAGTTTCAATCCATGAAGAACCCGGCGGCATGACACACGAATGCGCAGCACGAAATCCGGATGCGGGTGTTATTGGCACAAGGATTTACTGATCCATAATCCTTTACAGCATGCCCTCGGGTCGAGACGGCTTAAATCCCAATAATTCACTCAGGCAGGGTAATCGACCACTTGATGTGCTTGAGCAAAAACCAAACCACAAAGTTTTTTTTGCTGCGAAACAATAATTTATTTCTTAAAGATATTTGAAAACACCCTGTTTGGCCCAGATGCACGAGGATGGTGTAAATTTTTTGGACATTTCGTCATTCACCCCACACACCCAACCGACGCCTTAAGCAGGGGATATATTCAATAGGTTAAATACTGAATTAGTTGCACGGCTGCATGTCTCGGCATGCTCACGGCATGTAAAGTTCCTGGACAGTTGGAAACCTTTGCTGCTGAGTATTCAGTATATGAGTCACCACGACTTGTTGTTCCTATTTTTCTGGCATCACGTAAAGGCATTGGTGGAGGGGCGTAAAACAGCTAGACAGTCTAATTGGATAGGGCCTTTACATAACTCAATTTGATAAACCACGACCATGTCAACTTTCAGATGTTGTATGACCCAGATCGAATCTGATTGGTCCACTGATCCTAGAGGTTCTCGTCATGCTCCACTATGATCAACTCTTCCAGATCAAATCCCTCTTCTATTACCCGCTCCCTGAACGCCTCAATCGCCCCTTCGCTGACTTCCGGCGTGCGTGAGAGAAACCAGAGATAGTCCCGATCGTAACCGGTCACATAGGCATACGAATACTCTTTCTTGTCGAGCTCGAACACCACGTAAGAGGCGTAAAAGGGCCCAAAGAAAGACACCTTCAGGTGGCCTGTGTTTTCATCTTCCACAAACACCGCTCGGCCGTCAGCTTCCTCCCATGTTTCTTTTTCGACGTTATAACCCCGATTGATTACCTCGATGCTGCCGTCGTCGTTACGGCTGTATTCCGCGCGAACATTGGTGAGACCGCGCTCAAAGGAATGGTCCAGGCGGGCGATTTCGTACCAGGTACCGAGGTAACGGTCACTCTCAAAACCGGAGACTGGCTCAATACCCTCTGGAAGACCGGTGCAGCCGGTCATGCCGATAAGCGCGGCTACCAGAAACCATCTTTTTAACACTGCCATCATCGCCAATGCTCCATTGTCGAGTCCCAGATACGAGAAGGGCCAGCAGTTGCTGGCCCTCTTTTATACGTTGTAGAAGTCCCGATACCAGTCCACAAACCACGCAATACCCTCCTCTACGGGGGTAGCTGGCTTATAGCCCACATCGTCGATCAGATCATCAACATTGGCGTAGGTGGCCGGCACGTCGCCCGGCTGCAACGGAAGCAGGTTTTTCTGGGCTTTCTTCCCGACTCGCTCCTCGATAATCTCGATAAAGCGAGATAGCTCAACCGGGTTGTTACTCCCGATGTTGTACAGGCGATAAGGCGCCTTGCTGGTTCCGGGATCCGGGTTTGCTCCGCTCCACTCATCGTTTGGTTCGGCAACGTGGTCCAGGGTCCGGATTACGCCTTCGACGATGTCGTCGATGTAGGTGAAATCCCGGCGGTGGTGGCCATGGTTGAAGACGTCGATGGGCTCGCCGGCAAGGATCTTTTTCGTAAAGATAAACAAGGCCATATCCGGACGACCCCAGGGACCATAGACTGTAAAAAACCGCAGCCCGGTGGTCGGCAGGTTGTACAGGTGGCTGTACGTGTGGGCCATGAGCTCGTTAGCCTTCTTGGAGGCCGCGTAGAGACTCAGCGGGTGATCCACGTTGTCGTGCACCGAGAACGGCATGGTCTCGTTGGCACCGTACACCGAGCTGCTGGACGCATAGACGAGGTGCTTGACCTTATTGTGCCTGCACCCTTCAAGGATGTTCATGAAACCAACGAGGTTGGCGTCCACATAGGCGTGAGGATTCTCGATGGAATACCGAACACCCGCCTGGGCCGCCAGGTGCACTACCCGCTCAGGTTTGTGCTCGGCGAAAAGAGCTTCCATGGCGGCGCGGTCAGCCACATCCTGACGGACTTCGGTAAAACCGGCTTTGTCGGTCAGGCGCTTCAGCCGCGCTTCCTTCAGGTTAACATCGTAGTAATCATTGACGTTATCAACGCCAATGATTTCATCGCCCCGATCAAGCAGGCGATGAGCCAGGTGTGAACCGATAAAACCGGCCGTTCCGGTAACAAGAATCTTCACGTGTCTCTCCCTGAAAAGACTGCCGGTCTCAGAACGAGACCCCGGCACTCACGAACGGTCCGCCTATCTCGACATCAAGCCGGTCATTGCCATCTTCGTAATCAATAGACATCTGACGATAGCCTGCGCGGAACTGGATCAATGAGATCTCGTACTGGCCGTAGGCGTTGAAATCGTGCAGAGAGTCACCGTCGAAGCTGATGAAGTTGCCTTCTGCACCTACTGATACGCCGGTTAACGGCAGATCAAATCGGGCTGCGAGATAGCCCATGGGAATCACGCCATCAATGCTCGTTTCGCTAGTGGCCAACCCATTCGCTTGCCGCACGATCAGGTCGCCCGTCAAATCGCGGGCAGTGAGGCCAAGGTCGAGATTTACCCAGTTATCAAGCACTTCGTAATACAGGGTCAGATCCAACTGTTCCAGATCCAGATCAGACTGGACATCACCAGTAACACCGTCGAAGCCAGCCAGACCTACATCGCCTCGACCACTTTGCTCAACCAAAGTGTAGTTCAACCGAACATTGGGCAACAGCGGCACCGGATGCTCAAGGTACAGGGAGGCATTGGCGTTGGCATCGCTATCGAGATTCAGATCGTTCTCGACATCCACAAGGTCGTTGTTGGTGGCAGCCTGGCCGGACAGATCCGAATCCCAGTAACTTACGCTGGCTCCGAGACCAACCACATCTGCCTGTGACACAGGCGCCACCAGAAACAGTGAACCACCTACAGCAAGCATCAGTTTACGCATGACACACCTTTGAATTTGTTGTCAGTTTCAGTCAGTCGAACTGGATTCCCAGACGGCGCCCGACTTCTTCGTACGTTTCGATCACTTCGCCAAGCCCCTGGCGGAAACGATCCTTATCCATTTTCTTGCGGGTTTCCTTGTCCCAGATCCGGCAACCGTCCGGACTGAATTCGTCACCCAGAACGATCTTGCCCTCGCAGCGACCAAACTCCAGCTTGTAATCCACAAGTAGCATGCCTGCCTCGTCAAACAGGGCCTTCAGCACGTCGTTAACCCGATAGGTCAACGATTTCATCTGCTCCAGCTCATCCGCCGCGGCCCAGCCAAAGCTGACGGCCAGGGATTCGTTGACCATCGGATCGTGGAGTGCGTCGTTCTTGAGGAACAGTTCGTAGGTGGGCGGATTCAGTTCCTGCCCCTCCGCCACGCCAAGACGACGGCAGAGACTGCCGGCGGAAACATTGCGAACCACGCATTCAACCGGAATCATATCCAGCTTCTTGACGAGCGATTCGGTGGACGACAGCAACCCTTCAAAATGGGTCGGCACACCTGCCGCTTCCAGCTTCTCCATGATGAACGCATTGAACTTGTTATTCACCATGCCCTTGCGATTGAGCTGTTCCTTTTTCTCACCATCGAAGGCGGATGTGTCGTCACGGAATACCAGCACGAAACGTTCGGGGTTGTCGGTACGGTAGACGGATTTTGCCTTGCCGGCGTAGAGTTCTTCGCGTTTTTCCATTGGGGTCTCCGAAAAGCGGCCGCCTCTGGCGGCCTCTTCCTGAATCAGTATAGGTAATCGAACAGTTGCTCGAGCAGATCCGGCGTCGTCCGGCTGCCAGTGTAACCCGGAACGTCCTCGGCAGAGATGACAATGGCGTCGCTCTGCTGGCTAAGGCTGACTGTGTGCGTATGCTGGGGTGCGTCCTTGTCGCTGAACCAGCTGAACCAGCCCGGATCCCGCTCGTCTTCGGTGCGGAAATCGACATGGAACCAGCCTTCACTGCGGTTCAGATCGACAACGGGAATGCCGGAATCTGTAAGTGCCCGACTTACTTCCGCCCAGGAACGACCATAATCAAGCTCCATGCGGATCGCGACGGCTTCATCGTTTTCCGAGATCAGGCGAACCAGCGGATCGCTGACCATTCCGGATGCCGCCCGGGAAAAGGACTTGGTTTCTTCACGCGCCCTGAGAAAGTCACCCAGATCGGACAGCAGGCGTCTCTGCAATTCCAGAGCCTGCTCGGAGGGATCAGAAACGCCAGTCCAGGGGATCAGCTCATCCGGCTGATCTTCAACATCAAGCCGGCGTACCTGCACCTCTGTGGTCTTGCGTCGCACACCGGGAGCCATCCGAACTTGAAGAACGACTTTCTGTTCGCCGGCAGACGGGTTATCCGACAGCTCTACAAGGTTTCGGGCACGCTTGCTGAAATTGGCAAGTTCGGTCTGCAGGATGCCCAACTGGGGACTGTCGAAGCCGACGCCAAGACCCCGCTCGGACAGATAGCTGTTTACCGCAGGCCAGATTCTGCCCGGCACGTCGTTGACCAGGAGCCAGAGCCGACCATCCAGCTCTTCGATAACATAGTTTTCATCAAGGATGTCCGATGTCATGTCCGGCGGGCGCGGAATATCGGACGGATACATTTTGCTGGCGTCAGCCGGCTGGACATCACGGATGGGCATGGTCTGGCTGAAACGGGAATCGTCGGCAGTCTCCGGCAATTCCAGTGGTTTTCCTTCCGTGGCATTCACATAGCGTTCGGAGCGGTCTTCAACCAGACTGCAGCCCGAGGCTGCTGCCAGAAGCAACAGCCCGGATGCGACAACAACGGGTTTGAACATCAGGGTACTACCGGTTCCTTTTAGAACCTGCATCAGGTTACTCCGGTGATGGGATGATTTAAGCAAACTCAGAGAACACCTGAGGCCTTGAGGGCATCTTCCACTTCGCCATGGAACTTTTCGCTGAGCACGGTCAGCGGCAGGCGGATGCCTTCCCCAATCATTCCCATATGATGGAGCGCCCATTTCACCGGGATAGGATTCGCTTCGAGGAACAGCTTCCGGTTAAGAGGCATGAGCAGTTCGTTCAAACGCTCGGTTTCTTCACGATTTCCGGCAACAGCGGCTTCGCACAGCTGGGACATTGCCTTTGGGGCGACGTTCGCGGTGACGGACACGTTGCCCTTGGCACCGGCCAGCATAAGTTCCGCTGCCGTTGCGTCATCACCTGAATAGACAGCCAGACGGCCGTCCAACGCTTCAATCAGTTCGGCACCCCTAGGAATGTTGCCGGTGGCGTCTTTGATGCCCACGATATTCGGAATATCGGCAAGCCGGAGCACGGTCTCGTTCAGCATGTCGCACGCTGTCCTGCCGGGCACGTTGTACAGCATCTGGTTCATGCTGGGGACGGCTTCGGCAATCGCCTTGAAGTGCTGATACAGGCCTTCCTGGGTCGGCTTGTTGTAGTAGGGAACAACGAGCAGGCAGGCATCTGCGCCAAGCTTATGGGCCTCGGCCGTCAGTTCAATGGCCTCACGGGTGCTGTTGCCGCCGGTGCCCGCAATAACCGGGATGCGACCATTAACACGTTTGATGATGTGGCCAATGGTCTGGCAATGCTCTTCCGGGTCGAGCGTTGCGGATTCGCCGGTGGTGCCCACAGCAACGATGCCGTGTGTGCCGTTTTCGATATGAAAGTCTACCAGCTTGTCCAGATCCTCCCAGTGGATGTCACCGTTTGGATGCATGGGCGTGACCAGTGCGACAAGGCTACCCGTAATCATAAAAGCTCCGTCCGAATAAAACCGATATGGTAATGTTGGGCACGAACTGACACAAGGGAATTAAAGGAGATGTCATGCCATCCGTTGAGTTAAACAAACCCGTACCGGATTTTGAAGCACCCGCTACCGGAGACCAGACTGTTCGCCTGGACGATCTGAAAGGTCAGAACGTGGTGATTTATTTCTATCCGAAAGACAACACCCCTGGCTGTACTACTGAGGGACAGGACTTCCGGGACCGGATGAAGCAATTTGAGGAGCTTGATACGGTGATTCTCGGCGTATCGAGGGACGGCCTGAAAGCCCATGAGAATTTCCGGGCCAAGCATGAGTTTCCCTTTCACCTGATTTCAGACAAGGACGAGGCCCTGTGCACCCTCTTCGACGTGATCAAGCTGAAAAAGCTTTACGGGAAGGAGTACATGGGAGTTGACCGGAGCACCTTCCTGATCGACAAGGATGGCGTGCTGCGGGCTGAATGGCGCGGCGTAAAAGTGAAAGGCCACGCTGACGAGGTGCTAGAGGCTGTCAAGGCACTTTAAGCGCCTGTCAGGCGCTTCCGGGTTCCGCCGGCGGCGCCGACTCCTTCACTGGCCAGGCAGCAAACACCGCCTTGAGCATGGTAGCCAGTGGAATTGCAAAGAAAACACCCCACAAGCCCCAGATTCCCCCGAAGAACAGCACCGCGACGATAATGGCCACCGGGTGCAGATTGTTGACCTCCGAGAACAGAATGGGCACCAGAACATTGCCGTCAAGCGCCTGAATGACACCGTAGATGACCATCACCCAGATGAACTGGCTGCCCCAGCCGAAGGCGAACAGGGCAATCACCGCAACAGGGATGGTGACGACGGCCGCGCCGATATAAGGAATCACCACACTCAGCCCCACCAACAGCGAGAGCAGCGCAGCGTAAGGCATCCCCAGCAGCTTGAAGGCAATGTAGGTGGCGCCGCCCACAATCAGGATCTCGACGGCTTTGCCGCGCACGTAGTTGGCGCACTGGAGGTTCACCTCGTGCCAGATCTGCAGCATCATCGGGCGCTGAGGTGGCAGCAGCCGAGCGATGGAGTTGAGCAGCACCTCCCTGTCCTTCAGGAAGAAGAACACCAGGATAGGCACCAGCACCATGTATATCAGCAACGCCACGAGATCTGGAATACTGGACAGCGAGAACGACACCAGCCATTGGGTCATGTGCCCCACTTCCGTACTCACCTGGATGTAAACGGTGCTGACAGCTTCTCCGGAGATCAGGTGGGGATACTGCTGCGGCAACAGCTCAAGATAGGATTGCAGCTCCCGGATAATGCGTGGCGCCTCGCCGGCCAGGTTGCTCAACTGCGTCCAGATCAGCGGAAGCAGGCCAAACAGGAAGCCAACAAGCACGCCGAGGAAAACCAGGAAAACCCCAATAATGGATACCGTCTCCGGCACGCCCAGCTTGTTGAGCTTGGTGACCAGACCCTGCAGAATAAAGGCCACAATCAGCGAGGCAATGGCCGGCGCAAGCATGGCACCGAACCAGATAACAAAAATGGTTCCTGTCACCAGTATCAGGAACAGGATGACCGCTTCTTCATCCGAGAAGTATTTGTGCGCGAGACCGCGTAATGTCCTGATCATTTACAGCTCCGAAATCTTAACCGCCGCACTTTATCACAAACCGGTACTGCCCGGCGGTTTCAGAACTGCTCATCAACTTGTGATCGGACATCTGCAGAAAGGCCGGAATATCCCTGGCGGAACCTGCGTCCGTAGCAATCACCTCGAGTTCTTCACCGGGCGCCATGCTGTTCAGTTCCAGCTTTGTCTTCAGCAGCGGCATCGGGCAGCGCAACCCTGAGGCATCAAGCGTTCGATCAACCATACTAGCGATACACCATCACAAAATAATAAGCGGATTTAACAAGCAGGCATTATGCCGACAGTGATAATGTATTGCATCACAATCCTCGTTAACCAGAGGATCAGAACTTTGTATCGCAAACCGCTGTCAAACCGGCGATTCAGACCACAGGCACCCGGCTTTACATGATTGCTATCCAACCCAGATCCCGAACGCTACCGGCCATGGCCATCACCGCCCTGCTGGCCCTGCTGCTTTTTTCAATGCCGGGCCACGCTCAGGAGAGCAGGCTGCCAAGCATTGGCGGTTCCGGTGGAGGCCTGATCGCGGGCCAGCAGGAATCGGATATTGGCCAGCAGGTAATGGTATCTATCCGCCGATCCGCGCCGAGGATCAGCGACCCCCTGGTGTATGACTACCTCAGCGCCATTACCTATCGCCTGGTGCCCTCGGCCCCACTCCAGAATCGGGACCTGACCCTGGCATTGATCGACAGTCCTGCTATCAACGCATTTGCGGTGCCCGGTGGCATAGTAGGCGTTAACGGCGGTCTGTTTCTCAATGCTGCGACCGAGCAACAATTTGCGTCCGTTCTCGCCCACGAACTTGCTCACCTCAGCCAGCGGCATTTTGCACGGCGCATGGAGCAGCAGGAAACCAGCGCTCCGCTCACACTCGCCGGTATGATTGCGGGCATTGTCCTGTCGGCGGTCACCCAGTCTGATATAGGTTTTGCCGCTATTGCCGGAACCCAGGCCCTGGCCGCCCAGAACATGCTCGCCTACAGCCGCTCCCACGAACAGGAAGCCGACCGGGTCGGTCTGGACATTCTGGCCAGCGCCGGGATGGACCCTCGCGGCATGCCGGAAATGTTTGAAATCATGATGCGCCAGAACCGCATGCAGGGAAATCGACTGCCAGAGTATCTGTCGACGCACCCGTTAACCCAGAGCCGCGTGGCCGACACCCGGAATCGTGCCGAACAGTATCCAGATGAAAACATCCGGGACGGCCAGGAATACCATCTGATGCGCAGCCGGCTGCAAGTGCATTACGCGCCCTCCCCCGACGTAGCCGTCGAAACCTTTGAAGCCTACCTCGATCGGCCGGATGCCCAGAGAAACGATGCCATCCGGTATGGCTTGTCCGTGGCCTACCTCGAGGACCGGCAATACGAGAAGGCAGTGGATATACTGAACGATCTGCTGGCCACGAATCCGGGCCGAATCACCTTCCAGGTAACCCTCGCAGAGGTCAGGCTTGCACAAGATCGTGTGGACGAGGCTCGATCCATTCTGAAAGACGCACTGGCGAGGAATCCGGGGAACTATCCAATCACCCACACCCTCGCCCTCACGGAAATAGCCGATGGTAATGGCGCCGCTGCGGCGGAGCATCTCAAACAGCTGACCCGTCAGCTACCGGGACAGGAGCATCTCTGGCTGAAACTGGCCGAGGCGGAGGGCATGGCAAGGAATATTGTGGGCGTGCATCGTGCCCGGGCAGAGTACGATGTTCTGATGGGCGATCTGGAGTCTGCCCAGCGTCAGCTCAGGCAGGCTCAGGAGAAGTTGCCGGCCGGCGCGCCACAGAGGCAGATTGTGACCGAGCGGCTGGCAGAAATCACCAGCCGCCTGCACGCCAGGGCCAACAGCTGATCAGGCGTTGCCAGCAGCCTTGAGATTCATGTTGGCGGTAAAATCCAACATGCGCTGCAGAGGCTGCAGCGCTTTCTCTCTCAGTTCCGGATCCACGAACACTTCCTGATCGCCCCGCTCCAGTACCTGTAGCAGATTCTGAAGGCCATTCATCGCCATCCAGGGGCAATGGGCGCAGCTACGACAGGTAGCTCCATTGCCTGCGGTGGGCGCTTCAATCAGCGTTTTGTTCGGAGCCAGCTGCTGCATCTTGTAGAAAATGCCGTTGTCAGTGGCAACGATGAACTTTTCGTTAGGCATAGTCTGGACAGCATGAATCAGCTGCGAGGTTGAACCCACAACATCCGCCATCTCAACAACGGCATCGGGCGATTCCGGGTGGACCAGTACCGCCGCGTCCGGATAAAGGGCCTTCAGATCCTCCAGCCCGCGGGATTTGAATTCCTCATGAACGATGCAGGAACCGTCCCAGAGCAGCATATCAGCACCCGTCGTTTTCTGGACGTAGTGCCCGAGGTGCTTATCCGGCGCCCAGAGGATTTTTTCGCCGCGGGCATCCAGATCTTCAACAATAGCCTGGGCACAGCTTGAGGTAACCACCCAGTCCGCCCTCGCCTTCACAGCCGCAGACGTATTGGCGTAGACCACGACCGTGCGATCCGGGTGCTGGTCACAAAACTCGGCGAACTCATCGGCAGGACAGCCCACATCCAGGGAACAGGTCGCCTCAAGCGTTGGCATCAGAACGCGCTTTTCAGGATTCAGGATCTTGGCGGTTTCGCCCATGAACCTCACGCCGGCAACAACGATGGTGGAGGCCGAATGTTGGTTGCCAAAACGGGCCATCTCGAGGGAGTCCGCAACACAGCCACCGGTTTCCTCGGCAAGCCGCTGGATATCGGGATCGGTGTAATAGTGAGCCACAAGCACCGCATCCTGCTCCTTCAGAGCCGATTTTATACGAGCCTCCAGGTCGGACTTTTCGTCCGCGCTGAGCGGCTTCGGCTCGGCAGCATGCGCCAGGTGCTCTTGTACAAGGATACGGTCTTCAGCGTATGTCATTACTGCGTCTCTGTATTGCGTGAACCCGGACATTATAACATTCATGCCCCAGGCTTAATGTTTCTGAAACAGTGCGATCATACACTTGTGATCGCTTTGCCTGTTCCCTGTTTACCTAGGTAGGAACGTATACGCAAAAAAAAAGAGCCCGGAGGCTCTTTTTTCACAAAAACCCGCAGGCTTCTGTTATTTGGTGGGTCGTGAAGGATTCGAACCTTCGACCAATTGGTTAAAAGCCAACTGCTCTACCAACTGAGCTAACGACCCGTAACTGGCGACCGAAGCCTTGACTTCAATCTATACCGAATGACTCAGCCCACCCGGTATTTCGTGTTTGGTGGGTCGTGAAGGATTCGAACCTTCGACCAATTGGTTAAAAGCCAACTGCTCTACCAACTGAGCTAACGACCCAAACGAGGCGCATATAGTAATGATTTTTGGCCGTTGATCAACCCCTTTTTCTCAGGTTTCTCAACATTTTTGCCGCGCCAGACAATCAGCCGTTCTGGGACTCGAGAAACTTCCGTGCGAGGTCAGCAGCACTGCTGGACGGGTAATCATCAATCACAGTTTGCATGCTGCGCCGAGCCTGTTCCTTTTCGCCCAGGCGATCATGAGTTACGCCCAGCTTATAGACCGCATCCGGAGCCTTGCGATGGTCGGCAAAACGGGTAGCGACAATCGTGAACGCCTGTTTTGCCTGTTCGAGCTGCGGCTTGACCAGATAGACCTCGCCGAGCCAGTAATAGGCGTTGACCGTCAGATCACCTTCCGGATATTCATCGATAAATTCGTATATCCGACTAATGGCCTCATCGTATTTTTTCTGATTACGAATCAGGTCCTGGATCTGCTCGTAGGCCTTTCGTTCTTCCGCATCGGGCTGGCGGTATTCCCTGGCCTCCCGGGCCTGGCCTGAGGCAGCAGAGCCACCACCTTCGCTGGCTTCGGGAGCCGGCTGTGATGCGACCTTTTCCGAGAGATCCAGAATACGCTGATCCAGATCGATATAACGGTCGCGCCCTTGCTGCTGCAGGCGGTTAATCAGGTGCCGCTGCTCCTCCACTTCGCCCTGGAGCCGTCTGACTTCACCCTGAAGCTGCTGGATCATGTAGAACAGTTCCGACGTCGCCTGACTGCTGTTGGCGTTACGCTGACTGTCCTGGGCTGATTGCGCCAGGGCCACTCCCGCCTGCCCGAGGGCAAGCGGAAGCACCACTGTCGCCATGAGGATTTTTCTCATGGTCGTTCCTGTGTGATTACTCAAATACGAGTTCTACACGACGATTCTGGGCCCAGGCGCTCTCGCTGGAACCCATCACGGCCGGCTTCTCTTCGCCATAGCTTACGGTCTCGAGCTGGCCACGTGAAGCACCGTTTACGATCAGGAAACGCTGAACGGCGTTAGCACGACGCTCGCCAAGGGCCAGGTTGTATTCCTTGGTACCGCGCTCGTCGGCGTGACCCTCAATGCGGACGTTCTGACCCGGGTTGTTGGCGAGGAAACGGGCATGTGCCACCAGAACATCGCGGGCTTCCTGCTTGATTTCAGCCGTATCGAAATCAAAGTAGAAGGTGGTGATTTCACGCAGGGCCTGTTGTTCGGCCTGCTTGCGAGCTTCCATACGCTCTTCTTCGGTCATGGCTGAAGAAGAAACACCGCCCTGGTCGTCACCTCCGTAAACAGTGGATCCACCTTCCTGGTCTACAGCAGCCACATCGGAACCATACTCGCCGCCTTCTTCGGAGGTACCACCGGTAGAGCTACAGCCCGCTACCAGACCGACGGACAACAACAGTGCGAACGCTTTTGATTGAGCTGAAAAATTCATGTTTTCTTCCTTTCAGTTGAGTGACGTTATTGCTTGAGCAATGGCCAACACCGGAAAGCTCCGGGAGTCAGCGAACCAAAGGTCCCCAGGCGGGCTCACGGACATCGCCTTCGGATGCCGGCAAGCTGTACGCTGCTCCACCATCCGCGGAAATAACCGTGAGCACGTTGCTGCCATTCTGCCGGGTAGCGTAGATCAGCATCCGGCCATTGGGCGCAACACTGGGAGACTCATCAGACTCGGTGCGGGTTAGGATCGTTTCCTCCCCGGTTTTCAGTTCGGTACGGGCAATATGAAATGCCCGATCGCGCTGGTGAACGTAATACACATAGTTACCGTCATTGTCGGGCCTTGGCCGAGCGTTGTAACGGCTGCCGAAGGTGATACGACGAGGCTCCGCACCCGGTGTATCCATGTGGTAAATCTGCGGACCTCCGGACCGGTCCGACGTAAAGAAAATGCCCTTGCCAGTGGCGTCATAGCTCGGTTCGGTATCAATCGCCCAGTGGTTCGTAAGCTTGGTCAACTGCCGGGTATCGAGGTTCATCCGGTAGATCTCGGCGTTGCCGTCTTTCGAGAGGGTCATCAGCAACGATCGGCCATCGTCGGACCAGGCCGGCGCCGAGTTGAGCCCCGGAAAGTCTGCCACTTTAGTGCGATTGCCGGTTGCAAGCTCATGAACAAAAATCACCGGTTTCCCTGTTTCGAACGACACATAGGCCAGCTTTTCCCCGTCTGGCGACCATGCCGGTGACAGGATGGGCTCCTGGCTTTCAAGCCGGATTCTGGCGCGTTTGCCGTCCACGTCGCTGACCTGCAGTCGGTAACGTGGTTTGCCATTGGCGGTATCAAGCGTGATGTAGGCAAGCTTAGTTGAGAAGGCACCCGGCACACCCGTGATGGCCTCATATACCTTGTCGCTGATGTGGTGAGCGAGCGAGCGCATATTGGAGGCAGGTGCCGCCGCAGTTTCACCGAGAATCCGTTCCTCGCGGTTTACATCGAACAGCTCATACCGGGCCTGAACACGGTCACCGCTTCGGCTGAGGGCCCCCACCAGGACATAGCGCTGGCCCAGCAGGCGCCAGTCCCGGAAATACACTTCCTCCCGCCTGGATGGCAGGCTCAGCATCTTCTCCGGAGGCAGAGTCCGGAATTCGCCTGTCATGGTCAGATCCGCCTGAACAATGCTGCTGGCCTTGTCGCCAGCGGGCATCTGTCCAGACTCGGCGAAAGGCACCACTGCAACAGGAATGGCCGAATCCGCGCCCTCAGTAATCCGGATCAACAGCTCCGCCCGGGCTGCCGAAACCGCGAAAAAGATCAGCGCCGTGGCGGCAAGAAGCGTTCTGGACGGTTTGTGCCAAATCCGATGTGTCATGGTGTTATCCGCATCCTTATCTCAACCGGCGTGGGTTGAATTCAATCGTAAACTGTCGGAAATACCGTTCAAAGGTATCCCGATCATTGGGTATCGGGTAACGACTCAGGGAACGCACCGCCCCCAGAGCGGAGTTATCGAACGCTGTATTCCCGCTGCTACTGACCAGCCGCACCCCGGCAAGCTCACCCGTCGGTAACAGCGTAATCTGGAGCCGCGCGGTCATCTCTTCAGTAGCCGAACTGGGCGGATACCACGCTTGGCTCAAACGCTCACGGATCAGAGCCTGGTACTTCTCACTCTCCGACAGCATCTGGGCTTCTCGCGCTTTCGCAGCGGCCGCCTCTCTCTGGCGACGGGCTTCCTCTTCCCGGGCCCTCTGAGCCGCCTCCGCCTGGGCTTCAAGCTGCTGTTCCCGGAGCTTGCGCTCTGCCTCGAGGCGCTTGCGCTCAGCTTCCTGGCGAGCCAGTTCCTCCTGGCGCTTTCGTTCGGCCTCTTCCCGCTTCCGCTGCTCTTCCTGGCGCCGCTTCTCTTCTTCGGCTTTTCGTTTTGCCTCTTCCTGACGGCGTTTTTCTTCCTCAGCTTTCTGCCTGGCCCGCTCCTTGGCTTCCGCTTCCGCCTTTTGACGGGCAGCCTCCGCTTCACGGGCTTTCCGGGCTTCGCGTTCTTTCGCCTCTGCTTCCTGTCGCTCCTGCTCTTTCTGCTGCTGGAGCCGTTTTTCTTCTTCCTGTCGCTTCTGCTCTGCAATGCGACGGGCTTCTTCTTCCTGCCTCTGTCGTTCAGCTTCTTCCTTGCGACGCTGCTCTTCGGCCCGGCGTTCTTCATCCCGCTTTTGCTGATCGACCGGCTCTACCACCGGGCTCGGTTCCGGCTCCTGCTGGGTAATCAGCCGGGCCGATATGCTCCTGGGTGGCGGCTCATGATCGGTGCTGGTCCAAGACCAACCCGCAAGCGCAATGCCCAGAATCAACAGGTGCAACGTGACCGAGAGCGCCACCGGTGATTTCCATGGTGGCACGCCTGTTGTGGTTACTTCGCGCTGGTGATCTCTCACAACACTCCTGCCCGCAACACTATCAATTGTCGTCCCGCGGTGATTCGGTGATCAGGCCGATACTGCTCGCCCCGGCACCCTGCAACTCGGCCATCAACCGAACAACTGTGCCGTAAGTAACATTCTCATCGCCGCGAACCAGAATCTCACTGGAGGCCCGCTGCGAGAGGATCTTGGAAACCTGGGCACGCAGGTCGGACAGCGTCATGGGGTCACTGCCCTCGTCTCCGATCTCGACGTAGTACGCTCCGTTTGCATCAACCGAAACAATGATCGACTCAACATCCTTGTCAGACTGAATAGGATCGGAAGTGGTCTGGGGCAGATCAACCTTCACCCCTTGCGTCAGCATCGGGGCGGTGACCATGAAGATGATCAGCAGCACCAGCATTACGTCAATGTACGGAACCACGTTGATCTCCGACATTGGCTTGCGCCGGTTTTCCGGCATCATTCCCATGCCTTTCATAGAACTGTGCTCCCGGGCTGATACCTGCCTCTAATTACCAACCGCATCATGCGGCGCCCTTGTCGCTCTGATGGACGCGGCGATGGAGGATGCTGGAAAACTCATCCGCAAAGGTTTCGTAGTTCTTCAAAAGGGCATCGGACATGGCGGAAAAACGGTTATAGGCAATAACCGCCGGTATTGCGGCGAACAGACCCATGGCGGTTGCGATGAGGGCCTCGGAGATGCCGGGCGCCACCGTCGCCAGTGTCGCCTGCTGAACCTGTGCCAGCCCCCGGAACGAGTTCATGATGCCCCAGACGGTACCAAACAGACCCACATAAGGGCTGGTGGAGCCGACCGTCGCCAGAAAAGGCAGGCTGGCCTCCAGCCGCTCGTGCTCCCGGGAAAAGGCCACCCGCATTGCGCGCTGGGTACCTTCCATGACCGCATCGGCATCCCGGCTTTGCTGGCGCAACCGGGAAAACTCCTTGAAACCGGCCCGGAACAGGGATTCCATGCCGGAAAACGGTGTTGGATCGGCGTTCACCTCCCGGTACAACTGCCCCAGATCCATGCCTGACCAGAAACGCTCCTCGAACGCCAATTGCGCCCTCTTGGCCTTCCGGAACACCTGCAGGCGCTGGAAAATCAGGGCCCAGGACATGATTGACGCCAGGGCCAGCAAAAGCATGACCAGCTGAACCAAGACACCGGCATTGGCAATGAGGTACCAGACTGAAAGTTCTGAATCCACTTCTTACTCCTGGCTCGTTCTGTTTATCGTTTCGGTGGGCTGGACATTCCTGGCCAGCAATTCCTGCATATTCGTCGGTAACCGGCGGGGACGACCGGAATCAAGCGCTACGCAGGCTACCCGCACATCACTGTCACTCAGCAACTTTCGGTCTTCGGCCCGCATCACACGCTGACGGAAATCCATCCAGACTCTACCAAAAGCTACCGGTTCCGCAGTAACCAGCAGTTCGTCATCAAGCTTGGCCGGCACCGCATAATGAATGGTCAGCCGTTGCACCACATAACTGATATTGTCTGCCAGACCCGCCCTGAGGCCAACGCCGCAACTGCGCACCCATTCGGTTCGGGCCCGCTCCATGTAATGGAGATATTTGGCATGAAATACGATGCCACCAGCGTCGGTGTCCTCGATATAGACCCGAATCGGCAGTTCGAACCTTCCCTCTGGCGCCTGTTCAACCAAAAAGATCGTCCTCCCTGCCCGACTTCGGCGGAATCACGCCGAAATGCTGATAGGCGTTGGAGGTCACCATCCGCCCTCTGGGAGTCCGGACCATATAACCCTGCTGGATCAGGAAGGGCTCAAGCACATCCTCAATGGTGCCGCGCTCTTCACTGATCGCGGCAGCAAGGCTTTCGACCCCAACAGGGCCACCGTCGAATTTCTCGATCATGGCCAGCAGCAGGCGCCGATCCATGTGATCGAAACCCTGGTTATCCACTTTCAGCATATTCAGTGCCTGATCGGCGATGTCAGAAGTGATACGACCGTCTGAGCGGACTTCCGCAAAATCGCGGACACGGCGCAACAGGCGATTGGCGATACGCGGGGTACCCCGGGACCGGCGGGCAATTTCGAACGCGCCTGCCTCATCGACGGCTACCGAAGACAATCGCGCGGAGCGCAGAATGATGCTGGTAAGATCTTCGGTGTTATAGAACTCCAGCCGTTGCACGATGCCGAAGCGGTCTCGCAGCGGCGAAGTCAGCAAGCCTGCCCGGGTGGTCGCCCCGACGAGGGTGAACGGCGGCAGGTCAAGTTTGATGGAGCGGGCGGCCGGGCCCTCACCGATCATGATGTCGAGCTGGTAATCTTCCATCGCCGGATACAGCACTTCTTCCACTGCCGCGCTGAGACGGTGGATCTCGTCAATGAAGAGAACGTCACCTTCTTCGAGATTAGTCAGCATAGCGGCTAGGTCACCGGCTTTTTCAAGCACAGGACCAGACGTTGTCTTGATGGATACGCCCATCTCATTGGCGATGATATTGGCAAGGGTTGTTTTGCCCAGACCGGGCGGGCCAAAGATCAGAACGTGGTCCAGCGCTTCCTGACGACCCCGGGCCGCGGATATGAAAATATCCATCTGCTCACGGACCGTGGGCTGGCCAACATACTCGGCCAGCAGGGTCGGGCGAATGGCCCTGTCTTGTACTTCCTCGTATTCACCGGCCCGGGCCGAGATCAACCGGTCGGATTCGATCATGGCATCACCCATAGTGTGGGAATCAACATCGTGCCTCACGTTTGCCCGCTATTCCAGCGCAGCCCCAATTGTACAAAGGGGTTTGCAGGTGTCACGTTACGCTCTCTACAGGTTCACGACAGGTTTTCACGCTCAGGCCGGTATCATGTTTCGCAGGGCCAGACGGATGAGGGTTTCGCTGGTCATACCCTCCTCGGCCACTTTGCTGATGGCCTTGGCGGCCTCCTGGGGCTTGTAACCCAGTGCAATCAGTGCGGCTTCCGCTTCCTCGGTGGCCGCCGGCCCGCCAGCGGGACCTTGTCCGCCCGGCTGCACAACTCCTGTCGTCTCTGGCGACGTTGGCACAAATTGCCCTTCAAGTTGCCCTATCCGGTCCGTCATTTCAATAAGAAGGCGTTCTGCGGTTTTCTTGCCAACGCCGGGGAGCTTGACCAGTGAGGCGGAGTCACGATTCTCAACGCAGCGAATGAACTGCTGTGCGTCCAATCCGGAAAGAATGCCAACGGCCAGCTTCGGGCCAACCCCATTAACCTTGATCAGCAGGCGGAAGAGGTCCCGGTCCAGGCTGGAAGCAAAGCCGTAGAGGCTCTGGGCGTCTTCTCGGACGGCAAAATGGGTGTGCAGGGTGACTTCATCGCCGGTCTCCGGCAGATGAAAGAAGGTGGTATAGGGGATGTCGACTTCATAGCCCAGGCCCGCGCACTCAACCAGCGCCTGGCCCGGAGCCTTTTCGACCAGAATACCTCGGATACGACCAATCAAGCTGAATCTCCTGTCGCTCCTGGGAGCGGTTTATTGTTGTCGCACACGACCGCTTCGGACTTTTCCCGCGCCACTGGCTACCCGCAGGATACTCTGACTCATGTGGGCATGGCACATGGCGATGGCGAGCGCATCGGCCGCGTCTGCCTGGGGTTTGCGTGAAAGCGAGAGTAACACCTGAACCATGTGCTGAACCTGGGATTTGTCAGCGCCACCCTTGCCGACCACCGCCTGTTTGACCTGCCTCGCCGAGTATTCGTGAACCGCCAACCCGCTGTTGGCGGCACTGACGATGGCTGCGCCGCGGGCCTGGCCGAGTTTCAGTGCAGAGTCCGGGTTCCGGGCCATGAACACCTGCTCGATGGCGAATTCTTCCGGCCGATACTCACCGATCAGAGTGGCAAGGCTCTGGAATATGGTCTGAAGGCGTTCAGCCATGGGCTTCTCGCCCACCCGGATACAGCCGCTATCGATGTACTCGATGTGTCGACCATCGGCGCGAATGACGCCGTAACCGGTAATTCGTGACCCCGGATCAACGCCCAGAATTATCGCCACATCAATGCTCCTGACTGGTCAAAGCGATTCCATTATTTCGCCGGAGATATCCGCGTTGTGGTAGACATTCTGAACATCGTCCAGATCTTCGAGCATATCAATGAGCTTCAGGATGGTTTCAGCGCCGGCGCTGAGCACGGCTTCCACCAGGCGATCCTCTTCCCACTCGGGACCGTAGCCTTCGTAGGTCAGCTCACGAATGATTTTGGTGAAGATCTTGCCCCGCCTGGCGTCCTGTGCCGCCTTGCGGTGCTTGATGTTGGCCCACTTACTGTGACCCGCCATACAGCTCCTCGCTTAAATCACTGACTTACTCGTTGCCCTCACCGGCTTCCGCCTTGTTGCCTTCAACCGGCTTTGACGGCTTGCGCAGACGGATATGCAACTCACGCAGCTGCTTCTCATCCACTTCGCCCGGCGCCTGGGTCATCAGACAGGTGGCACTCTGGGTTTTCGGGAATGCGATAACGTCACGGATGGACGAAGCGCCGGTCATCAGCATGACCAGGCGATCCAGGCCGAACGCCAGACCACCATGGGGCGGGCAACCAAACTTCAGGGCATCCAGCAGGAAGCCGAACTTGGCGCGGGCTTCCTCTTCACCGATACCCAGAATACGGAACACCGCTTCCTGCATTTTCTCATCGTGAATACGGATAGAACCGCCGCCCAATTCAGTGCCGTTCAACACCATATCGTAGGCGCGGGACAACGCTTTGGCGGGGTCTGCGGCCAGATCTTCCGGACTACAGGACGGCGCGGTGAACGGGTGGTGAATCGCGGTCAGGCCGCCGTCCGGAGTTTCCTCGAACATCGGGAAATCGACAACCCAGAGCGGCGCCCACTCGGAAGTCAGCATGTCGAGATCGTGACCGATCTTGATCCGCAGTGCGCCGAGGGCTTCATTGACCACGTTGGTTTTGTCCGCGCCGAAGAACACGATGTCGCCGTCTTCGGCACCCACACGCTCCATGATAGCCAGAGCAACATCATCACCCAGGAACTTGATGATCGGGGACTGCAGACCTTCAACGCCCTTGGACAGGTCATTGACCTTGATATAGGCAAGACCTTTGGCACCGTAGATACCAACAAACTTGGTGTAGTCGTCAATCTGCTTGCGCGTCAGCTCGCCGCCTTTCGGCACACGCAGAGCCGCCACACGACCTTTCGGATCCTTGGCAGGACCTGCGAAGACCTTGAAGTCCACGCCTTCAACCAGATCATTTACATCCAGCAGCTCCAGCGGGATACGCAGATCCGGCTTGTCGCTGCCGTAACGTTGCATTGCCTCGGCATACGGCATTTGCGGGAAGGACGGCAGTTCAACCTCCAGCACATCCTTGAACAGAGCCCGGATCATGTCCTCGTTCAGCTTCATCAGGGTCTCTTCATCAATGAAAGAGGCCTCGATGTCTACCTGGGTGAACTCCGGCTGACGATCTGCACGCAGGTCTTCATCCCGGAAACACTTGGCGATCTGGTAGTAGCGGTCAACACCAGACACCATCAGCAGCTGCTTGAACAGCTGGGGAGACTGGGGAAGCGCGAAGAAGGAGCCTTCGTGGGTACGGCTCGGCACCAGGTAATCCCGCGCGCCTTCCGGCGTGGCACGGGTCAGGATAGGAGTTTCCACATCCATGAAGCCGTTGCTGTCGAGGTAGTTGCGGATATAACTGGTCACCCGGGAACGGAAACGCAGGCGGTTGATCATTTCCGGCCGACGCAGGTCCACAAACCTGTAGCGCAGACGCACGTCCTCGCCCACGTCAACATGCTCATCCAGAGGGAACGGTGGCGTTGCGGCGGCGTTCAGGATGCTCAGTTCCTTACCCAGAAGCTCAACCTGCCCGGTCGGCATGTTGTTGTTCTCGGTGCCGGCAGGACGACGACGTACCCGACCAGTGACCTTGATCACGAACTCGCTGCGGACTTTTTCCGCGAGCGCGAAGCTCTCAGGGGTATCAGGGTCGACAACCACCTGAGACATACCATCCCGATCCCGCAGATCCAGGAAGATAACCCCACCGTGGTCACGACGGCGGTGTACCCATCCGCAAAGTGTGACTTCCTGATCGATGTGGGATTCGTTGATCCCACCGCAATAATGACTGCGCATACCGGTTCCCGTTACGTTTAATGTGTTCAAATATGGTGCGTGTTCTGGATCGCTTGAAAAATGGTGCGACCATAGCGGAAAAGCCGCCCATTATAAACACAATGGCGGTGAAAATCAGGCGTGCAGGCACGCAAATCAAGCGGTCGGATGACTGCAGGTTGGCAGCCGGCTAGAATGCTTCTTTTTTACCAGCAGATGGAGTCTGAACTTGGCCACCAGAGCGGAGCAAAAACAGAAAACCCGGCGGGCACTGATGGATGCGGCGCTCTCGCAATTGAGTGCGGACCGGGGCTTTGGCAGTCTGAGTTTACGGGAAGTTGCCCGGGAGGCGGGAATCGCCCCCACGTCTTTCTATCGGCACTTTGCCGAGCTTGATGAACTGGGCCTGGCTCTGGTGGACGAGGGCGGCGTTGCCCTGAGACAACTTATGCGTCAGGCCCGCAAGCGGATTGCCCGTGATGGTGGCAGCGCCATTTCCACTTCTGTAGAAACCTTCATGGAGTACCTGGGCAACAATGCCAACCTGTTCCGGCTGATGCTTCGGGAAAGGACCGGGGTTTCCAAGCCTTTTCGGACAGCCGTAAAGGCCGAGATTGACCACTTTGTGACCGAACTGGCCGATGACCTGCGGCGGATCGCCGACGAGCAGAACAAGCCCCTCTCAGAAGCCAGGCTGGTGGCCGAGGCCATGGTAACGCTCGTCTTCAACCAGGGGGCAGAAGCGCTGGATGCAACCGCTTCCGAACGTGATGAGCTGAAGGCCAAGCTGAAAACCGAGCTCAGAATGATCCTGGTCGGCTCCCAGACTCTGGCGAGACGCAACTGACCTCACTTTCGAATTAGAAACCGGCCTCAAGCTCAGCAAGAACCGGAGCCAGTCTCGAGCGAACCTGCGCCAGCTCCTCATCGAAATAAGCAACCGGCGCCTGCTTGCCCCACACAGGGCCCGGCCATGCCGGGTCGCCTTCGAACCGCACGATATGATGAAGATGAAGCTGGGGCACCATGTTGCCAAGGGCTGCGACGTTCATCTTGTCGCCGCCAAAGACATCCATCATGGCTTCGCTGAGCGCGGAGGATTCGCGGACCAGCTGGTGCTGCTGGTCCGCCGACAACTGGTAGATCTCACGGATGCCAGTGACAGCTGGTACCAACAGCACCCAGGGCCAGGTGCTGTCATTCATCAGTCGGATTTCACAAAGCGAGGTGCTTCCAAGGCCAATCGTGTCAGCCTTCAGTCGCTCGTGTAACCGGAAAACTGCCGGTTCGCTCATACTCATCCTCCGATTATCTGGGTTTACTCGGAGTGGAACTGGGTGCGGCCACGGCCAATGGCGTAGTAAATGAGGCCGTAGCGATCCAGCATTTCCGGCTCGTAGAGATTGCGGCCATCAAAGACCACAGGTTCACGAATGGTCGCAGCAATGGATTCGAAGTCTGGCGACCGGAACTCTTTCCACTCGGTGCAGATAGCGAGAACATCTGCCCCTTTAAGCGCCTGCTCTTTCGTGCCGCACAGGGTCAGGCCTTCCTGATCACCGTAGATTCGCTGAGTTTCCTCCATGGCCTCCGGGTCGAAAGCCTGCACTCTGGCGCCGGCTTTCCAGAGATCTTCCATCAATGTGCGGGAAGAAGCTTCGCGCATATCGTCGGTATTCGGCTTGAACGCCAGCCCCCAAAGCGCAACGACCTTGCCATTGAGATCACCACCAAAATAGTGGCTGATCTTGTCGAACAACACGTGTTTCTGGGCGTAGTTGACCGATTCAACCGCATTGAGCAGCCGCGCTTCGTAACCGCAGTCGCTGGCGGTTCGGGCCAGGGCCTGAACATCTTTCGGGAAGCAGGAACCGCCGTAACCGCAACCGGGGTAGATGAAGTGATAACCAATCCGCGGGTCGGAACCAATGCCCCGGCGCACGGCTTCGATATCAGCGCCCAGTCGCTCTGCCAGATTGGCGATTTCGTTCATAAAGCTGATTTTGGTGGCCAGCATGGAGTTGGCCGCGTACTTGGTGAGCTCTGCGGACCGCAGGTCCATAAAGATCATACGGTCGTGACTGCGGTTGAACGGGTAATAGACCTCCCTCAGAAGCTCAGCCGCGCGCTCGCTATCAGTCCCGACAACAATGCGATCAGGCTTCATGAAATCGTTGATGGCCGCCCCTTCCTTGAGAAACTCAGGGTTGGACACCACGTCGAAATCCAGTTCCAGGCCACGACGGTCGAGCTGGGCACGAACCGCCGTCCAGACCTTGTCGCCGGTACCGACCGGCACCGTGGACTTGTCGACGACTACCTTGTAGTCCTCCATGTATTCGCCGATGGAACGGGCTACCGCGGTTACATACTGGAGGTCGGCAGAACCGTCTTCGTCCGGGGGCGTACCCACGGCAATAAACTGGAGTGTGCCGTGACGAACGGCATCTTTGGTATCGGTTGTAAAGGAAAGGCGGCCTGCCTCAACGGTGTGCTTTACGATATTGTCGAGGCCCGGCTCATAGATGGGAATCTGGCCATTCTTGAGCTTTTCAATTTTGCCCTGGTCCACGTCCATACAGAGAACGTCGTGGCCAACATCCGCCAGGCAAGCACCAGTAACCAGGCCAACATAACCGGTTCCAAAAATCGTTATTTTCATCCTTTAAATCCCGATACAAATACAGAAAAGTTATTGGGTGTCGTCAGCTTTTTTCGTCTGCCAGATCGCTTCCCACGCCAGGGCGGTGCCGACAATGGTATCCAGATTGTCGTAGTCCGGCTGCCAGCCCAGGGTCTGGCGGATAAGTGTGTTGTCCGCCATCAATGCTGCCGGGTCGCCGGCGCGGCGGCCGGTTTCGGTGACCGGAAAATCAACGCCGGATTGCGCCTTGACCACATCAATCACTTCCCGGACCGTAAAGCCGCGACCATAACCGCAGTTCATGACCTTCGAATGACCGCCGTCTGCCATGTAGTCCAGCGCCATCACGTGGGCCTTGGCCAGGTCCTCCACGTGGATGTAGTCGCGAATGCAGGTGCCGTCCCGGGTATCGTAATCGGTGCCGAAGACACTCATGCCTTCCCGCTGTTCCGTCACGCACTCACAGGCGACCTTGATCAGATGCGTGGCTTCAGGTGTGGCCTGCCCCAGCAGCCCTTCCGGATTCGCGCCTGCTACATTGAAGTAACGGAGAATCACATAATTGAGGCTGGAGGCTGCGGCCAGATCCATGATCATCCGCTCGCTCATCATCTTGGACGCGCCGTAGGGGTTGATCGGGGCCAGCGGCAGATCCTCAGTGAGCACCGTCTGCTCGGGCATACCATAGACGGCCGCGGTGGAGGAAAACACCATGTACGGCACTTCGTGCTTTTCGACCGCTTTCAGGAGGTTCAGGGTATTGCGGGTATTGTTGCTGTAGTACTTCAGGGGGTTGGCGACAGACTCCGGCACCACAATATTGGCAGCGAAATGCAGAACCGCCTCAAACCGGTGACGGGAGAACAGATCTTCGATTGCCGCTTCGTCGGCCAGATCCCCGACCACCAGTTCGCCGGCGGTGACCGCCCAGCGGTAGCCAGTGGAGAGGTTATCGAAAACAACGATATCGTGACCGGCCTGGCCCAGCTGACGGACCACGTGACTGCCAATATATCCGGCTCCGCCGGTAACGAGGACTTTCATAGGCGAAAACTACTCCTTCCCTGAATTCTGTTTGCGCAGACGCCGGATCTCTGCCCGTCGCCGACTGAAAAACTCACTGATCGCCTGGCTGCACTGATCTGACAAGACGCCGCCAACGGCGGTCACGTCCCAGTTCAGATGGTACTCTTCGAGTGTCCGGCGTGCAGACTCTATTGCACCGGCCTTGGGCTCACGCGCCCCATAGACAAGCCGACTGATTCTGCCGTGGACGATAGCACCCACGCACATGGTACAGGGCTCCAGAGTAACGTAAAGCGTGGCATCCGGCAGCCGATAATTGCCCACCCGGGCCGCGGCATCGCGCAGCGCCCTGATTTCGGCATGGGCCGTGGGATCGCAACCGGAAATCGGCGCGTTAAAACCCGCGCCGATTTCCTTGCCATCCAGAACCACCACGGCGCCAACAGGCACCTCGCCCTTTGCTGCAGCCTCACCAGCCAGCTGGAGCGCGCGATTCATCCAGAGCTCGTCTTCCGGCGTCGCCTCAGACATCGGACCGGCTCACCCGTCGATTATTCCCACTCTATTATTAATAAGCCATTTTTGTTTTTTATTTTCAACGGCTTATTATACTGATAATCGGTAACACCATGATAAATACCATGCTCAGAAATTCCTTAAAAATAATTTCATTTTTTACTGACAGCTCCTCTCAACAGGGTCAGAACCAGCCAAACCGGGTAAAAAGCCACCAACCCTGTGGAGACGCCCATCCCCGCTACTGTCAGAAAAAAGGTATAACGCTGACGCTAACCATTTTACCGTATCTCTCCCGACCCAACCTAAAGAGATTTCAGTCCCCCTCGAAGCCTGCCGAAATGCTCAGGGCAAGTGTCGGGAGTTCATTGCGCCCCAATGATACTATCGTGCCCTCGAAAAAACAGCGGGAACAGCCTTAAATGCGCGAACAATTGGAGCGATATCAAGTCTGGCTTTATCTCCTAGTCATCCTGGCCGGCATGACCATCGGCTGGATGTCACCAGAGCAGACCCGTCATTGGGAAGCGCTGCTTTGGCCCGCACTGGGCGTTCTCCTGTACACCACTTTCACTCAGGTACCACTGATACATCTCAGGTCGGCATTTCGTGATCGCCGCTTTCTGGCCGCTTTGCTGACGGGCAATTTTATCCTGATACCGGTGGTCGTTGGTCTTCTGTTGTGGCTGTTACCGGATGATCCCGCTATTCGTCTCAGCGTGCTGCTGGTACTGCTGGTACCCTGTACGGACTGGTTTATCAGTTTTACCCATCTCGGTGGCGGGGACGGTGCCCGGGCCATCGCGGCCGCGCCGATCCTCCTGATTGTCCAGCTCATTTTGCTGCCCGTTTACATCTGGCTCTTCATGGGCAATATCGCCATTGAACTGGCGGTTGGCAGCCACTTGTTGCCAGCCTTCTTCGGACTGATTGTCACTCCGCTGATCCTGGCCTGGTTAACCGAACGGCTGACGGAAAAGCACCAGCGAGCGCAAACACTGGTGGACTGGCTTGGGTGTCTGCCCGTGCCATTGCTGGCGCTGGTGGTGTTTCTGATTGCCGGCTCCCAGGTCAGCCTGGTGATCGACAATGGCGCCCTGCTGTGGTCCGCGCTCCTAGTCTTTGTACTTTACCTGGTTGCCGCCGCCATTATCGGCAAGGGGCTCAGCGAACTATTCGGGTTCACACCCACTACCAGCTGCACCCTCACCTTCAGCTTTGGCACCCGAAACTCCTTCGTTATGCTGCCACTGGCCCTGTCACTGCCGGAACCCTGGCGGGCCGCTGTCGTTGTCATTGTTTTCCAATCCCTGGTCGAGTTGTTCGGTATGGTCGCGTATCTGCGCTGGCTGCCGCACCTGATCAGGCATTCCGACTGAGCCGGGAACGCAGCCTTACCCGGCACAACAGGACAATTGAGTCACGTCCTTGGTAAAAGTCTGGGCGCAGTGCTTGAGCCCTTCCACTGTGGTCCGGTAGGGAAACAGCTCTTCAGCCAATTTCTGCACGGTCATATTGGCCCGCATCGCCATGACCGCCGGCATGGCGCGAAGATCGAGCATAGCGTCGCCGCCGGCCATATTGATCCCGGCCCGGCTGCCCCCGGCGGCAGCCACATAGACGAACTGCGGTTGGTCGGTGCAATCGCCCGCCACTCAGGGCAGCGCACTACGGACACACGTAACGCCATGGGAGTCCAGTCCTTTCTATGTGGTTGCCTTTCTGCTAGGCTCACGATCAAATTCCGGGACCACTTGCATGATTAAACGCTGTTTCATAGTCGCAATGACGCTGTTGATTGCTTTGCAGTCAGTGGCATCTATTGCCTATGAAGCACAACCGCACAACCCCGCAATGCCACATTATGATGAGCATTCACACGAATCAGCGGATTTTTCCAGCGAAAATCAGGCAACCAAGTCGTCTCCCGACAGCCCCAGTCATTCAGCGGACCATGGCCATCACAGCCACAGCTGCTTTCACATGGTGTTGCTGGGAACCCTCACAGACATTTCCGGCTTGGCTGCGGGAATAGTACAGTCCGACTACCAAGCCAACTTCACCACCGGGGTTCAATCCTCCCTTTTCCGCCCTCCCGTTTCCTGACCCTGCGAATACCTTCCCCACCCGGGGAACAACTGTCATTTAGACTTTCGTAGGAGCAGCCTCATGCTTTTCAGAATGCCCATGAAAACTGGGCGGCGCGCAATGCCGTCCCACTCTATTATCCATGCCTTTTCCCTTCTAGCGCTGGCATTCGGTGCTGCCCTGGCACACGCCGGGGAGAAACCGCTCACTCTGTCCGAGGCCCTCTCGCGGACCATGGCGCAAAACCCCGGCCTCCAGGTCTTCGATTTTCGCCTTCAGGGCCTTGATGGCCGCCGCATTACGGCAGATCAAAATCCTGCCCTGGAGGCCGGCCTGGAAGTGGAAAACTTCCTCGGCAGCGACAATCTGCGAGGAGTTGACGGGGCAGAGTACACCCTATCCCTGTCATCGGTTCTCGAACTTGGCGGCAAGCGTCAGGCCCGCGTCAGCGTGGTTGACTCACGATACGGGCGCGTCGAGGCCGAGCGCCGGGCCGAGACCCTGGATGTGCTCGGACAGGTGACCCAGCGCTTTGTCGCCACCCTGGCCCTGCAGGAAAAACTCCAACTCGCCGCTGAAGCCGTGGCGCTGGCCGAGGCCACCCACGAGATCGTCACCCGTCGCGCCGACCGCGGCGCGGCGCCCCAGGCCGAAGTCCTGCGCGCCAGGGCCGCGCTCACCCAGAGTCGTATTGAGCAGTCCCATCTGCGAGCCGCCTACGAGAGCCGGAAAATGGCTCTGGCTTCCCTGTGGGGTGATACCAGCCCGGACTTTCAAATGCTGGAAGGCGACCTGTTCCAGTTCGGTTCCTCCGACAACTTCGTTGCTCTGTACCAGCGGGTCAGCGACAGCCCGGCCATTCAAATCTACGCCAGCGAACAGCGTATCCGCGAAGCGGAAATTCAGCTGGCGCGCAGCCAGTCCGAGAGCGACATCCGTTGGCAGGTCGGCATCCGGCGCTTCGAAGAGACGGATGATACGGCCTTGACCGCTGGGCTCTCGGTACCGCTCTTTTCCGGACGGCGCAATCGCGGCGAGGTGCAGGCCGCCCTGGCGGCGCGGGATGAGGTCCGATTCCGCCGGGAGGATACCCTGCTGCGCCTCCATTCGCGCCTGTTCGACGCCTACCACTTGCGGCAACAAAGCATCGAGACTGTTGAGCAGATTCGCAGCCAAATGCTTCCCGACCTGACCGAGGCACTCACTCAGACCCGCGAAGCCTATGAAAACGGCCGCTACAGCTATGTGGAGTGGACCGCCGCACAGCGGGAGCTGCTCTCAGCACGGGAGGCACTGGTCGACGCCGCCACCACGGCGCTGCTCAACCAGGCGTTGATCGAACAACTTACGGCGCAGCCACTCGCGACTGTTCCGGGCGCCCCGACGCGCTAACCCACAAATTCAGGATTCACACCATGCAACTGATAAAACAACTCTGTCTGATTCTGGTGGCCACCTGCCTTGCCATCAGCCCCTTACAAGCTGCCGAGGAACAACACGACGAATCGCAGGCAGAGGCCAGGGGGCCTCACGGCGGCATACTGCTGCAACAGAACGACGCCACCGTCGAACTGCAGATCTTCGAGCAGGGGGTCCCACCGGAATACCGGGCCTGGGTCACCAGGGATGGCCGCGCCGTTACTGATGATATTGACCTCAATGTCCAGCTCACCCGCCTGGGTGGGCAAGTGGACACCTTCGACTTCGCCTACCAGGGGGACTACTGGCTGGGGGATGGCGTGGTGACCGAACCCCACTCCTTCGACGTAGAAGTGAGCCTCGCCATGGACGGCAAGAACTACCGCTGGCACTGGGAATCCCACGAAGGTCGCACCCGGATCGCCCCGGCTATCGCCCGAAAAGCGGGTATCACAACGGCCGCAGCCGGGCCGAGTGCCATCGAGCGCAGCCTCACCACCTACGGCAGCCTGACCACGGCACCGCAGCAGATTGCCCGGATCCGCGCCCGTTTCCCGGGCGTGGTCAGCCAGGTGAAGGTCAATCTGGGCGATCGGGTCGAGCGTGGTGACGTGCTCGCTCAAGTCGAGTCCAACGAAAGCCTGCAAACCTACGCACTGCGAGCGCCCATCGACGGGATCGTCATTGAGCGTCGGATCAGCAACGGAGAAATGACCGGGGAGCAACCCCTATTCGCCATTGCCGATTTGACCACTCTGTGGGCGGAATTCAAGGTCTTCCCCGGCCAACGGGCCGAGGTTGCCATTGGCCAGAAAGTCCGACTGAAGGCTGACGGCATTGACCGGGAAGGCACCATCCGCCACCTGCTGCCGGCACCCGGCAACGCGCCCTACACCCTGGCCCGGGTCGAAGTCGACAATGCCGAGGGACTGCTGACCCCCGGTTTGCTGGTGGCCGGGGATATCGTGGTGGAAACGGTGGAGGCCCCCTTGGTGGTTGACAACCGCGCCCTGCAATCCTTCCGGGACTGGACCGTGGTGTTTATTCAGGTGGATGACACCTACGAGATCCGCCCACTGGAGCTGGGCCGCAGCGACGGCAACCTGACTGAGGTGCTGGGCGGCCTGCAAGCAGGCGATCGCTATGTGGTGGAAAACAGTTATTTGATCAAGGCCGATATCGAAAAATCCGGCGCATCCCACGACCACTAACCCAGGAGGCTTTGATGATAAACGCCATCTTACGCTTCTCGGTAGAGCGGCGGTTTTTAACGTTATCCCTTATTCTGGTGCTGGTCGGCGTGGGCGTGTGGAGTTTTCAGCGCCTGCCCATCGACGCGGTGCCGGATATCACCAATGTCCAGGTACAGATCAACACCGAGGCACCGGGCTATTCGCCCCTGGAGGCAGAGCAACGCATCACCTTCCCGGTGGAAACGGCCTTGTACGGCCTGCCCAACCTGTCCTATACCCGGTCCCTGTCCCGCTACGGCCTGTCCCAGGTCACGGTGGTGTTCGAGGAAGGCACGGACATCTATTTCGCCCGCAACCTGATCAATGAGCGCTTGGGCGCCATCAAGAGCGCGCTGCCACCCGGGCTGGAGCCGGAGATGGGTCCCATCGCCACCGGTCTTGGCGAGATCTTCATGTACACCGTAGAAGCCCTGCCCGGTGCCACTCAAGCGGATGGCAGTCCGCTGGACGCTACGGCACTGCGTGAGATCCAGGACTGGATCATCAAACCCCAGTTGGCCCAGGTGCCCGGCGTGATCGAGGTCAACACCATTGGCGGCTACGACAAGCAGTACCACGTCACGCCGTCGCCCCAACGGTTGCTGGAGTTCGGCATCACGGTGGATGAACTGGTCAGCACCCTGCGGGCCAATAACACCAATCGCGGCGCCGGCTATATCGAACGCAACGGCCAACAGCTGTTGGTGCGCTCGCCCGGGCAGCTGGCCACCATTGGCGATATTGAACAGGTGGTGATTGCCAACCGGGATGGTGTGCCAGTCCGGGTAGCCGATGTAGCTGAAGTGGCCATTGGCAAGGAGCTGCGCACCGGCGCCGCCACCCGCGACGGCAAGGAAACGGTGATGGGCACCGCCATGATGCTGGTGGGGGAAAATTCCCGGGCGGTAGCACAGGCGGTGGCCGAAAAGCTGGAGGCCATTCAGCCCTCCCTGCCCGACGGCGTCAAGGTGGAGGCGGTATACGACCGCACAGCCCTGGTGGACAAGGCGATTGCCACGGTGGAGAAGAACCTGCTTGAAGGGGCACTGCTGGTGATCGTGGTGCTGTTTCTGTTGCTGGGCAACCTGCGCGCCGCCTTGATCACGGCAGCTGTCATTCCGCTTTCGATGCTCGCCACCATCACCGGTATGGTGCGGTCTGGCGTATCCGCCAATTTGATGAGTCTGGGGGCGCTGGATTTCGGCCTGATCGTCGACGGCGCGGTCATCATCGTCGAGAACTGTATCCGGCGCCTGTCCCAGGCCCAGCACCAGGGTCAGTTGGCCCTCAAGGAACGTCTGCAATTGGTGTTCGAGGCCACCAACGAAGTGATTCGTCCCAGCCTGTTTGGTGTCGCCATCATTACTGTGGTGTACCTGCCGATCTTTGCTCTCACCGGGGTCGAGGGCAAGATGTTCCACCCCATGGCGGCCACTGTCGTAATGGCACTGCTGGCGGCCATGGTGCTGTCACTGACCGTGGTGCCCGCCGCTGTTGCGGTCTTTATGGGGGGCAAGATCAGCGAAAAGGAAAGCCCGGTAATCAGCGGTGCTAAATCGCTCTACAGGCCTGCGCTGCGGGTGGCTATGAGGTTCCGCTGGCTGGTGTTGGGCGGCGCGACCACGCTGGTAGCGGTCTGTCTCTGGCTGGCGACCACCCTGGGGTCGGAATTTATTCCACAACTGGATGAAGGGGATATTGCACTCCATGCCCTGCGCATCCCGGGCACCGGGTTGGAGCAGTCCATCGAGATGCAATCGCAGCTGGAAGAACGGCTGAAGGCCTTTGGGGAGGTGGACAAGGTGTTCGCCAAGATCGGCACGCCGGAAGTGGCCACCGACCCCATGCCCCCCAGCGTAGCGGACAACTTTGTTATCTTGAAGCCCCGCAGCCAATGGCCGAACCCAGACAAAACCAAGGATGAACTGGTGGCGGAAATGGCAGCAGCGGTGGAAATGCTTCCCGGCAACAAGTATGAGTTCACCCAGCCCATAGAAATGCGCTTCAACGAACTGATCTCCGGCGTGCGCGCCGACCTCGGCATCAAGGTGTTCGGCGATGACCTGGATCAGCTGCTGGCATCGGCCAACGACGTCCTTGAGGTTGTGGAATCCATGGAGGGCGCCGCCGATGCCCGGGTCGAACAGGTGACCGGCCTGCCCATGCTGTCGGTACACCCCAAGCGCATGGCGCTATCCCGCTACGGGCTGACCGTGGATGATCTCCAGGATCTGGTGGCAGCCGGTGTCGGGGGCGAAAACGCCGGCCTGATTTACGAAGGCGACCGCCGCTTCCAGTTGGTGGTGCGTCTTCCCGAAGACATCCGCCGGGATGTGGACAGCCTCGCGGACCTACCTGTCCCCCTGCCGGACGGTGGCTATGTGCCCCTGTCGGAAGTGGCCGAGCTGGAGCTGGCTCCGGCGCCCAACCAGATCAGCCGGGAAAACGGCAAGCGTCGGGTGGTGGTCACCGCCAACGTGCGGGACCGCGACCTGGGCGGATTTGTCGAGGAAGCACAGGCGCGCATTGCGGACGACGTGGACCTACCCGCCGGATACTGGCTGGATTACGGCGGGACCTTCGAGCAACTGCAGTCCGCCAGTCAGCGGCTTGCCATCGTGGTGCCCGTGACCCTCGCCATCATCCTCGCACTCTTGGTGATGGCCTTCGGCTCCCTCAAAGATGCCTTGATCATCTTCACCGGCGTGCCACTGGCCCTCACCGGCGGGGTTCTGTCCCTGTGGCTGCGAGACATGCCCCTGTCGATCTCGGCGGGTGTTGGCTTTATCGCCCTCTCCGGGGTGGCGGTGTTAAACGGCTTGGTGATGATCGCCTTTATCCGCGATCTGTGGCACGAGCAGGGTGACCTGATGAAGGCCATTGTCGAAGGCGCCCTGATCCGCTTACGGCCGGTATTGATGACCGCCCTGGTAGCAAGCCTCGGCTTTGTACCCATGGCACTCAATACCGGCACCGGTGCCGAAGTACAGCGTCCTCTGGCGACCGTGGTGATCGGCGGGATTATCTCGTCCACCCTGTTGACGTTGTTTGTACTCCCTGTGCTCTATGCGCTGTTGCATGGCAGAAGTGCCAGTAACTCCACGCCCACAGGCGACATTAATCACGACACTGATAGTTAACCAACACTCCATCGTGGGGGGGGAATCTCCCCATGATTTTTTCAATGTTCTTTTATTGCGGTTTATATCCTGGAAAGACTATGAACGATCCACCCAAGCAACGAATAGATGACTTGAAAGAAGCCTCACCCTTTCGAACACATCGCATCCACGCCATCAACAGTGACTGGTATTTTTTAACCCGTGAAGGTCAAAATATCGGGCCATTCCCGAACAAAAAAGCGGCCGAAGACAGCCTTGCGGAACTCCTGAAAACTGTCAAAATGGATGAGTAGCCAATGGCCCAAAATCCACAAAGTCGCCAAGGTACAGGCGACCAGGCACAGAGTAAGCTGAATACAGCAGATGCCTCTTTATAAATAGCCACCAACTAGGTTAACCCAATGAGTCACGACCATGTGCATATACCCCCCGAGACCAAGGATAAACGCGTTGCCATCGCCATCTGGGCGAACGGGATCCTGACCCTGGCTCAGATTGGGGGAGGTATCTTTGCCGGCAGTCTCGCCCTTATCGCGGACGCCTTGCATAACTTCTCTGACATGGCCTCACTCGTCATCGCGTTCGCGGCGCAAAAAATTGCGCGCCGCCAGGCTGACGCAAGGATGACCTTTGGCTACGGACGCATTGAAATCGTTGCAGCTCTCATCAACTACACTACCTTGATCATTATCGGGATCTACCTGGTTTACGAAGGTGGCATGCGGATAATCGATCCTCCAGAGGTAAAGGGCTGGTGGGTCGTCTGGCTTGGTGGTATCGCTCTGGCTGTGGACGCCTTGACAGCGTTGCTCACCTATTCGATGCAGAAAGACAGCGTCAATATCCGTGCACTGTTTCTTCACAATCTGTCGGATGCACTCGCGTCGGTCGCCGTGGTCATTGGCGGGACTCTTATTTTGCTCTACGACATGCGCTGGGTTGATCCTGCCATCACCATCGGTATCGCGGGCTATATTCTCTACCTGGGCCTGACAGAAATCGGCGGCACCATCAGAACACTCATGCTGGGTAGCCCGGTGGACATCGATACCGATGCCGTCATTGTTGCCCTCTCCAACATCGAAGGCGTTATCGACCTTCACCATGTGCATTTTTGGCAGATGGGCGAACACGATGCCTCGCTGGAGGCCCATGTGATTATCGAGGAAAGTGCATGGGATCAGCTTGAGAATATCAAATACAGGATAAAACAGGCTCTGGCGCAGGAATTCAACATACGTCATTCAACACTGGAATTCGAGCACCCGGACCACATGCACAAGGATGCCCACACCTATGGGCACGGTTGACAGAAAATTCTCCATAAGCATCGGCGAGAGCGGCGACTATTTTAATAGGCCGCCCAGGCGCGGAATTTTGCCGGCATGAATCCGAGCAGCGAGAAAGAGCCAGAGACTAATAGCGCAGTTGCAGAATACGCCGGGCGCCATTCAGCACAATCAGCCCGATGATCAGACCAATGACCAGGTCGGGATGACGGGAGCCCGTCCAGGCGACCAATACACCGGCGACGATAACCCCCACATTGGCGATGACATCATTAGCCGAAAAGATCCAACTTGCTTTCATGTGTGCGCCGCCGTGCCGGTTTCTTGCGATAAGCACCAGACACCAGACGTTGGCCGCCAGGGCCACAAGACCAAAACCCATCATTAACGCGGATACAGGTTCGCTGCCGAAGACAAATCGCCGCCCGACTTCAGCCAGGACTCCCAGCGCCAGAATCAACTGAAGCCAACCGGAAAAATGCGCAGCGCGCAGCTTCATCCGTACACTGTGTCCAACGGCATACAGTGCCACGCCATAGACGGCGGCATCAGCAAACATGTCCAAAGAATCCGCGATCAAGCCAGTGGATTGCGCCAGCCAGCCTACTGTCAGTTCAACCACGAACATAACGCCGTTGATGGCCAGCAACCACTTCAGTATACCGGCTTCGACCTGGGCGGTTGCCTCTTCCTTCTCCCTGGCCAGGACTAGATCCCCTTCCCCCACCGGGGTGGTTTTTTCCAGCGTGGCACCCAGCCCCAGGGAGCGCATCCTCTCCTCGATGGCAGCCCCATTGTCGCCATGGAATACCCGCACCTTCCGATTCGGTGTATCGAACTCCAGTAAAACGCGGGGCTCAATACTGTCCAGAGCCATGCGGATCATCCCCTCTTCCGACGGGCAGTCCATTTTTGGTACCCGGTAGTCACTGACATAGCCATGCTGCAAAGCTACGTCAGTATTCGCTATCCCAGAGGTGGGGGCACTGGCAATCTTGTTGCTCTGACAGTTGTCATTGCACGGGTCAGACATCGAATAAAGCCCTTGTGGATGTACAGACAGCCACTATAAACTCTATAACAACTATAGAGTCAATCGGAATATTGAGAGATGATGAAAATCGGCGAACTGTCGAAAGTGACTGGCTGCTCCGTGCAAACCATCCGGCATTATGAAAAGGAACATTTGATTGCCTCTGTAGAACGCAGTGAAGGCAATTTTCGCCTGTACGATGAAGCTGCCGTTGAGCATTTGCTGTTCATCAAGCACTGCCGCAGCCTGGATCTCAGTTTGCCGGAGATCCGGCAGTTGTTGGCTTTAAACCGGTCACCCGGTGCGCAATGTGATGATGTGAATCGGATGATGGATAGGCATATCGAGCAGGTGGAGGCGCGTATCCAGGAACTAACCAAACTGAACGAGCAACTGAGAATGCTGCGCCGCAGCTGTTCAAACGGAGGTGTACGAATTTTTGTGTAACCGGCTAATGAGCGACACTGTCGCTCCGAACCGGAGACACGATGAGCAAGAAACTACATCCCATCACCGACGAGCTGCTGGATCAGCTCTTGGCCAACTATCAAAAACCTGAAGACCTGATTGGTGCCGAAGGCATCCTCAAGCAGCTGACCAAAAAGCTGGTTGAGCGTGCGCTGGATGCCGAGTTGACTCACCATCTGGGGCACGACAAGCATCAGCCGGTCGGTAACTCGTCTGGCAATACCCGCAACGGCTTTAGCCGCAAGAAGCTCAAGGGCGAGTTCGGCGAGCTGCCCATTGAGATACCGCGTGATCGGCATGGCACCTTCGAACCGCAGATCGTCGAGAAGCACCAGACCCGCTGGGTGGGGTTCGACGACAAGATTCTTTCGCTGTACGCACGGGGCATGACCGTGCGCGAGATTCAGGCACACCTACAGGAGATGTATGGCGCCGAGGTATCGCCCAGTCTGATCTCCTCGGTGACCGATGCCGTAACCGATGAGGTGAAGGCCTGGCAGTCACGGCCGCTCGACGCGGTCTATCCCATCGTCTACCTCGACTGCATCCACACCAAGGTGCGTGAGGGTGCCGTGCGGGTGAAGGCGGTTTACCTGGCGCTGGGCATCAACCTGGCCGGGGAGAAGGAAATCCTCGGGCTATGGATCGCCCAGAGCGAGGGTGCCAAGTTCTGGTTGCAGGTGGTGACCGAGTTGCGCAACCGTGGCGTGCAGGACATCTTCATCGCCTGCGTGGATGGCCTGAAGGGCTTCCCCGAGGCCATCGAGGCTGTCTTCCCGCACACCAGCGTGCAACTGTGCATCGTGCATATGGTCAGGCACAGCCTGAACTACGTCTCTTGGAAACGGCGCGCCGAGGTAGCGGCTGACCTGAAGCGGATTTACCAGTCCAGCACGGCGGACGAGGCTGAGCTGCGCCTTGGCGAGTTCGAAACCAAATGGGATGACGACTACCTGCCAATTGGTCAGTCCTGGCGGCGCAACTGGGCTCGGATCACGCCGTTCTTCGACTTCCCACCGGAGATCCGCAAAGTGATCTATACCACCAACGCCATTGAGTCGGTGAACATGAGTTTGCGCAAGATAACCAAGAACCGCGGCTCGTTCCCCAGCGACGAGGCGCTGCTGAAACTGTTCTATCTGGCGCTACGCAACATCAGCAAGAAATGGACGATGCCGATCCGTGACTGGAAAGCGGCACTGACACGCTTTACGATCAGCTACGAAGGCAGGCTGCCACAGTAGTAACCCCATCCCCGGTTACACAGAATTCTGCACACCCTCGTTCAAACCGTCGGACAGTCGAGCAATGCGGCATATTGCGGAATTTGTCGGCTACTCCGGTTTCGAGCGGCTGACACCCGGTTCCAAAAACTCTCCTGAACGTTCTGTAACAGGGGCATTTTTCCAGCGTGGGCGCCGACCGCAATGGTGAGAGAAGAACTGCACAGCGGAAAACCGGTCAGTCTGTTGAATGACTGGTTTACCACCTATGACGGCTATTACCTGTATTACCCGAGTCGCCGTCAATCATCCCCGCTGTTTCGCTTGCTGGTGGATGCACTGAGGTTCAAATAGAAAAACCGGGTAATTCCAGGTAATTAATCAAAGTCCAAAAACAAACAACCCGGCAATGGCGCCGGGTTGAATGAACGCCTGTCATTGACAGACGGTTACCAGAGAGTGCCCGTCGTTGCCGGCTACTCCCACTCAATAGTTGCCGGCGGCTTGGACGAAACATCGTAGGTCACCCGGGATACACCGGTGATCTCATTGATGATCCGGTTGGAAACGGTCTCAAGGAGATCGTAAGGCAGATGCGCCCAGCGGGCGGTCATAAAATCGATGGTTTCAACAGCACGAAGAGCCACCACGTATTCATAGCGGCGGGCGTCACCTACCACGCCAACCGACTTGACCGGCAGGAATACTGCAAAGGCCTGGCTCGTCTTGTGGTAGAAATCCGCACGGTGGAGTTCTTCCAGGAAAATGGCGTCGGCGCGGCGCAGGATATCGGCATATTCCTTTTTCACTTCACCGAGAATACGCACGCCCAGACCCGGCCCCGGGAACGGGTGGCGGTACACCATGTCGTAGGGCAAACCGAGCTCCAGACCGATTCGGCGCACCTCATCCTTGAACAGCTCCCGCAGCGGCTCCACCAGCTTCATTTTCATGGTTTCCGGCAGGCCGCCCACATTGTGGTGGGACTTGATAACGTGGGCCTTGCCGGTCTTGGACGCAGCAGACTCGATCACGTCCGGATAGATCGTGCCCTGTGCCAGCCAGTTCACGTCCTTGATATTGGCCGCTTCATCGTCGAACACGTCGATAAAGGTATTGCCGATGATCTTGCGCTTCTGCTCTGGATCATTGACCCCTTTGAGCTTCGACAGGAAAAGGTCTTCGGCATCAACCCGAATCACTTTGACGCCCATGTTGCTGGCGAACATGTCCATCACCTGGTCGCCTTCATGAAGACGCAAGAGACCGTTGTCCACAAACACACAAGTGAGCTGATCACCGATTGCCCGGTGCAGCAGTGCTGCCGTCACCGAGGAATCGACGCCACCCGACAAACCAAGCAATACCTTGTCGTTGCCCACCTGCTCGCGAATTTGCTGAACCGCATCATCGACGATCTTGGCCGGCGTCCAGAGGGCTTCGCATTTGCAGATAGTCAGGATGAAATGCTCGAGAATCCGCTTGCCCTGAAGGGTGTGGGTTACTTCGGGGTGGAACTGGACGCCGTAAAGGTTCCGGCTGAGATCCTGCATCGCGGAAATTGGCGCGCTCTCGGTGGAGGCCAGTAGCTCGAAGCCTTCAGGCATCGCCACCACCTTGTCACCGTGGCTCATCCACACGTCCAGCAGGGACTCACCAGCCGGCGTCAGATGATCCGTGATATCCGCCAGCAGCGGACCCTTGGCGCGAACCTTCACCTGGGCATAACCGAACTCGCGTTTCTCGGAACTGGCAACGCGGCCTCCAAGCTGCTCTGCCATAGTCTGCATGCCGTAGCAGATGCCGAGAATCGGGATACCGCGGTCAAACAGCCCTTCCGGCGCCCGGGGACCGCCCAGCTGAGTTACCGACTCCGGACCGCCTGCAAGAATAATCCCCTTCGGATTGAACTCATTAAGCTCGTCATCGGTGATATCGAACGCTTTGATCTCACAGTAAACGCCGATCTCGCGAACACGGCGGGCAATCAGCTGGGTGTACTGGGAACCGAAATCGAGAATCAGGATGCGGTGGTCGTGGATGTTCTGGGCCATGGAGTCCTCGGGGCTGAATAAACAACGCGGCCCTCTGGGGGCCGCGTCTGGTAGGGCAATGGTTAACCGATACGGTAGTTGGGCGATTCTTTGGTGATGGTCACATCGTGCACATGGCTCTCACGCATACCCGCGTTGGTGATGCGCACGAATTCAGGCTTGGTGCGCATTTCTTCCATGGTGGCGCTACCGGTGTAGCCCATGGCAGCCCGCAGGCCACCAACCAGCTGGTGAACGATGTTACGCATCGGACCTTTGCAGGCAACGCGGCCTTCGATGCCTTCAGGAACCAGTTTCTCGATACCCTTACTGGCGTCCTGGAAGTAACGATCGCTGGAGCCTTGCCCCATGGCGCCGATGGAACCCATGCCACGATAGGCCTTGTAACTGCGGCCCTGGAACAGCTCCACTTCGCCAGGTGCCTCATCGGTACCTGCCAAAAGGCTGCCGATCATGACGCTATGGGCGCCTGCGGCAATGGCTTTGGCAATATCACCGGAGAAACGGATACCGCCATCAGCGATTACCGGGACTCCGTGCTCTTTCAGCGCTGCGGCCACGTTGGAAACCGCAGAAATCTGGGGCACACCAATACCCGCCACAATACGGGTGGTGCAGATGGAACCGGGGCCAATGCCTACCTTTACTGCATCCGCGCCGGCTTCCGCCAGGGCGAGCGCCGCATGTGACGTGGCGATGTTGCCGCCAATCACCTGCACATCGGGGAAATTCTTCTTGATGAAGCGCACGCGTTCCATCACACCACGGGAATGACCGTGGGCGGTATCCACCACGATCACGTCGACCCCGGCTTCGGCCAGTGCGGTAATGCGGGCTTCGGTGTCGCCACCGGTGCTCACGGCCGCGCCAACTCTCAAACGACCCTGATCGTCTTTACACGCCAGCGGGTAATCTTTCGCCTTCTGGATATCCTTGACCGTGATCAGGCCGCGCAGCTCGAAGTTATCGTTAACGACCAGAACCTTCTCGATCCGATGGCGATGCAGCAGCTCTTTCACTTCCTCGAGACAGGCGCCTTCCTTGACCGTAACCAGCTTTTCCTTGGGCGTCATGATATCCCGAACCAGCGTGTCCATACGGCTTTCAAAACGGATGTCGCGGCCAGTGACGATACCGATCAGGTCGTGGCCGTCCACCACCGGAAGACCGGAGATGCTGTTCGCCATGGTGATATCTACCAGTTCGCGAACCGTTGTCTCGGGCGAAACTGTAATCGGATCCTTCACCACGCCACTCTCGAACTTCTTGACCTTGCGGACGGCTGCCGCCTGTTGCTCAACGGTCATGTTCTTGTGCATGATGCCGATACCGCCTTCCTGAGCCATGGCGATGGCCAATTCTGCCTCGGTAACGGTATCCATGGCGGAAGACAGAAGAGGAATGTTGAGGGTGATACCCTTGGTCAGCTGGGTTTGCAGGCTAACCTCGTGGGGCAGCACTTCTGAATATCCGGGAACCAGCAGAACGTCATCAAATGTGAGGGCTTCTTCGGCAATTCGCAGCATTGGGATCCGCCTTTTGATCGTGCTAAGTTGGGAATTTCCGTGCCGTACCCGCGGCGGTACGACAAAGCAAAATCCTTAATCGATCTATTATAATGGGGCTCTCGAAGACAGTAAACCGGCCCTTTTTTAAGGTTCGATTGCATCTTTTTGAAATTTCGCTATTTTTACCCTCCCTCTTTTCGGCTATTGCGTATGTATAACGACGGATCAGGACCGGCGACGCCGCATCTTCAGGACACCCGCCCCCGGGCACTCAGCGTCAGCGAGCTCAACCACCAGGCCAGACATCTTCTGGAATCGAGCTTTATGCAGGTGTGGGTGGAAGGTGAACTCTCCGGATTTTCTCGCCCCTCGTCCGGCCACTGGTATTTTTCCCTGAAAGACCGGAAATGCCAGGTGCGATGCGCCATGTTCCGGGGCATGAACCAGCGCATCCGCATACCACCGAAAGAGGGAGATCAGGTCCGGATCCGCGGCAAGGTCACTCTTTACGAGAACCGCGGCGACTTCCAGATTATCGTTGAACACGTCGAACCTGCGGGGCTCGGCGCCCTCCAACAGGCCTTCGAGGAGCTCAAGCGGAAATTGCTGGCCGAAGGACTGTTCGAACAGGCCAGCAAGAAACCGCTGCCCTCACTGCCCAGGCACATCGGTGTCGTCACTTCACCCACCGGCGCCGCGATCCACGACATACTCACCGTTCTCGCCCGGCGGTGCCCCGCTATACCCGTAACGCTCTACCCCACTGCCGTTCAGGGCAAGGCGGCGACCGCTGACATCGTACGAGCCATCGAAGCCGCACAGAACCACGGCGTTGCCGATGTCCTGATTATCGGCCGTGGCGGTGGCTCTCTGGAGGATCTCTGGTGCTTCAATGAAGAAGCGGTCGCCCGCGCGATTGCCGCTTGCCGGATCCCCACGGTCAGCGCGGTTGGTCACGAGGTGGATGTAACCATTGCCGATTTCGTGGCTGATCTTCGGGCCCCGACGCCCTCGGCGGCCGCCGAAAAGATTTCGCCGGACCAGTCAGACTGGCTTAAACAGCTAAGAGACCGGGAATTCCGCCTGTCCAACGCCATGGGCCTGGCCCTGAAGCGCCTGGGCACTCAGCTCGGACATCTGAGCGCCCGGTTGCGGGACCCGCGACGGGAACTTCTGGAGAAAGCCCAGCGAATGGATGAGCTCGAACTGCGCCTCCGGAAAGCTATTCGACAGCGCCTGACAACCGTTGGCGTGCGCAATGATCACCTGCGCCAGAGACTGGTCATGCAGTCGCCACACCGCCAGCTCTCGGATAGCCAGGACGCGCTGCGGCGCGTGAGCGAGCGATTGGTTTCGGTAATGCAGCAGGACCTGAAACAGCGTCGCGACAACCTGGAACATGCGGCGCAGACTCTGAATGTGGTCAGCCCCCTTGCGACCCTTGGACGGGGTTATTCCATCGTGCGCGACAACAACGGAAACATTATTAGGGATGCCACAAACGTTAATCCCGGCGACACCATCTCAGCCCACGTTGCACGGGGTGAAATGACTGCGAAGGTGACTTCGGTCAAATCTGCAGAAGAAACTGGCCCCTAGAGCCCCAAGACTAAGCCAATGGTCTACTAGTCCATGATTTCAAACGGCCTAAAGTTGTCAGGAAACGTATTAAAACAACAACAGGCACGATGAGGTGGAATGTATGGACTACCACTCAGAGTTCCGGCGGTCGATAGACAAACCGGACGAATTCTGGCGTGAACAGGCGGAAAAAATTGACTGGATCGAACCACCGAAAACCATCTGGCAGCCAACCGACAATGGGCACGGGCAGTGGTTCCCCGACGGCACTCTGAACACTTGCGATGTGGCACTGGATGCCAACATCCGTGCAGGGCGTGGCGACCAGAAAGCCCTGATCTACGATTCTCCGGTTACCGATACCCAGCGCTCCTACACCTACAACGAGCTGACCGATGAAGTGGCCCGGTTCGCTGGAGCCCTCAAAGACCGTGGCATCACCAAGGGAGACCGGGTCATCATCTACATGCCGATGATTCCGGAAGCCGTCATTGCAATGCTCGGCTGCGCGCGAATTGGCGCCATTCATTCTGTGGTCTTCGGCGGCTTTGCAGCCCATGAGCTTGCGGTTCGCATCGATGACGCCAAACCAAAGGCTGTGATTACCGCTTCCTGTGGCATCGAAGTCACCCGTGTGATCGAGTACAAGCCCCTGGTCGACAAGGCCATTGATCAGGCCAGCCACAAACCGGAAACCTGCATCGTTTACCAGCGCCAACAGGTACAGGCCGAACTTCAGGCTGGCCGTGACCACGACTGGAACGAATTGATGGAAACGGCCGAACCAGCCGACCCGGTGCCCGTCAAATCAACAGACCCGCTCTATATTCTTTACACTTCAGGCACCACCGGTAAACCCAAAGGTGTGGTGCGCGACAACGGTGGTCATGCGGTTGCGCTGAACTACAGCATGAAGCTGGTCTACGACGCCAAACCCGGCGATGTTTACTGGGCTGCCTCTGACGTTGGCTGGGTCGTCGGCCACAGCTACATCGTCTACGCGCCATTGTTTGCGGGTTGCACGACCATCATGTACGAGGGCAAGCCGGTGAAAACACCGGATGCCGGCGCCTTCTGGCGAGTGGTTCAGGATCACAAAGTGAACATGCTGTTCACTGCCCCGACCGCATTCCGGGCCGTCCGCAAGGAAGATCCGGAAGCAGACCAGCTTTCACACTACGACATCAGTTCACTGAAAAGACTGTTCCTGGCCGGCGAGCGACTCGATCCCGCCACCTATGAGTGGCTGAAAGAGCACACTGGCCTGCCGGTTCTCGACCACTGGTGGCAGACCGAAACCGGTTGGGCCATTTGCTGCAATCCGGTGGGAATCGAGTTAATGGCGACCAAACCAGGTTCGGCAACCGTTCCCTCCCCTGGCTACAACGTGCAGGTAGTGGACATGAAAGGCAGCCAGATGCCCGCCGGCGAGCAGGGTCAGATTGCTGTAAAACTGCCACTGCCACCCGGCTGTATGATGACAGTCTGGGGCGACGATGAGCGTTTCCGCAAAACCTACCTGGAACCGATATCGGGATTCTACAGCTCCGGCGACGGCGGCTTTATTGACGATGACGGGTACGTGTTCGTTATGGGCCGTACCGATGACGTTATCAATGTCGCTGGCCACCGGCTCTCTACCGGTGAGATGGAGGAAGTCGTCGCTTCCCACCCGGCCATAGCCGAGTGCTGCGTCGTGGGTGCGCACGATGATATGAAAGGGCAGATCCCCATAGGGCTGGTTCTGATCAAGGACGGCGCAACCATCGACCATGACGAACTGGAAGACGAGCTGGTGGAGATGGTTCGAGACAAGATTGGCGCCATCGCCTGTTTCCGCCGCGCCCTGGTGGTTGATCGCCTGCCCAAGACCCGTTCCGGCAAGATCCTCAGACGGGTCATCCGCCAGATTGCCGATGGCGAGGAATACGCGGTGCCCAGCACCATTGATGACCCTGCCATTCTGGAAGAAATCAGCGAGCAGTTCCGCCGCTGACAGAGCCACCGTGAAAGCTGCCCGCCCCGCCCGAACCGGGGGCGGGCAATTTTTGCCCAATCAAATCCCAACCTGTTGTTTTTGCCCGCAATAAAACCTTCACGAAAGCTGCAAAAATTTCGTTGACGCCCCCCAAAGTCGGTCTATACTGAAATAGCTGTGAAAATACAGCGGTATTTGGTGAATGCGTTTCAACGTCCTGCCGAAGTGCTCTTCGTTGCCCCTTCCTCAGTACTCTCTGGATTTCTCAGCAACGATTCCATGTGGAATTTTGAAGGTCCCGTGAGGGCAAATTACAGAAAGACAGGAAAGATCAATGTCCGATACTAAAACCGGCCACGTTAAGTGGTTTAACGAGTCCAAAGGCTTTGGCTTCATTGCTCAGGACGGTGGCAGCGACGTGTTTGTTCACTACAGCGCAATCAATGCAAGCGGTTTCCGCACCCTGACCGAAGGCCAGCAGGTGCAGTTCACCGTAACACAGGGCCCGAAAGGCCCGCAGGCGGAAAACGTTACCCCGGTCTAAGGGTATACGCTCCGTCCTTTGCCCCTCACGGGCATCGGAAAACCAACAAGCCGGCATTCGTGCCGGCTTGTGTCGTCAGGACGGCAGGTTTTTCAGGCACCCGCCGATTCAGGTTCGGCTTCCGTCTCAGGCATTTCGATACCCACTGCCTGGGCGACTGCCGAAAACAAGGCCTGCAGGGTGGCAGATGTCGTGTCTTCGGCCAGTGCCGCAGCGCTGCAATGCATACCGTTTGCAGTCAAGCGAATACAGGCCAGTGCGTTGGCATTGGTGCCCTCACCCAGCGCAAACTCGTCGTAAGCCTCGACAGCAATGGAGATATCAAAGCGCATCTCCAGCGCCTCAGATACGGCCTCCACTGCGCCCAGCCCATGGCCATCCAGACGAACCGGCGATGCATCGCGACCCACCGACACCTCGGCATGCACACCCTCTTCGTCCCGGTGCAGGTCGTAGGAGCGCAGTGCCCAATCGGCGTGGACTTTCAGATAGCGATCCTCGAACAGGCGATGAATGGTCAGTGAGTCAATCTCGCCACCGTTGGTTTCCGCCTCTCTCTGGACCACCTTGCTGAACTCGATCTGCAACCAGCGCGGCAGGCTGATGTTGTAATCCCGCTCCAGCACATAGGCGACACCGCCCTTGCCAGACTGACTGTTGATGCGCACCACTTCCTCATACCGGCGACCGACATCAAACGGATCGATGGGCAGGTAGGCAACATTCCAGGTCTCTCCGTCCTTGCGGCGCGCCAGGCACTTGCGGATGGCGTCCTGGTGGCTGCCGGAGAAGGCGGTGAACACCAGTTCGCCGGCGTAGGGATGGCGTGGATGAGTGGAAATCTCCGTACAGGCCTCAACCACTTCGGTGATCTCCGCCATGCCCGACAGATCCAGCGTGGGATCAATGCCCTGGGAGTAAAGGTTCATGGCCATGGTCACCAGATCCATGTTGCCGGTGCGCTCACCGTTGCCCATCAATGTGCCCTCGACCCGATCGGCCCCTGCCATTACGGCCAGTTCGGCGGCGGCCACGGCACAGCCGCGATCATTGTGGGTATGCACGCTGATGCTGATGTGTTCACGGCGCCGGATGTTGTCGCAGATCCACTCGATCTGGTCCGCAAACACGTTGGGTGTCGCCATTTCAACGGTGGCAGGCAGGTTGATAATCATCGGCTGGCCCTCTTCCGGACGCCAGACCTCACTCACGGCATCAATCACTTCCGCGGCGAAATCCAGCTCGGTACCGGTAAAGCTTTCCGGTGAATACTGGAACGTCCACTCGGTCTCCGGGTGGCGCGCGGCGATGTCACGAACCAGTTTGGCACCATTGACGGCAATGTCCCTGATACCGTCACGATCTAGACCAAACACCTGCTCCCGCTGAACCGTGGAAGTAGAATTGTAGACATGCACGATTGCCTTTCGGGCGCCGGCCAATGCTTCATAGGTACGCTCGATCAACTCAGGACGGGCCTGGGTCAGCACCTGTATTTTCACATCCTCAGGGATGCGATTTTCTTCAATCAGCTTGCGGCAGAAATCGAAATCCGGTTGGCTGGCAGCGGGAAAGCCAATCTCGATTTCCTTGAAGCCCAGCTTGACCAGCAACTCGAACATCCGCGTTTTCTGGGCGACAGACATGGGCTTCACCAGCGCCTGGTTGCCATCCCGAAGGTCAACGGCACACCAGGTCGGCGCCTTCTCGATGACCTTGTCCGGCCAGCGACGGTCGGTTTTGGCAACAGGTTTGAACGCAACGTATTTGCGATGATCGAAAGCCATGCGTGTAATTCCTTGCGGTTTCGGGAATGAAATTTTCAATGTGTACAGGTTAACGCGGTAAAGCTGGTATTTGATTGCGAACTTTGGTGGGAAAGCGTATTTTTTAATTCATAAATTGCCAAATAACGAGGTTTCGTAGAATTTTATGACCGCAAATCAGAAAACCCTCGTCAAAGTTGACAAGATGGACCGCCGGATCCTCGAACACATCCAGCAGGATGGCTCCCTGACCAACCAGGAGCTGGCTGAGAAAGTCGGGCTATCCCCTTCGCCCTGTCTCCGTCGTGTACGGGCCCTTGAGGATGCCGGTATCATCGTCAGAACCGTCACCATTCTGGACCACAAGAAACTTGGCCTTTCTCTGACGGCAATCATTCTGATTGGCATGGATCGGCATACACCCGAGCGTTTCGCGGCGTTTGAAGAGCAGGTTGCCGAGTACCCGGAGGTGCAGGAGTGCTACCTGATTACCGGCCAGGACGCCGATTACATGCTGAAGGTGGTGGTACCGGACATGGACCATTACCACCATTTCCTGCTGAACCGCATTACCCGCATTCAGGGCGTCAGCGGCGTGCACTCCAGCTTCGTGCTCCGGCGAGTGATCGACAGTACTGCCCTGCCATTGGGGTACCTTTCCTGACTCAGGCGACAAGCTCGCGCACGTAAGCCCTTGCCATGCATTTGAGCTCCTCCACCAGTTGTCGACCCTGGGCGTCGGGCAGAGTTACCGCCAGCCGGAGGACAGTGCCGGCGGACCTTGGCAGCAAAAGGCTTGCGGTCCAGCGCCGATCATCAGGAATCCGGGGACACTCCTCTTTGAGTTTCCGGTCCAGATCGCGGGCGTTGGTGTACAGCTCTCTCAGATCAAGCTCCCTCAGCTCAGGCATTGCCTCTACACCACTCCAGATCGCCGAGTAGGCGGGCTCGTGGCGATAGAACTCATAAAACTGATCGATGAGAACGTCTACCGCATCGCTGAGGTTCAGTTCCTGCAACCGTTCCCGCAGAGCCCGCTCCATCTTCTCCACGTGCTGTTCGGCAATGGCATGGACGATGGCTGCCTTGTTGGGAAAGTAGCGGTAGAGAGAAGCCAGCGACATGCCCGATTGTCGGGCAATGGCTGACATGCTCGCAGCATCGACACCGGTCTCATGAAAAATGGCGGCGGCATGGCGAAGGATGGTGTTGACGCGCTCCCGGCTGCGGGCCTGAACCGGCCGGCGCCGCGGGGCGACATCAATAGATTCGTCGGTCATCATCTGTACCTTGTGCAACAGGCTCCGTACAATAATGGCCACTTTACGACAAATAAAGGCTCCGGCGGGCCAACCGCCGCCTGTCCATTAGTCTAACACTTCAGATTTATTACAAACGGAAGACACGATGCGAGCAAGCCGCTACCTGATTGCCACCCAGAAAGAGACCCCCGCCGACGCCGAGATCATCAGTCATCAGTTGATGTTGCGTGCCGGCATGATTCGCAAACTGGCCGCCGGGCTATACACCTGGTTGCCAATGGGCCTGCGTACCCTGCGCAAGGTCGAGCGAATCGTTCGCGAAGAAATGGACAAGAGTGGCGCTCAGGAAGTGTTGATGCCTGCGGTCCAGCCGGCCGAACTCTGGGAGGAATCCGGACGCTGGACCCAGTACGGCGGCGAACTGCTGCGAATGAAAGACCGTCATGGCCGTGATTTCTGTTTCGGACCGACCCACGAAGAGGTCATTACCGACCTGATCCGGAATGAGATCAGCAGCTACAAGGAGTTGCCAGCCAACTTCTACCAGGTTCAGACCAAATTCCGGGACGAGCGTCGCCCCCGGTTTGGCGTGATGCGCGCCCGGGAATTCCTGATGAAGGACGCTTATTCCTTCCACCTGAACGCCGAGTCCCTGAACGAAACCTACGAATTGATGCACCGCACCTACTGCGCCATTTTCGACCGTTTCGGCCTGGATTACCGTGCTGTACAGGCGGACTCCGGCGCCATTGGTGGCAGCGCATCCCACGAGTTCCATGTGCTCGCATCTTCGGGTGAAGATGACATCGTGTTCAGCACCGGGAGCGATTACGCAGCCAACATCGAGAAAGCAGAGGCAGTAGCCCCGAGCGGCACCCGCCCTGCTCCGGCCGAGGAAATGAAGGAAGTCGCCACGCCGGACCAGAAAACCATCGAGGCGGTATCACAGCTGCTGGGCATTGACGCCACCCGCACGGTTAAAACCCTGCTGGTGAAGGCGGAAGCTGACGAGGACGGCAACTCCGGGCTGGTTGCACTGGTTCTGCGGGGCGATCACACCCTGAACGAGATCAAGGCCGAAAACCTGGCCGGCGTTGCCGAGCCTCTGACAATGGCCACCGATGAGGAAATCGAACAGGCTGTCGGCTGCAAGCCCGGATCTATCGGACCGGTAAACCTCAACGTGCCCGTCATTGTGGACCGCAGTGCCGCGCATCTGGCGGACTTTGTCTGCGGCGCCAACCGGGAAGGCTTCCACCTTACCGGCGTGAACTGGGAGAGAGACGCTGGGCTTGAACGAGTGGAAGACCTGCGCAACGTGGTTGAGGGCGACCCCAGCCCGGATGGCAAGGGCACTCTGGAGATCCGGCGCGGCATTGAAGTGGGCCACATCTTCAAACTTGGCAACAAGTACAGCACTGCCATGAACGCCACGGTTCTCGATGAAAACGGCAAAACCGTGATTATGGACATGGGCTGTTACGGCCTGGGTGTTTCCCGGGTTGTTGCCGCAGCCATTGAACAGAACCACGATGAAAACGGCATCATCTGGCCCGATGCCATTGCGCCTTTCCAGGTGGCCATTGTTACCCTGAACGCCCATAAGTCACCGACCGTTGCCGAGGCCGGCGAAAAGCTTTATGAACAGCTACGCCAGGCCGGTTACGATGTGCTTCTGGACGACCGCAAAGAGCGCCCGGGCGTGAAGTTTGCCGATATGGAATTGATTGGTATCCCGCACCGGTTCGTGGTTTCCGAGCGCGGTCTGGCAGCCGGAACCCTGGAGTACAAGGGCAGAAAGGATGCGGAAAAACAGGATGTACCGGTAGCTGAAGCGCTGCCATTCCTGGTCAACGCATCGCCCCGAAAAGGGCTCTGATCGCTGTCTGCATGCGCGGACAAGCCTCTGACGGCACTTGCATAAAGCAGTGCCGTCAGGGATTTTCCCTTCCCGAACCACCGACAATCCCTGGCTCCATTTCCAGGGTGACACCGAACCGGTCAACCACTGACTGACGGACTTCTCTGGCAAGCTCCAGTATGTCGGCACCTGTGCCGCCCGAGTGGTTAATCAGAACCAGTGCCTGTCGGTTATGCACGCCCACCCGGGCATTCCGGAAGCCTTTCCAGCCACTTTGATCGATCAGCCACGCCGCTGCCAGTTTGACCCCCTGCTCCTGAGGATAAGCCACAATATCCGGGTGCCGCTCGCTGAGTGCCTCGAATGTTTCTCCGTCAACCACCGGGTTCTTGAAGAAACTTCCGGCGTTCGGAATCATATCCGGGTCCGGCAACTTTCGTCGGCGAATGGCCATTATGGCCTCTGCCACATGCAAAGGGTCGAGGGCGGTTTCCGCTGTATCACCGAGGTACTCCCGGAGATCCCGATATCCGAGCACCAGAGGACGTGAGCGGGACAGACCCAAACGGATTTCGGTGATCACATAGCGACCCGGCGTCTGTTTGAACAGGCTGTCGCGGTAGGAAAAACGGCACTGGGCGTTATTGAGAACAACCAGCTCACCCGAATTGCGATCCAGTGCGGTGACGGATTCCAGGCAATCGCCGAGCTCAACACCATAGGCACCAATATTCTGGACGGGCGCCGCGCCGGCCGTGCCCGGGATAAGCGCCAGATTCTCGATACCGCGATAACCGGCCCGGGCAGCATACAGGACCGCCTCATGCCAGTTTTCACCCGCACCAAGCACCAGGGTCGCCCTGTGGTCCTCAATGTGCTCCCAACGGCGGCCACGAATCGCCAGACGCACCACCAGCCCCGCGAAGTCACCCGCGAACACCAGGTTACTGCCGCCACCCAGAATCAGGACTTCCTGATCCTCCGATGAGGCCCAGTCCAGAGACCTGACCAACTCATCTGAGGTGTGAACTTCGACATAAAAACGGGCTTTGGCCGGCACGTGCAGGGTATTCAGCGCCTCCAGCTCTATGTTTTCCCGAATTTCCGGCTGCTGACTCAAGCCAGGCGCCCCCGGATGTCCGCCAGCAGGCCCTCGCCGGCTTCCTGGATCAGGTCAAGCACGGTTTCAAAACCTGCGTCACCACCGTAATAGGGATCTGGCACTTCCTGATGGGCCGACTGACCGAACTCCAGAAACAGGGCTGGCCGGGTGCCGCCATTTTGATGCCATACGTCCTTGATGTCCGCCAGGTTCTGGCGATCCATCACCAGCACGTAGTCAAAGGTGTCCAGATCCTCCGGACTGAACTGGCGGGCCCGTAATCCACTGATGTCGATACCCCGGCGCCGGGCAGCCTCCTGGGCGCGGGCGTCAGGAGTCTTGCCAATGTGCCAGTCACCGGTGCCGCAGGAGTCGATGTGAACCTGATCTGCAAGGCCCGCCTGCTCCACCAGTGAGCGAAACACACCTTCAGCACTGGGCGATCGACAGATGTTGCCAAGGCACACGAAAAGAACGTTTACCGGTTCAGCCATTCTCGCTATTCCTCTTCTCCAGCCAGCCTCGGACCCTGCGCAAATCGGCGTCGGTATCAACGCCGCCCGGCGGGTTGACGGCGGCCACATCCACGTGAATACGGGCACCATTATAGAGAGCCCTCAACTGTTCCAGAGATTCGGTTACCTCGGTCGGCGCAGGCGCCCAGCTGACAAACTCGGCCAGGACGGAAGCACGGTAACCATAGATGCCGATATGCCGGAAATATCCGACATTATCCGGCAAGGCAGCGTCCAGCCCCGTCAGAGGTGTGCCCTCCTGCCACTGGTCCCGGGCCCACGGGATCGGCGCACGGCTGAAATAATGGGCGATCCCCCTGTGATCGAACACCACCTTGACCACATTGGGATTGAACACGTGCTCCGGATCGTGGATCCGCTCACACAGTGTGGCAATGGCGACTTCAGGATAAAACTCCAGATTGTCGGCCACCTGGTTGATCAGTTCGGGCGGGATCAGGGGCTCGTCACCCTGCACGTTAACGACCCGATGATCCGGCCCAAGACCCAGCACCCGTGCAACCTCCTCAAGACGGTCTGTGCCGCTGGCGTGATTGGGTGATGTCATGACCACTTCTGCACCGAAGCCTTCGCAGGCGGTCCGGATCCGATCATCGTCCGTGGCGACAACGACCCTTTCTGCCCGGCTTTCCGCGGCACGCTCACAGACATGCTGGATCATCGGCTTGCCGGCAATGTCTGCCAGAGGCTTGCCCGGAAGGCGGCTGGACGCATAGCGGGCCGGAATCACAACGGTAAAAGACATGTAGTAACCACCTGGCTGACTTGGGTTTAGCGCTTGTGCAGACGCTCATCAGTAGAGAGCGTCCGGGCTTCGGTAGCCAACATCACAGGAATCCCCTCGCGGATCGGGAACGCCATGGCGTCCTGGTAACAGACCAGCTCGGTTCTGTCCTCGTTGAGTTTGAGGTCGCCCTTACACACCGGACAGGCCAACAGCGCCAACAGTTTTTTATCCATGTTGCTCACTCACTTGATATCAGGAAGTTAACGGCTCGGAACATTGGCGAACCCGGGCCAGAAACGCGTCCCGGAACGGTCCCGGCAATCTGGCCTCAACGATGAGGCTCCAGGCATTATCGGGTGCAAATTCCCGGCATTTCACCGCGTCTTTTGCGGTCATGACTATCAACTCATCGGTATCACTGTTCAGATCCTCGGGACGGAAACGATGGTGATCCGGAAAGGCCGCTTCGGTAACATCGGCGCCAAGGGTTCTGAGTGTATCGAAAAACCGGGCCGGGTTTCCGATCCCGGCCACAGCCCTCACGGCCTTTCCCCTGAGATCGCCAACGGCTCTCGACTCCCCTGTTTTCAGGTGAACAAGGGTTGCAGGCTCAAGAATCATGGAAAATATCGCAGGGTGGTCAATGCCAACAAAGCTTTCCATGGCCTGCTCTGAAAGCTCTTTGCCATTTACAATAACAAAGTCCACAGAAGCCAGTCGCGAAACCGGCTCCCGAAGCGGGCCAACGGGGATCAAGGCGCCGTTACCGATGGCCCTTTGCCCATCAAATACCGACAGCTCCAGGTCTCTGGGCAACTTGTAGTGTTGAAGGCCGTCGTCACAAATCAGCACATCACCCAGGTTTTTCTCAAGAGCATAATCGGCGCCCCGTCGGCGGCGCGGATCAACAACAACCGGGCAACCGGTCCTCAGCGCCAGCATGACAGGCTCGTCACCGGCTTCGGAAGGACTGGTCTCCGCCGCAACTTCCAGCGGGTACTGGCCAGCATCGCCACCATAACCCCTGCTGAGAATAACCGGCCGCCAGCCATCGGATGCCAGTGCGGAAACCAGCCAGGCGGTGAGCGGCGATTTGCCGGTTCCACCGGCAGTGATGTTGCCAACCACAATGACCGGAACCGGGAGCGACGCATCTCTCGCATCCCAGGCGGCCCGACGGCGGGCTTCCGCGATGCTCCGGTACAGCCAAGACAGCGGTGCCAGAAAAGCCAGAGGGCGCTTCCTTCCATACCAGAGACGCTCAACCAGCGAACTCATGGCAGATTGCACCGCGCTCATGACTGCTCGCTGAACTGCATCTGGTGCAATTGAGCGTAAGCGCCGCCAGCGGCAAGGAGTTCGTCGTGGCGGCCGGATTCGGCGATGCGGCCATTGTCCATCACCAGGATTCGGTCCGCTTTCTCGATGGTGGACAGGCGATGCGCAATAACCAGAGTGGTACGGCCCTGCATAACCGTTTCCAACGCTTCCTGGATATGGCGTTCAGATTCCGTATCCAGCGCCGATGTCGCCTCATCAAGGATCAGAATCGGGGCGTTCTTGAGCAGCGCCCGGGCGATGGCGAGCCGCTGTCGCTGCCCACCGGAAAGCATGACCCCGTTGTCACCGATCATGGTATCCAGCCCCTCGGGCATACGGTCAATAAATTCGAGCGCATGAGCCTTGGCGGCGGCCTCGCGGATTTCCTCCGGTGTGCAGTCTCTCAAAGCACCATAGGCGATATTGGCAGCGATGGTGTCGTTGAACAGGACAACGTTCTGGGTTACCAGAGCGATCTGTTTACGCAGGGCCTTGAGGGAGAAATCGCGCAACGAGTGCCCGTCGATTCGGATATCTCCGCCGGTGTACTCATAGAACCTCGGCAACAGGCTCACCAAAGTGGATTTACCGCTGCCGGAACGCCCAACCAGAGCCACACTCTGCCCGGCAGGAATGCTGAGGGATATGCCTTCCAGCACATTGTCCAACTGGTCACGGTACCGAAACGCCACTTCGTCAAACTCGATGTCGCCTTCAACGCGATCCGGCGAATATGTGCCCGGATCCTGCTCCGGCGACTCGTCGATGGTTTCGAACACATCGTAAGCCGCGGCAACGCCCTTCTGGATCTTGGCGTGAACAGAGGTGACCTGGCGGATGGGCTTGGCCATGGTCGTCGCTGCCGTAATGAATGCCACCAGCTGGCCGGTGGTCATCTCACCACGAATTTCCGGCGCCAGCATCATCCAGACGAGCCCGGCAATGGCGATGGCCACCAGCACCTGAATCACTGGAACACTGATCGCCTGAGTCGACGCCATCTTCAGACTTTGCTTGAGGTTTTTGTTATTAACCTCTTGAAAACGTTGGCGTTCGTAATCTTCACCGCCGAACGTACGAACAACCCGGTAGCCGGTAATGGATTCAGAGGCCACGTGGGTAATATCACCCATGGAGCCCTGGATACGTTTGCTGATCTTGCGGAAGCGCTTGCTGGCATAGCTTACAACCGCGGCAATAAGCGGCCCTACCGCCAGGAAAATCAGCGTGAGTTTCCAGTTGGTGTAGAACATGTAACCCAGCAGACCGACGATGGTCAGCCCTTCGCGGAGCGTGATGGTTACGGCGTTGGTTGTCGCCTCCGCCACCTGCTCGACGTTAAAGGTAAGCTTGGACACCAGCCGTCCCGCCGCGTTGTCATCGAAATAGCGGGAAGGCAGTGTCATCAGTCGATCAAACACATCGTTACGGAGCGCATTGATGACCTGGCGACCGACATAGCTAATAAAGTACTGGCTCAGGAAGGTGCCAAGCCCACGGAATGCGAACACGCCAACGATAACCAGCGTCAGCATCAGACGATTCTGCTCGGTCGGATTCTCGATAGCCGCGATAACGTATTCCATGGCCGCCGCCATGCCCGTCGATGCGGCGGCATAGATGATGTTACCCAGTACCGCCAGAGAGAAGGCCAGCAGGAAGGGCTTCACATAGGCGAGCAGGCGTTTGTAGGTTTCCCAGCTGCCCGCCGGCAGGCCGGCCGCAGGGTCTGGCAAAGGCTCGGGTACCTTCACTGGCTCTCAGCCTCCCGCTCAGTGGTGATACTGAGCTTGGCGAACCCCAGGCGTCCGGCAACGTCCATGGCACGAACCACAAATTCATGGGGTGTGCGGGCGTCAGCGGTAATGATGAACGGAAGCGAGTTATTGCCTTCAGCCAGTTCACGAACGCCCCGCTCAAGGGTTTCCCGCCGATTATTGACCAATGTGCGGTCGTTCAGGATGTACTGCCCCTCGGCATTGATCACCACGTCAATCTGCTGCACTTCAGATGCCGGCGCAGGCTCGCCGCTGGCCTCAGGCAATTCAACCTGCAGATGGCTCTCGCGGGTAAAGGTCGTGGAAACCATAAAGAAAATCAGCAGCAGAAACACCACGTCGATCAGTGGCGTCAGGTCTACCCCGACTTCCTGGCTCCTCTGGCGCTTGAACTTCACGGCGTTCAGGCTCCTTCCACGTCGATTTCGCGGTCTCCGTGCACTACCTCAACCAGCTTGATCGCTTCCTGCTCCATGCCGACGACCAGCTCATCCACTCTCCGGATAAAGTAGCGGTGGCAGATAAGTGCCGGGATGGCGACGCTCAGGCCAGCGGCCGTAGTAATAAGCGCTTCAGAGATACCACCGGCGAGGTTGCCGGCGTTGCCAACCCCGGCCAATTGGATCTCGGCAAATACCTTGATCATGCCAATGACGGTGCCAAGCAGCCCCAGCAGAGGGGTGATCGTCGCAACGGTGCCCAGCGGGTTAAGGAAACGCTCCAGATCATGGATGACCTGGCTTGCCTCGTGCTCGATGCTTTCTTTCATGATTTCGCGGCCATGCTTGGCGTTAAGCAGGCCACCGGCAAGAATCCGGCCCAGGGGTGATGACCCCTGCAGGGCTTTCAGTTTCCGGCCATTGAGTTCTTTCTTCTTGATCCAGCGCCATAACTCATTGATGGTCTGGGGGGGCGCGACCCTGGAGGCGCGAAGGGTCCAGAAACGCTCCAGAATGATGGCCAGCGCCAGAATGGAGCAGGCAACAATTGGCACCATCAGAATGCCACCGGCTTTCAACAGCTCGAACACGCTTGGTCTCCCTGATTGTTTGCAAGCCGCGCTACTTTAGCATAGCTACCCGTGGAGGCCACACCTGCAATGTCACGGTATTTTACATTGGTCACGGGCAAGCCCCGAACCACCGACCCAGAACGACGAGCCATGCCGCATTTCCTTTAATACCAGCTTGTTATCGACAACGGTCATCTCGACGCTGCCTGAACATGCTGTGTTCAGCGGCACCGCTCCGACCCCCGCGTAACGTGCGGTTACCGTCGGGTGGGGATGACCGTACCGGTGGCGATAGCCAGCGGTATAGATGACCCGATCTGGTCTCAGCACGCGCACCCAGGGTTCGGAAGATGAGGTTTTGCTCCCGTGGTGGGGCGCAACGAGCACGCGAGTCGAAGGAACCTGAACGTCCTCTCGGCCAGCCATATAAGCCAGATACTCTGCCTCCACGGGTTCGGTAATATCTCCCGGCAAGAGCCACTCAGTTCCGGAGTCAGGGTGGTAGATACGCAACACACAGGAAGCGTCGTTACCCTCTTGTGCGCCCTCACCCTGCCAGAACTCGAGGACCAATCCTCCCAGCCTATCTTCAGCCTGTTTGCAGGCTTGCACAGGCAGTTCGCCAACCTGCTGTCTGACCGCCGCAGGCTCACCAGCAATCACACGGCCGACACTGACGTTCCGGGAAAGCTCCGAGATGCCACCGGCATGATCGCTGTCGGCGTGGCTGATCACGAGGGTGTCAATTCGCTTGATTCCTTCAGCCGCCAGATTGGGCAAAAGCGTGGATTCGACGGCCGAAAACACGCCGGGCACGGCGGGACCGGTATCGTAGACAAGAACCTCGCGCTTGTGTCGGACCAGAACTGAAAGACCCTGCCCAACATCCCATACCCTTACAACTGGCACTGCCACGTACGAATTCCTTTCGGAAGAAGGAGCCGGATACATCAGCCAAAACACCGCAGAAAGGACCGCCACAAGCCGGAACATGGCGAAAGGCATACACAATACCGCGACGCTTAGCAACGCCCAGCCAAACAGCTCCGGGACACCAGCCCGGATGTCCGGCGCCTGCCACTGCGCAAGCCACATGAGCAATTGCCACAGAACACCGAGGGTTAGATCGAATATTGGCAGGAACAGCTGGGCGGTGCCTGGGACTACGGCGGCAAGCAACCCACCCGCGACAAGCACTGGCATAACCACAAGGGATACCCAGGGAATGGCGACCAGGTTGGCCAACAAACCTACCAGGGGCTGGCCCTGCCCCAGTATTTCGAGGATTGGCCATAATCCGCCAAAAACCGCGAGCTGGGCCAGGACGAGTCCTCTCAGCCACCCGGTTCCAGCCAGTCGCGACGAGAATACAGTGATCAGGGTGGCAACCGCGGCAAACGAAAGCCAGAATCCCTGGTCCAGGGGCGCGAAAGGGTCCAGCACAAGAACGGCAGCCAACGCGGCCAGGAAAACGTTCCAGACCGGGGCCTGACGACTCATCAGTACCAGCCACCCACCGGCCACAACCATCACCAGAGCCCTCTGGGTTGGAACGGTAAATCCCGCCGCCAGGGCATAAACCAGACAGCAGAGGATAACTGCCAGGAAGGCAAACCAACGCCTTGAGCTATCGCTGACTATTTGTGCCGGAACAGTCAGCAACAGTCGCCGGCACAGAAACCCTGCGCCCAGGGCGATCAGACCCAGGTGCAGGCCCGATATGGCAACCAGGTGAATGGTGCCGGTCGCCTTGAGCACATCCCAGTGCTTCTGTTCCATGTGGCCGCGATGCCCTATGAGCAATGAAGAAACCAGCGGAAAATGACGGGCACCGCTAAATTGCTCGATGGTCCATTGGTGAAGCAAACGATGCAGCTTCCGGTACTGGCAATGGACGAAACACCCGACATCCCGGTCAACCTTCACGCCACGAATGCTGCCCGTGGCCCGGTAGCCTTTGCGAAACAGCCAGTCCTCGTAGCGAAAGCCTGCGGGGTTCAGGGAGCCGTGGGGGCGCTTGAGCACAACCTCCAGCCGCAAACGGTGGCCCGGGAGCCGCTCCGTTCCGTGACCGTACCAGGACAACCTGAGCAGGTCCGGCATCCTTGCTTCCTCTCGGGTCGGGATGGGAAGGTTGTGCCACTGGGTGACACAGAAACTCAAACGTAAACTGTTGAAGCTACCGGGCGAAGGAATATCACATACGTATCCCGAGACAGAGAGACGCTCGCGTTCCAGGCTTGCCGGCAGAACCGTTGAAAGCCGGTCACTGGCATGCCACGAGGCCCAGGAGAGTCCGACGATGAGGCCAAGAGCAGATACGAATGCGGAGCTGGCAAAGGTCGGGAAAACGCAGATCCGGCCGAAGGCCAGCAGTGGTATCGCGGCTATCAACCACGTGGGAGGTGGCAGTATCGACAACCAATACAGTAAGATAACGCCACAAGAGAAGGCGATAACGCCCAGCGCTGCGGAACCGGAGTCGCCCGAAGGGCCCACCGGTCTGTTGATACTTCCGGACAATCCTTGTCCTCCTGTATGTCACAAACACCGGCAACATCCGATGAGCCGGTCTACTAACTCCGTCTAAAGGCAGAACTTCCAATGCCAAAGAAGTTCATGAAACGCTATCTGCCCTCACCAGAGAAGGTGCAAGCGATGCAGTCGCTGAGCTTTCTGGGCGATATCCTTCATGAACCGAACCTCTGGCACATCAACCGTCATAGTGTTGCGCGGGCCTTTCTCGTCGGCATCTGGTTCTGCTTTATTCCCATGCCCTTCCAGATGCTCGCGGCGGCCTTTTTTGCCATCTGGTTCAATGCCAACCTGCCGCTTTCAGTGGTCCTGGTATGGATCAGCAACCCTGTAACCATGCCGCCGATGTTCTATTTCAACTACAAGATTGGCGCCTGGGCTCTGGATCGGCCTGTACTCAGTTTTGATTTCGAGCTCTCGTGGTCCTGGATCAGCGAGCGGCTGCTGGATATCGGCATTCCCCTCTATCTCGGGTCCCTGGTGGTCGCAACGGTCTCGGCTTGCGTGGCCTACCTGATTATCCAGTATCTGTGGCGCCGGAAAATTCGCTCTGACTGGCAGGTGCGACGCACCGCACGACTCAGACGCCGTCGTGGGGCTGATCAGGCTTCCTGAATCAGGCGACCCTGCTCAAGCCGCATAACACGCCCCAGGCTTCTGGCCATTTTCATGTCATGGGTGACCATGACAAAGGCAATACCCAGCTGATCCCTCAATGACTCGATCAGCGCCTGCACACCTTCTCCGGTATGTTCATCGAGGTTGCCCGTCGGTTCGTCCATCAGAACACAGTCCGGTTCGTTGACCAGTGCGCGGGCAATGGCCACCCGCTGGCGTTCGCCACCGGACAGCTCGCCGGGTTTGTGATCCAGCCGTTCGGCAAGCCCAACCCGCTGCAGCAGGCTGGCCGCCTTGTCCCTCGACCTGGATACCGCCATACCGCCCAACGCACAAGGCATCATCACGTTCTCCAGAGCGGTGAACTCCGGCAACAGGTGATGGAACTGATAGACAAACCCGAGATGGGCATTCCGGAACCGGGCGCGCCGTCCCTCGGAAAGCCGGTGAATGTCTTCGCCACAAATGGAAATCTGGCCGGAAGATGGCTTGTCGAGCCCGCCCAACAAGTTGAGCAACGTGGTTTTTCCGGCACCGCTACTGCCCACAATGGCAACGGTCTCCCCCTGTGCGACTTCGAGCGAGATATCCGAAAAAATGGTGAGCTTACCGAGACCCTCGTTATAGGTCCGGGTCACCTGACGGCAGTCTATTACCAGGGCAGAGTGTGCCATTGCGGATTGTTCCTTACTCATAACGAAGCGCCTCCGCCGGATCCACCCTGGAAGCCCGCCAAGCCGGATAAATCGTTGCCAACAGACTCATGGCGAGGCCGGCGCCACTGATGATAAACACGTCCTGCCATTGCAGCTGGGAAGGCAGATAGCTGATGAAGTAAACGTCCGCGCTCAGGAATTGGTGGCCAAGCGCTCCCTCCAGCCAGGAAATAAAGGCACTGATATTGAGCGCTCCGAAAACGCCCAGCGCCGTGCCAACAATGGTTCCGAAGATACCGATGACCGCCCCCTGAACAATGAAGATCCGCATGATGCGTCCCGGTGTTGCCCCCATGGTCCTGAGGATGGCGATGTCACCGGTTTTATCGGTAACCACCATCACCAATGTGGACACGATATTGAATGCAGCGACAGCCACGATAAACATCAGCAGCAGGCCGATCATGGTTTTCTCCATGCGGATGGCCTGGAACAGGTTGCCGTGGGTTCGGGTCCAGTCGGATACGTAATACCGGCCGCCCAGGGACTCAGCAGCCTGCTGCGACACCTTGGGAGCGGCAAAAAGGTCATCCACCAGCAGGCGAATACCCTCGGCTTTGCCCCCGGTCCGCATGAGCTTGGCGGCATCATCCATGTGAATCAGGGTGTAATTGCCATCCAGTTCTGCCCCGACACTGAAGATGCCCTTGACCGTGAACCGTTTGAGCCTGGGCAGGACCCCGGCCGGCGTAACCGAGGCTTCCGGCAGGACCACGGTTACCTTGTCACCGATCTGAAGACGCAGGCTGGCCGCCATCAACCGACCGATGATGATGCCGAATTCGCCAGAAACCAGATCGTTGAGACTGCCTTCGACCATGTGGTTTTCAATGATGGAAACCGTGCGCTCCTCTTCCGGGAGAATGCCGTTAAGCACGACCCCGCGAACATTTCCACCGCCGGTAACCATACCCTGCCCCTGTATGAAAGGCGCAGCAGCCAGCACGCGGGGGTGCTGCTGCACCTTCGCGTCGATTGATTGCCAGTCGTCGAGCGGCCCGGCTCCCTGAATGGTAGCGTGGGGCACCATCCCGAGAATTCTCTGCTTGAGCTCCCGATCGAAACCATTCATGACCGAGAGCACGATGATCAGAACCGCAACTCCCAGCATCAGCCCGATCATGGAGGTCAGGGAAATAAAGGAAATGAAGTGATTGCGGCGTTTGGCGGCCGTGTAACGCAAGCCAATATAGAGTGATAAGGGTCTGAACATTGAGAGGTGCCTGTTGCTACCTTCCGGTCTGTCGTGGTCTGGTTTTCCCGGGTACCTTCCAGCACGACGGGAAACTGCTAAACTGTTCTGTACCAAATAAAAATTCAGCCTTCCGGAGCCGCGATGCAGTCGTCCGACATCCCCAACCAACCGGTGGACTATTCACCCGAACGGCGGGACTTTTTCCGCATTGAAGACCGGATCGGCCTGGAGATCCGCAAGCTGGCGCCTGGCACCGCAATGGAAGAAGATGCCTTCGACGGCGACCATCTTGAGAGCCTGAAAGCTGAATTCAGGCGGCTGGATCAGGACGTTAAATCCCAGCTTGCCAGCCTTGCCGAAAAAGACCGGCTGCTTACCGGACTGATCAAATCCCTGAACGGCAAGCTGGACACGCTTGCGCGCATTATGGCCTTTGAGCAAAATCCGTTGCAACCTGAGGACTGGCAGGAAGTAACCCTGAGCGAGGGTGGGCTGTCGTTCTCGAGCAGCACCCCTGCCTGGCAGCCGGGAGACCGGCTCGCTGTTCGAATGACCCTCCCACCCGAACTTTTCCAGCCCCGCGCAGTTGCCCGAGTTATTGAGGTACACCCCGATTCGTCAGGCGGAGCAAGGGTCCACACCGAATTCGCCCGGATTGAGGACAGCGATCGCCAGCAAATCGCACGACATGTGATGCGGTGGCAGATTCGACAGCGTCAAAAGGAGTAGACTGGGGAAAAACGAGTGACTTTTGCTAATCTTTTTCGGATATTACGCTTTATCCATGTCCTCCCGAGGACATCAGTTTTCATGGAGACCCATCAATGAGAAAGCAAACTACCCTGTTCGGCGCACTGGCAGTGACTGCCACACTGGCCCTTTTCCCGATGATGTCCGCGGTAGCTGAAGAAGTCCGCGTGCCAGTTGGCACCCAGGCCGATCGCGACCAGGCCAGCTTCCCCGGCTCTGGCATGAGCCAGTCATCAGTGCGCGCTTCCTGGGGTGCACCCGTGGAAATTGAAGGTCCCGTGGGCCAGCCACCGATTACCCAGTGGCACTATCAGGGCTTTATCGTGTATTTCGAAGGCGACCGGGTTATCCATACCGTTCTCAAGCCGAATCGCTGAAGGCCCGAGGGGCCTTTCCAGGCTGGAAATTCCCTTCCCATGTCCTGACGTTCAACCAATCGTTGGTTAGAATGGCGTCTTTTATGATTCAAGGTGACGTAGTGACAACCAAACGAGTGTTGCCCGCAGAGTGGGCGCCCCAGAGTGCCGTCATGCTGACCTGGCCCCACCCGGGAACCGACTGGGCAGGCCTGATCGACGAAGTTGAACCGGTGTTCCTCGACATCGCGAAAGCCGTACTCCCACACGAACACCTTGTTATCAGTTGCGAACACGTAGTCCGCCTGCAGGAGCTAGAACGGGACCTCAATCGGTACGCCGCGGACAACGGTTTTCCGGGCCGCGTGAGATCGGTTCCGGCACCGGCGAATGACACCTGGACCCGCGACCATGGCCCCATCACCATTCTCACCGACGAAGGGCCGACACTGCTGGATTTCAGGTTCAACGCCTGGGGCGGAAAGTTCCCCTGGGAAAAGGACGATGCGTTAAATAATCACCTTTTCAATGCTGGCGTCTTCGGCACAACCGGGATGCAGCAGGTCGGTTTTGTGCTGGAAGGGGGTTCATTTGAATCGGATGGTGAAGGCACCCTGCTGACCACATCCGAGTGCCTGCTGACGCCCACCCGAAATCCGGCCATGGATCGCACGGCGATTGAACAGCTGCTTTCCGAGGTGCTGGGAATCCGGCGGATTCTCTGGCTCAACCACGGCTATCTTGCCGGGGATGACACCGACAGCCACATCGATACCCTCGCCCGATTTTGCGCCCCGGATCACATCTGCTACGTGAGTTGCCCAGATGTGGCGGATGAACACTACAGCGCGTTGGCGGCCATGGAGGAGGAACTTCAGGAGTTCCGCCAGGCCGACGGCGCCCCCTACAAGCTGACGCCTCTGCCCTGGCCTGATGCCATTCATGATGAGGACGGTGAGCGTCTTCCGGCCACCTATGCCAACTTCCTGATCATCAACGAAGCGGTTTTGCTTCCCGTTTACGGCGTTGATCAGGATCAGGACGCCATTGCTGTCATGAAAGAGATCTTTCCGACAAGAGCAATAGTGCCGATCAATTGCCGGCCCTTGATTCGTCAGCATGGCAGCCTTCACTGTGTAACCATGCAAATTCCGGCCGGAGTAGTCAGTTGATGAGCAGTGAGTTGCGCAAAAGCCAAATCAATGTTGCCGCCATCCAGCAGGCCTGTAGCAGCGACAAGGCCGCCAGCCTCGCCACTACCGAAAAACTGGTTCGTGAGGCCGTAGCCAGTGGCGCCAACCTGGTGATCCTCCAGGAACTTCACGCCACCTTATATTTCTGCCAGACCGAGGAAACGTCTGTTTTCGAGCTGGCAGAGCCGATTCCCGGTCCTACCAGCAAGCGCCTGTCTGACCTGGCCCGGGAACTGGGTATTGTGCTGGTTGGATCCATTTTCGAACGTCGTATGAACGGCGTGTACCACAACACGGCGGTCGTATTTGAGAAAGACGGCTCCCTGGCAGGGCTGTACCGGAAAATGCACATTCCGGACGACCCGGGGTTCTATGAAAAATTCTACTTCACGCCCGGTGACGCCCAGTTCAACGATGGCCGCAGCGGTTTCACGCCTATCGATACGTCTGTCGGCAGGCTCGGCGTGCTGGTGTGCTGGGACCAGCGGTACCCCGAGGCCGCAAGGCTGATGGCCCTGGCTGGCGCCGAGATCCTGATCTACCCAACTGCGATCGGCTGGGATGTAACGGATGACCCCGATGAACAGGCGCGTCAACTGGACGCCTGGGTCACCGTGCAAAGGGGCCATGCCGTTGCCAACAACCTGCCAGTCGTGGCTCCGAACCGGGTAGGCACCGAACCCGACCCCTCCGGGCACAGCGACGGCATCCGTTTCTGGGGCAACAGTTTTATCTGTGGCCCGCAGGGTGAGTTGCTAGCCCGGGGCGATGATAGCTCCGAATGTATCCTTGCCGTCACCCTGGATCGCAACCGCAGTGAATCGGTTCGCCGTATCTGGCCGTATTTGAGAGATCGCCGAATAGACGCCTACGGCGACATCCTCAAACGCGTAAGAGACTGAGCCCCGAATGAAAAAACTGGTCGATACCGTAGTCAGTGAACTGAACCAGATACTCTTGGGCAAAGACCAACAGGTACGCCTTGCCCTCTGCGGGCTTCTGGCCCGGGGGCACCTGCTGATCGAAGATATCCCCGGCATGGGCAAAACCACTCTTTCTCATGCCCTGGCCAAGGTGATGGGGCTGACGTACCAGCGCATCCAGTTCACCAACGACCTGCTTCCGGCGGATGTGCTGGGTTACTCCATGTACGACAAACAGGCCGGTAGCCTGGTATTTCACCCCGGCCCGATCTTTGCCCAGGTGGTGTTGGCTGATGAAATCAACCGGGCATCACCGCGAACGCAGAGCGCTCTGCTCGAAGCCATGGAAGAACGGCAAGTGTCCATCGAGGGCGAGACCCGGCCACTGCCCCATCCGTTCTTCGTGATTGCCACGCAGAATCCCATTGAGCAGGGCGGCACCTATCCCCTGCCCGAGTCCCAACTGGACCGGTTCCTTATGCGTCTTCGCCTCGGCTATCCGGACCCACGGGCCGAGCGGGAGCTGCTGGAGGGCGAAGACCGTCGTGCCATGACCGAAAAGCTGCCGACCCTGCTCTCCCAGGCCGACCTGAAAACCCTGCAGGAAGGCGTCACCCGGATAACCGCCAGCCCGGCTCTTCTGGATTACGTGCAACGGTTGCTGGAACAGAGCCGGAGAATGCCCGGCCTTCTCTACGGGCTTTCGCCCCGGGCGGGATTGGGACTGGTGCGGGCCGCCAAGGCGTGGGCTCTGATGGAGGGGCGTCATCACGTGCTGCCTGACGACATCCAGGCCGTGTTCCCTGCAGTGGCGGCCCACCGTCTCGAACAGGGCGAGTCCGGCAAAAGCGCGGAAAGGGTTCGTCAGCTGTTGGCAACTGTTTCTGTGCTTGAGTAAATAGCAAGGTTTTATAAGCGGAATTGGCCAAAACGAATGGCAGACCGCGCCTTTCATGTTAGCCTTTGCTCCTTTCCCCGAAGCGTCTGGCCCTGAAACCGGGGCCCGGCAACGTACGGCTTTTTCAGTGAGAGAATTCCCAATGAGCGACACCAAACATTCCCGACTGATCATCCTCGGTTCCGGCCCCGCAGGTTACACCGCTGCCGTTTACGCAGCGCGCGCCAACCTGAACCCGACCCTGATTACCGGTATTGAAGTCGGCGGCCAGCTCACCACCACCACCGACGTCGACAACTGGCCCGGCGACAACGACGGCGTTCAGGGCCCGGAGCTCATGCAGCGCATGCTCAAGCACGCCGAACGCTTCGAAACCAGCATCGTCTACGACACCATCAACGAAGCCGACCTTCGTAACCGCCCATTCCGCCTCAAGGGCGATGGCGGCGAGTACACCTGCGACGCCCTGATCATTGCTACCGGCGCCTCCGCCATGTATCTCGGCCTCGAGTCTGAAGAGAAATTCAAAGGCCAGGGCGTCTCCGCCTGCGCCACCTGCGACGGCTTCTTCTACAAGAAGCAGAAAGTTGCCGTTATTGGCGGCGGTAACACCGCGGTGGAAGAGGCTCTGTACCTCTCCAACATTGCCGACGAAGTGACCCTGGTGCACCGCCGCGACAGCCTCCGTGCCGAAAAGATCCTCCAGGACAAACTGTTTGAAAAGGCCGAAAACGGCAACGTCAAGATCGTCTGGGACCACACCCTCGACGAAGTCCTGGGCGACGGCACCGGCGTCACCGGTATGCGCATCAAAAGCACCAAAGACGACTCCACCCAGGAAATGGACCTGGCCGGCGTATTCATCGCCATCGGCCACAAACCCAACACCGACCTGTTCCAGGGCCAGTTGGACATGGAGAACGGCTATATCCGCATCCGCTCCGGCCTCGAAGGCATGGCCACCCAGAGCAGCATTCCCGGCGTATTCGCCGCCGGCGACGTAGCCGACCACGTCTACCGCCAGGCCGTCACCTCCGCCGGCTTCGGCTGCATGGCCGCCCTGGATGCGGAAAAGTTTCTGGATCAGCAAGACTGATTGTGCTTGAGTAAAGAAAAGGAACGCGAACTCAAAAGTTTGCGAAGGTCGGTGGGAGCCGCCTTCTGAAACTGTGCGGAGCCATGGATGGCGGAGCCAAGCGTACAAGGACGTATTCACAGCGTGTTTCAGAAGGCGGCTCCCACCGGCCGGTACTCTGTAAAATAGAACCGAAACATTGCAGTAATTGCCGGAGAAGGATGACCTCACTACCCTGGCTAGACCCGGACCAACTCTGGTTCCCCCCCGCCAACGAAGCCCTGGACGACCCGGACGGCCTTCTTGCCCTCGGCGGCGACCTTTCCACCGAGCGACTCATACTGGCCTACCGGAACGGCATCTTCCCCTGGTACAGCGACGACCAGCCCATTTTGTGGTGGTCACCGAATCCGCGGTGTGTCCTTTTTCCGAACGAAATCCACGTTTCACGGAGCCTGCGCCGGACCCTGAACCAACAACGCTTCCAGGTAACCGCAGACAGACACTTCGGACGAATCATCCGCCTGTGCGCCTCAACCCGTGCCGAAGGTACCTGGATTACCGAAGAAATGATTGCCAGCTACTCAGAGCTGCATCGCATGGGCGTCGCCCACTCCATCGAAATCTGGAACCAGCGTGGTGAATTGGCCGGTGGCATGTACGGACTGGCCATTGGCCGGTGTTTCTTCGGTGAATCCATGTTTTCTCTGGAAACCAACGCGTCCAAAGTTCTCATGGTTCACCTGGCGCACCAGTTACAGCTCTGGGGCTACCGGATCATGGATTGCCAGGTAGAGAGCCGGCATCTGCTTACCATGGGCGCACGGACTATTCCACGGGAAGAGTTTTTATCTATACTCAGGATGAGCATCGATCAGAAACCGGATCAGACCGACTGGACCTTCCGATGGCGTTGGCCCGGGCCGGAGGAGTGAATGAGCAATCTCAGAACCCTGGTGTTCTTCGCGACACCACCGCACGATTGCAGCTACCTGCCAGACCGCGAGGCCACCACCATGTTTGTGGATCCGCGGGCTCATATCGACAAAAAGCTTTACAGCCAACTCACGGCTCTCGGCTTTCGCCGCAGCGGATCCCACTACTACCGCCCTCACTGTGAGCAGTGCAATGCCTGCATACCGGTTCGGTTGAAAGTTGATGATTTCAAGCCGGACAGAAGCCAGCGGCGTGTTCTCCGCAAAAACAAGGATTTGCAGTGCACCATGGTGCCCGCCACCTTTGCGGAGAGGTATTACCAGCTCTACGCCAATTACATCGAACAAAGGCACAAGGACGGCGATATGTACCCGCCGACCCGGGAACAGTTCACCTCGTTTCTGGTAGAAGGCGCAACCGATTCCTGGTTTCTGGAAATCCACCAGGGCGAACGGCTGGTAGGACTGGCAGCCGTCGATCTTCTGGACGATGGCCTTTCGGCCATCTATACAGTTTTCGATCCTGATCTGGAGGACCGCAGCCTGGGCACCTTCGCAATCCTCTGGCAAATTGAGGAAGCCCACCGCAGGGGGCTTCCCCACCTGTACCTTGGTTACTGGATCAAGCAGTGCCGAAAAATGAATTACAAAACACGCTTCCGACCCATCGAAGCACTGAGAGACGGGCACTGGCGTGAACTGGACGCAGGCTAACTTTGCCAAACGCCGATAAATCAGGCAGAATTGCGCAATTTAGAATCACCAGAAGCATATTCAAACGAGGTTTCTACTGAATGCCGAAATCAGATGCCATTGAAATGGAAGGCGTTATTATCGATACCCTTCCAAACACCATGTTCCGCGTTGAGCTGAGCAACGGTCATGTTGTGACAGCCCATATCTCCGGAAAGATGCGCAAGAACTACATCCGCATCCTGACAGGTGACAAGGTCAAGGTTGAGCTGACTCCCTATGACCTGAGCAAGGGCCGGATCGTATATCGCGCCCGTTGATGCTCCCATGACATCTGAAAGCCCCTTCGGGGGCTTTTTTCGTAAGCGCACAAAAAAACCGCTGCCGGTTACCCGGACAGCGGTTTTTCTTTAATCGAGCCTGCCTCAGACCGCCTCTGCAGGCTCGTCTTCGTACTCGAATACCAGCTCGTCATCCCGCAGGTGGATGAAGACATCCCCGCCTTTCTCTGAAAGGCGCCCGAACAGGATCTGCTCGGCCAGCGGCCGCTTGATCTTGTCCTGGATCAGGCGGGACATGGGGCGGGCGCCCATGGTGACGTCATAGCCCTTCTCGGCCAGCCAGGCCTTCGCCTCGTCATCCACATGCAGAACCACATGCTTCTCATCCAGCTGCGCCTGCAGCTCGGTGAGGAACTTGTCAACCACGTGGGTGATGGTATCGATCTGCAGGTCGCCGAACTGGATGATACCGTCCAGGCGATTGCGGAATTCCGGCGTGAAGGTCTTGCTGATAATTTCCATGCCGTCGGTGCTGTGATCCTGCTCGCTGAAGCCAATAGAGCGACGAGCCATGCTCTCGGCACCAGCGTTGGTGGTCATTACCAGAATCACGTGGCGGAAATCTGCCTTGCGGCCGTTGTTATCGGTCAGCGTACCGTGATCCATGACCTGCAACAGGAGGTTGAACACTTCCGGATGGGCCTTCTCGATCTCGTCCAGCAGCAGGACACAGTGCGGATGCTTGTTCACCGACTCGGTCAACAGGCCACCCTGATCGTACCCAACGTAGCCCGGAGGCGCACCGATCAGCCGTGATACGGTGTGCCGCTCCATATACTCCGACATGTCAAAGCGTACCAGTTCGATACCCAGAACCTTGGCCAACTGCTTGGTAACCTCGGTTTTACCGACACCGGTCGGCCCTGCGAACAGGAAGGCACCCTCTGGCTTCTCAGGGGCCTTGAGCCCGGCGCGAGCCAGCTTGATAGCAGTGGACAGCGATTCGATGGCCGGATCCTGACCAAAGACCGTCATCTTCAGATCCCGCTCCAGATTCCGCAGCAGATCCTTGTCGCTGGTAGACACGTTCTTCGGTGGGATACGGGCAATATTTGCAACCACATCCTCGATCTCGGTGACATCAACGGTCTTCTTACGCTTGCCTTCCGGCTGCAGCCGCTGGCGCGCGCCCGCCTCGTCAATGACGTCAATCGCCTTGTCCGGTAGGTGACGATCAGTAATGTAACGGTCGGACAGCTCTGCAGCCACCCGAAGCGCCTTGTCGGTGTATTTGAGATCGTGGTGCTTTTCAAAATTCGGCTTGAGGCCCTTCAGGATCTGGTAGGTGTCCTCAACACTGGGCTCGTTCACATCGATTTTCTGGAAACGGCGCGCCAGGGCACTGTCTTTCTCGAAAATACCCCGGAACTCCTGGAACGTTGTAGAGCCAATGCACCGGATTTCACCCGAACTGAGCATGGGCTTCAACAGATTCGACGCATCCATCACGCCGCCGGAGGCAGAGCCCGCTCCGATAATGGTGTGGATCTCATCGATGAACAGGATCGCGTGGTTTTCTTTCTTGAGTTCGGCAAGCAGACCTTTCAGACGCTTTTCGAAATCGCCGCGATACTTGGTTCCTGCCAACAGGGCACCCAGATCCAGCGAGTAGACCACCGCATCGGAAATAATATCGGGGACCTGTCCGTCGACGATACGCTTGGCGAGCCCCTCTGCGATGGCGGTTTTGCCAACCCCGGCCTCGCCGACCAGCAGCGGATTGTTCTTCCGGCGGCGTACAAGGATCTGCACCACCCGCTCGACTTCGTGTTCACGGCCGATCAGCGGATCAATGCGGCCCTGACGGGCCTGCTCGTTCAGGTTGGTGGCGTAGCTTTCAAGCGGCTTGGATTGTCCGCCTTCCTCGCCAGCCTCCTCGTGGGACGCCTGATCGTGACTTTCCTGATCTTCTGCGCCCTGAACCCTGGAAATGCCGTGGGAAACAAAGTTGACCACATCAATGCGGGCGATGCTCTGTTTCTTGAGCACATACACCGCCTGGCTTTCCTGTTCACTGAAGATGGCCACCAGCACATTGGCACCGGTTACCTCTTTCTTGCCCGAGGACTGCACATGGAACACAGCCCTTTGCAGGACTCGCTGGAACCCCAGTGTTGGCTGGGTCTCGCGCTCACTGTCGCTGCTCGGAATCAAAGGTGTGGTGGAGTCCACGAATTCGACAAGCTCTTCCTGAAGCCGCTTGAGGTCTGCACCACAGGCTTTCAGGACGCCCACTGCCGATTCATTATCCAGTAGGGCCAGCAACAAATGCTCCACAGTCATGAACTCATGACGCTTGTCCCGGGCATTCTTGAAGGCCGTATTCAGCGTAATTTCTAGATCTTTGCTCAGCATGGGCCACCCCAACGTCTATCAGTCCGCACGTTCAATCTCGCAAAGGAGCGGATGTTCGCATTCCGAAGAATACTGGTTCACCTGTGCCGCCTTTGTTTCCGCGATGTCCCGGGTATATACCCCGCATACAGCTTTTCCCTGTGTATGGACGAGCAGCATCACCTGCGTCGCCTTTTCTTCATTCATTCCGAAGAACTTCATCAACACATCGACCACAAAATCCATGGGCGTGTAATCATCGTTCAGAAGCACCACCCTGTATCGCGCCGGGCGCTTGAGAGCGGGCTTCTCGGGAGCAACGCTGAGGTCATCCTGTCGCCCCGGTTGTTCGTCCTCCCCCTGATTGAATACTAGTAGAGAATTTTCGATAGTCCGCATCATTCCTTACCGGTTTATCGGTGCCCTTGTTAAATGTGGATGTCCGCCCCGGGGTTTTCAAGCGGGGCATGAGATATTTATCAATACGAACATGATACCGCTTCCAGACTGCGTTCAACCACACATTCCCGGCATAGAAACTATTGACTCACCGCAATGATTGGCCGAAAGTTAAGTTGCAATGTAAAATAATGTAAATCCATGCAAGGTTTGTGTAACAGGATTCGGACCGACTGTGCGACGGCGCCGATAGGCACACAGAGAATTAACAAGAATAGAGACAGCAAAAGAACAGGGGAGTTCATCATGCCAAGAGGCAAGGTCAAGTGGTTCAACAATGCCAAAGGGTACGGATTCATCATCGAGGATGGCTGCAGTGACGACCTGTTTGCGCACTTCTCTTCGGTGCAAATGGACGGTTACAAGACCTTAAAAGCCGGCCAGGCCGTAACCTTCGACAAAAAGCCCAGCGACAAGGGCATTCACGCAGTCAACATCGTTCCCGACGAGCTGCCTGCCAGCAAGGCGCAAACTGACGCCAGCACCGACTCTGCCGGACAATCCGGCCAGCAGGAATCAGGCAGGGACGGCTATCCGCCCCGTGCAGTCAACGCCTGACCTGTTCTGGTAACGCAAAATCACACCCACCGGTCGTCTGCTGGTGGGGGTCTCTTTTTTTGTCCTTCAAAACGTCGGGTGACAGGTCCCCCTGGGCGGTGGCGCCCGCCCTACTTTGCCAGCCTTCCTGTTTGCAGTACGCTGCACTGCTCAAAGACAGCGGATATCCGGGAAAGTCCTTCGCATGGCAGAACTCGTGCTTTTCAATAAACCCTTTCATGTTCTGAGCCAATTCACAGACGATGGCGCTTCCGGAAGTAAACCACCTCGCGCTACCCTGGCAGATTACGTACGCATCCCGGGCATTTATCCGGCGGGACGTCTGGACTACGATTCCGAGGGCCTGCTCCTTCTGACCGCGGAAGGCTCCCTCCAACACCGCATAGCGTCACCATCACTGAAGATGCCAAAGACCTATTGGGTGCAGGTAGAAGGAAACATTTCTGAAGAAGCACTGAGACACCTGGCTACCGGCGTGCAACTCAAGGATGGTCTGACCCGGCCGGCAAAAGCCGACAGAATGCCTGCCCCGGCGGTCTGGCCGAGAGTGCCTCCGGTGCGACATCGGGATAACATTCCGACGAGCTGGGTTGAACTGACGATAACCGAGGGCAAAAACCGGCAGGTACGTCGAATGACCGCTGCCGTCGGGTTTCCGACCCTTCGCCTGATCCGGTACCGGATTGGTGACTGGACCCTTGACGGCCTCGAATCGGGAGCCCATCGAACGGTCACCGTCAATCTACCCGCTTCACCAAAACCAACCCGCCGCGGCAACGCCGCTGGCGCCCGAACCAGGAGAAACCGGAAATCATGACCTGGACACCCCATGCTACCGTGGCCGTTATAGTCGAGGATGAAGCCGGCCGTTACCTGATGGTTGAAGAGATCAGCGGCGGCAAGGTTGTTTTCAACCAGCCGGCTGGCCATATCGAAGAAGATGAAGCCATTCTGGATGCCGTCCGACGGGAAACCCTTGAAGAGACGGGCTGGAACATAGAGCCCATACACTTCCTTGGCATTTACACCTACAAGGCTCCGGCCAACGGCGTTACCTACTATCGTTTCTGCTACGCTGCGCGTGCTGGCGACCGGGTTACTGAACAGCTGGACGATGGCATCATCGCCGCCCACTGGCTCACCCTGGATGAAATCCGCGCGCTGGGGGACAAACTGCGCAGTCCGCTGGTCATCCAGTGCATAGAAGATTACCGAAACGGCCGGCGATACCCGCTGGACGTGGTGGTGGACGCGCAGACGACACCCTCGGAAAGATGATAAACTCGCGGTTTTTTAGCCGGTAACGAAGCTGTCATGACCAACGCACCCGAAGCCTCCTCTCCAAACAGTAACGCCAACACGCGTGTGATCGTCGGCATGTCCGGCGGCGTGGATTCTTCAGTGGCCGCCTGGCTTCTGAAAGACCAGGGCTACCAGGTTGAAGGCCTGTTCATGAAAAATTGGGACGAGGATGACGGCACCGAGTACTGCACAGCCATGACAGATCTGGCCGACGCCCAGGCCGTTGCCGATGCCATCGGCATCAAACTGCACACCGCCAGTTTTGCGGCCGAGTACTGGGACCGGGTTTTTGAGCACTTCCTCTCTGAATATCAGGCCGGACGAACACCCAATCCGGATATTCTTTGTAACAAAGAAGTGAAATTCCGGGCTTTTCTGGACTATGCCATCACCCTTGGTGCCGACTATATTGCAACGGGCCACTACGCCCGGCAACGGCCGATTGCTGGTTCAACGGGCAAGGCCCAACTCCTGAAGGGACTGGATCCGAACAAGGACCAGAGCTATTTCCTGCATGCCGTCTCCGGCGACCGCATTGCGCGGACCCTTTTCCCGGTCGGCGAGCTGGAAAAACCGGAAGTCCGCCGTATTGCCGAGCAACAGGGTTTCGTTACCCATGATAAAAAAGACTCCACCGGTATCTGCTTTATCGGCGAACGCAAGTTCAAAGACTTCCTGAAGCAATACCTTCCGGCCCAGCCCGGCGACATTGAAACACCGGACGGCCAGAAAATTGGCCGGCACCAGGGCCTTATGTATCACACCATCGGCCAGAGACAGGGCCTGGGCATTGGCGGTCTCAGTGAATTCGGGGACGAGCCCTGGTATGTGGCGGAGAAAGACCTCAGCCGCAATGTGCTTGTTGCGGTTCAGGGCAAACACCATCCCCTGCTCTTTTCCCGTGGCCTAGTATCCGGCCCGATCGACTGGGTTGCCGGAGAGGCACCAGCTGGACGTTTCCGCTGCAAGGCCAAGACCCGTTATCGCCAGCCGGATCAGGATTGCCAGGTTCTGTTGATCGACGGCGGTGTCCGCGTCGATTTTGACGACGCCCAGCGGGCTGTCACGCCCGGGCAGTCCGTGGTTTTCTACGACGGCGAGGTGTGCCTTGGTGGCGGCGTTATTGAGCAGACCTGGCGTGACGACGAACCACTTCCAGACCGTCTGACCGGCACACGTTCCGAGGAACAGACCGCATGAGCCGCTCACTCAAGGATCAGACCCTGGCGTTGGCCGGGGTATTCCAGGCCGCCAACCTGGTCCAGCAGATTGCCCACAATGGCCAGTGCAACGAGGCCAGCCTGGAAACATCTATCCGTTCCCTGTTTGCCACCAACCCCGAGAACACACTGGACGTCTACGGAGGCGAGCTTCGCGATATCCGCGAAGGCCTCGTCACCCTGTCCTCGGTGCTCAGCCAGCAGTCACGGCAGCAGGACATCGAAGTTCTGCGCTACGCCCTCAACCTGATCCAGCTCGAATCCAAACTGAATCGCCGCTCTGACATGCTGGACGTGATTGGCAGTCGCATTGATCAGGCCAGGCACACCGCCAGCCACTTCGGGTACACACACCCGAACCTGATCAGCAATCTGGCTTCCGTCTACGCCGATACCATCAGCACCTTTCGCCAGCGTATCCAGGTGAGCGGTAACCCCTCTGTGCTCCAACGCGAGGAGAATGCCGCGAAAGTGCGGGCACTGCTGCTGGCGGGTATCCGTTCCGCCGTGCTCTGGCGCCAGACCGGCGGCCGACGCTGGCAACTGATCTTTGCCCGCAAGAAAGTGATCGGGCTTGCCAAAGAGCTTGCCGAAGAAGCCAATCGCTCCCTCTACCACTGACGGCGCTGATTCAGAGCCGGCGGTGGTGTATGATATGTACCCCTATTTTCTTTTGATCCGATTCTTTGATGACTTGAGAGGTTTTCGATGGAACTCACCGCCCTGACCGCCATTTCCCCGGTCGATGGACGCTATGGCAACAAGGTCAGCGTCTTCCGTGAAATTTTCAGTGAGTATGGCCTGATCCGGAATCGGGTGACCGTCGAGATCCGCTGGCTACAGAAACTGGCCGCTCACCCTGGCGTGGCCGAGGTTCCTCCGTTTTCCGCCGACGCCAACGACTTCCTGGACCGTCTGGTGGGCGAATTCAGCCTGGAAGACGCAGAGCGTATCAAAGACATCGAACGCACCACCAATCACGATGTGAAAGCGGTGGAGTACTTCATCAAGGAAAAGATCGCCAGCGTTCCTGAGCTGCACGCTGTCACGGAATTTGTTCACTTCGCCTGCACTTCTGAAGACATCAATAACCTCTCCCATGCGCTGATGCTGCGGGAAGGCCTGGACCACGGCCTGCTACCGGCCATGGACCGCGTTGTCGACAAGTTGGCGCAGCTTTCTCATGACCACGCCGAACAACCGATGCTGTCGCGCACTCACGGCCAGACCGCCTCGCCCACGACCGTGGGCAAAGAGCTGGCGAACGTCGTTCACCGTCTGCGTCGCCAGGTAAAACAGATCCGGGAAACCGAGCTGTTGGGCAAGATCAACGGTGCCGTGGGTAATTACAACGCCCATCTCTCCGCCTATCCGGAAATCGACTGGGCCCAGAACGCACGGGAGTTCATCGAGAGCCTCGGGCTCGACTGGAACCCTTACACCACCCAGATCGAACCGCACGATTACATTGCCGAGCTGTATGACTCCGTCGCTCGCTTCAACACCATCCTGATCGACCTGGACCGTGACGTCTGGGGCTATATTTCCCTCGGCTACTTCAAGCAGAAAACGGTAGAAGGCGAAGTGGGCTCCTCGACCATGCCCCACAAGGTCAATCCCATCGATTTCGAGAACTCCGAGGGCAACCTTGGCATCGCCAATGCGCTGTTCAGCCACCTTTCTGCCAAACTGCCGATATCACGCTGGCAGCGGGATCTGACCGACTCCACCGTACTGCGTAACCTGGGTGTTGGCTTTGCGCACAGTTTGATTGCCTACGAAGCCACCCTCAAAGGCCTGGGCAAACTGGAAATCAATCCGGCCCGACTGGATGAAGACCTGGACCATGCCTGGGAAGTGCTTGCCGAGCCGATCCAGACGGTGATGCGCCGTTACAATATCGAAAAGCCCTATGAAAAACTCAAGGCATTGACCCGTGGCAAGGCAATGACGCCGGAAGTGATCAAGAATTTCGTTGAGAGCCTCGACATTCCAGATCAGGCCAAGGCCGAACTGATGGCTTTGACGCCGGGCCGTTACATCGGTAACGCAGTCGATCAGGCACAAAACATCTGAAACCGGGAGTAACACCCATGGACATGCTTGGCGGACTCACACCCTCTGAATTTCTGCGGGACTATTGGCAGAAAAAGCCGCTGGTTATCCGTCAGGCGTTTCCCGATTTCCAGTGCCCGGTCAGCGCTGATGAACTGGCCGGCCTGGCCTGTGAGGAGGGCGTGGAGTCCCGGATTGTGATCGAAAATGACGATGGCAAGCCCTGGCAGCTCCACAACGGCCCCTTTTCGCCGGACCGGTTCAGCAGCCTGCCCGAACAGGACTGGACGCTCCTGGTGCAGGGGCTGGACCACTGGGTGCCCGATATTGCAGATTTGCTGGAACACTTCCGCTTCATCCCCAATTGGCGCCTGGATGACATTATGGCCAGTTTTGCCCCGAAAGGCGGCAGCGTTGGTCCCCATTACGACCAGTATGATGTATTCCTCCTCCAGGCCCAGGGCCACCGCCGGTGGACGTTTGGAGGCCATTGTGATCATACCTCTCCCCGCGTGGAGGGCACTCCGCTGCGCATTCTGAGCAGCTGGGATGGCGAAGAAACCGTTACTCTGGCACCCGGTGACATGCTGTATCTGCCGCCGGGTATTGGCCACCATGGAGTGGCCGAGGATGACTGTATCACGCTGTCGGTTGGCTTCCGTGCACCCACCGTGGATGACATTCTGACCGGATTTACCGATTTCCTCTGCAGCCAGTCCGACGCCTCAGATCACCTGAACGATCCGGATCTGAAAATACAGGACAATCCGGGCACGATTCAGCCGGACGTTGTTGACCGCCTCGAGACCGTTATCCGGGAAAAGCTTGAGGACCGCCGGCAACTGGCCCTCTGGTTTGGCCAGTTCTCAACGGCGCCCAAGAGCATGGATATTGTCGTGCCCGCGGAGGAGCCAGCGTCCACCGGAGACGTCGCCGAAGCAATACACGCGGGCGAGCAGCTGCGGTGGAACGAAGGCTCCCGTTTCGCCTACTACGAGTTTGCCAGCGAAACCGCCCTGTTTGTGGACGGCGAGCAGTTCCTGCTCAAGGGCGATGCCCAGCCGTTTGCTCCGCTTCTTTGCTCGGGGGCCCGCGTCGATATGCCGACCCTCGCCCGGCTCTCCGAAGACGAAGCATTGCTTGGACTTCTGACCACCCTCTACAATCAAGGCTCGATTTACTTCGAATAAGCTTTATGAGCATCCGGTTTCGCAAATACAGCTGGCAACTGGCCCCGGCATCCATCCGCGATATCCGCCAGCAGGTGTTTATTGAGGAACAGAAAGTCCCGCCGGAGCTGGAGTGGGATGAAACCGACGAAATTGCCGATCACTATCTGGCAGTGCTGCCAGACAATACCCCGGCAGGCGTGGCACGACTGTTTTCCACCCTTGAAGAGACCGGCCACATCGGTCGCATGGCGATCCTGCCCCAATACCGCGGACAGGGTATCGGGGAAGCGTTGCTCCGGCACCTGATCGCAGAATCGGCTGACCGTTTTGCCGAGCTCAGGTTGTCTGCCCAGGAGCACGCCATTCCTTTTTATCAACGGTCAGGCTTCCACGTCTGTTCGGGCGTTTACGACGACGCCGGCATTCCCCACTTTGACATGCGTAGCCTGGCACCGGGACTCGCGGCCGAGGGCCTTGGCTCCCGGGACCGGCCGATGATTCTGGGCAGCGACACAGACTCCTGGCTGTTTGATACCGAGGCCAGGCTACTGGGGCTAATGGATTCGGTGGTTGGCCAGGCCGGCCAGCGCATCTGGCTGTATGACCGCCTGCTCGAACACGATCTGTATGATCGGCATCGTTTCCGGGAGCTGATCTCCGCCCTGGCCCGTCGGCACCGGCTCAGCGAAGTCAGGTTGCTGATCCATGACGACAAGCCGCTGGTGAAACGTCGACACACACTGGTCGAACTGATGCGCCGGCTGCCGAGCCGCATGGAACTTCGACTGGTCAACGAGGACTACCCGGTTGAGGACCAGCCCTTCATTATTGCGGACCGTGAAGGCGTGGTGTACCGACATGATTTCTACAAGCCAGAGGGTTTCGCCAAGTTCTCGGACGGCGGCCGCGTAAAGCTCTTGTCGGAAAACTTCCAGCGCATGTGGGATGCAGCCCGCCCTTCCCTGGAGCTTCGGGAACTACCGCTCTGAGTGATGGGCCTGGGGCGCGTCCGGCGCTTCGAACCTGGCCCCGAACGGAGCAAACTCGGTATCCACCTCCGTAGCCACCTCAGCAATCAGTTTGCGCAGCCATTGATGATCCGCGTTGTGCTGCAACAGAGGGCTCCAGGCCATTTTCAGCTCGAACGGTGGAATCTCGAACGGAGGCACCTTGACCACAAGATTCGGGTTGTCTTTCTGCAGCCAGGCTGCCCGGGATGGCAGCGTGGCAATCAGGTCATGCTGCTCGGCCAGCAGCATCGCAACCTGATAGTGACGGGTGAAAACGGAAATCTGTCGCTTGCGCCCCATTCTCGACAGCGCCTCATCAACCCAGCCCAGTCGCTGGACATCCTTTGGGTTTACACCAACACCAACACCAAACCCGGTCTTGCTGACCCAGATATGGCTGGCGTCCAGATAGGTGTCCAGGGTGAAGGGCTCCTTCAATACCGGGTTACGGGCGTTCATCAGGCAGGCAAAATACTCGGTCCAGAGGGTCTTCTGATGGAAAGACTGGGGGATCTTGTCGAACCGGTTGATCGCCATATCCAACCGCCCCTGCTCGACATCCAGGAAGCTGACGTCACTGGGCGTGAGCACATCCAGGGTGACGTGCGGGGCTTCCTGACGGATCCGCCTCAGAACCCGGGGCATCAGGCAGGATTCGGCATAATCACTGGCCATAATCCGGAACACGCGCTGGCTTTCAAGAGCCGAAAACGGTGTCTTATCTTGCACGGCCTGCTCAATATCCGACAGGATTCCACGCACCAGCGGTTGTAATTCACGCGCGCGCTCCGTGGCCGTCATACCCTCACTGGTTCGCACCAGGAGCGGATCACTGAACAGATCCCGCAACCGCTTCAAACCATTGCTCATGGCAGGCTGGGTAATACCCAGGTGGTTCGCTGCCTTGGTCACATTCCGCTCGCGCAGCAACACATCCAGGTACACGAGCAGGTTCAGATCAACACGGGAAATATCCACAAAAACTCCGGAACACCAGAACAACAGGAAAAGCGAGGCTCATTCACGAGAGCAATATACATGATAGCGAGGATTCACGTAATCAATCAGCAACACGATCTTTCACATTTGAAAACGGATCTGGAGCGGTATTTCTGCTAGTCTTTCGGATACTTGCTGAATAATATCGGTGTTTTGAGGCCGGTTTGTACACCCGCCATCATTTGATCCTGAAGCCGGAGTCGTTACTGACAAAATGGATACCACTACGATCGTCCTTTTGCTGGCGGCCATCGTGACCGTCTCGATTGTCATTATTGTGCTCAGTCAGATGCGGGAACGCGCCCGCATTGAACGGGCGCGCAAGATTACCGCTCAGGAAGACGCCTATAAAAGGGCCAATCGCCTGCTGACCGAAATTCCAGGCCAATACCTGACAGCCGATCTGAAACTGCTCCTGATTAAACGCATGGAAGAAGCTTGCACGGAGTTGGCCGGCCTGAAGTCGAACCTGCCGGTCAAGGAATGGCAGAAGTCCGCTGCAGAACTGAAAACACAGATCGTTGAAAAGCGCGACACCACCACGCCAGTCAAGATTGATTCCGCGGAAAAGTCGAATTACGTCAAGGAATTGCTTCAGAATCTGTTCAAGATGATTGAAGCCATGCACAAGAGCGGGCGGATTGATTCGGCCACCGCCAAGAAAAACCTCAAGTATGTGCTCTTCCTTGTCCACAAGACCCACGCGGATCTTCATGTGTTTCAGGCCCGGGACTATGTTCGCCAGAACCAGATCCGGAAGGCCATTCATGCCTATCACCTGGCCAGTACCGAAATGGGTAAATCCCGCGACAATCCACTTGCCATGAAAGCAGTGAAGAGCTTCCGGACGCGCATTCAGGAACTTGAGGCCATGAGTGCAGAGGGTAAGGAAAGCCCGCAGGGAGAGTCCAAACTGGACCGAGAGTGGGATACTTTTCTCCACGACGATGAGTGGAAGAAAAAGGCCGATTACGACGACTGAAGGTACCGAACGGGTCGCTGTGAGAGGCCCGTCAACAGGGACAGTGCAAACCCGTGAGCAACGGCTTCAAACAACGGCTTTCCTATAGACTGACTCGAGACACGGTCCTCGTTGCCATGGCCCTCGGGCTGGTGCTGAATGTGGTCCAGATTACCCTGGACTACTTTAGCGCGAAGGATTCCATGGAGAAGGAAATCCATGCGCTGATCGATATCAGCAACAGCCCGGCCTCCCAGATTGCCTACAACATCGACGTCCGCCTGGCGGAAGAGTTGCTCGACGGCCTGCTTCGCCATCCCGCGACCATTGATGCCCGGATTACCGATAATGACGACGAGACCATGGCAGCATCCAGCAAGAGCAGCCCGGTCTCGCCCTATCGCTGGGTCAGCGATCTGCTGTTCGGGCCGGATCGCGTATTTCGACAGGAGCTCCGGGTTCCGCAACTTGAGGATCTGCCACTTGGGCATCTGATCGTCACCATTGACACCTATCACTATGGGGCGCTCTTCCTCCAACGAGCCGGATACACGCTGATCAGCGGGCTACTGAAAAGCCTGATCCTGTCTGCAGCTCTCCTTGCCATTTTCTATTTTGTGCTGACCCGTCCCATGCTCAATGTGATCAGCGCACTGAGCCAGGTGCGGGCTACCTCTCCGGAAAAGGTCAGGCTTCCGATCCCGGCAAACCATCGGGAAGACGAGATCGGGACCATGGTTGGTATCATCAACCAGCACCTGGAAACCATCGATTCCAGCCTTGCACAACTCCGGCACGCCGAGAGTGCCATGAAAAACTACTCCACCCAGCTTGAGCAGGAGGTGGCGGACCGGACCCGGGAGATCTCCGAAAAGAACGATGCTTTGCAGCGCGGTAATCGCGCCCTGGTCAAAGCCAAGGAAGATGCAGTTCGCCGGGCGCGGGCAAGGGCCAATTTCCTGGCCAGCATGAGCCATGAGATCCGGACTCCGCTCAATGGAGTTCTCGGGATGCTCGGCCTGGCACTCGAGAGCGAGTTGGATTCTGCCCAGCGCAACAGGATAGAAATTGCTCTGAACGCCGGTGAAAGCCTGCTCGGGCTGCTTAACGACATACTGGACATCTCGAAAGTAGAGGCCGGGAAACTCAGTCTGGAAAACATCCCCTTCAGTGTTCGGCACCTGATCGAAGAGTGCGCGACACTCCATGCCCAACAGGCGCGGCGCAAGCGTATTCACCTGGTCACCGAAATCGATCCGGATCTGCCTGAAGACTTCCTGGGAGACCCGACACGGGTACGCCAGGTGCTCAACAACCTCCTGAGCAATGCCATCAAATTCACGGACGAAGGCAGCGTGAAATTAAAGGCAGCCTACTCCGGGGGTAGCCTGAGAATCGATGTCGTGGATACCGGGATCGGTATGTCTACTGAGGGCCTGCACCGGATTTTCTCACCCTTCTCCCAGGCTGATGCAGAGACCACGCGGCTTTATGGGGGCACCGGGCTCGGCCTGACGCTCTGCCGTCAACTTGTCGAACGCATGCATGGCCAGATTCTGGTGGACTCCCGGGAGGGCAGCGGCACACACTTCACCGTCACCCTGCCCCTGCCGGTTCATGGAGCCAGCGAAGATTATGATCTGCCCCGCGTGGATTCCCGCCTCAAGGACATTGGCATAGCGATGGCCATACCACCGGACAACCCACACCGGTCTGCGATCGAAGCCCAACTTCGCAAATGGGGCATCCCGATACGCGGCGCGAGCAGACACCCTGATGGAATTCTACTTGCACTTGCCAACGCCGGAGACGAAGAAACCCTGGCATTCGCAGACAACTGGCAAGGCGCCGGCGTCGTACTGGTGGACTCTTTCGGCACCCTGCCCCCTGCACTGGGGCAGCAACAGCTGCTCTCGTTGCCATTGCGACGGGATGAATTGCTACGTTGCCTGCTTCTGGCCGCGGGGCTGCTGAACAGCGAGGAACAAACGGCTACCGCCGTGGAAGACGATGAGCAAACCGGCACGGAGGCTTCCCTGAAAATCCTTCTGGTGGAGGACAATCAGGTCAACCAGATGGTGGCCGTCAGCCTGCTCAAGAAACTCGGCCATCGCACAGATCACGCAGAGAACGGCCTCAAGGCCATACAGGCATTGGAAAACAACCACTATGACCTGGTACTGATGGATTGCCAGATGCCGGTTATGGACGGCTACGAAGCAACACAGAGGATTCGGCAAAACCCCGAATGGAAAGACCTGCCGATCATCGCTGTTACCGCAAATGTGATGCAGGGCGACCGCGAGGACTGCCTCGCCTCAGGCATGAACGACTACATTACCAAGCCGTACAAGCGCGAAGAGCTCAGGACGGTCATCGACCGCTGGCGCCCCGCGATTTGACCGCGACCTTCAGGCCGGTAACAGTTTCTCGATGTCGGCCCGAATATCCTCCGGCTTGGTTGTAGGCGGATAGCGACGGACTACCTTGCCATCAGGAGCTACCAGGAACTTGGTGAAGTTCCACTTGACCTTTTCAGACCCCATCAGTCCCTTGGCTTCATGCTTGAGAAAGCGAAACAGTGGGTGGGCGCCATCACCGTTGACTTCGACCTTGGAAAACATGGGGAAGTCGACCCCGTAGTTGAGACTGCAGAACTGGCTAATTGCATCCTCGTCGCCCGGGTCCTGATTAAGGAACTGGTTGCAGGGAAAACCCAGAACCTCAAACCCCTTGCTCCCCAATTCGTTGTGCAGGGACTGCAGGCCTTCGAATTGCGGTGTGAAACCACATTTACTCGCGGTGTTCACTATCAGGAGCACCTTGCCCCGGTACTCCGCCATGCTTTGTTCATTACCCTTGATATCCCTTACCGTAAAATCGTAGACCGTCTCGCCTGCCATGAAGCTCTCCCTTCGATGTTTGTGTTCGTCGTGACTCCATTGTTCACAACACAGACCAAAAAACCATGGCAATGCAGGCTCTACGGCGATCATTTTTAAAAACCGGTTCAGGTTTGTGTGCTAAATCTGCCTTAACACGACACAATTCATCATAATTCCCCTGTTGCCGCCGGGCCTCGCTCCGCTAGAATAAAGGCCTCTCGTATTGGCAGGTGCCATTTTTCGATCTCAAAAGAAGGACGTCCGGGTCTTATGCAGAACTACTACAAATCCGCCAAGCTGGATAACGTGTGTTATGAAATCCGTGGCGTGGTTCTGCGGGAGGCACGCCGGCTTGAGGAAGAGGGTCACCGGGTACTCAAGCTTAATATTGGCAACCCTGCAGCGTTCGAACTGGATGTCCCGGAAGAAATCCAGCAGGACGTCATCTACAACATGCACCAGGCCCAGGGCTATGTGGAGTCGAAGGGGTTGTTCTCCGCCCGCAAGGCGGTCATGCACTACTGCCAGCAGCGGGGTATCGACAAGGTCGATATCGACGATATTTTCCTGGGCAACGGCGTCAGCGAGTTGATCGTTATGACGATGCAGGCCATGTTGAATACCGGCGACGAAGTCCTGATCCCGGCCCCCGACTACCCCTTGTGGACCGCAGCCGTCACACTTTCCAGCGGCAAGCCCGTGCACTATCGCTGCGACGAACAGCAGGACTGGTTTCCGGATATTGACGATATCCGCAAGAAGATCACCCGGCGGACCCGTGCCATTGTTCTGATCAACCCCAACAACCCGACCGGGGCAGTGTATTCAAAGGAGCTTCTCGAGCAGGTCATCGAACTGGCCCGCAAGCACAACCTGATTATTCTGTCGGACGAGATCTACGACAAGATCCTCTATGACGGTACCCAGCACATCTCGACCGCCTCGCTGGCCGACGACGTGCTGTTCTTTACCTATAACGGCCTGTCCAAGAATTACCGGGCAGCGGGTTACCGCTCGGGCTGGATGATCGTCAGTGGAGCAAAACACCGGGCGAAAGATCTGATCGAAGGCATCGACATGCTCTCGAATATGCGCTTGTGTGCCAACGTTCCGGCCCAACTGGCCATTCAGACAGCCCTGGGAGGCTACCAGTCCATCAACGATCTGGTGGCACCAGGCGGGCGGCTCTACGAGCAAAGGGAAACCGCCTGGCGCATGCTTAACGACATTCCGGGCGTAAGCTGCGTCAAACCCCAGGGTGCGCTTTACCTGTTTCCGAAACTGGATCCCAAGCACTTCCCTATCGTGAACGACGAGAAACTGGTTCTGGACCTGCTGTTGCAGGAGAAGATCCTCCTGGTGCAGGGGTCGGCCTTCAATATCGATGACAGGCAGCACCTGAGAGTCGTGTTCCTGCCCAGGGAAGATACCCTCGAGGATGCCATGGGCCGGCTCGGCAATTTCCTTGGCCAATACCAGCAATAACGGGGAAAACCATGGCGGATATTCACGTCGAGGAATTCTACAAGGATGCGGCCATTGCCCTGGTGCAGTTGTATGGTGCCTTTCCCAGGCGCATCAACCTGTTTGTCGAGGACATTGCCGGCCCGGATGAGCCGGACGAATTTGGCCTGCACAGCAAGCGACACATGGCCTGTTTCGGCGCCCTGCTCTGGCTCGCAGAGGAAGGTCTGCTCCGGTACGTCGACACCATCCGCCAGGAAGCTCTGGACCAGGCGGTTCTGACCAGAGACGCCTTTATCCGCCTGAGCGCGCCGGCGCCAGAGACTCTGACCAGCGAATTCGGAATCCCCGAGGAAACGGCTGCCGGTAATCTGCCCCCTTCCGTTCAGGAGGATCTTTCCACTCACATCCACCTGATTCGCAAGGCGCTGCGCGGGGGGAACTCCGCCCGAATCAGCCAGATCATGCAGGCAACCTTTTTTGCCGACCGCGGCAATTATTAAATCACCGTAAGCTCGTTGATTGATTGAACCGCGACCGCATATAACGGTCTGAATAGCGGCTTTATTTTCTTTGACGAACTGATCAGGGCACCAACATGCGTATTCTGCTGTTTCTGGCAACCAACCTTGCTGTCATCCTTGTCGCGAGCTTTACACTGCGGCTGTTGGGCGTGGATAGCTACCTCGCCCAGAATGGTATTCAGTATGGCTCTTTGCTGGCCTTCGCGGCGGTCTTCGGATTTGCCGGCGCCATCGTGTCTCTGCTGATATCCAAACGAATGGCCAAGTGGAGCACCAGGGCCCGGGTTATTGATTCCCCGAGAACACCTGCCGAGCGCTGGCTGGTGGATACCGTAGCCGAGTTGGCGAAGAACGCCGGTATCGGAATGCCGGAGGTGGCTATTTTCCCGGCGTCCCAATCCAACGCCTTCGCAACGGGTTGGAACAAGAACGATGCCCTGGTCGCCGTCAGCGAGGGCCTTTTGCATCGCTTCAACAAGGACGAAATCCGGGCAGTTCTGGGCCACGAAATCGGCCACGTGGCCAATGGCGACATGGTGACCCTGGCTCTGATTCAGGGTGTGGTGAACACGTTCGTGATCTTCGCCTCCCGGGTCATCGGTTCGTTTGTTGACCGGGTGATATTCAAGAACGAAAGTGGGCATGGCCTTGGGTTTTTCGCCGTCAGCATCGTTGCCGAGATTGTCCTGGGCATTCTGGCCAGCACGATCGTGTTCTGGTTCTCCCGCCGGCGGGAATTCCGGGCCGACATCGCTGGCGCCCAACTGGCGGGGCGCACAGCCATGATCAGCGCGCTTGCAAGACTGAAACAGGAAAGTGAAGTGCCGGATCAGATGCCGGATTCGCTCCAGGCATTCGGCATCAATCGCGGAGCCCGGGGCGGCCTGAGCGCCCTGTTTATGACTCATCCGCCCCTGGAAGACCGGATACAGGCATTGCAGCACGCCAAGCTGTAAAAAAACGGGGCCCGAGGGCCCCGTTTTTTGTTGTACAGGTGAGACTCGTTCAGATTTTCAACTTGAACCCAATGGCCCGGAAACTGTCCTGCAGCGATTTGCTGGTGCCCTTGAGCTGAATCTTGAGACTGGAACACTCCCGACGGACCGGGTAATCACGACGGAGCCTGTCAAAAGCCGCACCTCGCTCTTCAACGGATCCAGTCATGGCATTCCGCAGCCGGGCATCGTCGGGACGAGGGTCATAGCAAGCCCTCAGCGCAATGCGGATGGCATCGTCTTCGTCGGCCGAGCTGGTAAAGGAAATCTTGCTGAGCGCCGGCTCGGGTAAAAACTGGCCGGCTTTTTTGCGAACCGGCAAGCCCAGAAACTGGCTAAGCGCCTGGTAGATCATTTCCGTCCCCTGAACCTTGCCTTCGAGGCTGTATCCGGCGATGTGCGGTGTCGCCAGCCAGACCCGGTCAACCAGTTCGGGGTGAATCCTCGGCTCCTGTTCCCAGACATCCAGCGCCACGGTCGGCGCGTTACCCTGGTCAAGCCGGGCCAGCAATGCTGACGAGTCGATGACTTCTCCACGACCAGCATTGATAAGGAGCTGATTTGCGCCCAGAGCCTCAAGCTCGCGATGACCAATCATATGCAGCGTGGGATGGTCCCCTTCTCGCGTCAAAGGTGTGTGCAGGGACACCACATCACACTTCATGGCCTCTTCCAGCGACACAAACTCTTGGTCGTCCTCTTCCCGATCCGCCCTGGGCGGATCACAGAGGCGCACATCAAATCCAAGGCGTTCCAGTTTGTGGGCCAGTTCGCCACCGACATTGCCGACCCCGACTATACCAACACTGAGTTGGGACCAGTCTGCAAGGCCACGCCGCTCGGCATGCAGCGAAAGCACAGACAAAACGTACTCGGCAACACTGTTGGCGTTGCAGCCGGGCGCCGCCGAGAAGCGAATACCCGCGGCCTCGAGCCAGTCGAGATCGACATGGTCGGTACCGATGGTGGTTGTGCCAACAAACCGAACCCGACTGCCCTCCAGGAGCTCACGATTTACCCTGGTGACGGAACGAACCAGGACGATATCGGCATCCCGGACATCCTCGTTCGACATGGAACGGCCGGATACCCGGCGAATCTCGCCGATATCGCCGAAAAAGGAATCCAGTAAGGGAATGTTTTCGTCTGCTACGATCAACATGATGATATTCGGCCCTGTCAGTTCCTGCGCTGACGCTGATTGCGCCCACCCTGACCACGTCCACCGCCACCCTGCGGGCGACGACCGCGCTTGCGGGTAATTGGCGGATTGTCCATCGGCGCCATGAGCGCTTCATCGGGCACGGCAGTCTTCAGCTTCTGGCTGATGTAGGTTTCGATGGCGGGAAGCGCGAACGAATCGTCCTCACCGGCAAAACTGATGGAAACGCCATGCTTGCCAGCCCTGCCAGTACGCCCGATACGGTGCACATAATCTTCGGCATTATCCGGTAGATTGTAGTTGAACACATGGGTCACGCCGTTCACGTGAATGCCACGGCCGGCCACATCGGTGGCAACCAGCACCTGGATGCTGCCCTTTTTGAACTGGTCCAGGGTTTTGAGGCGTTTGTTCTGGGCGATCTCACCGGACATCAGGGCCACCTTGACTCCCTGGTTCCGCAGATCCTCTTCCAGGTCACGGCACTGATCCCGGCGGTTGGCAAACACCAGCGCCTTTTCCACTTCCGGACGCTTGAGAAAATTGACCAGCACCGGAAGTTTTTCATCGTCGCCCACCAGGTACACCGTCTGCTCAACCCGTTCCGCCGTTTTCTGTTCCGGTTCTATCTCCACGAACTCTGCATTACTCGTCCACATGGAGGCAAGATTCAGCACGTCCTGGTTGAAGGTGGCGCTGAACAGGAGTGTCTGGCGCTCATCCTTGGGTGTGCACTTGCGGATAATGCGCTTCACGTCCGGAATGAAGCCCATGTCCAGCATACGATCAGCTTCATCAAGAATCAGGATGTCGAGCTGGTCCAGAAATACGTCCTGGGAGCCGAGAAAATCGATCAGGCGCCCCGGAGTCGCCACGAGAATATCGACGATCTCGTTCTGCAACTGGTCCCGCTGCTTGTCATAGTTCATGCCGCCCACAACCGTCACCACATTATGGCCGGTATGCTGGCACAACTGCTCTGCGTCCTTGGCGATCTGCATGGCCAACTCACGTGTCGGTGCCAGGGCCAGCACCCGCGGCTCTGACGCAAACCGGTCTGTTTCGGGAATCGGCGTCTCCAGAAGGCTTTGAATCGCCGTAATCAGAAACGCTGCGGTTTTTCCGGTGCCGGTCTGGGCCTGGCCAATCAGATCCTCACAGGCCAGCGTCCAGGGCAGTGTTTCCGCCTGGATGGGTGTGCAATATTCAAAACCGATAGCCGTGATGGCATCCAGCAAGCGCTTGTCGAGGTTCAGATCGCTGAATCTCAGGTCGCCGGTGTGTTTTGGGTCAGATGTCATAGAGTCTCAGTTTTCCTGGAATGTCCTGATTCAGAATATAACGGAGCGATGCGCCGGGCATCTTCTTGCCAGCGCTCTTCAAGGATTTCTCCGGTACCGTAAAATGTTGCCAGCGTATCGAAAAACGCCTGTGCCCGGGGCGGCAACCCCCGGTCCAGATACTCGCCCGCCTGGATCCGCACATTGTGACGGAACCGCTCTTCATTGGCGGCGCCAGCTCCCGAGAGGTTATCCACGCTGATGTGAAAACGGAAACCTGCAGCCACCGCAAACAACCATTCAATGGCCTGGGGCTTGACCTCAACCTGCTCGAAAGCCTGTTGCTGCTGCAGTGTACGGCCATCCGGACAGTACCAGTAAGCATAGTCGTGAAGTGTGCGCCGGTACTCACCAGCAATACACCAGTGGCTTATTTCATGCAAAGCGCTGGCATAATAACCATGAGCAAAGACGACCTGTGCGAGACCTTCCGGCCCGCTCGCAGGCAAGTATTCAGGTTCATCGCTGCCTTTGACCAGAACTGTCCGGTATGCTTCCCGGAACTGGTCATTAAACAGCATGATAAGATCATTTGGACTGTGATTCATTGGGTGGCTATTGTGCGACTTTACCGCCCCCAATACCAGAGGGAACTTTGCCCATCCCCTCGTGTCCACTGCTGGCGTGAACCGGCGGCTGTAATGCTGTAACAATCCGACTTTTAGAGACTCTGATCAAACAGACACTAACCGGGAAATCTTACAATCAATGATGGCTTTCGCTGCAGTAAAGAAGATGAAATGCCAATGGGTGAATCCGTTGAACCTGTTCCTGGCACTCGCCCTGATGCTTTTGGCCTCCCCTTCTGCCTGGGCCCTCGGCGGCAACGGGAGTTCCCTGTTTGGCGGCCAGGGTAATGATTTCCTCCCGGTCGACGAAGCTCTGCCCTTCAGTTTCACCACCGACGCAGACACGGTGGTTCTCACCTGGGATATCACACCCGGACACTATCTTTATCGCGAACGTGTCAGCATTACCGCCACCAATCCCGATGTCGGACTTGGGGAACCCGCGTTTTCGGCGCCGGGAACGGTGACCGAAGACGAATTCTTCGGCAAGACCACGGTCTTTTTTGATCCGATTGAAGCCCGTGTTCCGATCTCGCTTCCAGCCGGCGTCCGGGAGGCAGAACTGCAGGTAACCTATCAGGGCTGCGCAAAGGCGGGGCTGTGCTACCCGCCCCAGACCCGGGATGTACTTTTCTATCAGGGTAGCGGTGGCTCCGGCTCGCCAACAGCTTCAGCAGCGGGTTTTTCGGGGGGCGGCAGCGCACCCGTGGACACTGAAACCGCCACCGGACTTGCAGGCTTTCTTGCACAGCAATCGACGCTCGTCATTGCAGGCGTGTTTCTGCTGCTGGGGCTGGGGTTAACCTTCACCCCCTGCGTACTGCCGATGGTTCCGATTATTTCATCGCTGGTTTCTGGCAGGAACACCCGGACAACCAGCCATGCCCTGCTCCTGTCGGGTAGCTATGTTCTGGGCATGGCACTGACCTATGCAGCGGCCGGCGTGCTGACGGGTCTGCTCGGAGCCAGCTTTAATTTGCAGGCACAACTGCAATCTCCCTGGGTTTTGAGCGTCTTTGCCCTGCTGTTCGTCGTCTTTGCCCTGTCCATGTTCGATCTCTTCGAGATCCAGCTGCCACGCTTCATTCGTGAGCCCCTCAATGATGCCAGTCACCGGCTCACCGGCAGCCGGGTATTCAGCATATTCGGCATCGGCGCCCTGTCGGCCCTGATCGTCTCGCCCTGTGTCTCGGCGCCTCTGGCCGGCAGCCTGCTGTATATCTCCACAACCCAGGACGCCGTGATCGGCGGGGTGGCGCTGTTTGCGCTCGGCCTTGGCATGGGCATTCCGCTGATTCTTGTGGCGGTCGGGGGGCGAAAATTGCTGCCGACTACCGGCCACTGGATGACCGCAGTGAAGCACTTCTATGGTGTGATGCTGCTGGCCGTGGCGATCTGGCTGGTGGAGCGACTGGTACCTGGCTGGCTGGCACTGACGCTCTGGGGCCTTCTTATCGCCATAACCGGCGTGCAGCTTGGCGCCTTTGATACTGCCAGGGCCGGCTGGGAACGGACCCGGAAGGGGCTGGGGCTGGTTCTTTTCGCCTATGGCCTGGCTCTGCTTGCCGGTGCTGTGGCCGGGGCCAATGACCCGCTGAAACCTCTAGCGCCCTTTACAGTCGCCTCCGCGTCATTCGGCGGGGCCGGCAATGCCGGTGTCCAGCACGCGGATTTTGTGCGCGTGAAACAGCCCGGTGAAATCGAGGCGATGCTCCAACAGGCCCGCGAACAGGGACGGCCCGTTCTGCTGGACTTCTACGCCGACTGGTGCATCTCCTGCAAGGTTATGGAACGCAATGTTTTCAGCAAGCCGGATGTAATCCAGGCGCTTAGCCCCTACACCCTGCTGCAGATCGATATGACCGACAACACCCCTGAACAGCAGGCAATGCTGGACGAACTCGGCCTCTTCGGCCCCCCGGCTATTCTGTTCTATCGCGGTAACGGCCAGGAGCTGCCCCAGCACAGGGTGCTCGGAGAAATGGATCGGGAGGAATTCCTCGGCCACCTCCAGAAACTGGACTCGGAGGTATAGCAGAGGGGCTACTCCCCCCTGCGTATCAGGTAGATGAACAGATCGTCGGATTCGGCCTGATGGACGAGTTCGTGGCCGAGAAACTGGCAGAAACGCGGGATATCCCGGGTGGTAGAGGGGTCGGTGGCCACAACCCGCAACACGCCACCGGGTTGAACATCGTTAATACGGTTATGCAGCATCATGACCGGTTCCGGGCAGAAAAGGCCCCGGGCGTCCAGCTCAAGGTCGTAGTCAGTTGCGGTCACACGTCGTCTCCTGTCAATGAACCTGATTTTTCGTAAAAACCTGCTAAATTATTGTTTATAACAGTTAAACCACTTGGAGGTTTCTCATGATCCGGGTTCTGATCGAACGCCATATTGCCGAAACCCTTGAAACAGCCTACGAAGAACGGTCGCGCAAGGTTCTGCAGCAGGCTGTCAGTGCCCCCGGTTTCATTTCTGGCGAAACCCTGCTCGACAGCCACGACCCCAATCACCGGATAACACTGGCGAACTGGCGCTCCGAAGCAGACTGGGATCGATGGTTTCACTCCGATGAGCGCCGTGAACTCATGCTGGAGCTTATCCCCATGATGGACGAAGAAGAGCACATTACAGTGCTGGAGCAAAGCGCCTTTTAACCCGTCCGCTCGATGAAACAGGTTATTTCTTCCCTGTCATGGTAAAGGTGGCGGGCTTTAAGGCGAAAACCGATGCCCGCCTCTTTCAAGCCATCAACGAGAATGTCCCGGCAAATCAGCCACTCGTCATAGCGCTTTTTCATAGGCAGCTTCAGATTGAAAACCGTGTAACGGCAAAGGCCGTCACCTAGCCAGGTCACAGCCAATTTTGCCGTTTTCCGGGGCTGATCCACAATGTCGCAGACCATCCAGTCGATGCCGCGCCTTGGCCGCCAACCATAACCATCCGCCTCAACATGCTCCACCTGTCCAGAGGCCATCAATTCAGGGTTCATTGGGCCGTTGTCCACTGCGGTTACCATCATCCCCTGACGCACAAGCTGCCAGGTCCATCCGCCCGGAGCGGCCCCAAGATCCGCGGCCTTCTTGCCACCACCAAGGTAGTCCAGCTCCTGTTCCGGAGGCAGAAACACCTTCCAGGCCTCTTCGAGCTTGAGGGCAGAACGACTGGGCGCTGATGCCGGCAGCCGCAGGCGCGGGATGCCACCAACGTAACGTGCCCGGTTATCCGCCAGACTGAAACCGACGACCGCCGACGTAAAATCGGGGAGGAAAACCTCGAGACGCGCCGGCGCAGGAGCATTCTGGTCAGCCTTCAGGAGGCCGGCTCCTCGCAAACCTCGGGAGAGCGGCGACACCCACTTTCGGGCAAAGTTTCCAAGGTCTCCATCCGCGTTGTTTTCCGGTAACCGGACTTCCAGCCGCGCACAACCCGGAAAACCGCGCCCAAGTCCACGGATTCCCTCGATAACGGCACCGACTCTGTCGGTCTCTGGCAGTCTGAATTGCCCGAGAACGACAATCCAGTCACGGACGAAGACCAGCTCCTCAAGAGGTAGACGAGCCATCACATCATCGGCAGTTTCCGGAACTGCCGGGTAGAAGCGCACCAGCCCCTGGTCTTTCAGGGGCTCGAAATACCCGAAAATACCTCGCTCCGAGGCTGAGTCGGTCATTTCACGGCCGGCTTCGGTTTCAAAGCCTGGCCGGCAAAACACAAGAATCTGTTCCATGCATTTCCTGAATCAGGGTCGGAGACCAACCCGTAAAAGTTGAAACTGTTTAACAGCTTAGATTGTCTTCTCTGGCTACACTTCCCGCTCTGATAACCGCGGGAAGCCATGAATGTCGTCCGTTTTGCGTTTGATTGCCATTCTCTGCCTTTTGCTGGCCCCTGCCCTGGCGCTGCCAGACACGGGTTCGATGGCGTCGGACTGCCCTGTCCTCGAGGCCACCGATACTGCTGCCCGCGCTTCCCTGATGCAATACGTTTGCTATTACAGTGCGCCGCCGGGCGCGCCCGGACATGAAGCAAGGAATCCGGACCAACTCCCCCGAAATATCAATTGGACCCCTGCAAACGGCCGGGACCTGGTATTCAGCCACACCAAATCCGTTTACTGGGTACACCTGCACGTCAGGAACTCCGGCGCTGAGCGGGCCGCCTGGTATCTGAAACTCAACTACCCGCTGCTGGACGAAGTCACATTCTGGCAGACGGGGAATGATACTACAGAGACACTGGTTACCGGAGATCAACGGCCTTTCGGGTCCAGGGCGGTAGACTACCGGTACTTTCTGCTTCCCGTCACACTGGATGGCGGTGAAACCCGGTCCCTGACGATCCGAATCCACAGCAATGGCGCTCTGAACGTGCCGCTCAGCTTTGAAACCCTGGCAGAAGTCATTGCCCGCAGTAATCATCTGACACTGACCCACGGGCTATTCTACGGCGCGCTCCTGGTCTTTGCGGTCTTCAACCTGCTGCTGTTTTTCAGCTCCGGGACCGGCTATTACTTCTACAACGCGTTTTACCTGGCAGCACTCGGACTCTTTCTGTTCGCCATGGGCGGCTTCGCGAACCAGTACTTCTGGCCAGACAACCCGGGCTTTGCCAATACATCCATCCCCTTGTCTTTGTCCCTTTGCGCCCTGGCCATGATCCTTTTCGGCCGGTCCTTCCTGGAAGTAGACCGCGGAACCATCTCGGAAACAGTCCTCAAAGGGCAGGCCTGGTTCTGCATTGGCTTCCTGGCACTAACACTGATACTGCCCTACAACAAAACCATTCTGCTCAATACCGTTCTTGCACTGACGGTTATTTCAAGCCTGTTCATCATCGCAGCGGTTCGTTGGAAACAGGGGTATCAGCCGGCTATGTGGTATCTGCTGGCCTGGCTGATCATGCTCGTTGGTGGCCTGATCTATGCCCTGGCGGCTTTTGGCTATCTGCATGACTTTCTTGCACGGGAGGCGCTGATGCAATCCGCAGTGGGAGGACAGGTGATCCTGCTGAACTATGCGATGGTGCAGAGGTGGCGCCTGCTGAACCAGAAGCTTCTGGACGTGGAACATAATGCGAGGACAGAACTGGAATTCAAGGTGCATGAACGAACCGCGCAGCTGCGGAACACCATGCGGGAACTGGAAAAGGCCAACCGCAAGCTATCGACATTGAGCCTGAACGACGCCCTGACCGGCCTTTACAATCGAAGGCACCTGAACAACATATTCCCGGAATTGTGCGCCGAAGCGCGGCGCACGTCCCAGCCACTGACCCTGGCGCTGGTCGATGCCGACCATTTCAAGAACATTAACGACACCTGGGGCCATGGCTTTGGGGACAGCTGCCTTCAGTTCATCGCCGAAATGCTGACCCGGCACGTGAAACGTCCCCGGGATGTTGCCATCCGATTCGGTGGTGAGGAGTTTGCGTTACTGCTGCCCGGAACCGATGCAAATGGAGCTTTGAATGTCTGTTCTGCATTGCTGCAAGACATCGCCAGGACGCCACTGCTCTCCCCAGACGGCAACAAAGTGAGAATAACCCTCAGCGCAGGTATCGCGTCACTCGTCTCCGGAGAGACCCAGAACCAACTGTTCGAACGGGCCGATGAGGCCCTGTACCGTGCAAAAAGCAGGGGCCGCAACCGCGCTGAGCTCTCTGAGGCTGTCGGGGTGCAGTAGAGATGAGGCTCAAAGCCGCTCGTCCACAAAGATCCGGGTTTCCCGGGCAGCCACCACGATCAGCTCCGCTTGGGTCTGTGGTTGGCTTTTCAGCGGCTGGAAATCATGATTACCCCCTTCCAGCCAGTGCAAACGGATTCCCTCCAACTCCTGCTCATGGCCAGCCATCTCGGACGGTTTCCCGAATGGATCCCTTGTCCCCTGAAGCACCAGCATAGGGCAGCTCACATTCTGGAAGTGCGCGGTACGCCAGCGGTCGGGCTTACCGGGCGGATGGAAGGGATAACCAAAGCAGGCGACACCATCAATACCCTCGCGACGGCTCGCCAGGATGCTTGCCATGCGTCCACCCATGGATTTGCCACCCACCAGTACCCTGCTGCCAGTTCCGCAATCTGATCGCACCTGATCAACCACCCGGGTAAAGCAGTCCAGCAACACGTGCTCTCTGTCGGGCGGTCGCTTCTTTCCATCCAGACGCCTTTTCTGCATATACGGGAACTCAAAACGTACTGTCTCAATGCCCTCTTGCTCCAGCGCTGCCGAAAGCTCCTCCATGAAGGTCGAATCGGCCGGCGCACCCGCGCCGTGGGCCAAAATCAGTACAACTTTCGGCTCATTCCCATAGCCTTTGGTCTTAATCAACTCCACAGAATTCACCTCATCCAGTTAAGCGACTATCATTGCACTCAGGCAACACACATTCCCTTAGCTGAAACAACTCCAATAACGGCACTGAAAAGGAAGCCATGTTGCTGATTTCGGCGCATTTGACGGATGTCAGGACTTGACCTGAGTCATTGCAAACAGCTAATCGTTTCTCCATACTTGCGCCCGCATATTTCCCCACTTTAAACCCATTGGTAAGGCTATGAGCACAGTAAATGCAAACCTGACATACAACTACAAGGTGGTGAGACAATTCGCCATCATGACAGTGGTATGGGGTATTGTAGGTATGGCGCTGGGTGTGCTGATTGCAGCACAGCTGGTCTGGCCGTCCCTCAACCTCGACCTGCCCTTTACCCACTTCGGCCGTCTCCGGCCGCTGCATACCAACGCCGTTATTTTCGGCTTTGGTGGAAGTGCCCTGTTTGCTACCTCCTATTATGTCGTTCAGCGCACGTGCCAGGCTCGACTGATTTCGGATAGCCTGGCTGCGTTCACTTTCTGGGGCTGGACGGCGATCATTGTCGCGGCAGCCATTACCCTGCCATTGGGCCTTACCACTTCAAAGGAATACGCCGAACTGGAGTGGCCGATCGATATCGCCATTGCGGTCGTCTGGGTGACGTACGCTCTGGTGTTCTTCGGAACCATCATGAAACGGGCCACACCGCATATCTATGTGGCTAACTGGTTCTATGGCGCCTTTATCCTGACCGTTGCAGTGCTTCATATCGGGAATAACATGGCGCTGCCAGCCGGTGCGTTCAAGTCCTACTCTGCCTATGCGGGCGTTACCGACGCCATGATGCAGTGGTGGTATGGACATAACGCAGTAGGCTTCTTCCTGACCGCAGGTTTCCTGGGCATGATGTACTACTTCGTTCCCAAGCAGGCCAATCGTCCGGTCTACTCCTATCGCCTGTCGATCGTTCACTTCTGGGCCCTGATCGCAACCTATGTATGGGCCGGCGGCCACCACCTGCACTACTCCGCCCTGCCGGACTGGGCACAGACAGCCGGCATGGTGATGTCCCTGATTCTGCTCGCACCTTCTTGGGGTGGCATGATCAACGGCATGATGACTCTGTCAGGCGCATGGCACAAACTGCGCACTGACCCGATTCTGCGCTTCCTGGTGGTTTCCCTGTCGTTCTACGGCATGTCCACCTTCGAAGGTCCGATGATGTCCATCAAGACCGTGAACGCACTCTCCCACAACACTGACTGGACCATCGGCCACGTTCACTCCGGTGCTCTGGGCTGGGTAGCCATGATCAGTATCGGCGCGGTTTATCACCTGGTACCGAAGCTTTGGGGACTCCAGGGCATGTACAGCACAGCGATGATCAACGTGCACTTCTGGCTCGCCACTGTGGGCACCGTACTGTACATCGTTGCAATGTGGGTTAACGGCATCATGCAGGGCCTGATGTGGCGTGCGGTTAACGAAGACGGCACGCTGACCTACAGCTTCGTTGAATCTCTTGAGGCATCCTACGCTGGCTACTTCGTCCGGTTCCTCGGCGGCGTCATCTTCCTGTCAGGCATGCTGATCATGGCTTACAACGTGTACATGACCGTGCGTCAGAAAGATGCGGTTGCGCAAGATAACGCGGCAACTCAGCCGGCGTAACGGGAGAGAGATCAGATGAAACACGAAATTGTCGAAAAAAATATTGGTCTGATGATCGTACTGATCATCCTGACCATCAGTGGCGGCTTTCTGGCCGAAGTAGTGCCTCTGTTTTTCCAGAAAGACGTTAACGAGCCGGTAGAGGGGCTTGAGCCCCTGTCAGCGCTCGAACTGGAAGGCCGGGACATCTACATCCGCGAAGGCTGCCATGTGTGCCATACCCAACAGATCCGCCCGTTCCGGGCGGAAACCGAGCGGTATGGCCACTACTCCGTTGCGGGCGAGTTTGTTTATGACCGCCCGTTCCTGTGGGGCTCCAAGCGCACCGGTCCGGATCTGGCCCGTGTTGGCGGACGCTACTCCGATGCCTGGCAGCGCCAGCATCTGTACGACCCGCGCAGCGTAGTGCCTGAATCCAACATGCCGGCATTCCCCTGGCTGTTTGAAGACAAGGTCGACCACAGCAAGACCGCTGCCAAGCTGGAGACACTTCAGACTCTGGGCGTGCCCTACACCGACGAGCAGATTGCCGAAGCAGCCGCTCAGGTGGAAGGTAAATTCGAAATCGAAGCGCTGGTCGCGTACCTGCAACAGCTGGGTACTGTGATTTCAGACAGACGGTGAACCATGGATATTAATGAGTTACGCGGCATTCACACACTTCTGGTAATGGCGGTTTTCCTGGGAATCGTCTGGTGGGCCTACAGCGCCCACCGCAGGAAGGCCAACGACGAGGCAGCTCACCTGCCCTTCGACGATGACGACGTGGAAAAGCGTACGCTCGAACAGGAAAAAACGGAGAAAAAAGAATGAGTACCTTTTGGAGCATCTGGATCAGTGTGATCGTGCTCGGTACCGTGTTCGGCTGCTGGTGGCTGCTTTGGGCAACCCGCAAGAGCCAGACAACCGATACCGAAACCGACCGCACCATGGGCCATTCCTTTGATGGCATTGAGGAATACGATAACCCACTGCCAAAGTGGTGGTTTTACCTGTTCCTGGCCACTTGTGTTTTCGCCCTCGGTTACCTGGCCCTCTACCCGGGACTGGGCAACTATAAGGGTCTGCTTGGCTGGACTTCCACTAATCAGTGGGAAGCAGAGGTCGCCGAGGCCGAGGAAAAATACGGCCCGATATACGCCCAGTACGGTGAGACTCCGGTTCCCGAACTGGCCGAGAACAGCGATGCCATGAAAATCGGCCAGCGTCTGTTCGCCAACAACTGTGCGGTTTGCCACGGCTCTGCCGCTCGTGGCCAGGTTGGCTTCCCCAACCTGACCGACGACGATTGGCTGTGGGGCGGAACACCGGAAGCAATCCTGGAAACCTTGCACAATGGCCGTATGGGTAATATGCCGGCCAAGGGCACCATGCCCGGCATGACCAACGAGCAGGTGGATCAGGTTGTGAACTATGTTCTGAGCTTCAGCGGTCGGGAAAAAGACGCCGAAGCTGCCAAAGCCGGCGAACAGGTTTACGCTCAGGCCTGTGTGGCCTGTCATGGCCCCGAGGGCAAAGGCATGGAGGCCATGGGCGCCCCCAACCTGACGGACAACACCTGGCTCTATGGTTCAACCTACGAGTGGATCAGGGAGACCGTCGTGCACGGCCGCCAGAACCAGATGCCTGCACAGGATCGTCTGCTTTCAGACGATCAGATTCAGATTCTCGCGGCTTACGTCTACAGCCTCTCGAACTGAGTCAGCCGGCCGGGGTGAAGAGCCCCGGCCCGGTCTTTTCAACCCTGTGCCTGCGCCGCGGGCACAGGCTTGAAAAGATCAGCAGCCTAACGGCCTGTTGCCCCGCATTACCATTTCCCTGGAGGTAACGATGAGCAGTGAGATCCCGGTCAAACAGGTTGACCCGTCCTCTGACCCGTCCTCTGACCCCTCCGACAACAACAATAAATCCGGAACCGTCGAGCTATACGCCAGCCGTAAGAAGATTTACGTCAAGGAAGTCAAAGGCTTCTTCCAACGCATCCGGAATGTCAGCCTGACGCTGCTGATGGGCATGTACTTTGCGTTTGTGTGGTTCACCCTGGACGGGCAACCACTCATTCATTTTGACCTTCCCGCCCGTGAGTTCCATTTATACGGGGCCACCTTTTACCCGAAAGATTTCATCCTGCTCTCGGGGATGCTGATTATCTGTGCCTTTGGCCTGTTTTTCATTACCACGCTGTTTGGCAGGGTCTGGTGTGGCTACACCTGCCCCCAGACCGTCTGGACCTTCATCTTCATGTGGGTTGAAGAGCGCATTGAAGGCAGCCGCAACAAGCGCATGAAACTGGACAAGGCGCCCAGCTCGGCAAACAAAGTCGCGAAAAAATCCGCCAAGCATACGGTCTGGTTTCTGATCGCACTGGCTACCGGGCTGACATTTGTCGGCTATTTCTATCCGATTCGCGAGCTGATCGCGGATCTGTTCACCCTGCAGGCCAACGGCTGGGCCTATTTCTGGGTCGGCTTCTTCACCGTTGCCACCTACCTCAACGCCGGCTGGATGCGAGAGCAGGTGTGTCTTTACATGTGCCCCTATGCCCGCTTCCAGTCGGTGATGTTTGACCCCAACACTCGCGTGGTTTCCTACGATCCGAATCGTGGCGAGCCCAGGGGCGGCCGCAAAAAAGGCGTGGATCCGGCCGAGGCCGGTCTGGGCGACTGTATCGACTGCGGCCAGTGTGTTCAGGTATGTCCTACGGGCATTGATATCCGGGACGGCCTTCAGTACGAATGTATCGGCTGTGCGCTGTGCATTGATGCCTGTGACGAGATCATGGACAAGATGAATTACCCGAGGGGGCTGATCCGTTACACCACGGAGAATGAACTTGAAGGCAAGACCTCCAAACTCCTGCGACCAAGAACCTTCGGTTATGGCGCGGTGCTGTCACTGATGATTGCCGCGATTATCTTCACCATCGCCACCCGTGTGCCAGCCCAGATGGATGCTCTTCGGGATCGCGGTGCTCTTTACAGTTTCAATGGCGAGGGGCGGATTGAGAACTCCTACACCCTAAAAATCGCCAACATGACCGAAGTTCCCCAAACCTTCACTCTGTCAGTGACTGGCCTGGAGGGGATCCGGATCCTGACGGACACTTCGGTAACCGTTGAAAGTGGTGAAAACCGCTCACTGCCGACCGTAGTCGACGTGCCGCCGGAATCCATCACCGAATCCAATAACGATATCCTGTTCAGGGCACAATCCGAGACCGATTCTTCGCTGAGCCTTGAAACTGAAAGCCGATTTGTCGGTCCAACGCGCTGATCGTCGATCGTGCAGCACTGACCGTTTGAATGAGACATTGATTTATGACTACTGAAACACCCGTAGCACCCTGGTACCGCCAACCCTGGTTCTGGTTCCTGCTGATTTTTCCGGGGGCGTCCATCATTTACTGCGCCGTTGCCATCACTATCGCTGTCAGCACAGAAAATGCGATGGTCACCGACGACTGGTCCAAAGAAGGGCGCGGAATTAACATGTCCATAGCAAGAGACCAGAAGGCGGAAGATCTCGGTATGGAGGCCCAGATTGATTTCCAGAGCAAAAATATCACCGTCAACCTGAACACCGTTGAGGGTCCGGCGGATTTCCCGTATCTGATCCTGAACCTGTTCCATCCAACGCTTTCCGACAAGGATCGCACTGTTCAATTCCAGCAAATCGCTCCAGGGCGCTTTGCCGGTAAGCTCCTCAATGACATAGACGGCCGCTGGTACTACGATCTACGGGGTCCAGCTAACGAGTGGCGATTAAAAGGCGAAGCCTGGCTGCCAGCTGAAGACGGAATTACAGTCAAGGCCGGGGGGTCTGCCCAAGGTTGACCAGGCTGGATTGCTTTCACTGCGGTGAGCCAGCGGACGGTGAGCCGCCCATCACCCTCGAGCTCGAAGGTTCTACCCGTCACTTCTGCTGCCAGGGCTGCAAAGCGGTGTGCCAGACCATTCGCAGCGAGGGTCTCGCCGGGTTCTATGATTTCCGGACCAAACCGGCCGTTACCCCAAAGCAGCTGACCCCGGCGGAACTGAACCGAATCAGAGAGCTTGATCACCCTCTGGTTCAGGAGTCGTTTGTTGCACCGGTAAAAGGCGCACAGGAAGCGCAACTGCTGATTGGTGGCATCACCTGTGCCGCCTGTATCTGGCTGCTTGAAAACCATATGAAGCAGCAGCCCGGTGTCGACTCCTTCTCGGTAAACCATACCACCCAACGTGCGCGCCTGGTGTGGTCCCCGGATCAGGTTCGGCTGAGTGACCTGCTGATCGCGATCCACGAGCTCGGCTACACCGCCCGCCCCTACCAGGCAGACGAGGCGGAACAGGCGCTCAAGGCCGAGCATCGGTCCATGCTCATCCGCCTCGCCATTGCCGGAATCGGTTCGTTCCAGAGCATGATGCTGGCGTTTCCCCTTTATTTCGAACTGGTCAGCGAGCTGTCGCCCGAGTTCGTCAGCTTCTTTCGCTGGTTCAGCCTTCTGGTCGCTACCCCCGTGGTGCTCTTCAGCGCTGCACCTTTTTTCCGCAATGCCCAACGGGATATCCGCAGCCGGCATCTGACCATGGATGTGCCGGTTGCCATTGCCATCGGACTCGCCTACCTCGCCAGCGCGTGGGTAACCGTCTTTGGCGGCGAGGAAGTGTACTTTGAGTCCGTTTGCATGTTCACCTTTTTCCTCCTGCTCGGGCGCTACATTGAAGTTCAGGCCCGCTACCGGGCAGGCCTGACAGGCAATGCGCTTGCAGGGTTTCAGCCGACCGTCGCCACACTGGTCCAGGGCGATACTACCGACATTATCCCTGCCCATAAGATCCGGCCAGGCGATATCGTTCGTGTGCGCCCCGGCGAAACCCTGCCCGTCGATGGCGAGATTGTGCGGGGAGAATCAACCCTGAACGAAGCAGCCTTAACCGGGGAATACCTCCCTGAAACCCGCCATCCCGGGGATACTGTCCACGCCGGCAGCGTGAACGGGGAGAATCCGCTCGATGTCAGGGTGGTTAAAGCCGGTGCCCAGACTCGGCTTTCAGGCATTCTACGAGTACTGGACCGCGTGCAGTCGGAAAAACCCCGCGTGGCCATGATGGCGGACCGGATGGCCGGCAAATTCGTCGGGCGGGTGCTTATTCTGGCACCGGTCGTCTGGATCGGCTGGTGGCTGGCCGGTGCCGACAATGCTTTCGACATCACGCTCTCCGTTCTTGTGGTCACTTGCCCCTGTGCGCTATCACTGGCCACCCCGACCGCAATCACGTCGGCCACTGTCAGGCTTCGACGCCTTGGCTTCCTCCCTACGCGGGGGCATACCCTGGAATCAATGAATACGATTGATACGGTGGTCTTCGATAAAACCGGAACACTGACCCGGGGCGAGCTCAGCCTGACCGGAACCACCATCGTTGGCAGCATGGATGAGCAGACTTGCCTCAAGCTTGCCGCGGGCCTGGAGAAATACTCCGAGCACCCCATAGCCAAAGTATTTCACCGTCGAACCACTGCTGCGGTCGAACATGTGGAAAATCACATTGGCGGTGGGCTTTCAGGCCGGCTGGGAGACCTGCAGCTGTTCATCGGCCACAGGGGGTTTGTCGAACAACATACCACCGCGCCAGCGCCACAAAAGGATCCGCATCAGGGTATGGAAATCTGGCTTGCCTCCGACCGCGAGTGGCTAGCCTGTTTCAGGCTCGACGACCAGCCCCGTGACGATGCCCGGGCAGCCATCAAAGCTCTTCAGGATTCCGGCATTCGCACCCTGCTCCTCAGTGGCGACCGTTCCGGGCATGTAAACCAGGTGGCAGACATACTGGGCATTGACGAGGCTATCGGACAAGCCTCCCCAGAAGATAAACTGGCTGTGCTGGAGAAGCTGCAAGCCGAGGGCCGGCACATCATGATGGTGGGCGACGGTCTGAACGATCTGCCCTCTATGGCTGGCGCCGGAATTTCGGTGGCCATGGGCACGGCTGCCGACCTGACCCAACTGAAAGCTGATGCAGTACTGCTGAATGGTCAATTGCTGCAATTGGTCGAAGCCCTTAAAACCAGTCGCCAGACCCAGCGCATCATCCGCCAGAATCTATGGTGGGCTCTCATATACAATGTGCTGGCGCTTCCCCTGGCCGCGGCCGGAATGGTCCCACCCTGGCTGGCAGCAATTGGCATGTCTCTCAGCTCTCTGGTGGTCGTTCTGAATGCGCTGCGGCTTGGCAAGGCACCGAGCCGGAAGAGTCAGGACAATCTCGCGGTTGGCGCCCAGGCGTTGTCCTGATACCGTGAACTTCTAATCTTTTCTGCGAGGTTGCACCGTGCAAATCGTCATGTTTCTGGTCCCGGTGATGCTCATACTGGTGGCGGTAGGCGTCGCCCTGTTCACATGGTCGGTCAAGAACGGTCAGTACGATGATCTCGAAGGCCCGGCGCATCGGATACTTTACGATGACGACAAGGATATGATCCCGGACGACGCTCGCACCGACAAACCGGCTGCCGGGGAGCCAACCCCGGAGCAAACAGCTGAAGTCAGCGATACCGCTGATACGGGTGAGGATAAGTCCCAAAAAGGATGAATCCGGAACTCTACCTCAGTTACCCGAGCGCCTTCCTGATCGGATTGCTAGGCAGCACGCACTGCCTCGGCATGTGCGGCGGCATCAGCGCTTCCCTCTCCATGGCCCTGCCTGTGGGCCGGGGGTTCCGGTTCCGGCAAACGGTAATGCTTCTGGCCTTCAACTTCGGGCGCATCGGCAGCTATGTCCTGATCGCAACACTGGTTGCGCTGGCCAGTACCTCGGCCGCCAGCCAGTGGGCCTCTGCCGGCCTGGTGCTTCGGACCCTGGCAGGGCTGCTGTTGATCTTCATGGGTTTGTCCATGGGCCAGTGGTGGCAGGGAATTCGCTACGTTGAGCGGGTGGGTGCTCCAATCTGGGCGCGCCTCTCCCCGCTGACCCGCCGCTTCCTGCCCGTGAATCACGGCGGACAGGCACTTGCTCTTGGAGCGCTCTGGGGCTGGCTGCCCTGCGGACTGGTATACAGCACGCTCGGTTGGGCAGCATTGCAACCGACAGTGGGCTCGGCCGCGCTGACCATGCTGTTTTTCGGGCTCGGCACGCTTCCCTCCATGTTGGCCACGGGTTTCGCGGCCAACTGGATCCGGGGTTTACAGAGCCATCAACTGTTCCGGAAGGTGACCGGCGGCCTGCTTATCCTGTTCGGACTCTGGACACTGCCTTTCCTGCATCTGGCCGGACACTAGCCGGCTAGATATTCAGGACATCCAGGCGACCGAAGTCAGTTGCGGTCTCGGGTTCAGCCGTCTGTACGGCCTGGCGCTTGCCACCGAGGCGCTTGCCTTCCTTGAAATCGTAGAGATTGGTATCCGCCAGGTGCGAGGGTTCCACATTGCACATGGCCCGGAACATGGTTTCCAACCGTCCGGGATGCTGCTTGTCCCAGCTCTGGAACATATCCTTGATCACCTGGCGCTGGAGATTCTCCTGAGAACCACACAGGTTGCAGGGGATGATGGGGAATTCGCGGAGACCCGCGTAGCGGGCGATATCTTTTTCCCGGCTGTAGGCCAGCGGCCGGATAACCGTGTTGCGGCCATCGTCACTGTGCAGCACCGGAGGCATGGACTTCAGCTTGCCGCCGTAGAACATGTTCAGGAACAGGGTTTCCAACAGGTCGTCCCGGTGGTGGCCCAGGGCAATCTTGGTAACCCCATGCTCTTCCGCGAAATTATAGAGAATTCCCCGTCGTAGACGGCTACACAGGCCGCAGGTCGTCTTCCCTTCCGGCACTTTTTCCTTAACAATGCTGTAGGTGTCCTTCTCGATGATGTGATACTCGATACCCATGGAGGACAGATATTCGGGCAACACCTCTTCCGGAAAGCCGGGCTGTTTCTGATCAAGGTTGACGGCAATCAGCTCAAACGAAACCGGGGCGCTCTTCTGCAGGTTGAGCAGAATATCGAGCATGGCGTAAGAGTCTTTGCCGCCGCTGAGGCAGCACATGACTTTGTCGCCGGCTTCAATCATCGAGAAATCGGCAATCGCCTGCCCGACTTCGCGGCGCAGACGTTTCTGCAGCTTGTTCAACTCCAGTTTCTGGCGGCGCTCCCGCTCTGGGTTGATAGACTGTTCGGAACTGGCGATCATTGCTTCGGACATACCAACTACGTTCATAAGGCAAGTGGACGTGAGATTATACGCGTCACATGGATTCAGGGACAGGATACCAACATGGATACGTTGCAATCGAGTGAAGAAGCCGCTGGTAAACGGGAACAGAACCGCATCCGGAACCGCAGGGCAATCCTGCATGCCGCCCGGGAGTGTTTTCGCGAGCGGGGGTACGAAAACTCAACCATCCGCGACATCGTTCGGCGAACGGGTCTTGCAGCCGGCACCTTCTACAATTATTTCTCAAGCAAGCAGGATATTTTCGCGGCTTTGCTTACCGACTTCCTGACCAATCTGAACAACAATCTCAGCCAACAGCGGCGGGCAGCCGACAATCCTGAGGATTTCATCCACTACGCCTACCTGGCCCTCTATACCGCGACCGCCCGGGATCCGCTGGTGTATGAACTCGCTCACCGCAATGACCGGGCACTTCGGGAACTGTTCGGTTCGGATATTCTCGGCCTGGCCATGTTATCTCTGGAAGAAGATGTTCGCGAGGCGATGGAACGCGGGCTTCTTCCCCGGATTGAGTACGAGTACCTGTGCGCCGCTTTTTTCGGCGTCGCCTACGAGACCAGCCTGACGCTGGCAAGGCGCGCCCACAGCAACCCGGAGTCGGCGGATGCGGAAGCGTTAACGGCGACCCGGTTCTCCACCGCCCTGTTCATGGGTGGACTTCCGCAGGTGGCCGCACTTCCCTGATGGGCCGCAGTGCCCTAACATGAGTCCTATGACAGACAGCCATTCTCCCATCAATGCTTCTCATCCCAGGACTGTGGATGATGATGACTGCCTGGAGCAGCAGATTCAGCACCTGCTGGTGGCCGTTGAGCACGAACTCAGATCGGCACCGGCGGGCTTGAATGAATTATCGCTGATCAAGGCGCTTCAGAGACCGCCCTGGGAACTGCTTGGACAGGTTGTTTTCAGCGAACCGGAAAAACTCTATCCGGTGCATTTTCTGTTGTTTCACGTGCTCTACCGTCTTCGTGACCAGTTATCCGAAACCGGCGAGAGCCTGAAAATTTCGCCCTTGAGCATCCGGATCGAGTCACAGTCGGTGGTCGGTGGCGAAGGGGTTCCGGACAGTGTCGACACACTTCGTCAATTCTATCTGGATCTTTCCCAGTACCGTCTGCCGGAGGAAGCCATTCAACAGATGGTGAATGATTTCTGGGCAGGTGCTCCAGGCCAGGCACCGGCGCAATCCGAAGCCAGGGAAGCCGCCGAAGTACTGGGATTTCAGGCTGTCCCTACAGACTTTCCAACGGTCAAACAGCGATTCCGCCGGGCGGTCATGCACGCTCACCCGGACCGCGGCGGCAAGACCGAAACCATTCAGCATCTCAATCAGGCCTTTGCGGTACTGAAAGCCCACTTCCGTCACAGCATCTGACCGGCCTTTTCGATCTGGCCAGGGCCGATAAATACAGGAGACGATATGCCGCTCACAGCATTCCTGAAACTTTCCCTTCTCGTCGCGATTACGGCGACCGCCATCTCAGCCCGCGCTGACCTCGTTGTCCTGCAGTATCATCATGTCAGTGATTCAACGCCGCCCGCTACCAGCACGTCTGTGTCTCTTTTCGAGGGCCAGCTGAACATGATCTCGGATCTGGAGCTGGACGTTGTGGATCTACAGCAAGGCACCGAAACAACGCTGGCCGGTACCGATGGGCAAGGTAATCACATCGCCATTACCTTTGATGACGCCTACGACTCCGTCTACCATACGGCGGCTCCACTGCTGGCCGAAAAGGCCTACCCCTACACGATTTTTGTAAATACGGAAGCCGTTGGCCGAACCGGCTACATGGCCTGGGATCAGATTCGGGAGTTGGCCGAACGACCGGGCGTAACCATTGCCAACCACAGCGCTGACCATGGGCATCTTGCCCGTAAACCGAACGAAAGTCAGAGTGACTGGCAAGCCAGGGTTACCAGCAGTCTCGACTCAGCCCAGGGGACCCTCTCCAGGGAATTGAAGGCGCCTGCACCCATGTTTGCGTACCCTTACGGCGAGTTTGACGAAGCACTGGAGCGCAAAGTGGCCGAGCGGGGCTGGTACGGTTTTGGCCAGCAATCCGGCGCCATCGGCCAACAAACCGAGAAAACCCGATTGCCGCGTTTTCCGATGGCAAACGCCTACGGACAGTTGGGGAGCCTTGAGAACAAACTTCGCAGCAAAGCCTTCCCTGTTGATACCGGCGAGCTGCCGGACGGGGTGATCTCGGAGAATCCGCCCACCCTGGTTTTCCCGCTGGTTGAACCCATTGATGCCAACCGGTTGACCTGCTTTGCCTCCGGTCAGGGACGTATCGACTTTGACGTGACTGATGGCAATGTGGAAGTAAAGGCCCCTGAGGCCTTCAATAGCCGGCGATTCCGCTACAACTGCACCCACCCTGCGGGCGATGGCAGTTACTACTGGCTATCCCAGCAGTGGCTGGACCTGAGCAAACCTGAAGACTGAACCCTCACCCCTCCACCTGCATCAGGCCAATTTCACCGTGCCTGATGTGAGGAATTTTCTCGGGGCCGGCACGGGTCTCTATAACGGTCTGGCCCTCCAGGTCCTGCTCTCGGGTAAACAGGACAAGCCAACGCTCTCCCTGGCCCGGAAAAGCAGGAACCCATGCTTCCAGATAGCCGCGCCGGTGCCAGTTCTCGGGGGTAAAATCCATAACCAGGTCTGTTACCAGTCTTAACGGCGCCATCTTCTCATCGAGAAACACCAGGGAGGGCACCACCACCCCGTCTTTGGCATAGGAGCGCAGGCGTATGACAAGACTGCCGTGCTTATCCGCGTCCGGAAGTGCAATCAGTTGATAGGGGCTGGTTCCGGTAAGAAACGGATATGTAGCTGAACGATCCGAGAGGGTAACGCCAAACTCCCGTCCCGATTGCCACCCTTGTCGACTGGCGGCATCCATGGAATCGCAACAGGTCGCTGAAAACCGGGCAAAGAAATCGTCTGTTGAAGCCTCAATGCCCAGGATGGCAAAGGCGTCCGGATCATAGCCCTCTACCGGAGCCTGGCCTGCACCATCGGGACCTGAATGGTAAACGCTGGCTTCGGTGATCTGAACGGGTGGCTCCACCAGCCCTTTCTCAAGATCAGAGCGGATGTCCGGCCGGTAATAGCTGACCCGGACATTGCCCTCGGCGTCTCGCCAGGTGAAATAGGGTTGCCGCTCCCCCGGCCGAACGTAGCCATCTTTTTCAAGCTCGCCGGCATCCGGGTAGTTTTCGAGTGTGTACTCGGTGTTTTCCTGCGGCCCTGACTCCGGGCTCGCCCCACTATCTGACTGCACCGGGTGTTTCTCGGATTCCGGATCGCGCTGCTCTTCAGCTACCTCTATAGCTACCTCTTCAACTACCTCTGCAGACTCACGATTCAAGTCTTTCTGCTCGGCTCCGGTTATCGGTGAGTATCGAACCCTGCCCTGCTCGTCTACCCACGTGAAATAACCTTCCCGTTCCGACACCGTAGACCCGCCAATCTGGCAGCCTCCGAGAACTGCTGCCAGAGAAAGGCACAAGGCTGATTTCCGTAAAGAGCCGTTAATCACTGCGAATGACTACCCTCTGGTCAATGGCACCACTCAGAACTTGGTCCGGAAACTGAGGCCCGCCATCACAACCCGTAGCGAGGTTTTGACATCCAGGCCTGCATAGGGGTTGTAGATAATGTTGGTGATGTTGTCGCAGTTCAGATTACAGCTGGTGTCCGCGGGAATCGACTCCACCGAATGAAGATAACTGAGATTCATGTCAATTTCGGTGTCCTTATCCCACTGGTACCCCATACCGATGCTGTAGAGGTTTGCCCCACCAAATGGCGCCATAACCTGTCGCTGATCATCCGGGATAACCGAATCCCGTATTTCCACGCCAGCACGCAGGTCCAGACGGGAAGACGCATGAAACTCCATGCCAAACGCCCAGTTCCACTGGCTCTTGAAACCCAGGGGCAACCTCAGGGTATTCGGCGTGGCATTGTCCGGCGACAGGATCCGGGCCGCATTGAGAAACTCCAGATTACGATCAAACCGGAAAACAAAGGCGTCCCACTGTTTGTAATCGGTCCAGCCAATGTCGGCGTTGAGGGTCAGTTTCGGATGCACGTCAACACTGATACCAGTCTGGAAGTGCTGGGGATACACCAGATCCATACTGACGTTGCCGGATTCCTTGGGCGCACCGGACGGAAGACTCAGGATCGCCGAGGTAATCGCACCCAGCACCGATCCGTTAACGCTCTGCCAGAAGCCGGACCAGTCATCGGTGTACTGGATTTCGAAGGTGCCCTTCATGTTCATTTCAGCTTCAGAGGTATAGCTCGCCCCCCAGCTGAACCAATCAGTTGGCTCCCACATCACCCCTAGTGCATAGGTGGGTGACAGGGTTTCCTGAACGTTGATACTCAGAGCACCGATATCGTCCCAGGGACCGACATTACCGCCACAAAGCGCTAGCCAGGGCTGCAGGGGCTCGTCACCACTCTCGCAGTTGAATGCGTCCTGCAGAACTTCAGCCACCCCCAGCAGCAGGTTGGGCGCCCGCATGTACTGGTCTGCCGCGATTCCCATATGGGACAGGTGGATACCGGCACCCACGGACCAGTCGTCATTGATTTCATAACCGACCGTGGGTGAGAGATAAGTCGTGCGCTGCAGCGCCGTGGCCTGGGGCTGGTAACGGCCAGGGTCATCCTTATCACGGTAGAAACCGGCTGCCAACGGCAGGTAAAAGGCATTCCCGAAGGTCAGTTTGGAGCCCGGCGGGTTGATACTGATACCTGCTGACGGCGCCAGGGCCGGTCCCGGGGGCGCGCGGAGAATACCGTAACCCGGCAGATACAGGGCCACGTTGTTGGTATGGCTGCGGGTATTGGCAACCGGGTCCCGCTGCTTTCCGGTCAGTGGATCCGTTTCAAGGCCGTCGATACCGAAAATCTCATAGCCTTCCGGTGCCGTGAAATCCGCGTCAATGTCCAGATAGACGCTCATCAGATTCACTTCCAGCTGACGCCCGTCCAGTTTGGTCAGGCCAGCAGGATTGTAGTGAATCGCCATGATCCCGGGCGGATCGGCGGTCACGGCGTTGCCAAGTGCCAGTGCCTTGGGATGAATGGTCAGGTTCTGCGCCAGCTGGGCCTGGGCACCGCAAGAAAGGGTCGTGGCAACCAGTGCCGCGAGAATCTGACGGTTGTGGTTTCTCTGTCCCATGAAATCCTTCCCTTCCCGTAGATCGTCAACGACACCAATCACTCTTTGAGACCGGAGAAGTTAATGGGCAGGGAGACCCCCAGGGAGAAGTCCGGGGCATCCTCGGTAAGACCGATACCCAAACTCGTGTTTACAATGGTGGTATCACTGATACGGGTCCCCAGAGACATGCTCATAAACCCCGTCATCTGGTCCTGGGCGACGGCCTGGTCGCCATTCGTGAAGGTCAGGACGGTTTCGTCGCTGTAGCTGAGCTGGGCCGAGATGCTGAGAGAAATGTCGTAGGACAGGGAGTAGGCGAAACCGGCGGACCCGGAGAGCCCGAAGCCAGGGTCCACCTCTTCCAGAAGACGTGCACCACGCACCTGCTGCAGATCTTCAGCCGGCAAGTTATAGGTGGCGCTCACTGAGCCGAACACCACCACCGGATCCAGGACCTTGGACAGGCTCGCTCCACCCCCGATGGAATAGTAGCCACTGCCGGTGGACAGCTGCTCGTTGATGTCTATCTCGTAGGGGCTGACGCCGGTCTTTGTGGAGAGGGTTCCGAACAAGGTGGTCGACATCTTGCCTGGAACGTAGGCAAATGGCTGCCAGCGCCCGGTAAAAGAAATATCGCCAAAATCATAGATATTCAGCTCGTCCTGAGTGTCGTATTTGACGACCAGCGGAATACGGGTACCCACCGTCAGGTTGTCCAACAGGCCGTAATCGTAGGAAAAGGAATTGGTGAAGCTGTGGGTTGCCGACGGCACCACGTCCAGGTTTCTCACTGATCCATTGGTGATGGCCAGATCCAGCCGCTGGTCTGCCGTGTAGGAATAGTCGAACGAATAATTCAATGAATGGGAACCCTTCTTCTGCAGCGAATAGTTCTTCTCTGCAGCCTGGAACACCTCTTCAAGCTGTTGTGAAGCGTCCTCGTCTCCTTCCTGCTTGGCCAGCGCTTCCCGCGCCTGGTCCACACTCCCTTCCTGCGCCAGGGCCATGCCCGGAAGCAGACCTGCCGTGGAAACAAGGATAAAACCTCGCACAAACCAACGATTCATCCTGACTCCCTTATTTTATTTGTAGTGTTCCTGCCCCGGGGATTACCCGGCGAATTAGTTACGACGGTAGTGCAACTGCTTTCGGGTGTTTTCTACACTGCCGTCGGGATTGTTTTTCTGGCGTTCCAGCAGATTCTGGATCCGCCGCTGGGTGGACTCGTGAAACGCCGGTATCCTTTCCAGCGCCAGAAGGGTCATTGTCTGGTCATCCACAAAGCGAAGGTCTTCTTCCTTCAGCTCGAGGTTGTCCAGTGGCTTATCGCTGCCCGGGAAGACAATGAAGAGCACATTGTCGTCCCACTTTTCCTCGAACTGAGCCAGCGTGAAGGAGATATTCCCTAACGAGGGGTCTGCCAGATAGGCACGCCCGTCGCGAATCGTCCTCAACACCACGAAGTGTTTGAAACCCGCGTGATGGATGGGCACGATCGCCGGGTGATCAAGATCCTTGAGGTCATCAATCGTTGCCCGGAAGCCGCCTGAGGGATAACCGAGCGCTGTCACCAGTCGCTTCATATCCAGCATGGAAAAGGCGCGACGTTCCACGATACGTTCGCTTTCGCCGTAATGAAGCAGCCCCTCCATGACCTGACGTTCCGACAGGGTCCGACCCAGGTAGAAGTTCAGCACGGTGGTCAGCGCCGCGCTTCCACAGCTGTAGTCATAGGCCTGACGCACGATATTCCGGAACTTCTGTTCAACCAGAGGCTCCACCCTGACGTCGGAGCGCAATTCAACAGGACTGGAATCCACATCCTGCTCAATGACGATCTGGCCCTTCTCAAAAGGCTCCACCACGGTCGCTTCCTGCACCATGGTGAATGTAAGAATGGATCCAGCGAGCACCAGCAGCATGTCAGACGAAGTCCCTGTTTTTATTGGCCACGTTATTAAGCGGGTTACATGTTGTTACGGTAAGATACCGAAAAGCCTGCGCCCTTAAAGATAACTGTGCCTCAAATCTGTCGCTGCAGGAGGGGCCTTAGGAAGGGGATTTGAGAACTGTTTCATGACATGGATGGGAATCGGGAAGCAGGCCCGGTTGCCGGGCCTGCCGTTCAAAAGGTAAAGACCACGCCGAGTAACAGGTAGCTCAGGGCAGTTACCACGACAATGCCCATCAGATTGAGAGCAAACCCGGCTCTGATCATGTCGCTGATCTGCATGTGACCACTGGAGAACACGATGGCATTGGGTGGCGTGGCCACCGGCATCATGAAGGCACAGCTGGCCGCGATGGCGGCAGGCACAGTGAGTAGTAACGGTGACACGCCCTGACTCAGGGCCAGCGCCCCAGCAACGGCAGAAACGCCGCCGCGGTTGCGGTATTGCTGGTAACTTCGGTCAGAAAGATGATGATACCCGCCACCAGAACAATCATGACAAGGGTTGGCAGGGCGCCGGCCATGCCCAGCCCGAAGTCGCGCCGGGTCAGCCACCACCAGGCCAGGGCCAGCATGACAACCGTCACTGGAACCCCCAGCAACATCCATTGGGCAAAGCCCACAGAAATACCCTGGTTTTCGCTCAGGTAGGCCGCCAGCAAGGCATTTGGCGGTGTGCCGATAAGTGTGGCAATACCACCGATACTGGCGGAATAGGCGATAGCCAAAAGGAGGGCCGTGGCGTAACGCCGAATGCCCTCGGGATTGTCATTGCTGTTCATCATCGCCACCACCGACAGACCAATCGGCAGCATCATGATGGCTGTTGCAGTATTGCTGACCCACATGCTCAAAAACGCGGTTGCCAACATGAACCCGGCAATCTGCCGCCGGGGTTTACTGCCAACGGCCTTCAGCGTCATCAGGGCGATCCGGCGATGCAGGTTCCATCGCTGCATCGCAAGCCCGAGTGTGAAGCCCCCCCCCCAGGAACAGGAAAATGATCGGATTGGCATAGGGCTCGGTGGCTTCACCAACCGTCCCGAGCCCGAGCGCGGGAACCAGCACGATTGGCAGCAAGGCAGTGGCGGGAATCGGAATGGCTTCGGTAGACCACCAGGTAGCCATCAGCAGCATCAACCCCAGCGCCGCCCAGGCTTCCGCGGCCATGGTTTCCGGAGGTGGGAGTATGATGGTTGCCAGCAGAAAGGCAGCCCCGAGGATCAGTCCAATGACCTGGCTGCGGGGCAGCCCCTCGGCCTGTTTGTCAGCGTTGAGCTCTTCGGACATACAGTTCTATTCCATCATTCAGACATTCAACATCAGCAGGCGGGCGAAACGTCAGAGCGCCTGAAGCTGGCGATCATGAAAACGCCCGAGCAGGATAAGAGCCAGAATGGCGCCGGACAAGGCCCAGGCCATATCCGACTGGGTATCCCAGACGTAGCCCTGTGTGCCCAGAAAGGCCTCGGCCGCTTCGTCACTGAGCAAGGCCACCCACCATTCAATCAGCTCGTAAAAGGCGCTTAGCGCCAGACAGAAACAGACGATGAAAAACGCCGCCCAGCGGCGACTGGAGAACACGTCGAAGCGAATGACCACTTCCCTGGCAATGATTGCCGGTATAAACCCCTGTGCCAGGTGGCCAAGCTTGTCGTAGTTATTGCGCTCCCAGTCAAACCAGTCCCGAAACCAGTCGAACAAAGGTACTTCCGCGTAGGTATAGTGCCCTCCAACCATCAGGATGACGGCGTGGACCAGAATCAGGAAATAGACAAGAGGCGTCAGGGGATAACGGAAGAAACACCAGACAACCAGCACAAAACCAATGACAGCGGGCAGGACTTCCAGCGCCCAGGTGGCCCGATCCCTGGGTCCGATGGCAGACCAGACAAAGACTGCAAGAAAGACCACCACCCAGACGGCGGGCGCAAATCGCAGGTTCATAGGTTTCCTTTTGTACGTGGTTATCCAGACGCACCGGCGCGCAGGAAGTGGCCATAGCCAGGCTCCCGGCCCAGGGCAGCTTCAACCTCACCATCCGTTACCGCGGGTCGGCCGTTGATCAGCACCTCTCTGATACAACCAGGCACCCGGTTGACCATTCTCTCCAGTCCGAAGTTTTCCATCTCGGCCCACTCAACCTGTTCCAGATCCTGATCAAGGCCACGGGGGTCCAGTACCGTTATATCCGCCCGGTCACCTTTCCTGATATGACCGGCATCAACACCAAGCCAGTCTGCCTGTTCGCCGGTCAGTCGATGTACGGCACGTTCCAGCGACATGACCGGCTCACTCTCCACATGGCTTTCGTAAACCAGCTTGAGAAACCGCAGAGGCAGATTGTAGAAGGCCATATTACGGATGTGGGCGCCGGCATCGGAAAAGGTGATCAGGGCACCGGGATTGGTGACCATTTTCCGGAGCCGATCCTTTCTGTGGTTGCCTACCGTGGTGAACCAGCGCAGTGAACGGCCATGGGCAACCACCATGTCGAGAAAGAAATCGACCACATGGATGCCACGGTCGGCCGCCAGCTCAGCAAAGTTGCGGCCAACCACGCTTTTATCCGGGCAGTCGAGAATAACGGCATCGCCGAAATCCCTCTGCCATACCCGGGGCGAGAGCTTTTCCTTATAGAATTTCCTGAATTTCCGTCGGTACTGTTCGTCCTTCAGAAGCTCGTTGCGCTCAAGCTGATCGCGGATATCGAGGGCCATTTCACCGGCGCCGAATTCTTCAAACAGTACGATATCCATACCATCGGCATAGACCGTGAACGGCGTTGGCAGGAGCTGCCAGCGGAAGTTGCCGCCAAAGCTGTTGGCCAGCCACCCCACAAGGCTGGCCATGGGTTTGACCGTGGGATTGCCTTTCAGATCGATCATGGCAATCAGAGTTGTTTTCAGGGGCTTTCTCAACCAACCCAGGGTCTCTTTCAGGTACTGGGTTACCTGCAGAGGATTGGCCGCATTGGGCGCGCCCTGATGCACCCGTCCGTATCGGCGCAAAAGAGCATTCAGGCGGCTGACCTCACGCCATCGGGCGTAGGTGCTCGGCAGACTCTTGGACCACTCCCGGTCACCATCCACCTTGTCCCATTTCAGGCACATGGTGGAAAGACCGAGAAAGCCCTCCTGCAGAGCCTCCTCAAGGAGGGCTTCCATTTGTCTTTGCTCTTCTGATGTCGGAGTCACGCCCCGGTCGGTGGCGCGATGCAGCCCCATAACGGCAGTTCTCAGATCACTGTGGCCGAGAAAGCTGATGACATTGGGCCCCAGTGGATGCTGGTCCATGAACGCCACCCACGCTTTTGGTGTCTGCCAGGACTTGTGCTGCTTCAGAATGGGCAGCACTTTTTCCCTCGGGACCGTTTCCACCCGGGTAAAAATATCCGAGGCGTCCTCCGGATCGGAACAGACCATGCTCAGGGAACAACTGCCGATCAGCACCGTGGTGACACCGTGACGCACGGATTCAGACAGGGACGGCGCTACCAGCAACTCGGCATCGTAATGGGTATGGGTATCGAGAAATCCCGGCGTTACCCAGCAACCGCTGGCGTCAATCGTGCGCGTCGCAAGGCCGGGTTCGGGCTGCTGGTCAAAGACTTCGGCAACCCGCCCATCTTTGATGCCAACATGGGCGATGCGTGAGGGGCCGCCGGTACCGTCAAAGTAGCGGCCGCCGAGAATAAGCGTATCGAACTGGTTCACCGTGCCAGTCTCCTTTTTGTTTTTATGTGCCGTCAGTCTAGCCAGCCAAACGTGATATGTCCTCTCATTTTAGCCGGCGGACCGTGCAATGCAGGCCATTAACGAAGACGGATACGGCTGCCGTCTTCAAGCTGACGATCCGGGTGTCGGACGACGTTGTCTGCCTCAGTCAATCCTTCCTGGATAACTGTATGAAATCCGTTTGTGCGACCGACCGACACGTCTGTCAGAACCGCAATGTCATCGACAACGCGGAATACCTGGTGCTGCCCATCAGTGACAAAGATGGCGGATTCCGGAACCTGAAGGACATTGTCGGAACGCCAGAGCAGAAACTCGGCGTCTACCCGATAGCCGTCCCCCAGGCTTTGCCAGGCATCAGCAGGACTGGTGATATCCGCAACTACCTGTACCCGCCTTTCTTCCACACCCAGGGCCGACACGTCCTCGAATCCAACCGGCTCAACGCGCCGGACCGTAGCGTCCAGGGTGCCGCCACCCCACCCGGTGAGGCGCGTCACCATACCGGGTTGGAGATTCACGGCATCAAAACTCAATACATCCACAACCACCTCAAGCGCCCCGGGATCCCCCAGTTCCAGAATGGCTTCACCGGCCTGAATCACACCCTCGCTTTTTCGAACAATTCCCAAAACAGAGCCGTTTACAGGGGACCTGACCGGCACACGTTCAACCGCTCCATCGCCGTTCGCACGCGCGGCAGACACCTCAAGGCGCGTTCGGGCCGCTGCCAGTTCGTGGGCCATCACTTCTTCGTCAAAGCGCGCGGAACGCAGAATGGCCTGGGTTCTGGCCGCAGTGGCCCGGGCCTGCTGCAAACGCTCGTCGGAAACAAAACGATCATCACTGAGTGCCTGGAGGCGGGCCAGCTCACGCACGGCGAGGTCTGCTTCAGCCTCGGCCGCCGCCACTTTTTGACGAGTGGAGTTCAGCGCCGAGCGGGCCGACTGCACCTTGGCCTCCGCTTCGGCCCGACTTCGGGCATCAAGGGTGCTGGCAGGCATGGGGTCAACCTCCGTCAGCAGCTCTCCCGGAATCACCGGATCCCCCACTTCCAGCAATACCCTGTGCAGATAGCCGGCAACCGGTGATGAAACCACGTATCGGTCACGCACCCGCGTTTTGCCCTCCTCCTTGATAGTGATTTCCATGGGGCCACGGGTTACCGGCGCCAGATCCACCCAGACCGGATCGGGTCGGATCGTGACCACAACTGCAACACTGGCGAGCATTACGAACACCCCCCAGAACAACCATTTTCCGGCAAACCCTTTTTTCGCCATAACCTCAGTTCACTCCCCGGTTGCTTTCGCACCTATTCCCGTGTTTTCAACACCGCTACAAGATCCAGCCGTTTCAGGCGCCACCAGGCAATAACCCCGGAAGCGATCGCCGATACCACCACGACCAACGCGGACATGCCAAGTGTCTGGCTGGTGATCGTCAAGGGCACCCGATACAGTTCGGTTTGCATGGCAGTAACGATCATGAGCGCCAGACCCTGGCCAGTCAGCCAACCGAGGGGAATACCCAGAAACAGCAAGAGCGCAACCTCTCCCAACAATATATGCGCAACTTCATTCTGGGTGTATCCCAGCACTCTCAGGCTCGCCAACTCCCGACCTTTTTCCGCCAGTGAAATCCGGATCGTGTTGTAGACCACTCCAAAAGCGATGATTCCGCCCATCAGGCTGTTGAAAAAGGTGAACGTCAGGAAGGTTCTCGCCAGGGTGTCGTAGAAGCTGTCGAGCATGGCCTGCCGGATGCTCAGGCCAAGCACTCCCGGGGTTTCGCGAAGACTGTTATAAACTTCCGAAGCCTTGTCCGGGTCCAGGTTGATCAGGGCCTGATTGATCAGGGGCCCGTCCCCCAGTGCCCGGTTGAGGGCATCCAGATCCATGTAGGCACCAACCCCGAGAAACTCGCTGGTGATACCGGCGACCGGAACCATAACCGTTCGGCGGTCGCCCTCCAGGAGCTCCAGCTGCAGAACATCTCCCGGACCGACACCCAGTTCATCGGCCAGAAAATCGGTCAACAACAACCCCTCCCTGGGGAGCGGAACCGGCTGCAGGTCACTGTCGATGACAAATTGCAGGCGCGCCTCGGAGGGTATTCCGGTGACTGCGCTTCGCCACTCCCGATGGCCGGAAACAAGACGTGCCGGGACCGAGCGTCGCCCCTCCACGTAACGTATCCCGGCTTGCCGCTGCAAGCCGAACAACGCCGCGCTGTTCACCGGATCAATAAAGGTCGCGGACAGATCCTGTTGCTGAACCCGTGCAAACTGCGTGTGGACCATCAGGGACACCGAGTCGAACTGGAAGTTTCCCACCATCACGATGGCAGTGGCCATAGCGACCCCAGTCATGGATAACAGGGTCCGAACCGGACGACGGGAGAGCTGGCGCACGATCATTCGGGAGGGCTGGGCGAAACGGATTCCCGAGAGCAGCTTTTCCACTATGGTCACCCGGTACCTGGCGGGCCCCTCAGGCCTCATGGCTTCAGCGGGTGGCAGTGCCGCTGCCTGCCTGATGGCTCGCCAGGCACCGAGCCAGGCGACCACAATTGTCATCAACCCCAGCAGCACAACCCATGCGGGGTCAATGCGAAACAACAGCCCCGGAAAGCGGTAATAATCCATGTACAGTTCGCCGAGAGAGCGTCCAAGCCATAGGCCAAGGCCAAGCCCCGCCAGCAAACCGATGACGGCAATCACGATGACCAGTTCGCTGTAATGCCAGGCGATCTGACGGTTGCTATAGCCGAAGGCCTTGAGTACCGCGACGATATCCCGTTGGGTGCTGATCAGACGGCCAATCACCACATTCAACAAAAACATGGCGACACTCATGAAAATGAGGGGGAAAACCGTCGCCATGGTTTTCAACTGATTGAGCTCGTCACTCAGAAAACGGTGGGAAAACTGGTCGTCCCGGCCAAAAGCCCCCGTTGCCCCATACCGGGCCAGCAATCGATCCAGAGCATCAATGACGGAGGCAGCAGAATGGCCAGGTTTGAGCGTTACCACCAGGCTGTTGAATGCGCCCCGCATGTCCATGGCGGATTCCAGGGCTTCCCTGTTCATCCACAGCACACCATAACGCCGATAATCAGGCAGCATGCCGCCAGGGGGAATGACGTATATGAACTCCGGTGACTCGACGATGCCAGTTATCGTAAGTTCCTGTCGCCGGCCGTTGATAATCGCCTCAAACTGATCACCCAGTACCAACTCATGCGCTTCGGCAAAGCTTCCGATGACCGCGACTTCCTGGCTGCGACCTGCCCCCGGAAGCCGCCCCTGACTGATAAACAAGCGATTGACCTCAGGCTGCCCCTCCGGAGGAATGGATACCAACCGGGCCGACACGGGATCCGCGAAGCCCGGCATCTCCAGTTTTGCGGCTCCCTCGACTCTCCCCTCGTACCTTGCTATGGCAGGTAATGAACCTAGTTCCTTGAGGGCATGGCGGGGCGCCCGTTTGACGGGGGCAAACACATCGGCAAACTGGTGCTGATCGTAGTACTGGGCTCTGGTCGCCAGTAACGATGAATAGTTCACCAGCGACATCACACAGACACCTACGCCTCCTGCGATCACCAGCGCGATGGCCAGTACCTGGCCCCGCATCTGCCAGAGCTCGCGCCGTAGTTTGGTATTCAGAACCGTGTTAAGACCTTTCGCGGCCATTTTTCTACCATTTGGCCCCGTTACCAGGACAGTGTCCGGGGATCCTGGCGACGTTCGTTACGGCGCTCACCACTGATGTTGCCGTCGGAGAGCGTGATCACGCGATCCCCCATGCCACCAATAGAGGCATTGTGGGTGATAATAACAGTGGTCGTGCCCGTCTCCCGGTTGGCTTTTTCCAGAGCTTCAAGAACCAGCACACCCGTGGCCGAATCCAGAGCTCCGGTCGGCTCATCGCAAAGAAGTACTTCCGGTCGTTTGGCAATGGCCCTGGCGATGGCAACCCTCTGCTGTTCACCACCGGAAAGCTGCGCGGGAAAGTGGTCGATGCGGCTCTTCAATCCAACCAGCTCAAGAGCTTCTTCGGGAGACATCGGATGGGACGCAATCTCGGTGACGGCCGCAACATTTTCCCGCGCGGTCAGGCTTGGAATGAGATTGTAGAACTGGAATACGAAACCAACATGCTCACGGCGGTAACGGGTCAGTTCGCGGTCGCCGGCAGTACTGAGATCAAAATCCCGATACCGGACTTCGCCGGACGATGGCACATCCAGCCCGCCAAGAATGTTCAGAAGTGTGGATTTGCCTGAACCCGAAGCGCCCAGCATGACGACCAGTTCGCCGCCATAGAGATCCAGATCCACCCCACGGAGCGCATGAACCTGAACCTCTCCCTGATCATAGGTTTTCGTGAGGCCCCGGGTCTGGAATACCGCAGAGCCGGCCCCGGCTTCCGTTCCTGGCTCCATGGTGTCAGTCAGTCTTCGGCACAGTCCACGCAAACCGTGGTGTAAGGCAGCACCTGCAAACGGCGGGGGTCGATGGCCTCGCCGCAGGATTCGCATTCGTCGCCCACACCATTGTCAATGCGTGCCAGGGCGTGTTCGATCTGAGCGAGTTCGGAGCGGGTTTCCGTTTCCAGCGAGTCGACCACCTCGTCATTCTGGGTCTGGGTAGCCTGCTCCTCGAAATCCTTGTCCAGCGCGCCATCCTCCCGGTGCTGGTGCGCTTCATACCGGGAAAGTCTGGCCGTCAGGTCTGCCCTCAATGTTTCCAGTTCGGATTTCCGGTTAGTCATTTGGCGCCTCCTGGCTTGCCGGGAAATACATATTCATACAGTAAAGCATAAGCTGAACCCGGGATTGATGCTTGTCAAAATTGCGTCACGCAGGATGAGGCAGAATAGAATTCCATCAAATCCATACGCAAAGGAGTTGTGACCATGAACACCGAGCTTTTCGAAAAAGCGACCCGTCTGAACGAAACCCTGTTCGAGCAATTTGGCAAGGCTGCAGAAATGCAGATGAACGCCTTCCGACGTTATGCCGATGTCACCATGGAGCAGGCTAAAAAGGTGTCTGAGGTCCGTGATCTGGAGAGCCTGAAAAGCCTGACTGGCGACCAGGCGGAGACCCTGAAATCACTGAGCGAGCAGTTCACCGCAGACTGGAAAGCCTGGCAGGACTACTTCAACGAAAGCAGGGAGCAGATTCAGAAGGTGTTCGAGAAAGCACCCGAGGCATCGGCCAAGCCCGGCCCGAAAACCGCCAAATAAGGGATAGTTATGTTCGGTCTGGATACGCTCGGGAAAGCCGTAGGTCAGCTCGTCAACGGCTTCGAAACCAACGTCCGCCAGGGACAGCAGCAACTGGAGAAAGCATTGGGAGATGCTGGCGTCCTGGATGCGGCAACGCTCTCCACGATAACGGAAATGTCCGATGCCTACCGCACAATGGCCGAGGACCTGCTCCTGCACCCGCTCCGGTTTGCAGGAGCGGAACTGGATCTGGCCCGCAAACATGCCGCGCTGGGGTACTACACCCTTGCACGGCTCGTGGGCAAGCATAAGAAGCCCGTTGTCGAACCAGAGGCCGACGACCGACGCTTCCAGGCCGAGGAGTGGCACAAGCATCTACCTTTTGATGTGCTCCACCAGGCCTATCTGATCAACTCACAGGCCTTTCTGAACTGGGCGGCCGGCATGGAAGGGATTCCCCCGGCAGGACGGGACCAGATGCTGTTCTACGCCCGACACCTGACCAGTGCACTGTCGCCATCGAATTTCCCCGCTACGAATCCGGAAGTGCTCAGGATTACCTGGGAACGCAAAGGGATGAACCTGATCGACGGTGGACGGCAGCTGATCGAAGACCTGCGGCAGAATCCTTCCCTGTTCAATGTTGGGATGACAGATCGCTCTGCCTTTGAGGTGGGACGTAACCTGGCAACTACCCCTGGCAAGGTCGTGTTCCAGAACGAACTGATGCAGTTGATCCAGTACTCGCCAACAACAGAGACCGTCAGCAAACGCCCGTTGCTGATTGTTCCGCCATGGATCAACAAGTACTACATCCTGGACCTCACCGCCAGGAACTCCTTTATCCAGTGGTTGGTCAACCAGGGACAGACTGTTTTTATTGTTTCCTGGCGAAATCCCGGGCCCTCCCTGCGGGACAAAGGCTGGGAAGACTACATGGAACTCGGGCCACTGGCGGCCATGGATGCGGTTACCGAAGCCACCGGCGAAGACCAGATGAATCTGATCGGCTATTGCATCGGTGGCACCCTGCTGGGCTCAACATTGGCCTGGCTCAAGAAAAAAGGCCGTAATCCGGTAGCCAGTGCTACCTATCTGACGACACTTCTGGACTTCTCGGACCCTGGCGGAATCGGTGTCTTCATCAACGATCACTCGATCCGGGGTATTGAGAAAATGCTGGAGCGCAAGGGCTACCTGGACGGTCGCGCTATGGCGTTCACGTTTAACCTGTTGAGAGAAAACGAGCTGTTCTGGTCGTTCTGGACCAATAACTACCTTAAAGGCCAGAAGCCCGCGGCTTTTGACCTGCTCTACTGGAACACCGACGGCACCAACCTGCCAGCGCGAATGCACAGTTACTATCTGCGCCAGATGTACCTGAATAATCGTCTGGTGAAGCCAGATTCCCTGAATCTGCTGGGCGAGTCCATCAACCTGTCCGAAATCGATGTACCCTCGTTTTTCCTGTCCGCCAGACAGGATCACATCGCCAAATGGAAAACCACCTACAAAGGGGCGCTGGCCCACGGCGGTGATGTCCGCTTTGTGCTCTCCGGCTCCGGCCATATCGCTGGCGTGATCAACCCGCCCTACAAGGAAAAGTACGGCTACTGGACCAATGACACCCTGGTGCCGGATGCAGACACCTGGTTCGAGAAGTCCGAACACCATCCGGGATCCTGGTGGCCTCACTGGCTCGAGTGGATTGCCCGTTTCTCAGACGGCGACGTGCCGGCTCGCATCCCCGGCGAAGGGAAACTTCCTGCGATTGAGGATGCACCCGGCAGCTACGTCAAAGTTAAAGCTGCCGAGGCCGTGAAGCAGTAGAGCTCTGCGTGGCCCGCATTCCTGCGGGCCAACGTATCTCGCCCCGCTTCCGCCGTTGTGGCACTATGGCCCGCTTGATGAACGGCGGAGAACCTCCCGATGTTTTATACCACCCTCGCGGCGATCGTGGTCGCCATGATCCTGTTTGCCTGGCTCGGACTGAGAGCCCGTCTCGCCGACGGCGGACTGGATGACTATGTAACGGCAAGAAACAGTCAGGGAGCCAGGGCCCTCGGACTGTCTTTCCTCGCTTCCGGCATGGGCGGCTGGATACTGTTTGCCCCGCCTGAGGTTGGCGCACTGGTTGGCCCTCTGGCTCTGGCTGGCTATGCCCTGGGCGCCGCCTTGCCGTTTATCGTGTTCGCTTTCTGTGGCCCCGCTATTCGCCGCTTCCTTCCGGAAGGACGCAGCATCGGCGAATTCGCCAACGCCTGTTATGGCAATGGCGTACGCCGCTACGTTTCGACGATCTCGGTGCTCTACATGCTTTGCTTTCTCACCGCGGAGCTTACTGCCATTGGTGCCATAACGTCGCTGCTTTCCGGTATTGATGGCGGCATTGTGGTCATTGGCGTTGCCATAACCACGCTGGTATACACCGCTGTCGGTGGTCTCAGGGCCAGCATCGTTACCGACCAATGGCAGGCACTGTTACTGATCGGCTTGCTGGCTATCGTCAGTTTTGTTGCCGTAGGCAAGCTTCCGGACGCAGCACCCGCAGCGCTACCGGATATCCCTGCGTCGGCAGCCCTGAGCGTGGCGCTGACTCTGGTGATTGCCGTCACCGCCGCCAACCTTTTCCACCAGGGATACTGGCAGCGTTTATGGTCGGCTCGTGATACGGACGCCCTGAGCCGCGGCGCGTTGCTGGGCGGCGTGGTTACCATCGCCGTTGTCGCCGTGGTTGGCGGGCTGGGAATACTGGCGGCCATGAGCGGCGCCGACCTGGGCAGCCCGCCGATTCCGTTTTTTGCCTTGCTTGCTGATGCGCCGGCCTGGCTCGCTTTACCGGCCCTGATCCTGGCCATCACACTCGTGGCATCCTCGGTGGATACCCTGCAGAACGCACTTGCGTCGCTGGCGGTTACCGAAAAACAGGGGTTGTCCATTGTCAGTGCCCGATGGTTTACCGTGCTGCTGATGATTCCTGTGGTTCTGGTGGCACTTCAGGGGATTTCCGTGCTGCGGCTATTTTTGATCGCAGACCTGCTTTGCGCCACGGCGGTTCTGCCTGTACTGATGGGGCTCTGGGGAAAAATGACCACGAGGGCGGCGATCCTGGGCTGTCTGGCGGGACTTTTCGGCGCGATTCTGCCCGGATGGATTACCGGTGGCAGCCTGATGGCCGGATTGGAAGCTGCCAGCTTCCCCGGCAGCATTCCCACCCTGATGCCTTTCGTTGGTGCCCTGGTAGGCTCCGGACTGGTCAGTGTCGTGATCGCGACCACAACCCGGAAACGCTAAGCGGCATCCTTGCTGTCCAGCGCCCTAGCTGGACAGCAATTCGATCGGATAACGGATCTTGGTTTGATCAACGCCCGGTCGGGCCCCGAAATCCACCAACCTCAGACGATTGCAGATCTTGCTCTCCAGCGCCGGCTCATTGAGTGTAGATTCCACCACCGAACAACTCGATACTGCACCGTTCGGCTCAATGACCAACTCCGGGGTAATACTTCCCTGCAGCGACGGTTTGCGCCGAAGCTCCCGGTTGTAGATGCTGTAGATCGCGGATTTGTTGGCATCCATGGTCCGGCGCAACTCTTCCTTGCTCCGGGTTCTGGCCGCAGTTTCCTGCTGTTCCTTGCGTGCCGCCTCTTTCACCGCAGCAACTCTCTCTGCTTCGGCAACTTCCGCGCGCTGACGCTCGGCCAGGGCGACCTGACCGGCCTCCCGGTTGAGCACTTCCTCGTTCACCCCACTGCTCTTCGCGCTCGCGGTCGCGCGCGAGGCCAAAGTATCACCGGTTTTTCGGGCAATAGGTTCCGCCGTATTGGCAACCGGGCCATCCAGCTTGACCGACTCTGCCAGCGAACTGAGTTTCTTCAGTTCGTTGCCCATTGCCAGAATACCGGTATTCTTTGCCTTCTCCCGCGCCTTGGCGACCTCTTCAGGCTTGGGTTCTGGCTTGGGCTCCGGTTTTTCGGCTACCTGAGGCTCCGGCTCGGGTTCCGGCATCACCGGTTCAGGAACCGGCTCCGGCTTGGGCTCTGGTTTGGCCTGCTCCACCGGCTTTTCCTCAGGCTTCGGCGGTTCGGGCTCCGGCTCGGGCATCACCGGTTTTGGGGGCTCCTTTTTCTCGATGATCAGCTTGGCCAGCTGAGGCGGCAGAGCTTCCTGTTCCTGCCTGTCACGTTCTGGCAGCTCTACCCAGCTGACATAACCTGCAATTGCAAGGAACAATGGCATCACAAAAACAGCGGCGGCCAACAACCGCTTACGTTCACCACGCTCCTGATTCCAGGGCAATCCGTACCGATAATCCATCATGGTCAGGCTCCCTGTTCCGCACGCTGATTAACCGCCAGGGAAATACTGGCGTAACCGGCGTCCACACAGGTGGACATGATTTTTTTCAGCAGCTCGTAGGGCAGTTCGCGGTCTGCAAGAATGGTAATGGGTCGACCCGCATCCGGGGCAGGTGCCGACGAGCGACTGGCCTGATAGTCCAGTTCCTGCTTCAGGGCAGGCTCCACCTGTCCGTCAAACGTCTGGAAGGCGTCGCGTTTCACTACCAGCCGACCGTTCACCAGGATATCCCGGTCTGTGACGGTCAGGGCCAAGACATCACCAGGGGGTTGCTGAGCGGTGGAATCCGGCAGTTTGATAGTGTTGTTCTGGTTCAATACCTGTACGTCGGAGGAGGAGTTCACCATCAGGAAGAACACCAGGATGGTGAAGATATCCATCAATGAGACCAGGTTCATCTTTCCCTGGCTTTTATTGCGCCGGTAATGGCGTTTCTGGCGGCGGGCCTTGGCAGATTCTTTCATGAACTCACCTCCGCGGATCCCGAAGGCTGTGCGGGCGCATCGCCGAGAGAGATCTCGGGGAACAGCTCCGCTTCAACCACACTACCAGCCACAACCGCCTCGTATGAGCGCACCGTGTCCATCACCGAGACAAGAGACTGATAGGACGTCTGCCGGGACGGCATAATAATCACATCCTTCTTGTCCGGCACACGGCTCTTGATTTCCTTCATGACATCCTTGAGCAGAACGAAATCATACTCGCCCTCGCGCTGGGGGATGTTCTTGATCACGCCGCCCTGGTTATCCGCAACGACCAGGCGATCCTCATAGATCACCACCTGGATCTGCAGCTCTTCCGCCTGCTCGCCCGACAGGCTCTCACCGGTCGGGAAGTTGAGTTCCAGAACGCTGGTGTGGGCGAACACCATATTCAGCAGCAGTACCGGCACCAGCACAATCATGAGATTCATGAAGGGCGTGATGTCGAGATCGGCCTCACTTTGTAGGCGACGATGTTTCCGTCTCATGGCCTGACATCCTTCTGGCTGGTTATCAGGCCGGGCTACCGGCCGGAGTCGCTACCTGTGCCGGCGCAGCGGCATTCTGTCCCTGTGGTTGAGCGGCGGTCTTACTGCCGGAACCATCGCTGAGGAGGTTCAGGACCTTGATGCCCGCCATCTCAAAGCTGTCGACGATCTCATTGGTCTTGGTCTGCAGCAGTGAGTGGATCAGCAGCATGGGAATTGCAGACATAAGGCCGAAGGCGGTGGTGTTCATGGCAACCGAGATACTCTGGGACAGAAGGCTCGCCTTCTGGGCCGGATCCGCTGCAGCTACCGCCGTAAACGCTGCAATCAACCCGATAATCGTACCCAGCAGGCCAAGCAGCGTGGCAATGTTGGCCAGCGTTGCCAGATACTGGGTGCGCTTTTCCAAACGCGGCATCACATCCAGCAACCCCTCTTCCATCGCGTATTCGATCTCTTCACGACCCTGGCGGCGGGCCAGGCGCTGAAGGCCGAAGCCGATCATGGTCGACATGGCACTGCCGGATTCCTGGGTGTAGTTCAGGGCGCCCTTCAGGTCACGCTTGGCGATCATCTGATGCAGGCGGTTGAAGTCCCGACGGTTGGTCAGTTTCTGGGCGGAAAGGTAGACGTAACGTTCGATGGCAACAATGAGTCCGATGATCAGCACAACGGCGATCGGAAACATAAAAAAGCCACCTTCCTGGAAGAAGCGAACGGCGGTATCGATCATTTTCTGGGCACTCCATGGTCCGGTTTTCAGATCAGTCTATGCGCGGCCTGACCTTGTGCGGGTAAGTTCGCGAAAGTCTGTGTGAGGGTTTGTTTAATCTTGCGCAGCGACACACTCAGGATGCGACAGGCATCACACTCTAGTCCCCGGCTGCTGCCTGGGTCTGTGTGATGAAGGCTTCGTGATACTTGATAAATCGCTGGAACTCATAGCGCTCCAGGGGCCGAAGGCCCTGATCAACCATCAGGCGTTCTTCTGGCGCACGCAACTCGTCCACTTCCGGTGGCTGCCAGGGCACCAGATACATCACCGTGGGCACTTCCTGATCGCCACGGATTCGTGTGCCTTCAATGGTAACCACACCCGGGGCGTCCTGGGCGAAGACCATCGGCGCCGTGGGCAACAGGGCGGAAACTGCCAGAGCGATTAGCGCGAGACGTTTCATATCACATAGTCCACATTAGATTCTGTTTTTGGCATCGAAGATCCAGTCTTCCAGTCTGGGGTGCGGCTCACTGGCCGCGGACTGATAACGCTCATAAAGGTCGACCGCCTCGGAAGGTTTACCCAGGTAGATATCAAGCAGGAAGGCCAGATTAAGGATAGCAGGCGCGTAATTCGGATCAGCAGACAGTGCCGCGCGATAATACCGTTCTGCTTCGTCGAATTCTCCTGCGTTCCGGGCAATTACTCCCAGATGATTCAGCGCCTGCACATGTTCCGGATTCACCGCCAGCGTGCGTTCAAACCAACTTTTCGCGGTCTCGGTATCCTCTTCCTGGAACGCAATAATGCCAAGGTTGGCCATGGGGCCGGCTCTTCCGGGGTAGTCGCTCGCCAGTTGCTCGAATCGGGTTTTGGCCTCGGCGAGGTTTCCCTCCTCCATGGCACTCACGGCCTTGGCGAATGACGCTTCCAGTACAGCTTGCTCAACTTCTGCCTCAGACTCCGGCGGCGCCGGCGCCGTTACACACCCCGAAAGCGAAAACATCACGAAAAGACAGAGTCCGCAGGCCTTAATCGAGCTCATAGACAACCCCCTGGGTAACTTCTTCTTTCCGATAACGTCCGGGCAACAGGGCTTTCAAGGCCTCGTAACTGCGCTTGACCCATTCATCGAAAATGCCCTCCCGGGCCCGCCGGATATTCTGCTCGTGGATATCGATGGCGTTGTCCTCAAACGGGTAGGCCTGCTCTTCCAGGAGAAGCTCGTACTGAGCCAGTTCAAGCTCGCTCAATCCGGTGGGCCGCTCCGAGTCCATGAGATCGGCACCGAGGCGTGCATAGATGTGGGCGATCTGGTAACCGGCCTCGGTTGCAAATGATGAAAGGCCATAGCTGGCCGTCTTCTTGTAGGCGTTGACCGCTCGTTCAAGCGCATCGGTCTTCGCTGTCATGCTTTGATTGAGTGGAAGAGTCAGCCTGATGCCGTCATACCTGGCAAGGGCGTCGCGGGCGAGGATTGCAGAGGCTGACGCCGCAAGGTACCGCATGCGATCGTCTGCGGCGTCCGGGTCCCGGTCCACCGTTTCCATCTGCTTTCGCAACCAGTAATCCCTGCTTTCGGCATCCCCGTCTTCCTGATAGAGCTCAGCCAGCCGATTGGCCGCTTCCATGTAGACGTCCGTCGGCTCGGGGTGGCTGTTGGCGTAATTTCGCCAGGTATCAATCGCCTTCTCCCGGTTACCGGCCTGATCGTACAGTTCTGCTGCAATCAACAGGTTTTCCCTTCGCTCTTCCGGCGTCTTGGCGAGGGAGACCATTTGCTGGAGTTCGTCGGCGGCTCGCTCCCACTGCTCCGTTTCACGGTAGGCCAACGCCAGTTTTGCAGGGACTGTGTCAATCAGCTCGTGATTGGGGAAAGACCGCCTGAAACTGGTCAGCACACCGATGGCCTGCTCCCAGAGATTGGCGGTGATAAGAAGTGAGGCAGCATCGTATTCGGCGTTTGCCCGCAGAGCGGATTCTGGAACGGCCGTGCCGACTCGCAGGAATTCGCTCACCGCAGCCTCCACATTTCCGGCATCAGCTAACTGCTCCGCCTGTCGATAGACCGCGGCTGCCAGATTTTCACGAACGCCGCTTCTGCGTTCATCGTCTTCGGCCATTGTTGCCAGGGCGTCACGATAAGCCTGTTCCGCCTCGGCGTATCGGGCCAGTTCGGAGAGGCTGTGCCCGGATAACAGCAAAGCTTCCGTCGTCAATTCATCCGGGGGCGTGGGTTGCCAGGTAACAAGTCGGGCCGCCATATTGACGGTCTCTTCCCAGTTGTTCAGGTCAAATTCACGCTGCAGCGCAATGTAATACACCGCCGGCGCCCGGGCGTCGCCGGGAAACGCATTTGCGAACCGCAGCCGGTTCAGTTGTTGCAGCTCCTGATAGGCCATCCGCTCCGATACCGGTTCACTCTCCCAGGTTTGCGAGTACTCCCGGAATGCCAGCACCGATGCATACCCGGCTTCAGCTGCCCGATCGGCTACTGTGTCTTCCGGATAGTCATAGGCCACGCGTTCGAAAGCTGCGATTGCTGCCGGCCAGTCTTCCAGCTCCAGGTAAGTCTCACCCAGAAGGAACAGCCGCTCCGGTGTACGGGGGTGGTCCGGGAAGGTAGCCGCAAATTCGGCGTAATAACTGGCGGCTTTGCGGTAATGATCGTCCGCCTGCTGATCATACTCCGCCTCCCCTGCCAGCAGGTACTGGCGGTCCGCCAGTTCCGGCAACAGTTGTTCCAGTTGTTGCTCGATAAAGCCAATTGCATCGGGGCCCGCTGACTGCCAGTAATCGCTGTAGATTCCGTAAAGGCTGACAAAGCCGGCCTTTCGTTCAGGGATCGTACGGGTGAAACCGGCCAGCTCAAGGGTATCAATGATCCGGATGTGGTAGCGCGGCGCCCAGGGACTCTCCGGATGGTCTTCTATGTAGGCTTCGAAGACATCGATGGCATCACTGTATTGCTCTCTCTCGAGCAAGAGCTCGCTGTAGCGGTCGTAGACCAGGATTTCGTAGGGGCGACCACCCGTTTGGCGGAAAATCGCCTGGAGGGTTTCCGCTCCGTCAAGGTACGACAGGGACAGCCCTACCACCCTGAACAGATCTTCGATCAGTGTCTGGCTCCGCTGATCCACGTCCGCCACCGGCCTGCCCTCGGGCATGACAAGATCAAGCACTTCAACGTAACTGAAGAGCGCTTCCTGGTATTGCGCCTGCTTGAACAGACTCCAGCCCTTCATGTAATGCGCGTTCACCAGGAACGAGGGATCGGCCATGCGTTCCTGGCTCGCGAGGGTAACCTCGTCGAAAGCCTGTTCCGCTTCCCCGTATCGACCATCGATAAACAACAGATCGCCGCGGCGGAATTGAGCCTCAACCCAGTATTCTGAATCCGGGTAGCGGCGAACCAGAGTATTCAGGGCTTCAAGCTGCTGCGGCGTCGCGCCTCGAAGCTCCCAGGCTCTGGCAAGCTGATAATAGATCTGGTCATTGCCCTCACGCTCTGGATATTCCGACAGAAGACGCTGGTAGGCATCGATGGCGCCGGACAGTTCATCGACAGCCGAATCCGCCATTTTCCGCTCCGCACGCTGGAATTCCAGATCGGCCAACCGATGCCTGATGGTAACCTGCTTGCGGGGATCCTCTACGAGTGGCAAAAGCGCCTTGTAACTGTCCATTACCGTTTCAATGGAAACATCTTCTGCGGGGTCGCTGACCGCCGCTGCATCTGCACTTTCCTGCCGCGTTTCGATCGCCGGAAGCGCAGCCAGTGTGCCCTCACGGACTCGCGGCATTTCTTCGCCACCGGCAGGCATCATCGACTGCAACATCTGGCAGCCACTCGCCATGACAAGGGCCCCAACCATGAGGAGGCCTTTAACAGTCCTGCCGGCCATCCGATTATTCATCACCGGCACCTGCATTTTGCGATGCGCGGAACAACTGGTCCGCCAGCCTCGCCTGGGCGTGGCGAGAGGCCAGCAGGTATCCATTAAGCTCCTGTTGCTGGGCAGCCAGCATCCGATCAACCTGCGCCAGGAGTGTTTGCCGGGCACTGCCTAATGCCTCGGACACCTCTGTTCCAAGAGTCGCGAGTTCCCGTTCGCTGGCAGCGATCCGCCGAGCCAGTTCCGCATGGCGGGCATCATCGGCCATCAGGCTTTCAACCCGTTGCCGCTGGGCCTGAAAGCTTTGCATCTCGCGATCCAGTTGCATGAGCTGTTTTTGCGCCGCCCAGCGATTGATTCCATAGTCATCCGCAATCCACCAATCGAAGTAGGCACGCATCCGCCGATACGTCGCACGCTGCCTGGCGGTCGTCGCGTCGTCAGGCAAATCCGCCAGAGTTTTCTCAACCTCAGCGAGCTTGTCTCTAAGCGCTTTTTGTTGCGAGGTCATGAAGAATCCCGCATCTTCGTCTGCCAGCGCCGAGGAAACTCTGTCCGTGAAGTCCTCGTGCAACTGCTGCCACTGGTCTGCCTGTTGGGTTTCGAGTGCCCGACGGGTCTCGGCAATACGAATCTGCCGTTGCTGCTCACGGGTCTCCAGCATGATCCGGAACGATTCAAACCTGGACTGCCGCTCGGCGATGAAGGACTGCATTCGGTAGAGTTCGTTCAATTCGGCAAGCGCCTGCTGGAACGTCTCCGAAGCCAGCACTTCTGCCATACCAGAATCGAGGGGCTGCACGCGCAGCCGGCCATAGGAATCTGTAAGAATCCCGTCGCTGTCACGGCTGAACTCAAGCTGGGCCATCAGACTTTCTTCATTCAGCCGATCCCGGATATTGTCGAGCTCCCTGATACGGGCCTCGTAATGGTCGGCTGCCTTTTTAAACGCAGGCAATGCACGCTGTGGAGCGTTCATCTGCTCAAGAACATAGGCGCGGGCAAAGGGAACCTGCTGGCGCCAGGGCAAAAACAGTTCACGGTTCGCGAGAGTATCAAGGGCGTCGAGAGCCCTCTCCGGCCTGCCCTGGCCCGCCGCGGCAACGGCGTAGTCAAAGAGAGCCTGATCGGCGAACACGCCGGTCAGTGGCATGGCTCCCAGGACCTCCAGAGCTGCCTCAAACTGGTTATCACGCAGGTACAGGCCCGCAAGCGAGAGGCGAGCGCGGCCCAGCAGGCCCTCCCGTTCGGCATCTGGCTCGACGGAGTCAATGGACTGGTCGAGGATGGCGATGAGCTTTTTCAGTTCCTCTTCGGCGGCAGCTACGTCTGCCGCATCGAGAGCGGAGACCGCGGAATTGTACCGGAGGTAAAGGGACCAGATGTCCGTTTCGTCCAGCTGCTCCCGAAGCGAAGCCAGTTCGGGTTCATCATCAGGGCGGGCAGACATCATGACCAGCCGGGAGCGCAGATAAATCCATTCGCGGAAAAGATCGTGGTCGGCCTCGGCCAGTATCTCGCCATCCACACGATCGAGGTTCTCACGTGCGAGCGCCTGATTCCCCTCGAGGTAAAACACCTTACCGAGATAGAACCAGGCCTGGTTGCGAACATCAGGCGACAGATTGCTGCCGGCGCCATCAGCCCCGAGTAGCTGCGTAAACAACCTGCTCGCCTCTCGGGTCATCCCCCAGGACAGCATGAGCCCGCCCTCGACGAGAGCCGGATGATCTCCGTGTCCCTTGATGCCGCCCCGTTCGCGTGCCACGGCCAGCTGGGTCAGAGCCTCGAAGGCGTTACCCTGATGGTATTCGTACAGCGCCCAACCATAACGAAGGTCCTTCGCCCGCTCGGGTTGCGCCTCATCGGCATGGACCGGGGTCATCATCAGCCACAGTAGGGCACCCGCGTAAATGAACGGGCGTCGACCTGAGGACTGGCTTGCTTTCAATCCCACGACGCGGCTTACTCCCACTCCACAATGGATACGGAGGGTTGGTAGTTGGAGGAGCGATCTTCAACGCGGATTTCCAGAGCGGCCGTTCCAGTGCCCTTCTCAAACTCCAGGGAGGCCGCCTGCTTGTAAGGCCGCTGATCCGGGCCGATTCCCTCAACAAACGCCGTCATCTCATGGACGCCGGTTTTCAGGTTGCCGACGTATAGCCGCTGCATGCCGCCGCGTTCAAGGGCAGTCACCTGTCGCTCCGTATACAGGTGGGAAGCAACAATCTCGTCGTCGACTTTCAGTTTGACCGCATCCAGCTTCAGAAACTTCCCGGCATCAACGCTGAGAAACACGGCAACCTGGGTATTGGCTGGAAAAAGCAGATCTTCCTCAAGGATAAACAGGTCACGATTCAGGCGTATCACTTTCTTCTTGAGCGCCTCCACCTGCTCGGCGACGGCTGTATCATCTTTCTCCGCCCCGGGATTGGTCTGGGCAAATGCGGGGGCTGTCAGGGCGAGGGTCAATGCCGCTAAAAGCACCGGAAATCGGGAGTTCAAGCAAGTGGCCATGGTCGTTCTTCCTGCATGCTCAGTATTCAAGAATCAACGACGCCCGGGTTACGTAGGCATCGAAGGAATATAGGGGTTCTTCGCCGGGGAGAAAGTCACCTGCTGCGGTGACATCCCGGAAGTTGTCATATTCAAAATTCAGCCAGTCCACCAGTAAGCTGAACTGCAGGCGATCGATGCCGGGAAGCGACGTCTGCTTCCATTCGTAGACCGCGCCCACCGCCAGGGTTGTCCCGGATAGGGAGCTGAGTTCCTTGTCACGGGCCAGGTGTGTCTGGGAGTTCTCGAACGGGAAAAGATCGCTGTAAAAGTCCGCTTCGCTCTGGCTGTAGTAACGAATGGAACCTTCAAGGGTCCAGTGCTGGTTCAATCCGTGCACGTATCCCAGTTCGACCGTGTGGGCGTTGATGCCCCAGGTATCGGAAAAATAACGGTATTCACCGCGAATTGAGGCGCGATATGGCAGATAATAAAGCGCTCGCATGGCCACGGAGGTACTTGTTCGGGTTTCCGGATAACGCTCCGGTTGGTACAGGAACGCTGTGGAATCGTTCGGGTCGATGTAGCGGTTCTGTCGGTAAGGGTTCTGCAGGAAGCCCTCATCCGTAACCACCTCAAGATCCAGGCCTACCAGGCTGTTGCGGGTGACGACCTGACTCAGTCCGAGCTGATAGTTCCGACGATCAGCTTCCTCGCTGAAGGAATCGTTGCCAACCCGGCCCACTTCATCCCAGCCGCTGGCATAGCCCATGGTTACTGTGGACATGCCCCCGAAAAACTCCTGGCTGAGCGAGAAGTAAACGGTGTTGGCTTCGTAATCGTTTTCGGAACTGTTGGTGAAACCCAGACTCAAAATGGACTTATCGTGCAGGTAATCGACACCAAAGGTGTACTCGTTGCGTTCTTCCTCGTAGGGGCTCGCCGTGGCCAGAACGTCCACAGAGGCAGCCGAAACGGAGTCCACATAGTACTGGCCGGAAAACGAAACCGACGAGCCAATACCCTTGCGCACCAAAACTGAGGGGCCATCGATGACCATGCCACCACCGTCATAGCGGTGGTAGAGAACATCCACGTTATCCACTGGCAAGGTCGCCGCAATCGCCTGTTGCCCGGCCAACATCAGCACGAACAGAGCGCAGACGGAGCGCACTAACCTTTTGCCGTCAGTTACAGCCACAGCCACCCCCAGAACCGCCTTCTGCTCCCCGCGCAGACTCCCGGACCTGATAGACGTGATGCATGTAGGAATCCGCCTTGCCATGGCGGCTGAGACTCATGACCGGATCCGCCAGATTATCCCGTTCATAGGGTTTTACCCACGGCTTGATTGAGCTGCATCCAGAGATCGTGAAGGTCGCGACCAAAAGAGCAGAGGCAGTGAAGATCGACAAATTACGCATAAACGTTCCGTCCGAAAATTATTCGCGCACCAGCTCGCGAATCTGCTGTTCGTACTCGTCTTCGTAACCCGGCTGATAGCCGTAGTGGAGATACCGGGCATTACCATCGCGATCGATCATCACGGTCGTTGGCATAGCCTGGACTTCATAAAGCTCGCTCACCGAACTCTCCGGATCGTAGAGGATCGGGTAATTCACGGGTACCTTGTCCAGGAAGCGATGGGCCTCTTCCCGATTCTCATCCACATTGACCGCCAGAATCGTGAAGCCGAGATCCTTGTATTGGCTGTAAAGCTCATCCATCAGCGGCATTTCCTGGCGGCAGGGACCACACCATGATGCCCAGAAGTTCAGCATCACCACTTCACCACGATGGTCCTCCAGCCTCAGGTTTTCGCCGGAACGGCTTTCCAGGGTGAAATCCGGAGCTGGCACATTGATGGCCTCGGCGCCCGCCATGGGGCTAAGACAGGCCAGGACGCCCGCCACCGCCAGTGATTTTATGGATGCTTTCATAACCATTGCTCCTGTAATCAGAAAAAGACCGACAGGCCAGTGCTGACCTCTGTGTTCATGGAGGTTTTCTCGGCCCCAAGAACATCTATTCGGTAGTAGTGCTGTCTTACGCCAATCTGAACTGCAACGCTGTCCGTCAACAGAACCTGATAGCCCGCGCCGGCATTCAGGGTAAACCGGGTGTCACCCGCAAAATCGGTAGCGCCGGCACCCGCAATCAGATAGAAATTGGTGTTGAATGCGTAGTTCTCGGTGAGGAAGGCCTCGCCCGGAAGCACGTTGTAACCCAGGTTGATGTTGTAATAGCTGTAATCCCGCTCGCTGTCGGTAAGCACCTCCACGTTACCGGCCAGCTTCTCGAAACTGGTTTCTCCACCCTCCGCGAAGCCGACTCCGGCCTCGAAAAAGAAGGACTCGCTGAGGTGGTAGGTGAGCTTGCCGCCATAAAGCAGCGACGACTCGAAGTCCTCGATATTGAGCACGCCCACAAAAGCGCCAATTTCAAAGTTCTCGGTGTCAATCAGCGCCTCGGTGACCGGCACCGGGGTAACATCCGGCTCGATCAGCGGCCGATCATCCTGGGCCTGGGTTGCTGTGGCTATGCATAGCCCTGCCCCGAGACACAGCGTTTTCAGAAAAAGATGCTTAGTCCGATTTTCCATTCTGTCGCTTCTTCGTTGGTGGACCGGGTAGTGAACACTTTGTAGTCCTTCACTTCGGCACGGATGAAATATCGATCGGTGATGTAGGCGCGGATGCCAAGCCCTGCATGGCCAATGCTGTTATCCCGTTCTTCGGGCTGAGCCAGAGTGGCCTTGGGATCAACCCAGATATGCCCGACCCCCAGGGTAAAAAAGGGTGATACCCGCCAGTCAGGAAATGGCTGATGCACCAGATTCGCATTAACCATTCTAATTTCCGAGGCGCTGCCCAGAATCTGAGAAGCCCAAAGCTCGGCGGACAGGTTTCTGGTCATCCAGAAGCCGCCGTAGCCTGCCGTGACAGCGGCACCATCAAACTCCCCCATCATCAATCCGGCTTCCACCCGCCGGCTTTCAAAAGCCTCAAAATCCGGCACCTGAAGATCCACACGATTACCCGTGGCATCCACCGTCTGCGCAATATCCGCAACCGCTATCCAACCCTCCCGGCCACGGGTATCCGTCACTTTGATCCAACTTGTCTTGCGCTGGAGAATGGTCAGCCATTCCCCTTTTTCGCTGGTATGAAAAACTGGATAGCCCGTTGCCGGTCCGGTTCGCCAGGACACATAGGGCTCCGCCACCTGCACTTTCAATGCATCGTCTTCAGCCTGCCCCCACAGCCAGCCAGCCCAGCTCTGGGCCGGCAACAACAAAAGAAAGATAAGAATGGCGATGGGCATGGTGCGAGTTTCAGTCCTTGGATCAGTCTTCCGGAGCGTCGAACGGATTGTTGAAATACTGGCCGCCAATATCCAACCACTCTGCAATCAGTCGCAGTTCGGCGGGCGAGAGGAAATCCCTGTGTGAACCGTCGTCGGCGAATACGTCGAAGAAACGACTTGCACGGGCACCGTTGACGGACATTGAAGCCTGCACCGGCACTGTTACCAGGATGGGTTGTTCATCTCCGTTGGCGTCCAGAATGGGATTGCCTTCTTCGTCCCTCAAAACCTCCCCGGAGTCCACGAGCACATCGATCAGGGCGCCGTTCACCAGTTCCTGCTCACTGTCCGGGAAGAGCAGTTCTCTGTAGGCGTTGAAGTGTAGCGGTTCATCGGGTGACGGGCCATCGCCCAGATCCAGCTGTCCAGCCGGCACTTGCTGAGCGTCCGCCGCATCGGTGTCCGTATGGCAACTGGTACAGGTGTAGTCATCCACGACCGCCATGGTGTCCGGGTCCAATACCTCCCGATTGACGCTCCACAGCGGATGAATATGCTGCTCGTAGTTGATCACAATCCGGCAATTCGGCGCCCAGTCGGTTGCACAAACGCCGGATATCGGCGGCGGTGTCTGCAGATCGGCATAGGCGTAGGCAAAGCTGTCAGGCTTGGGATCCACGGCATCTCCGGACCATTGATCGGCATAGACCACATCCGGCGTCGGCCGGCGAATCTCGTTGATGCGGGCAAACACCTGAGCCATGGTTTCACCCATGTCGGCAAACAGAGCCGGGTCGGTATTCGGGAACGGAAGGCTGGTGGTTGCGGCCCCACCCCACACGGACGCTGGACCGGCATCCGGTCTGCCATGGGGTGTCGGACTGTTCGGGTTGTGGCACCCTGAACATTCAAGGGTCTCGCCGGGGCGCACCGTGAGCCAGTTCTGGTGCCGGTTGCCCATAGCGCCACCAACACGCTGGCCTTTCGCATCAAGAATACTGATGGCAAAAGCAACATTGGCGGGCACCGCCACCTTCACTGACCCATCAGGCTCTATCGGCACGTAGCCCAGAATCTCCCGCATTAGCTGAGCCCGGCTGCGGCCAAAGGCGCTGTTGTCGAAATCCCGGACGTTCTCATCGGGGATGGCCACGGGCTTTTCCAGTCGAAGGAATCTGGCCGGGCGATCTTCCGGCGGCGTTTGCAGCGGATCAGCCATTGCAGCAATACCAGTCGGCGTGGTGTCCACTCCATCGATATCATAGACGCTTCGAATGTGCAGGACGCCGTAGCCGGCATCGCCGAGGGCCCCCTCATCACCCGTGAACTGGGATTCCGGGATGAACCCTTCCAGAGGCCGCTCCTTCATCAGGACCGCCTCATCAAACTGAACGCCCTCTACCGGCGGGACCACCGGCCGCTGGGTTTCGCTGTTGATATCCAGAAGCCACAAACCGTAGACGGGCTCTGCGGGTTGATAGTCTTCGGATTGCAGGCGATCTTCCGTGCAGTTCACAATCCGGTCGGTCGCTGTTTCACGCAACCGGCAAGGTGTCCAACTGACCAGGTAGCGGTTGGTACCATCAAGTAGCGGTGAAACCGATGCATAACTGCCTTTCAGCGATAGTTGGCCATCCAGGCCCACGCCGGGCACAAGCGAGCGCTGTCCCGAACCTTCGGTGCCATCGAGACGAAGATTGGCCTCAACAAATTGGTCAACATCGACTTCCGCCAACACAGACGCGTAATCATCCGTTTCAAACGGCCTTAGCTGCACGAGCAGATTGCCGCTGTCTGATTTGCGTGGCTGCAGGTACTGTATGTCGTTCGCTTCCGGAACCGAATCGTGGGAGTGACGACCGAAAAGATAACTCAGGCCAGTGCCGTCAGGGTTGACGCGGTAGAGGTTCACACCGTTGTTCCGGGTTTGGCCGGCATTATCCCAGCGGCTGAACACAATGGTGCCATCATCCGCCACCATGGGGTCGAGGTCGTGGCTCTGGTTGAAGGTGATCTGTTCAATGTTCTGACCATCGTCGTCCATCACATGCAGAACAAACCCGGGGCTATCACCCTCCTCGTCCAGACCGGAATACTGGGGTTTGCCTTCATCAAGCAGCACCGCCTTGGAAATCCGCTGACGGGTTGACGAGAAAACGATTCTGCCATCAGGCAGATAGGCTGGCGCAACGTCCTGCCCGGCCCGGGCGGTAACGTCCGAATCGATGATCCGGCGCAGGATGTCGGTACTAACCTCGTATTCCCAGATATTCCAGGTTGGCTGATCCTCGTCGTCTGCGTCCTCGATTTCCGGCGCACGCATGGCAAACAGCAGTCTGGAGCCGTCGTGGGAAACGTGGAGATCTTTCACGTCGAAACGTAACTGACCATTGTCATCAAGGAATTGCGGCCCCGCGAATGCTCTTGAGGCAATATCCCGCTTCTCGGCGTCCGCAGTGGCACTGGCCTTCAGAAACAGCCGCGCTCCGGGGCGGAAAGCGCTCGGGTCGGCCAGGTTGTCCTCGACCAGGGCCCCGGTGTTTTCGTCAAAAAGCAGAGCCCGTTCGACATAAGCCACAGGGTTCTCGACGACAACCGGATCCGCCTGCTGACTGTCGCTGCTCGAAAGACAGCCAGACAGAGCTGCAAGCGAGCCGAGTGCGACAGCCAGGCGAGTACTGCGAGAGATGTTTAGAATGGGCGACTTAATTTCCAACGTGAGAAACCCTGTTTCGGATGACATTCCATGACATAAATTAAGTCGGTTCCGCTGGCAGGCTCCAAGGGTTTTACGTAACGCAATGTAATAACGTGGCCTACGGCTCAAAACGAAGGATATAGCAAGCCGTAAACTTTTAACAATTGTCAAAAAGCATTAATGTGCACATGCTATCGATCACCGAGGGAAAGGACATGACCGCCCGGAACAGGATCAGAAGCCTGCTTTGCAAGGCTTGCAGTACCGCAGTTCTCGTCGCATTGGTGTCTGGACAGGCCAGCCTTGTTCAGGCTGGACCCAGAGAGCAGGCCAAAAGAATCCACGATCGGGTCGCCGGCGTGCCACCCTCTGAAGTCGTCCTTGACGATATGGCGAGCGACATAGAGTCCGGCAGAGCGATTGATGCCGCCTTCACGGCCATGCAAGACAGCGCTTTCTACGACGTCACCCTGAAGAATTTTGCAGCCCCCTGGACCAACGAGGCGATGTCAAAGTTCGTGCCCCTCAATGATTACATTGCCACGGTGATTGGCCTGGTGCGGGACGGGGAAGACTTCCGAAAAGTTCTGTATGACGATGTTCTTTACATCGGGAATGCATCCCTGAACCTGCCAAACTACTCCACCAGCAACAACAACCACTACGAATCCCTCGAGAACAGTGGAGCCAGCCTTAAGGACAACCTGGAGCGGGTAAACCAGTCGACCTACACGGGCCTTCCTCCCTCGGCCACCGCCGGCGTCATTACATCAAGAGCTTCCGCCCGGGCTTTCTTCAGTGCCGGCACCAACCGGGCGATGTTCCGCTTCACACTGATCAATCACATGTGCAACGACCTGGAGCAGGTTGCGGACGTTACCTTGCCCACGGACCGCATTCGCCAGGATGTTTCCCGCAGCCCGGGTGGTGACAGCCGGGTATTCCTGAACAACTGCGTTGGCTGCCACACCGGCATGGACCCCATGACCCAGGCGTTTGCCTACTACGACTACGAGTATGACGCCAACACCGACCCCGATGGAGAACTGGGCAGGCTGGTCTACAACGCCATTGGCGAAACAGACCCAGAAACCGGCTCCAGGGTTCAGGCCAAGTACCACATCAACTCTGCAACCTTCGAGCAGGGCTATGTCACACCTGACGACAGCTGGGATAACTACTGGCGCCAGGGCGCCAATCGCCGACTGGGATGGGATCCCTCACTCCCGGGTTCCGGCAGCGGTGCCAAGAGCCTGGGTATGGAATTCGCGAATTCCGAGGCCTTCGCAGAGTGCCAGGTCAAGAAGGTGTTCGAGAATGTCTGCCTGCGACCTCCCTCCGACAGCGCAGACCGTTCGCAGGTAAGCAGTATGGTTGCCAGCTTCGCAAGTCAGGGTTACGACCTGAAGCAGGTATTTGCAGAATCCGCCGTGTACTGCATGGGGGAGTGAGGACGCTATGAAAACATTTAAAGGCATTTCCATGAGCTCCCTCAAATCGGTCCTTGCCATCACTGTCCTGGCCCTTCTGCTTTCTGCCTGCGGGGGCGAATCCACGGAACAACTGCCGAATACCTCCCAGAATTCCGGCACGGTTACCTACAACGGGCCTGCCCCCTCGACGGATGATGTGGCCAACTTCAAACGCACCGTGTGGGACAACCTCGTCACCCAGGATAAATGCGGCGCGTGTCACGGCTCCAATGGCCAGGCACCCACGTTCGTCAATGAGCAGGACGTTAACCTGGCTTACGCACAGGCGAATTCTATTGTTAACCTGTCTGATCCATCCCAGTCCACAATGGTGACAAAGGTGGCAGGTGGCCATAATTGCTGGCTCCAGAGCACGTCAGCCTGTGTGGACATTCTCACCACCTATATTTCCAACTGGGCAGGCGGGTCAGAAGGCTCTGCCAAAACCGTGGAACTTCGCGCTCCAGCGCTCAAAGAACCGGGCGCCACGGTTGCCCTGCCAAGCGACACTGGCCTGTTTTCCACCACGGTATACCCCGAACTCAGACAGTATTGCAGCGACTGCCATGCTGATGGTGGGCAAACCCCTTACATTGCCAGCGCCGATGTCACTACTGCCTACGATCAGGCGAAAAGCCGTATTGATCCCATGAATCCGGGCGCATCCCGACTGGTTGAACGTCTGCGCTACGACTTCCACAACTGCTGGGACGACGACTGCGAAGCCTCAGCCGATTTGATGGAACTGAAGATTCTTGAAATGGTCCAGGATCTGAGCGCCCAACCCGTGGACCCGGCAATCGTTGCCAGCAAGGCACTCAACCTGCAGGCAGACGGCCTGCTCGCAAACTCCGGCGGCCGGTTTGAAGACAACGTGATTGCCCTGTACGAATTCAAGTTTGGTGAAGGCCAGACTGCCTTTGATACCAGCGGCGTCTCGCCTGCACTGGATCTGACCCTGAGCGGAAACGTTGACTGGGTTGGCGGCTGGGGTATTGACCTTGGTCCGGCAGGCGAAAACGAGCAGGGTTTCATGATCCCGGCGGGCAAGGCCCAGGGCAGTACCACCGCAAGCCGGAAGCTGCACACCCTGCTGACCGCCTCCGGCGAGTACAGCATCGAGGCCTGGGTCGCCCCCGGCAACATCACCCAGGAAGATGCCCGCATCGTGACCTACTCGGGCTCATCCACCACTCGCAACGTTACGCTCAGCCAGTCGCTCCAGCGTTACGAAGTGCTGCATCGCAGCACCACCAGCGATGAGAATACGCCTTTCGCGACCCGGGACGCCGACATGCTCCTGCAGGCAACCCTGCAGCACGTGGTGGTGAACTACACCCCGGCAACCGGGCGCCAGATCTTTGTAAATGGTGTCCCAACCGGGGATGTCGACCCGGACGACGGCGGACTGCTGACTGAATGGGACGACAGCTTTGCCCTGGTGCTGGGCAACGAGACCGATGGTAACTCGCCCTGGCAGGGCGCGATCCGCATGGTAGCCATCCACAATCGTGCGCTGACACCGGAGCAGGTTCAGGCCAACTTCGAAGTGGGCGTTGGCCAGAAGTTCTATCTCCTGTTCGGTGTCTCTCACCTGATCGACGTGCCCGAGAGCTTCATCGTGTTCGAAGTCAGCCAGTTCGATAGCTATGCCTACCGATTCACCAGTCCCTTCTTCATCAGCCTTGATGACTCGGCCGAACCATCGAACATCCCGCTGCGCGGCATGCGACTGGGCATCAACGGCAAGGAGGCAACTGTTGGACAGGCCTGGGCCAACCTGGACGTTGTCCTGGACAGCGGCAGTTATGAGCCCGGCGCCGGGCAACCGCTCTCCTCTCTGGGCACCATCATTGCGCTGGAAAACGGGCCAGGGAACGACGAGTTTTTCCTGACCTTCGACCAGCTGGGCGGTAACAACTTTGCCCGCTCCGAGCCGTCGCTGCCGCCTCAACCGGCGCCATCAGACCAGGAGCCGTCATCGGAGATCGGCTTGAAAACTTTTGACGAGATCAACGAGTCCATGTCTCGGATGACCGGTGTACCGACCACGCATTCGAAGGTTTCCGAGAAATTCAACACTGTTCGGCAGCAACTCCCGACAGTGGAAACAATCGAGGGCTTCCTTTCGTCTCATCAGATGGCGATTACCCAGCTGGCAATTCAGTATTGCGACGCTCTGGTTTCCAGCGACAACCTTCGGCAGGAGATTTTCGGCAATTTCAATTTTGCGGCACCGGCAAACACCGCATTTGAAGGTGGCGGAGAGGATCTCATAGTGGGAGCGCTCCTCAGTAGGTTTGTCGGAAACGATCTGGCATCTCAGCCTACAAATGAGACAGTCGCTAATGAGCTCAGCAATCTAATCAATGGCTTGACCAGCTGTGGTGCAAGCTGCGGCCCTGACCGAACCGAAACGGTCGTCAAGGCAAGCTGCGCAGCTGTGCTTGGCAGTGCCACCACCTTGGTTCAGTAAAGGAAGTCGATCATGTTTATACGCAAATCACGAAAGAAGCCTCTGGCCAATGGCAGTCCACTACTCCATGACGACCACGGCAAGCCCAGGACACGTCGCGAGTTTATCGCGCAGGGTCTTATGGCAGGCTCGGCTACTGTTTTCGGTGCATCTCTTTTCAGCCTGTTCGGTAACCCGCGGATGGCGTCCGCCGCGCTTTCTCCAGACCTACAAACCTTGAAAGAAAGCTGTGGTATAGCGCTGCAGGGCGCAGGCAAGATTCCATTTATCTGCTTTGATCTAGCGGGCGGAGCCAATATTGCCGGCTCCAATGTACTGATGGGTAAATCCGGTGGGCAAATGGACTTCCTGAGCACCGCAGGCTACAACAAACTTGGTCTTCCCGGTGACATGTTGCCCAACGATCCGGAGTTCGTGAACACGGAGCTGGGCCTCGCATTCCATTCAGACAGCGGCTTCCTACGCGGGATTCTTCAAAGTACTAGTCCCGGCACCCGGGCGGCAACAGACGGAGCCATTATTGCAGCTCGCTCGGAAAACGACACCGGCAATAACCCACACAACCCGATGTACGGCATCCATCACGCGGGTGCCGACGGCTCCCTGCTCTCTCTCATAGGGTCCCAGAGTTCGGAATCCGGCGGTAACTCGCTGGCACCGATGAACCTGATCAATCCGGAGGTTCGCCCCACCAAGATTGACCGGCCCTCAGACGTTACCGGCCTGGTAGATGTGGGCGACCTGATCGGCATTCTGGATCAATCAGACGCGGTCGCCGTGATGGAATCCATTCAGCGCATCAGCGACGCCAAGATGAACCAGGTCAACACCGGCATCTCTACAGACGACGTCGTCAAAGATCTGGTTCGCTGCGGCTACATCAAGAGTGCAGACCTGGCAGACCGCTTCGGCGATCCGGCAGAACTGGATCCAGAGCTGGACCTCGAAATCGTGGGCCCTACCGGCATCTTCACCCGCGATGAGTTCAATAATAACCGTGAGTTCCGCAAAACTGCGTCTGTCATGAAGCTGGTGCTGAACGGCTACGCTGGCGCCGGCACGATCACCATGGGCGGCTACGACTACCATACGGGTGAGCGCGGAACCGGCGAACGTCGTGATGAACAGGCCGGTCGGTGTATGGGCGCCTGCCTGGAATACGCAGCCCGGGTAGGAATGCCATTGATGCTCTATGTGTTCAGTGACGGCTCGGTGTCGAGCAACGGCCGAATCGACGATTCCATGGACGGTCGTGGCAAGGGCGAATGGACCGGCGACAACCAGCAGACGGCCGCCTCATTCTTCCTGGTTTACAACCCGGCGGGCCGCCCCACTCCGATTCGCAGGCAGATCGGCTTCATGCGCTCTGATGCGTCGGTGGAAACTGCCTCCAGTCCTGCGGCCAACAACGTCAACCAGTTGGTTCAGACCGTGCTGCTCAACTACATGGCATTGCACGGGGAGCAGGGTGACTTCGGCACCCGTTTCAACGGCCACGGGCTGGGCAATGGGACATCTCAGGACAGCCTGATTGCGTTCTCGAATGTCGTGAACGGCACTATCGGAAATTGACGGAAACTGCTCGTTCCGCCCCTAGTCTGATTGGGGCGGAACGAGGCCTTCTGAAACGTGCATCATGCGCTGATCATCGATAACCACAACATCGATACCTTTCAAACGCTCAATCATCTCCAGTCCCTTTTTGGGCCCGAGCACGAAAACCGCCGTGGAGAGGCCGTCGGTTGTCAACGCATCCTCGCCGATAATGGTCACGCTTTGGACACCCTGGACCGATTTGCCGGTCTCAGGCGACAGGATGTGATGAACCCTTTCTCCCGCCTCATCCACGAAGAACCGCTCGTAGTCGCCGGAGGTGGACACGGCCACATCCTCGAGCGGCAAAACCACCGCGTTGCGCCCTTCTGAACGGGGGTCCCGAATGCCCACGTACCAGGGCCGGCCCCGCTTGTCCCCTAACAGTCGCATGTCGCCGCCAGCACTCAGCCGGGCATGGCGAATGCCAAAACTGACCAGACGCTCGATTCCCAGATCCACTGCGTACCCTTTGGCGATGCCACCGAGGTCTACCAGAATCCCTGCCTGCCGGTATTCGACCGTCTGATCATCCTCATCAAGAATCACATCCCGAAAATTCACCCGCGGCAAGCCGGATCGAAGCTCCTCGTCCGTGGGCTTTTTGCCGGCCCTGAAGTCATACAGGTAACCCACTGAGCCAAAGGTGATGTCGAAGGCGCCCTGGCTGAGTAGAGAAACCTCCCGTGCTTTTTCAATCACCTCGAACAACCCGTCACTGACTTCTACTGGCCCGTCGGGTGCATTGAGGTTGAGCCTGGAGACCTCCGACTCTTCCCGATAGCGACTCATCTGTTCATCAACCTGATGAAAAACCGCCAGCACCTCTTTGCCAACCCGGTTCGCCAGCTCTTTATCCTCCGCCCAGAACTCCAGTTCGATAGGCGTGGTCATTGCAGTATCCGAAAACCGATACCACTCGGCGCTGGCCGACATCGGGACGATGACAAGCCCCATTGCCGCCAAAAGAAACGAGAGAGTCGATCCAAGTCCGAATTTCCTGCGCTTTATAGTTACCAAGACCCACAAAACTCCATTGGCTGCAGCGAAGCCCACACCGGGCAATTCCGGAAAGTATATCCATTTCTTCGGCTGCAGCCGAACCGATTCATGGGAACAACATAGGCCAGACAAGATGCAGATCACTAACCTACAATTTGTTACCCAAAATTCCACTTTTGTCCCATTGTTGGCCTCATAATCAGCAGAGACACTAGCGTTGCTTAACAAATAATCAAAACAATGATTGGCAGCCCTTTTCCCCATTGGCGCTGCAATTCCGGAGGCCAACCTGAATGAACGTCAGAAAAGTACTCTTTTCTGCTTGTCTGCTGTTGCTGGCGAGCACTACTGTGTATGCCGAAACCCTTAAAATCGGCCTGAACTACCCGCAGACCGGTCGTTACAAGGATCAGGGTCTGCAACAACGTCTGGGCGCCTTTCTGGCGCTTGATGAAATCAATAAAGCCGGTGGCGTGATGGGGCGTCAGCTGGAGCTGGTGATCAGAAATACCCGCGGTGACCCTGCCCAGGGCGCAAAGAACACCGCAGAACTCATCGACCGTGAAGGCGTCCAGATGGTGTTCGGCGGTGTGTCCAGCGCCGTTGCCATTGCCTCAGGCAAAGCTGCTCGCGATCGCAACCGGATCTACTTCGGCACGCTGACCTACTCGAACGCCACCACCGGCGCCGAAGGGCATTCATACATGTTCCGTGAGCCCTACAACGCCTGGATGACTGCAAAGGCGCTCAGTCAGTATCTGACCACCAATCATGCGGAAGACGATTACTTCTACATTACCGCCGACTACACCTGGGGCTGGTCTGTGGAGGAGTCTGTTCGCAAGTTCTCGGGAACCGAAGACACTGACCGCCATCAGGGCGTGAAAACCCCTTTCCCCCGGGCACTGATTACCGATTTCAGGGAGGCGCTGGAGCAGGCAGAGGCCAGTAACGCCAAGGTTCTGATGATGGTCCTGTTCGGCGACGACATGGTGAGAGCACTGAATGTTGCCTACGAAATGGGCCTTACCAAGAAAATGCAGATTGTTGTGCCCAACCTGACCCTGGGCATGGCTCGGCAGGTAGGTCCCACCATTATGGAGGGCGTTATCGGCGGCTCGCCCTGGGTATGGAACGTACCCTACGAGCTGAACTATCCGAGAGGAAAGGAGTTTGTAGAAGCCTTCTCAAACCGATATGAAATGCGACCATCCACCGCTGCGGCCTCGGCCTACAGCATTATTTATCAATACAAGGATGCGGTGGAACGTGCCGGTACCACCAATACCGCCAGCCTGATCCGGGCCCTGGAGGGACACAGGTACACTTTCCTAAAAGACGAACAGTACTGGCGCGAATTCGATCACCAGAATGTCCAGACGGTGTATGTGGTTAAGGTAAAACCGCGCAACACAATCATTGCTGACGAATACAGTTCCGATTATTTCAGCATCATCGATTCAATGCCGGGTGACCAGGCGGCGCAGACCCGGGAAGAATGGGAAGAGCGGCGCCGGGAGGCTGGAAAACCGCTCAGGCTCTAAACAGTCCCTTAGGGAACTGGAGAAAAATGTCTGGAAAAACATGACTCCGCCTGCCGCAACTTGAGGATCGCGTTGCGGCAGGCATTGTGATTCCGAAAAGCGACTTGCCTTAGCGCGCCTCTTCCCAGGTCTTCAACAGCTCGTCGTAGGCAACGGTTTTGCCCTGTGGCTTCTCGTTAGCCAGCTTCGGCTTGGGTGCGCCGGGCTGATCCAGCCAGTATTGCGGGTCGCGCGGTTCGTTCAGCTTCGGACCACAGGTCGGTTGAACATTGGCACGCTCAAGGCGCTCCATGACCCGATCCTGAGCCTGAGCGAGGCCGTCGAGGGCTTCCTGAGGAGTGGCTTCACCACTGGCCGCCTGGGCAATGTACTGCCACCAAAGCTGGGCGAGTTTCGGATAGTCTGGCACATTGGTACCGGTCGGTGACCACTGCACACGAGCCGGGCTCCTATAAAACTCCACCAAGCCGCCGAGCTTCGGCGCCATTTCAGTCATCGCCTCAGATTCAATGTCGGACTCGCGAATCGGCGTCAGGCCGGCAATCGTTTTCTCCAGAGAGACGGTCTTGGATACGGTGAACTGGGCGTACAGCCAAGCTGCAAGGCGACGTTTCTCAGGCGTGGAGTCCAGGAAAGTCCAGGAACCTACGTCCTGATAGCCCAGCTTCATACCTTCTTCCCAGTAGGGCCCACGGGGAGACGGTGCCATCCGCCATTTGGGGGTGCCATCCTCATTTACAACGGGCAGGCCGTCCTTGATCATGCTCGCGGTAAAGGCGGTATACCAGAAGATCTGCTGGGCAACGTTGCCCTGTGCGGGAACGGGACCGGCCTCTGAAAAGGTCATGCCCTGAGCTTCGGGGGGCGCGTACTCACGCAGCCAATCCACGTATTTCGTAGTGGCATAGACAGCCGCAGGCCCGTTCGTTGCACCACCACGGCTAACGCTGGAGCCGACCGGGTGACACTCTTCAACCCGAATCCCCCATTCGTCCACCGGCAAGCCGTTGGGCAGGCCCTTGTCGCCAGCACCCGCCATGGAGAACCAGGCATCAGTGAAACGCCAGCCCAGAGACGGATCTTTCTTGCCGTAATCCATGTGGCCGTATACTCGCTCACCATCAATTTCCTTCACGTGAACCGAGAAGAACTCGGCAATATCCTCGTAGGCAGACCAGTTAACCGGCACACCCAGGTCGTAGCCGTAAATTTCCTTGAATTGCTCTTGCAGATCTTCACGTTCAAACCAGTCGGCACGAAACCAATAAAGGTTCGCAAACTGTTGCGAAGGCAACTGATAGAGTTTGCCATCCGGCCCAGTCGTAAAGTCGAGCCCAATGAAATCATCAAGATCCAGGGTAGGCAGGGTAAGATCTTTACCGGAACCGTTCATGATGTCCTCAACGGCCACCACCTTTCCATAGCGAAAATGGGTACCAATCAGATCTGAATCATTCACGTAGCCATCATAGATATTTCTTCCAGACTGCATCTGGGTCTGGAGCTTCTCGATGACATCCCCTTCCTGAATCAGCGTGTGAGTCAGGTTGATCCCGGTGATTTCGGAGAATGCCTTGGCAAGGACATTGGACTCATATTCGTGAGTCGCTATGGTTTCGGAAACCACGTTGATATCCATGCCACGGAACTGCTCAGCGGCTTTGATGAACCACTCCATTTCCTTGAGCTGCTCTTCCCTGCTCAAGGTAGAGTTTTTGAACGCTTCATTGACCCACTTCTCAGCCGCTTCACTGTACTGATCGGCGCTGGCATGCAGGCTCAAACCCATGCAGGCGACACCAACGGCGGCGCTGAGCAACAGGGTCCTCGGATATTTGTTGTTGTTGAACATATCCAACCTCGTTCGACATTTAATGAATGGAACGAAACAGCCGTGTTTCGTGTCCGCAGTTATAGCGCTCTTTCTGGTCGCTATTCTTTTTTGCCGGAATCTATCGTGATCGATTCCGATCATTCAAACAAAATTAGTTCGTTTTCGAAATCATTACAAGAAGTCCTGAATCTTTTTTAGGACCAGGATTTTCGAAAAAACACCATACGAACATCCCTTGTCGATACTCACCCCCAACGCAGCAAAACCAGGAGCCAAACCACAGAGACAGCGAGCGCCACCCAAAGGGTGATATCGCTGACCGCCAGGAAGCTCAGATGTATATATGCTGCCGAAAGCAATCCAATAAACAACCGATCCCCGCGGGTGGTGGCTATCGGCAGAAACCCCTTCCTCTCGGTGCACGGGGAGACAATTTCGTAAACCGTCATTACCGCCAGAATTCCCGCAATCACGGCAAAGAAGATGGCGACGGTCGGAGTCCAGTTCATCCAGGCAATCATAAAACGTCTCCTTACACGCGTCCGAGGGCGAAGCCTTTGGCAACATGGTTACGAACGAACCAGATCACCAGCAGGCCGGGAATGATGGTTAGCGAACCGGCGGCAGCCAGAACACCCCAGTCGATACCGCTCGCCCCTATCGTTCGGGTCATGATCGCCCCGATCGGCTGGGCATCCACGGACGTTAGCGTCCGGGCCAGCAGCAGCTCCACCCAGGAGAACATGAAGGCAAAGAAAGCCGTCACCCCGATCCCGGAACGAATCATCGGCAGGAACACCTTCACGAAAAATTTCGGAAAGCTGTAGCCATCAATATAGGCCATCTCGTCATACTCACGGGGGACACCGGACATGAACCCTTCCAGAATCCAGACAGCCAGGGGCACGTTGAACAGGCAGTGAGCAAGCGCCACCGCAATATGGGTGTCGAACAGGCCGATAGATGAATAAAGCTGGAAGAAAGGCAGCAGGAAGACCGCCGGCGGCGCCATCCGGTTGCTCAGCAGCCAGAAGAACAGGTGCTTGTCACCCAGGAACTTGTAACGGCTGAACGCATAGGCGGCAGGCAAGGCCACAAGCAACGTGATCACCACGTTGATGGACACGTAGATCATCGAATTGATGTAACCGTTGTACCAGCTGGGATCCGTAAAGATCACGGCATAGTTATCCAGGGTGAAATTCTGGGGCCAGAGGGTAAGCCCCCCGAGAATTTCCTGATTGGTCTTGAACGACATGTTCAACAACCAGTATATCGGAGTCAGGAGCAGCAGAATAAACAGCGTAATCCCGACGTTTTTTGAACGTGTCTGTCTCATCACACTCTCCTTATTTTTCTTTGTCGGCGTGCGTAATGGCGGTAAAGAAGAGCCATGAAATCAGCAATACAATGAGGAAGTAGATCAGCGAGAACGCAGCCGCGCGACCCAGATCAAACTGCCCGATTGCCATGGTTGTCAGTGTCTGGCTCAAGAAGGTTGTGGAGCTGCCCGGGCCGCCACCGGTAAGCACAAACGGCTCAATGTAGATCATGAAGCTGTCCATGAACCGCAACAGCACTGCGATGATCAGAACACTCTTGAGCCTGGGCAGCTGGATATACCGGAACACCGCCCATTTCGAGGCACGGTCAATTTCCGCCGCCTGATAGAAGGCCTCCGGAATCGCCCTCAGCCCGGAGTAGCAGAGCAAGGCGACCAGCGGAGTCCAGTGCCAGACATCCATCAACAGAACCGTCAACCACGCATCAAGGGTGTCTCCGGTATAGTTGTAGTCAAACCCCAGCTGATTGATCCCCCAGCCGAAAAGACCGATGTCGCCACGGGCAAAGATCTGCCAAATGGTGCCAACCACGTTCCAGGGAATCAGCAACGGAATCGCCAGCAGAATCAGGCAGAGCGACCCCTTTATGCCAGATTTTGGCATCATCAGTGCGACCCCGATTCCGAGCGGAATCTGGATTAGCAATACCGCGCCGGAAAAAATAAATTGCCGAATAAGGGAATCCTGAAGGCGCTCGTTGGTGAGCACTTCCTTGAACCATTCAGTACCCACGAAGAACGCCTGGCCCGGACCAAAAATATCCTGGACCGAATAATTCACGACCGTCATCAGTGGAATGAGAGCCGAGAAGGCAACGAGCAGAAATACAGGCAGCACCAGCCACCAGGCTTTATTGTTTTGTACCTTTTGCATCAGTCTTGCTCCTGTACCAGGAATTCATCCATATACAGCTTCAACCACTGCTTCGGGAACGAGAGATAAACTCGACTGCCAATTGATGCGGCGAAGTCCTCGCTCTCCCGAACCTTCATTTTTTCGTGGTCAAGCTGAACGGTAACGATCTTGTAGGTACCCAGATCCTCGACATCCATCACCTCAGCCTCAAAGGTGTCGTCTGAAGCGACGGAGGACACTTCCACAAACTCCGGACGAATTCCGATCTTGATGTTGGTAGACCTGGTCCGCTGCAGGACATCAACCTGCCAGGGCTCAAGCGACACATTCGTGTTCCCAAAGCACACGCCCCGGGCACAGCGCTGCACCTCGATAAGATTCATGCCGGGGCTTCCGATAAAAAAACCCACGAAGGTATGGTTGGGCTGTTCAAAGAGTTCGGTTGGGGTACCAAACTGGACGATCTGTCCGCCATACATCACGGCAATCTTGTCGGCAAAGGTGGAGGCTTCGAGCTGATCGTGGGTGACATACACCATGGTGATGTCGAACTGCTCGTGAATCTGCTTGAGCTTGCGGCGCAACTTCCACTTGAGCTGCGGGTCGATCACCGTCAGCGGCTCGTCGAACAGAATCGCCGACACGTCTTCCCGCACTAGGCCGCGGCCCATGGATACCTTCTGTTTTTCATCCGCGGTCAGGTTCTTTGCCTTTTTGTAGAGCTTGTCCTGGATCTCCAGGACTTCGGCAATCTCATGAACGCGGGCCTTGATCTTGGAGGCTGGAACCTTGTTGTTCTTCAGCGGAAACGCCAGGTTGTCGTAGACCGTCATTGAGTCGTAGATGACAGGAAACTGGAAGACCTGGGCGATATTCCTGTCCCTCGGAGACAACTCATTAACACGCTTTCCGTCGAAAAGTACCTCGCCCTCGGAAGGCTGAACCAGACCGGAAATAATGTTCAGCATGGTGCTTTTTCCGCAACCCGAAGGGCCCAACAGCGCGTAAGCCCCACCCTTGTGCCAGACATGGTCGAGCTGACGGATTGCGTAATCGTCTGGTCCCTCGGGCATGTCACTATAACTGTGGGCGAGTGATTTCAATTGAATTTCAGCCATCAGACAGACCCTCCTGAAACCTGAGACGGGGTGTGCACCAGTTGTTCGTTATTGTCGAAGACGAACAATTTATTGATCGGCAGATATACCTTGATCGGTGCGCCTGTGTGGTACTGATGCACTCCCATCAGTTGCATCACCATTTCAAAGTGACTGTTCTCCACATGCATGAAGGTTTCAGAACCACTGATTTCGCTGAGTTCTACCTCCATGGACATTTCCAGATCATCGTCGCTGGTGGGGACCAGACCAATATGGCTGGGACGAATTCCGAACCAGTAATCGCCAGGTTCCAGCTTCGACAGCTCCTGCGTAAGTGCATGGTGGGAGTACTCGTCGAACGTCACCTCGGTTTCAGACACCCGGCCTCGAATCATGTTCATCGGGGGTTCACTGAACAACTGTGCAGCAAGGGTGTTCACAGGTGCGCGATAGACATCCATCACTGGCCCGTTCTGAACCACCTGGCCCTGGTGTAACAGTGTGGTTGTGCCACCGAGTGCCAGGGCTTCATTGGCCTCCGTAGTGGCGTACACCGCAATGCACTGGCGCTCGCGGAACAGGTCTCGCAGTTCCGCCCGAAGCTCTTCCCGTAGCTTGTAATCGAGGTTTACCAGGGGCTCGTCGAATAGCACCAGGGTGGCATCCTTCACCAGGGCCCGGGCCATGGCGGTTCGCTGCTGCTGACCACCTGACAGTTCCAACGGGTAACGCTTCAGCAAAGGATCAATCCGAAGCATCGACGCCGTTTCTTTCACCCGGCGGTCAATTTCAGAATCAGTCATCCTCGCCAGCCGAAGTGGCGAGGCGATGTTTTCGTAGACGGTCAGATTGGGGTAATTGATGAACTGCTGATAGATCATCGATATGTTGCGGCTCTGCACGCTCTGCCCTGTAACGTCCTCACCGTTGTAGATCAGACGGCCGGTATCGGGCTTATCCAGCCCAGCCATCAATCGCATCAGCGAGGTTTTTCCGGCCAGTGTCCGGCCGAGCAGAACATTAAAAGAGCCTGCCTCGAAGGTGAGGTTGGCATCCCGTATGTAGTCGACGCCGTCGACCTCACGGGAGAGATTCTCCAGTGTTAAGGACATAGGCTTTCCTTTTTGTTCTTGTGGAAACGCGCTTCGAGACCGACGTAAATCAGCCGCGCAAATTCGATTTCGAACTCTATACGCAAAGGACATACCACATTGCGCAAGCAAAGAAATTGATTTTCTTATAACGTTGTTTTAAAGAGCTTTTTCTCTACATGCAAATTTCTCATTCGAAAACCAAAATGTTCGTTTAGCAATATTGTGTTCAAACTGAACATTGACCTGAACAGCATTTGCACAGATTATTGAGCATCAGCTTTGGCACAATTGCCCGCGTAAGCTGCTCGAATGTCGACCAAAACAACCAACGAATGCTTGAGTGACGACTGATGAGAAAAAACGAATATGCGGATTACCGGAGCGTTATTGCCGATTCTTGGAACCGTTGTATTGCCTGGGGCCTTGAACACGACCATGAGCCAACACCGCTTATGCCGGAATCTGCCCGACTGGAGGAAATAAACCGCCAGTACAGCGAATTGCTCTCGGTGACCGAGGCTGAGGTTCTCCCCTACTACCGGAACGTACTTTCCAGCAGCCGATGCCTCATTCTGCTTGCCGATCAGCATGCCACGGTACTGAACAGCTGGGGTGATGAACGTATCACCGAGACCCGCCTGAAACCCTGGTTCCAGGCGGGTGCGAACTGGCAAGAACAGAATTGCGGTACGAACGCCATTGGCACCTCTATTGCTGTTAGTGCGCCCGTCCAGATTCAGCGAAACGAACATTTTCTGAAAACGAACCGGAGCATCATTGGTTCTGCGGCACCCATTTTCGGTGCTCACAGGCAGATTGCAGGGGTTCTCAGCGTATTCAGCGACGCTTACCTGCCACAGGCCCACACCCTCGGCATGGTTCGGCTACTTTCACAATCTGTCGAAAATCGTCTCATCAAACGTCAGTTTGGCCCCGATCATTTTCAGATTACCCTGAACACCACGGCGGATAACTTTGACAGCCCCTGGTCGGGCATCCTGGTTTGCGATGATTTCGGAAAGATCATTGCAAGCAACCAGCGAGCGGACCAGTTACTGGGAATGAATACCGTCGAGGCCCGCCTGGATGAGTTATTTACGAGCCGCCGGCATCAAATTCTTGAGCATCCAGAAACTGAAACCTTGCAACTGACCACTCGCAGCAAGGTGCGACTGAGCGCCAGGATCAAACGCCCTACAAGGGTTAACGAAAACCCGAATCGGATCGATCGGTTATCTCAGTCGAACGAGGGCTGCTATTCAGATGAGCTGCTGGGTATCGACAACCTGGAGTTCGGTGATTCGGCAGTAAAGCGTTGCGCTACACAAAGTCTCAAAGTACTTCAGCGGGGTGTCCCGGTTCTTATCACCGGCGAGACAGGGGTCGGCAAGGAAGTGCTGGTCAAGGCCCTTCACCGGGCATCCCACCGAAAGGATCAACCACTGGTCGCGGTTAACTGCGCGGCCATTCCGCCGGAACTGGTTGAGTCGGAGCTGTTCGGTTACGAAGCCGGCGCCTTCACCGGCGCCCGGGTGCAGGGTTCGCTGGGCTTTATTCGAAAGGCCCACAAAGGCATCCTGTTTCTTGATGAGATTGGCGAAATGCCCCTGTCGGCCCAATCCAGGCTGCTACGGGTACTCCAGGAACGGCTGGTTACGCCAGTGGGTTCTACCGACAGCGTTCCCGTTGATATTCTGCTGGTTACCGCAACCAACCAACCACTGGGCACACGTATCGAAAGCGGCCATTTCCGGGCGGACCTTTACTACCGGATCAACGGGCTATGCGTGGAACTCCCTGCGCTCCGAAACCGATCCGACAGGTCGCTGCTGATACAGAACCTCTATTCCCGACACCGTGACCCTGGTCAATCGGAACAGCTGTCTCCTAAAGTGCTTTCGGCCTTTGAGAACCACCCTTGGCCGGGTAATATCCGCCAATTGGTGAACGTGTTGCGGGTGGCGATCGCCATTGCTGACGGGGAAGATGTGCAGGTATGGCATTTACCGGAAGACTTTCTTGCAGAATTCGAGACCGCCGCAGGCGAGGAATCCGATCCACGGATAGCGGAACCACGAGCCCCGGGCGTTGAGGTTGAACAGGAGGATCCACTCGCCACAACTCTCAAGGTGTACCGCAAGTGCACTGGCAACGTGTCACAGGCAGCGAGAGAGCTGGCCATCAGCCGAAACACACTATACAAGCGTCTTCGGGAATTAGGGGTTCGCTAAACCGCGTTTCCGCAACATCGTATCGTCAAAGCTTCTGAACTGCCTGGATCCAGCCATCGTAAAGCTTGTCCCGGTTCTGCTTCGTCATGACTGGTTCAAAATTCCGGTCACAGCACCACAGATCCGAGAGTTCCTCAAGAGAGCCATAGACTCCGGCTTTCAGGCCGGCTAGGTAGGCAGCGCCCAGCGCAGTAGTTTCAACCAACGACGGGCGATCCACCCTCGCACCGAGAATGTCAGCCAGAAACTGGAGCACCCAGTTGTTGGCCACCATGCCACCGTCAACTCTGAGGTTGACCGGGCGAATGCCGTCTTTTTCCATGGCTTTCTGCAGATCCTTGGTCTGATAGCAAACAGACTGCAGGCCCGCCGTGACAATCTCTTTTATACCGGTATCGCGGGTAAGACCGAAAATGGCGCCTCTTGCATTGGGATCCCAATAGGGCGCGCCGAGTCCGGTAAATGCTGGCACCAGATATACTCCGTGGTCCATGGGCGTACCCTCTGCGAGCGGCTCTGTTTCACAAGCATTCCGGATTAGCTGAAGTCCGTCTCGCAGCCATTGAATGGTTGCGCCCGCGATAAAAATACTGCCTTCCAGGGCGTAGGTAGGCTTACCGTTCAGCCGATAGGCCACCGTTGTGAGCAAGCGGTGTTTCGACTGCAAAGCTTTGTCCCCAGTGTTGAGCATCAGGAAACAACCGGTTCCGTAGGTGCTCTTCGCCATGCCAATGCCGAAGCAGGTCTGACCAAATAGAGCGGCCTGTTGATCTCCAGCAATACCGAGCACCGAGGTTCCGTTAAGGGCTCCACCCTCTGTGATCTCTCCGAACTGATCGGCAGAGTCCATCACCTCCGGCAACAGCGATTCGGGAATGCCGAAAAGCTCCAGGAGCTCCGGATCCCATTTCTGGTTGTGAATGTTGAACAGCATCGTACGGCTGGCATTGGTCGCATCAGTGCGATGCTCTCGGCCACCGGTTAGTCGCCACAACAAAAAGCTATCGACGGTACCGAATGCGAGCTCACCGCGCTCCGCTCGTTCCCGCACTCCGTCGACATTTTCCAGAATCCAACGGATCTTGGTGGCCGAGAAATAAGGATCAATCAGCAAACCGGTCTTGCTGTTGACCCAGGGTTCGAGCCCTTCACGTTTCAGGGACTCGCAGTAGGAGGCGGTTCGCCGGTCCTGCCAGACGATAGCGTTGTATACGGGCTCTCCGGTATTCCGATCCCAGACTACCGTGGTCTCGCGTTGGTTGGTGATGCCTACGGCAACCACTTTACCGCAATCACCACACTCTTCGGCCATTACCGCGTCACAGGTCTGCTGAACCGATGACCAGAGATCCTCCGGATTGTGCTCAACCCAGCCGCTTGCCGGGAAATGTTGGGGAAACTCTTGTTGGCGGATAGCGTGTATGTTGCCCAGTAGGTCAAAGAGTATGGCACGGGAACTGGTTGTACCTTGATCGATGGAAAGTATGTACTGACTCATGGTATTTCGACCTGGGTTTCTTATTTTTTCGCATTTTTGCTTTTTTGAACATAAATTCCAAGTAGTTTTCACTTAAAGCGCGCGTCCAACTCGCCGAACCTTTTAAAGAAGCTGCATAACCCGCTGAAAACTACTAAGCTTTAAAACTGTTTTCGGACGCACAGTATTTCGCATGAGAAAAATGATAAAGCGGAGGAGGCTTTCATGGCACAGCGTCGCCGACAGGATCTTATTATGGAGCTGATCCAGCAGAACGGTTTTGTCACGACCGAACAGCTGGTGGACCAATTCAAGGTAACGCCCCAGACGATCCGCCGGGACCTGAATGAACTCGCCAAGGAGAAAAAGCTCCGCAGACACCATGGCGGAGCAGGCATTGACTCCAGCACAGTCAACACCGCCTACCAGGCTCGAAAGATAATGGATCTGGAAGCCAAGGAACGAATTGCACAAGCGTTGGTGGAGCTCATCCCTGACAACTCCTCCATGTTCATCAATATCGGCACCACCACCGAGACCATCGCTAAGGCTCTGCTTGAGAAGAACAACCTACAGATAGTTACCAACAACCTGCACGTTGCGTCCATTCTTTCGGCCAAAGAAGATTTCCATGTAATCATCGCTGGCGGAGAGGTGCGCAACCGTGATGGCGGAATTGTCGGTGAAGCTACCATGGACTTCATCAATCAGTTCAAGATGGACTTCGGCATCATTGGAATCAGCGGTATTCACAATGATGGTTCCCTCCTCGACTTCGATTACCGCGAAGTCCGAGTCGCTCAGGCAATCATCGCCAACTCCAACCAGGTCCTTCTTGCTGCCGACCACTCCAAGTTCGGACGAAATGCCATGGTCCGTCTCGGTAACATTTCCCAGGCCGATCATGTGTTTACGGATCAGCAACCTCCCGTAGAAATCCGTCAGTTGCTGAACGAACACAACGCTCAGCTCCATATCGTTTAATAGTTTTTCGCTTGTTCCCCTCTGCGAAAAGGTGATCGCGCTACGTTTTTCGTTTTTTTTCTATTTTTTCCTTTACGAATATATATGCCTTTCGCATAATAGCGATATACCGCATATTGAACACTGAAAAGTGCGCATCGCAACAAAGCGCCTTTTCAGAGTCGTCAGGAGATGACCAACAATGGCTATGGAGCATGAGCAGTTTGACGTTATCGTCGTTGGTGGCGGAGTCAACGGCACGGGCATTGCCATGGATGCGGCGGGACGGGGACTGAAAGTTCTGCTTTGCGAAATGAATGACCTGGCCTCAGCCACCTCATCAAGCAGCAGCAAGCTGATACATGGTGGGCTGCGGTACCTGGAACATTATGAATTTCGCCTGGTCCGGGAAGCCCTAGCCGAGCGCGAGTCTCTGCTTCGCAACTCACCACACATCATGTGGCCCATGCGTTTCCGGCTGCCTCACCGCCCTCACCTGCGGCCAGCCTGGATGATTCGCACCGGCCTGTTTCTCTATGACCATCTGGCAAAACGGGAAATCCTTCCGGGCTCCCGCTCGATCAAATTTGATGAGAAGGACCCTCTGAAGCCCGATATCACCAAAGGCTTTGAATACTCGGACGGCTGGGTAGACGATGCCCGTCTCGTGGTGCTGACCGCAAAGAAAGCACAGCAGTTTGGCGCACAGATACTGACCCGCACCAAATGCGTCAAGGCAGAACAGGGCTCAAAGGAATGGGAGGTCACACTTCGTGATATGACCAACGAAACCGAAAAAACGGTATCGGCGAAGGCTATTGTGAATGCCTCTGGCCCCTGGGTAAGCAAACTGTTCGGTGAGACTCTTTCAATGCCGGCGCCCAAGATGATTCGCATGGTGAAAGGCAGTCATATTGTGGTACCGCGCATGAACAAGGGCACCGAGGCCTATATCCTTCAGAACGAGGACGAGCGGATCGTTTTCGTCATTCCCTACGAGGACGAATTCTCACTGGTGGGCACCACCGACGTCGATTATGAAGGCGACCCGAAAAAAGCAAAGATCTCACCTGAAGAAACCGACTATCTCCTGAACATCGTAAACTCCCATTTCAAGCGGCAACTGGAGCCTTCGGATGTGATTTGGTCCTACTCTGGCGTGCGGCCCCTGATGGACGATGAACAGGAGAATGCCCAGAAAGCGTCACGGGACTACTCCTTTGAGGTCAATAGTGAAAAAGGTAAGGCGCCGCTGATTTCGGTATTCGGAGGCAAGATCACCACCTATCGCAAACTGGCCGAAGCCGCCACGGACAAGCTGTGCCAGTTCTTCCCGGAAGCCGGCGGTCGCTGGACCAAGACTGGTGTTTTGCCGGGCGGAGACTTTGCCAATCATGAAGCACTGGAAGAAACCCTCAGACGTGATTTTCCCTGGCTCTCCGAGAAGGTGATCAGTCGCTATGTGCGTACCTACGGCACAACCAGTTACGACATTCTCCATAATTGCCACTCAATGGACGATCTGGGCGAACACTTCGCAGGAACCCTCTATCAACGGGAAGTCGAGCACCTGATAAAGAACGAATGGGCGATGACCTCGGAGGATATTCTCTGGCGTCGTACTAAACAGGGACTTTATTCGAGCGACGCGGATGTGGAAGCACTGGACCGCTACCTGATGAAAAGCGCTTGTGCCGACACTCGCAAGACTTCGCTCCATCACAGCGCCTGAACCCCTCCGGTCACTGTTGCTCCGGCCCAAGAAGCAGGGCAACTCTTTGTTGCAGCTGGGGCACAACCTCGTCTTCGAACCATGGATTCCGACGCAGCCAGAGGTTATTTCTTGGGCTGGGGTGAGGCATTGGGACTATCTCTGGCCAATACTTCTGCCAATGCTCAACATTGGCCGTTACGGACTGACGACAGTCCGGCAGATGCCAGGTGTGCGCATACTGCCCGATAACAAGAGTCAGACCTATGTCTGGCAGATGATCCAACAGTAAATTGCGCCAGGCTGGCGCGCACTCCGGCCGCGGCGGAAGATCCCCGGATTTTCCGGTACCCGGATAGCAAAACCCCATCGGCAGGATCGCGAGCTTCTGCTCGTCATAGAAGGTATCCCGGGTAACCCCCATCCATTGCCGAAGCCTATCGCCGCTGGGATCGTTGAAGGGCAGCCCGGTTTCATGCACGCGCCTGCCCGGAGCCTGCCCGACTACGAGAATTCTGGCGCTTTCAGATATCTGTATGACAGGCCTCGGCCCGCGTGGAAGAACGTCGGCGCAAAGCGTACACGCCCGCACGCGCCGAACCAGGTCATCGAAGGGAAGCCGGGAAAGGTCCTCTGTCATGAGCGTTCCGTTATCAGGGTGATTGCATATACCGTCATTTCCCGTAACGATAGAGGCACAATCACGACACAACAAGTCTCGAAGGACACATCATGAATGCGAAAGCAGGCTCTCTCCCGCTGCCGGAAATCGATATCGAAGAGTTCCGGAAAGTTGTTCGCACGCGCCGCTCCATCAGGCGCTTCACCGATGAGCCGATTCCTGAGGCCGTGCTTGAAGATTGCCTGGAACTGGCAACCCTGGCTCCGAATTCCAGTAACCTTCAGCCCTGGGAATTTTTCGTTGTCCGCACGCCGGAGCTCAAGGCAGAACTCGCCCACGCCTGTCTTGGCCAGAATGCAGCGAAAACCGCCGCTGCGCTGATCGTAGTGGTTGCCCGACCGGATAGCTGGCGGGCTCATGCACGGCAAGCTCTTGAGGATTGGCCAGAAGAAAAACTGCCGCCCATCGTCGAAAAATACTACCGCAAAGTTGCCCCGATTCATTACAACCAGGGGCCGCTTGGTATTCTGGGTTTAGCCAAAAAAGCGGCAGGCCTTGCGGTGGGAATTACCAGGCCGGTGCCCCGGGGGCCCTACTCCAATTGCGAGATGAAAATCTGGGCTACCAAATCCACAGCCCTGGCTGCCCAGAACCTCATGCTTGCGCTCCGCGCTCACGGGTATGATTCCTGCCCCATGGAGGGTTTTGACGAGCATCGAGTGAAGAAGCTTATTAATCTGTCCGGAAAAGGACTGGTAACCATGGTACTGGCAGCCGGCAGACGGGCTGAAAACGGCGTCTATAACCGCCAGTACCGTTTTGATCAGCGCCAGATGGTGCACTACCTCTGATCCGGCAACGGCAATCCGGCCTCAGACCTCAGGATTGCCCAGTGCCTCGGCAGCCCCCAGCAGGCCGGTGTAGGGCTCGGTGACCACATAAACAGGTGTGAACTCCAGCAGCGGGCGCATTCTTCCCTTATCCTCAAAGCCATTTCGGAACGGGCTTTCGAGAAAGAACTCGAGGAAACGGGGCAGGATTCCGCCACACAGGAAGACACCGCCTGTGCCACCCAGGGTCAGAACGCCATTGCCGGCTACCCGACCGAGAATTTCACAGAAATGGCTTAGCGTGTGGCGGGCCAGCCTGTCGGTGTTTTCTAGCGCAGCCGCGGTGATTTTCTCCGGCGCATCCAGTGGCGCCGCAACGCCCTGAATCTCCGCATGGGCCTGATACAGGTTCAACAAGCCCTGACCGCACAGGATCCGTTCCACGGAAACCCGGCCAAACCAGGCCTTGAGAATCCGCAGCACAGCCATTTCGGTATCGTCCGTGGGCGCGAAATCCACGTGGCCACCCTCGGTCATCAACGGCACCCAGCCATGCTCGATGGGCACCAGCCCTGAAACACCGAGCCCGGTTCCCGGACCCATCACCAGCCGGGGGCGCCGGATGTCACCGGGGCCGCCGCAAACATGCACCAGATGGTCGTTCGCAACGTGAGGAACGCCGAGGGCCATGGCGGTAAAATCGTTGATCACCTTGAACCTGGACCAGCCAAACTGTGCCCGAACTTCTTCGGTATCGAAAAGCCAGTGGTTGTTGGTCATCCGAACCTGGGTCCCGCGAACCGGTGAGGCAACAGCCAGACAGGCCCCATCGACCTCCGAAACCCCAACCCGAGCCAGGTAATCCCGCACTGCGTCATCGAGGTTCGCGTATTCCCCGCAGGGCAAAATCTTGATGGCACGAGGCTGCACGGTTCCCTGCTCTACTAGGGCAAAACGCGCATTGGTGCCACCAATATCACCGACCAGTGAATAGTGTGTTGCTGTCATGCCTCGTGATTCCAGAAAAAGCTGGCCCCTTCCTCGGGATTGCTGGCAGCACGTCGCATCCAGCCGAACAACTCCCGACCGTAGCCGTGATGATACCCGGTCAGGTCCGCTTTTTCAGATTCCCGGCCGGCGAACTCCTGATCATCCACGCGGATGACAAGAACACCACTCTCGGCATCCAGACAAACCATGTCGCCATTCTTGACTTTGGCCAGCGGGCCACCGTCCAGCGCCTCCGGGTAGACATGGATCGCCGCAGGCACCTTGCCCGACGCACCGGACATACGGCCATCCGTCACCAGACCCACCTTGAATCCGCGATCCTGCAACACGCCAAGGTAGGGGGTAAGCTTGTGCAGCTCTGGCATGCCATTGCTCTTGGGACCCTGGAAACGCACGATCACAATACAATCCCTGTCCAGATCTCCTGCCTCAAAGGCTGCCTTGAGTTCGTTCTGGTCGTTGAACACAACGGCCGGTGCTTCAACTTTACGGTGCTCCGGGGCAACGGCAGAGACCTTGATAACGCCCCGACCAAGGTTGCCATCAAGCACCCTCAGCCCACCATCGGGTGCAAACGGCTCGGCAACCGGGCTGAGCACATCCGGGCGAAGGCTTTTTTCCGGCGCGGGCTTCCACACCAGTTGCTCATCCGACAACTCCGGCATCTCGGTATAGCGCTCAAGGCCATAGCCAACCACTGTGTTCACATCGTTATGAAGGTATCCGCCGCTCAGCAGCTCCCTGATCAGGAACGGCGTTCCGCCAGCCTCGTGGAAAGCATTCACGTCTTCCTGCCCGTTAGGGTAGATCCGGGTCATGGACGGAACCACGGAGGAAAGCTCGGCGTAGTCGTTCCAGTCGATGATGATCCCCGCCGCCCGGGCAATCGCTATCCAGTGAATGGTGTGATTGGTGGAACCGCCAGTAACCAGCAGCGCCACCAGAGCATTGACGATGCTCTTTTCATCCACCATATCGCCCAGACCCAGCTCGCCACCGTGAGGCTTGGACAGCCTGATCACCTGCTCGGTCGCCGCCCGGGTAAGCTCATCACGGAGCGGCGTATTGGGGTTCACAAACGCAGACCCCGGCATATGCAGGCCCATGACTTCCACCAACAGCTGGTTGCTGTTGGCGGTGCCGTAAAACGTACAGGTGCCGGGGCTGTGATAGGACTTGCTCTCGGCCTCCAGCAATTCTTCCTTGCCAACCTTGCCCTCGGCGTAAAGCTGGCGAATCCGCTGCTTTTCCTTGTTCGGGAGCCCTGAAGGCATCGGCCCTGCGGGGACCAGAATGGTAGGGAGATAGCCGAAGCTCAGCGAGCCGATCAGAAGGCCAGGCACAATCTTGTCGCAGATCCCCAAAAGCAGCGTGGCATCGAACATGTTGTGACTGAGGGCCACGGCCGTACTCATGGCAATGGTGTCCCGGGAGAACAGGCTCAGCTCCATACCCGGCTGGCCCTGGGTTACGCCGTCACACATGGCCGGCGTGCCCCCGGCCACCTGAGCCACCGACCCCATTCCACGGGCCGCCTCCCGAATAATATCCGGGAACTTTTCGTAGGGTTGGTGGGCCGAAAGCATATCGTTATAGGCCGTTACCATGGCCACGTTGGCCTTGTTCATGAATTTCAGGGTGTCTTTGTCGCCCTGATTACAGGCCGCGAAACCGTGGGCCAGATTGCCGCAGGACAGAGAGCTCCGGTGTGGAGACTGGGCTTTGAGGGCATTCATGCGGTTCAGGTAATCCTGCCGCGTTGGGCGACTGCGCTCGATGATTCTCTGGGTAACCTTATCTACGGTCGGGTGCATGGTGGGCTCCATTGCGTAATTTATTAGAGTGGTCGTTTTTAGACGTAATTTTACTTCCTTTTTTTGGCATTTCCACCGTTGTATCGTTCATTTCTTCTTTTTTTGTTGTTATATTTACTACATTACTAAGGTAAAACGAACAAAAAACGACCACCCAAGGAGTCAGACAATGACAATCCGTATCGCAATTAACGGTTTTGGCCGCATCGGTCGCAATGTTCTCAGAGCATTGTATGAAAATAACTACCGGAGCCAGCTACAGGTTGTTGCCATTAACGACCTTGGCGACGCCGAAACCAACGCCCATCTGCTCAAGTATGACAGTGTTCATGGTCGATTTGAGGCCGATGTCAGCCACGACTCAGAATCGCTGACAGTGAACGGCGACCGCATTGCCATCACAGCACTGCGCAACCCCGAAGAACTGCCCTGGAAAGATCACCGTGTCGATGTTGTTTTCGAGTGCACCGGGCTTTTCACCAAACGGGACAAGGCGGCAGCTCACCTGAAAGCCGGCGCGCGCAAGGTCATCATCTCTGCACCCAGCCCCGATGCGGATGCCATGATTGTCTACGGCGTGAATCACGAAACCCTGACCACCAATCACGACATTATCTCCAACGCGTCTTGCACTACCAACTGCCTGGCACCGGTTGTTGAAGCTTTGCACAAGGCCATCGGCATCGAGAGTGGCCTGATGACCACCATCCACTCCTACACCAACGACCAGAAACTGAGCGACGTGTACCACTCTGATTTTTACCGCGCTCGCTCTGCCACTCAATCGATGATTCCAACGAAGACCGGCGCGGCTGCCGCCATTGGCAAGGTTATTCCGGAACTTGAGGGAAAGCTTGATGGCCTCGCAGTTCGCGTCCCCACCATCAACGTATCATTGGTGGACTTTGGCTTTATCGCCAGCCGCGAAACGACCGTTGACGAAGTAAACGAGGCGATAAAAACAGCGGCCGAGAAAAACCCGGTTCTTGGTTATAATACCGAGAAACTGGTCAGCATCGACTTCAATCACAACGCACTTTCCAGCATCTATGATGCCAACCACACCCGCGTCCTGGGTCGTCACGTAAAAGTCATGGCCTGGTACGATAATGAATGGGGCTTCTCGAATCGTATGCTGGATAATGCCCTCGCCCTCTTCGAGGCCGGCCAGTAAATCTGGCCGTTTCAGCTGATTCCGCTACTCTTTTCGAGACCATTTTGAAGAACCAAAGGACACCAACCATGCTCAGGCGTACCAAGATTGTCGCCACTCTCGGCCCGGCCACCGATTCACCGGAATCCCTCGCGGCCATTATCGCCGCCGGTGTGGATGTCACCCGACTCAACTTTTCCCACGGCAGCGCCGAAGAGCACATCGGCCGCGCTCGCCGGGTTCGCGAAGCAGCAGCGGCCCAAGGCCGGTTTGTCGCTTTGCTGGCCGATTTGCAGGGCCCCAAGTTGCGCATCGCACGGTTCTCGGAGAACAAGGTCACCCTCAAGGCAGGCCAGACGTTTATCCTGGACGCTGCCATGGACAAGGAGGCGGGTACCGAGGAAAAGGTCGGCATCGACTACGAGCAACTGATCGAAGATGTGGAACCGGGAGACATTCTGGTTCTGGACGATGGCCGCATTGAGATGGAAGTGCAGTCGGTCAGCGACCACAGCATCACTTCCACCGTGCTTATCGGAGGCCCGCTCTCGAATAACAAGGGCCTGAACAAGCGCGGCGGCGGCCTGTCCGCTGAGGCACTGACGGAAAAGGACAAGCAGGACATCGTCACAGCCGCCAAACTGGGCGCGGATTACGTGGCGGTTTCGTTTGTGCGTACTGCCGAGGATATGCACATCGCCCGGCGCCTGCTGAAAGAGGCAGGCTCCGACGCGGGCCTGGTCGCGAAAATCGAACGGGCAGAGCTTGCCGACGATGTCGAAGCCCTGGACGCGGTAATCGAAGCATCCGATGCCGTGATGGTTGCCCGTGGCGATCTGGCCGTTGAAATCGGCGACGCCCAGTTGGTGGGCGTACAGAAGCACATCATCTCCCGCGCCCGCGTTCTCAACCGCGCGGTGATCACGGCCACGCAGATGATGGAGTCGATGATCACCAGCCCCATGCCAACGCGAGCCGAAGTCTCAGACGTTGCCAACGCGGTGATGGACTATACCGATGCAGTGATGCTGTCTGCGGAAACGGCCGTGGGTGATTATCCCAAGGAAGCAGTCGAAGCCATGGTGCGCATTTGCCTGGGCGCAGAGAAGCATCCGTCGATGCATCAGTCCAAACACCGGATTCACGAGAGCATGGAGGAAGTTGATGAAGCTATCGCTCTTTCCGCCATGTACGCAGCGAACCACCTTGAGGGTGTCTCGGCCATTATCTGCATGACCGAGACGGGTGCCACGCCGAGGTTGATGTCTCGCATCAAGTCGAGCCTGCCAATCTTTGCGTTTTCGCGCCATCACTCCACCCAGCATCGGGTCGTTATGTTCCGTGGCGTTCAGACGGTGCCTTTCGATTCAGCCAAGATTCCGAACGAGCGGACCAATGCGCTGGCGGTGTCGGAGCTGGTGAATCGCGGAGCAGTCAAGGACGGTGATCTGGTGGTGATTACCAAGGGTGATTATGTGAATGCCCAGGGTGGTACCAATACCATGAAGATTGTTCGGGTTGGTTCTGATATTCGCTGACTGTAAGCCTTCTTTCCAGCCCTTAGTCGATTGGTGCGTGGCCTTGTAGCCTGCGGCAATGTGCGAATCGGCAGTGGGGCTCCCCTTTCCAAAAAACGCTACGAGCACATCCATGTGCGCTTGGCTGTGGCCATCCTTGGCCACAGACATTTTTGGAAAGGGGAACCCCACTCCCTCGTTCAGAATGTTGCAGTTTTCTCGGCGTGACAGTTTCTCGAGTATTGAGACCTACAAGGTTGCGACGAATACTCGCGTTATCGGAAGTTTTGCTAAGCGCTTCTGGGCGGGGCTGACGGGAATGTCGCTGGCCATGGATGGCCAGCGCCAAGCGCACATGGATGTGCTCGTAGCGTTTCCCGTCAGTCCCGCCCAGAAGCGCGCAAACGCCGAAACCTTCAGGCTACAAGAACGAGAACAAGACCAAAGTCAGAGGTCCGCCAGACTCCCCCGCGCAATCTCGGTAATCTGCGCCCAGTCTTTGGCCGCCACCACATCTGCAGGGGTCAACCAGGTGCCACCAACGGCCTGGACGTTGCCGAGGGCCAGGTAGTCGGCTGCGGTGTTGCGGCGTATGCCGCCGGTTGGACAGAAGGTGACGTCCGGGAATGGCCCGCTGAAGGCTTTGAGGGCCGGGATGCCGCCGGCGACTTCGGCGGGGAAGAATTTGAATTCGCGGTAGCCGAGGTTATAGCCAATCATCATTTCCGAGATGGTGGCAATGCCCGGCAACAGCGGGGCTTCGGAGGTCAGGCCGAATTCCAGAATGGCTTCGGTTACGCCCGGGGTGATTACGAACTGGGCGCCAGCGGCCTCTACCTGTCGGTACTGGGCAATGCTGGTAACGGTGCCCGCCCCGACCCACGCATCCGGGATGGCTTTGCGGACTTCTTCGATGGCTTTTAGGCCGTGTTCAGTGCGCAGGGTAATTTCGAGGACGTTGATGCCGCCATCAACGAGAGCCTGGCAAAGGGGCACGGCGTCGTCGAGGTCCTGAATGGCGATGACCGGCACCAGGGGTGAGGATTGCAGTACTGCCCTGACGCGCTCGCGATGGTAATCGGAAAGTTGGCTCACGGTTTTCTCCATAACAAATGTCGGGCGTTTCAGGGACTCCAGAACACCTGGAGGCCTGGTTTCAGGAAAGCTCTGATTGGCATCTCGAGCACCTTGTCCGGTTCAGACATAGCACGGTCCAGTGTCTGCAGTTTGTCCTCGCCCTTCAGATGCAACGCGGTAAATCGGGCATCCCTCAGGGGTGGCCAGGTCAAGGTGATGCGTTTCTGCGGCTGCGACGCGGGCGTGGCGGGCGCAACGATTTCCTGGCATTCAGGATTCATCGCACTTTCCAATTCGGGTGCGTCGGGAAACAGTGAGGCGGTATGGCCGTCGTTGCCCATACCAAGAATCAGCACGTCGATGGGCAGGGCCAGGTTCACGAGCTCGGCCTTCACTCGCTCAAGACCCTCTGAGGGTGTCGCACCAGGCTGTTTGAGCGACAGGAACCGGGCCGAGGCCGCCTTATTCTGCAGCAGGTTCTCCCGAACCAGGCGGGTATTGCTGGCGTCATCGTTTTCTTCCACCCAACGCTCATCCGCCAGCAGAACGTCTACCCTGCCCCAATCCAGATCCTTGCCGGACAGCGCCCTGAAAAATGGCAGCGGCGTGGAACCGCCGGATACCACCAGGCTCGCCCTGGGCACCTCTCTCAGGCGGGCCGCCAGAAATCCCGCCACGGCATCAGCAAGATCCAGGGCCACGCCATCAGCGGTTTCACCTGAGCGATCACTGACACCCCCGGGCAAACGCAGATCAGACATCTTCATACCAGCTCCTGCCATCCCGGGTAATCATGGCGATGGAAGCAACGGGGCCCCAGGTTCCCGCCGCGTAACGTTTTGGCGGCTCGCCGCCATCCTTCCAGTTCCGAATAACCTGATCGACCCAGCGCCAGGCATACTCCACCTCGTCACGGCGCACGAACAGGTACTGGTTACCCTTCATTACCTCCCAAAGCAAACGCTCGTAGGCATCGGGAATCCGATCGGTAACAAAGGTCTCAGAAAAGGTGAGCTCCAGAGGGCCTTGACGAAGTCGCATGCCCTTATCCAGGCCCTGGTCCTTGGTGAGGATCTTCAGGGCCATGCCTTCGTCAGGCTGAAGACGGATAATCAGCTTGTTGTTGGCGAGGTGCTTCTGGTCCGGATCAAAAATGTAATGCGGCGCAGGCTTGAAGTGGATGATGATCTGGGACAGCTTTTCGGGTAGGCGTTTACCAGTGCGAATGTAAAACGGGACACCCGACCAGCGCCAGTTGTCGATCTCTGCTTTCAGGGCAACGAAAGTTTCAGTAGCGCTGCCCTTGTTTGCCCCCTCCTCCTCCAGATAGCCGGGCACCGGCCTGCCGTTACTGGTGCCGGCGGTGTACTGGCCACGCACCACGTAACTGTCCATCATATCGGGCGTAATGCGCTTCAAGGCCTTGAGAACCTTGACTTTCTCATCCCGGATGCTGTCGGCAGACAGGTCCGAGGGCGGGTCCATGGCGATCAGACACAGCAGCTGAAGTAGGTGATTCTGGATCATATCGCGAATCTGGCCAGCTTTGTCGAAATAGCCCCACCGCCCCTCGATGCCAACGCTCTCGGCCACCGTGATCTCCACGTGGGAAATGTGGTTCTGGTCCCACTGGGAGGCAAACAGGTTATTGGCAAAACGCAGAGCGATCAGGTTCTGGACCGTTTCCTTACCCAGGTAATGATCAATCCGGAACAGCTGGTTCTCGTTGTAGACCTCGCCAAGCTCATCGTTGATCACCTTCGACGACTCCAGGTCGTGACCGATCGGCTTCTCGACCACCACCCGCGTCTTCTCGGTGCAGCAACTGGCGGCCCGCAGGTTTCGGGCTATGACGCCATACATGGACGGCGGGGTGGCCATATAAACAATAAGCTCATTATTGGCGTCATCACGCCACTCGTTGAGCACAGCAAATGCATCGGGTTCGTTAAAATCCAGAATCTGGTAATCGACCCGCTTCAGAAAGGATTCGGCCAGTCCAGCATCGAACTCTTCCGGCTTTACGTACTGCTTCAGCTTGTCAAACAACTGCTGGCGCACGGTCTCGGTATCGGCATCTGAGCGGGCAATGGCCAGGACCCGGCTCCCCTCCGCCAAGAGGTTGGCGCGCTCAAGCTGGTACAGCGCCGGAAACAGTTTTCGCTGGGCAAGGTCACCCAAGGCTCCGAAGAGCATCAGGTCACAACGGGTATTGATCTTGTTGACCATTGGTTCCTTCTCTCTGGTGAGCAGTCCGTCGCAAAAACTCGACGACAGAACTCAATGTAGTAATTTTAACCAAATAATGACATCCAAAAATCGTTTTTCCAAGAAAAAACTGCGTTTCGTGATACTTTTACTACCCCAAAACCGGTAAAAAAGCGGTATAATCACCGCGTTTTCAAGACAACGACCGCCCATGATTCAGGGAGTACCATTGATGGCCGCGAACCAGGCGCACCGTGACGACAATCTGCTTGAGGACATCCAGTCCAGGCTGGAGACCCTTAACAAATCCGAGCGGAAAGTGGCCGAGGCCATTCTCCGTGACCCAAGCGCGGCCACCCGTTACAGCATAGCTGCCCTGGCGAGAGCCGCCGACGTCAGCGAACCCACCGTTAACCGTTTCTGCCGGGGTTTCTCGGCAACAGGTTTCCCGGATTTCAAGATTCGCCTCGCCCAGAGTATCGCTACCGGCACCCCCTATATCGGCCAGAACGTGGAGCCCGACGACACCGTTGCCGAATTCGCAGACAAGATCATGCTCAGTACCATTGCCAGCCTGGACAAGGCTCGGCAAGCGCTCGACCCGAAAGCCCTGGCAACGGCCATTGATTACCTGATCCAGGCCAAACAGATCAATTTCTTTGGCATGGGCGGATCTGCTGCTGTGGCTATGGATGCCCAGCACAAGTTTTTCCGCTTCAATATCCCGGTCATGTCCTACGACGACGCCCTGATGCAGCGCATGGTGGCGGCCGGAGCAAACGTGGGCGATGTTATCGTGCTCATTTCCTACACGGGCCGCACCCGGGAAACCGTGGATATCGCACAACTTGCGCGGGCCAACGGTGCTACGGTGATCGGTATCACCAACCCCGATTCCCCCCTGGCGGAAAGCTGCACGGTGGTGCTGGGCGTCACCGCGCCGGAGGACACTGAGGTCTATATGCCAATGTCCTCTCGGATCATTCATCTGAGCGTTATCGACATTCTTGCAACCGGCGTAACCCTCAAACGCGGCGCGGATTTCCTCGGGCACCTCAAGAAGATCAAGGAAAGCCTCAAGCCCACCCGCTTCCCACCGACCTGAGCCTCAGTGCCACAATAGAAGAGGTCAGCAGATACAAGAAAGCCCGGGCATTCGCACCGGGCTTTTCGTTGATCGCGGGGCGCCATTCGGCGCCTTTTTCATGAGGCGGATATCAGGGTCTCTCGACCTCCGCCCGGTTTCGAAGGAACTGCTGGTACGCAGCGTATTCCCTCTGGCCTTCGAGAGATGCCAGGAATTCCCGAAGCTGGTTCAGTTCGGTGCCATCTTCCGAGACCTGCCCGTCCGTGACCTCGTCCAGCGCGATCACCGCGGCAGAATTGGCCATCACAGCCTTGCCAAACCGGGCGCCATCCGCCGGGCGCGGCAAAGAAAACACCTGCTGGAGAATGGCGGGACCTGCCTCGGACGCGTTCCGTGCCAGCCCTTCATAGCTGGACCACTCACCAATACCCTCGGGGCTCTCACCTGACTCAAGGTCAGCGATAATCGCGTCAGCCCTTTCAGAAAGAGCTTCCCGCGTCTTGCGCTGCTCCAGCGTCGTCCGGATCTGATCGCGAACCTGATCCAGGGGCAGCTGCTCGGCTTCATGATACTTATTCACCCGGGCAACGACAGACACGTTGTCACCCACATCGATCAACTCGGTGTTGTAACCCGCGTCGAGGACATCTTCGGAAAACAACTGTCGTACCAGACCGGCGTGGTCAAACGGCGCCTGACCACCGTCACGGGTAACGCCGTTGGCCTCCCGCACCTCAAGCCCGAGCTCTTCGGCAGGGCCGGCCAGATCATCGGCGGCATACGCGGAGTCGGCAAGCTCTGCCCGGACTTCAGCAAACTGCTCACGAGCCTTTTCACGGGCCAGCTCACGACGGAGCTGGTCTTCCATTTCATCCAGAGACGGCACCTCGGACTCCCTGACATCCTCGAGGCGAATAAGATGAACCCCGAACGATGTCCGAACCGGCTCGGAAACTTCGCCTTCCTCAAGGGCAAACAGGGCTTCCTCGAAGGGCTCGGCGTAAATGCCACGACCGGCATAGCCCAGGTCGCCGCCGTCTTCGGCCGAAACGGTATCAATGGAATACTCCCGCGCCAGGTCAGCAAATGACTCCCCGGCCGCCAGGCGCTCCTGGATCGTTGCCATGGTTTCGTCTGCGTCACTGCCCTCTTCGATCAGGATGTGGGACGCCCGACGCTCCTCACTGGCCAGATCGGCAGCCTGCTGCTCGTAATAGGCCTGAAGCTCCGCATCGTCAACTTCAATGCTCTCAGCAAGGGCACCCAGCGAAAGCGTGATGTAGGCAGCGTCTACACGCTCCGGCTGCTGAAACGCACCCGAGTTTTCTTCATAAAAGGCTTCAACGTCAGCATCAGAAACCGATACCGCGTCCGCCACTGAGCTGGCAGGAATATCCAGTACCCGGAAACTGCGTGTCTGGTTCTGAATCTGGAGCAGCTGCTCGGCATTCTCATCCGCCACCAGGCCACTCTGAACGATACCCGCACGGATCTGGTTCACCACATATTGCTTGCGCATGGCTTCCCGAAACTCGCCCACGCCCATGCCCATATTACGGACTGTGGCCACAAAGCGGTCGCGATTGAACTGGCCATCCACCTGGAACTGCGGCATCTGGGTAATCAACGCATCGATATCAGCATCATTGAGCTCCAGTCCCTGAGCGTTGGCATCCTGGATCAGGACCTGCTCCTGGATCAGGGAATCCAGAACGTCTGTGCGAATCTGGTCTTCGTCAAGCATCGAGGGATCCGGGTTTTCCATTCTGGATAGCCGGCGCTGGCTCTCCATCTGGACCACGCGGAGAAACTCCCGCTCGGTAATATCCTCGCCGTTGACGGTTGCCACCTCAGGCTCGCCGGAGAAGCCGCCGACAATGGCGTCCATCCCCCAGATGGATAGCGACACAATAAGAAGACCAATGATGACCTTGGCGATCGTGCCCTGGGCATTGTTCCGAATATCTTGAAGCATGTTTCTCCCGGATCCCTGTTCAAGGTAGTGCAGTTTTATTCGTTTCAGCGCGCGGCGAAGGGCGGACCTAACGTAAAAAGGCGCACCCGGTGTGGAATGCGCCTTGAATTCTTCTTGGGTGGCTTCCTGCGACAGAAGCCACCGGAGAAAGAACCGTTACTTAACGGCGTCTTTCAGGGCCTTGCCTGCTTTGAACCCAGGCACTTTGGAGGCCGGAATCTTGATCTCGGCACCAGTCTGCGGGTTACGACCGGTACGAGCAGCACGCTCTTTTACGGAGAAGGTACCAAAACCGATCAGAGTTACCTGATCGCCTTTTTTCAGGGCACCGGTGATTGAGTTGGTCATTGCGTCCAGAGCACGGCCAGCGGCGGCTTTGGAGATATCTGCGGACTCTGCAATTGCATCGATAAGTTCGGACTTGTTCACACTAAACCCCTTCGATTTCAGGTTGAAGATGTTATAGGTTGGTTTGTTTTTTCTCGGACGTTCTCGACTATCGCATAAGCGGTCGGAGAATTCCATTCTTCACTTTTCTTATTCCTTTCGGCTTTATACCGGCATTCGGAATAGGGACTGACTGCGCGGGAGCCCTTGGTATTGGCTGCTTCACGGCGAAACAGTTATACCAATGGGCTCTCAGGCATGTCAACAACTCATCAAGGCTTTAATGTGTATTTATGCGCTCTGACGCGTCGCCTTCTTCGTCACGCGGCTTGCCAGAACCCGTTTCCGGAGATGAATCTTCAGCCCTGGGCTCGGGTGGATAGGCCAGTGCAATATCCAGCACTTCGTCGATCCACTTCACAGGACGAATCTCCAGCGACTCCTTGATGTTTTCAGGTATCTCCTTGAGATCCCTGACATTCTCATCCGGAATGATCACCGTCTTGATGCCACCCCGATGCGCTGCCAGAAGCTTTTCTTTCAACCCACCGATGGCAAGAACACGTCCACGCAGAGTGATTTCACCGGTCATTGCAACGTCGGCGCGAACCGGAATCTTGGTCAGAGAAGAAACCAGCGCTGTGCACATACCGATACCGGCACTGGGACCATCTTTCGGTGTCGCACCCTCCGGTACATGCACGTGCAGATCGTGCTTCTCGTGGAAATCATCGGCAATTCCAAGACCGGGTGCCCGGCTACGTACCACCGTCAATGCCGTCTGGATGGACTCCTGCATGACATCACCCAGGGAACCCGTCTTCACGACCCGGCCCTTGCCAGGTGTGAGCGCGCATTCAATGTGCAGCAGCTCGCCGCCCACCTGGGTCCACGCCAGACCGGTGACCTGACCGATCTCGTTCTTTTCCTCGGCCAGGCCGTACTTGAACTTCTTGACCCCCGAGTAATCTTCAAGCATGTCCTGACTCAGGATCACAGACGCCTTCTCACCACTCTCCACGTGGTCGCGCACCACCTTGCGGCAGATCTTCGCGATCTCGCGCTCCAGGCCACGCACACCGGCTTCACGGGTGTAGTAGCGGATCAGGTCCCGGAGAGTATCTTCCGGCAGCTTCAGCTCGTCCTTGCGCAGCCCATTGGCTTTGATCTGCTTGGGCAACAGATACCGCAGGGCAATGTTGACCTTCTCGTCCTCGGTATAGCCGGGAATCCGGATGATTTCCATCCGGTCCAGCAGGGCGGGAGGAATGTCCATGGAGTTGGAGGTACACACGAACATCACATCGGAGAGATCGTAATCCACTTCCAGATAGTGATCGTTGAACGTGTGATTCTGTTCCGGGTCGAGGACCTCCAGCAACGCCGAGGCCGGATCACCACGATGATCCATGCCCATCTTGTCAATTTCATCGAACAGGAACAGCGGATTCTTCACGCCCACCTTGGACAGCTTCTGAAGAAGCTTGCCGGGCAACGCACCAATGTAGGTCTTCCGGTGGCCGCGGATTTCAGCTTCATCACGCACGCCGCCCAGGGCCATCCGGGTGTACTTCCGGTTGGTCGCACGGGCAATGGACTGACCGAGCGAAGTCTTGCCCACACCGGGAGGACCAACCAGGCAGAGCACAGGACCCTTGACCTTCTTCACACGGCTCTGAACCGCAAGGTATTCGAGAATACGCTTTTTGACTTCATCGAGGCCATAGTGGTCCCGATCGAGAATTTCACGGGCTTTTTCGATGTCGTGACGGACACGGCTGCGCTTCTTCCAGGGAATCGCCAGCATCCAGTCAATATAACCACGGACGACGGTCGCTTCCGCAGACATCGGAGACATCATCTTGAGCTTGTTCAGCTCCGTTTCAGTCTTTTTGCGGGCCTCTTCCGGCAATCCGGCTTCTTCCAGCTTCTGCTCAAGCTCTTCGAAGTCGTTGTTGCCTTCGCCCAGGTTACCCATCTCTTTCTGGATAGCCTTCATCTGTTCGTTCAGGTAGTACTCGCGCTGGCTGCGCTCCATCTGCTTTTTCACGCGGCCACGGATGCGCTTCTCAACCTCGATCAGGTCGATTTCGCCATCCAGCTTACCGAGCAGCAAGTCCACCCGCTTGCGGATATCCAGCGCTTCCAGCAGTTCCTGCTTTTCCGGAATACGCATTTCCAGGTGAGCAGCCATGGTGTCGGCCAGGCGTTCAAGCTCCTCAATACCGGTGAGAGCATTGGAGACCTCGGAAGGGACCTTTTTGGAGAGTTTCACGTACTTCTCGAACTCGTCCATCAGGGTCTTTATCAGGACCTCCTGCTCGCGCTCGGGCAGCCCTTCTTCATCCATCAGGACAGCGCCACCGGACAGGTACTCACCCTCGGAGATATCGCTGATGGTGGCTCGGGCGTTGCCCTCTACCAACACCTTGACGGTGCCATCGGGCAGGCGAAGCATCTGCAGAACCGTTGCCAGCGTGCCCATCTCGAACACATCCTTCGGACCCGGCTCATCAGTAGAGGCGTCTTTCTGGGCTACCAGGAGGATTTCCTTGCTTCCTTCCATCGCGGCTTCGAGAGCCTGAATGGATTTTTCTCGGCCCACAAACAGTGGGACCACCATGTGCGGAAACACCACTACGTCACGCAGCGGAAGCAGCGGGTACTCTTGCACGGCATCTTCGGGTATACGGGTCATTGGGAATCCTCTGACGGTATTTCTTTCAGCATATCACCCTTCATTGGGGCGCCCGCAAAAATTGCAATCTTTTTACTAAACGAAACAGGGCAGGAATATCGCGATACAAAAACGCGAAAAGGGGCGTTGCCGCCCCTCTTCATTTCAACCGCTAACCTAGACTCAATCCTCGGGCACAGCCTTGGCGTGATCACTGCTGGCGTAAATCTTGAAGGGCTCGGAGTCCCCGCTGATCACGCTCTCATCGATCACCACTTTGGTCACGTCATGCTCAGAGGGAATCTGGTACATGGTGTCCAGAAGCGTCGCTTCCATAATGGAACGCAGACCACGGGCGCCTGTCTTTCTCTCCATGGCCTTGCGGGCAACAGCCCGAAGCGCATCTTCACGAAAATCAAGCTCGACCCCTTCCATATCAAACAGCTTCTGGTACTGCTTGGTCAGGGAGTTCTTGGGCTCGGTCAGAATCTGCACCAGCGCTTCTTCATCAAGTTCGTTTAGGGTTGCCACTACCGGCAAACGACCCACAAACTCCGGAATCAGGCCGTACTTCACGAGGTCCTCGGTCTCCACATCCTTGATAACGTCGCCGGTGTTCTTGGCATCGTCCTGACTGGCAACCGAAGCAGAGAAACCGATGCTGTTCTTCTCGGTACGCTCGCGAATTACCTTGTCCAATCCGGCAAAGGCGCCACCGCAGATAAACAGCATATTGCCGGTATCAACCTGCAGGAATTCCTGCTGCGGATGCTTGCGACCTCCCTGCGGCGGGACCGATGCAACGGTACCCTCGATCAGCTTCAACAGTGCCTGCTGAACACCCTCACCGGAAACATCCCGGGTAATGGAAGGGTTGTCAGACTTGCGGGAAATCTTGTCGATCTCGTCAATGTAGACTATGCCCCGCTGAGCCTTGTCGACATCGTAATCGCATTTCTGCAGCAGCTTCTGGATGATGTTCTCGACATCCTCACCAACGTAGCCGGCTTCAGTCAGCGTGGTGGCGTCGGCGATCGTGAAGGGCACGTTCAGCATCCGCGCCAGAGTCTCGGCCAGCAGAGTTTTACCACTACCGGTTGGGCCAATCAGCAGAATGTTACTCTTGCCTAGCTCGACATCACCCTTGCCTTCGCCATAACGCAAACGCTTGTAGTGGTTGTAGACCGCCACCGACAAGACGACCTTGGCCCGATCCTGACCAATCACGTATTCATCAAGGGTATTGCGGATCTCGGCCGGTGTAGGAAGGCGATCGCTCGGCTCTTCCTGTGCATTCTCCTGGATTTCCTCCCGGATAATGTCATTGCACAGGTCGACACACTCGTCGCAGATGAACACCGAGGGCCCTGCAATGAGCTTTCGGACTTCATGCTGGCTCTTTCCACAAAACGAGCAGTAGAGCAACTTGCCGTTATCGTCGCCCCTGCCGTTTCTTTCATCTGCCATTGAAATACCTCTGATCTCGTTTTGCCGGCGCCACTGCCTGATACGCCGGCCAAGTATGATGCGATTACTTCCAGTATTATTTATTCGGTACGCGCTTATCAAGTATTGAATCGATCAGCCCATACTCTTTCGCCTGAGCCGGATCCATGAAGTTGTCACGGTCCGTATCCTTGGCGATAGTCTCCAGATCCTGACCGGTGTGATGGGCCAGGATCGAATTCAGGGTATGACGAATCTTCAGGATTTCACGGGTGTGAATCTCGATATCCGTTGCCTGACCCTGATAGCCACCCAGCGGCTGGTGGATCATCACTCGGGAGTTCGGCAGACACGCCCGCTTCCCGGCAGCACCGCCCGCCAAAAGGAAGGCACCCATGCTGGCCGCCTGGCCAACACAAAGTGTGGCTACATCCGGCTTGATAAACTGCATGGTGTCGTAGATAGACATACCTGCAGTTACCGAGCCGCCGGGGCTGTTGATATAGAGGTGAATATCCTTGTCCGGGTTTTCAGACTCGAGGAACAGGAGCTGGGCCACAATCAGATTCGCCATGTGGTCCTCAACCGGACCCACCATGAAGATCACCCGCTCCTTGAGCAGACGGGAATAAATGTCGAACGACCGCTCGCCGCGAGCTGTCTGCTCGATAACAATCGGTACCAGTCCGGAATTGGTAACCATTGCGGGACCATCAATTGGTTTCTGCGTCATGATGCGCCTGAACTCCTTATGGACAATGGGTCGTGGACTCGCGCCACGGCAGTTTCAATAAAGTTGCACCCCATACTTTGCCAGCAGCGGCCCCAGATGAAAACAGCCGGGCATGCCGGCTGTTCTCAGGGGTCGGCCTTCGGGACCGGCTTTCTACTCCGATCCCGGGCAAAATCAGCGCTGGGGCTGACCGGCCTGAACGGCCTCTTCATATTTGACTTTCTTTTCTTTGACCTGAGCCTGCTCCAGCACGTGGTCAACAACTGCATCTTCCAGGACTGAAGACTCGATCTGAGACTTCTGCTCCGGGTTGCTGTTGAAGTGTGCAACCACTTCTTCTGGCTGTTCATACGTAGACGCGATCTCCTGGATCTTTTCGTCTACCTTGGCCGGGTCGGCTTTCAGGTCGTTTTTCTTGACCACTTCCTGGAACAGCAGGCCAGTCTTCACGCGGCGCTCAGCCTGCTCCTGGAAAATTTCCTTGGGCAGCTGCTGCGGATCAATCTGGCCGCCGAAACGCTGGACGGCGTCCTGACGGAGACGATCGATTTCCTGATCAACCAGGGCAGCCGGAATATCCAGCTCAGTGGTTTCCAGCAGACCGTCAACAACGTCGTTCTTGACCTTGTTGGAAACCGCCTGCTTGAGCTCGCGCTCCATGTTCTTTTTGACTTCTTCGCGGAAAGTCGCTTCGTCTTCGGCATCAATACCGAACTTCTTGAAGAATTCGGTGTCGAGTTCCGGCAACTGCGGCTCTTCAACCTTGTGAATCTTGATCTCGAACTTGGCCGGCTTACCCGCCAGATCTTCGTTGTGGTAATCCTCCGGGAAGGTAACCTCAATTTCCATGTCTTCACCGGCCTTACCACCAACGATGGCCTTCTCAAAGCCCGGAATCATCTGGCCGGAGCCCAGAGTCAGACGATGGCCCTCAGCGGCTCCGCCTTCGAATTCTTCACCGTCGATAAAACCTTTGAAGTCAATGGTCAGCACGTCCTTGTTTTTGGACTTGCGCTTGACTTCTTTCATGGTGGCCTGCTGACGACGCAGGTTGTCGATCATGTTGTCGACATCTTTGTCGGTGATCTCGGAAGTCAGCTTTTCGACTGAAATCTTGCTGAGATCGCCCAGCTCGATTTCCGGCAGCACTTCGAAGATGGCGACAAATTCCAGGTCTTTGCCCTCTTCCATGGTCTTTGGCTCGAACTTCGGCCAACCTGCCGGGTTGATATCCTGTTCCTGCAGTGCCTTGATGTAGTTGTCGCGCATAACCTCGCCAACGATTTCCTGGCGGACGCTGTCACCGAAACGACGCTTGACGACGCTCATGGGCACCTTACCCGGACGGAAACCGTTCAGGCGCACGGTACGCGCTGTTTCCTGCAGGCGTTTCTGGACCGCCTGGTCGATTTCCTGGGCGGGCACACCAATCGTCATTCGACGCTCGATGTTGGAGGTCGTTTCAACAGACACTTGCATGGAAGATCCTCAAATTACAGGTTCGGTATGTGAATGAAATTAAACCTAAAAGTCCGTTCCCGGGAAAATCCCGCAAAGGGACCGAAAATTAAAGGCCGACAGTTTATCATGGTTTGGCCCGCGGAGAGAATCGCAACTGCCAAGGCCATAGCATTCTCTCGATTCAGCAAGATCACAGCACGAAACGAAAAATGGTATTCTTGCGAAGAACGGACTAATTTCAATTTTATTTGCGGATTAAAACGACTTTGAACAATCTGGATACCGCCTTGCTCAACCTGCTTATAAAAGACGGAAGAGCCTCCTTTGCCGATATTGCCCGCCAGCTCAATATCTCCCGGACTCATGCCCGTGATCGGGTGCAGGCGATGATTGAGTCTGGCCTGATCGAACAGTTCACTGCGGTCATAAATCCAGAGAAGCTCGGTAAGACGGTATCAAGCTTTATTGACCTGAAAGTCGCTCCCAATGCGATAGAAGATATTGCAGAGGACCTGGCATCGAAACCTGAAGTGGTGAGCCTGTACATAATGACCGACTTGCAAAGTCTTCACATCCATACCCTTACCGACAGCACTGAAACCTTCCACGCCTTTGTATCCACCCATCTTTTCTCCAATCCCCAGATCCTGTCCGTGGCCTCCAGCTCCCTTTTGAAACGTGTGAAACACCGCCGTGGTGGCGCACGACTCTGATTCCACTGCCGGCAAGACAATTCATGCCTTAAATTCGGGCTGAAGTGCCAAAAGTGTGCGGAGCTGACAACGGACGCGTTTCGTTCTGATTGGCTGACGAATGTCAGGCGGAACGCGTAACTAGGTGGCATTTGCACTTAAAAACACTTGAAGCGCTGCTATTTGGAGAATTAAACCTGCAACTCCTGCAGCTCCACCGCCCAACTTTGGACCAACGTCGCACCAAGGCGGATCAGACCAGAACCCATTTTTTTCTTCTATTTTTCAATTATTTGCGGATTATCCGAAATTGGTACGCTATCTGCAGACAGTTACAGCGAACCAAAAATGAACGTGCCTTGCAAAACCGGCAACCGAAAAACGGAGAATCTGCAATGACCATTAACCGGAGAAAATTCCTTGGCGCTGCCCTGGCTTCAACCACCGCGGGAATCGCTGTTGCGGCACCTGCTTTGGCTAACGCAGCAGCTTCGAAAGAGTCGTTCAATCTGAAAATGACCAACGCCTACCCGCCTGGCTCCCCCTTTTATGTGCAGGGTCCGGGAAGTCCGATGGATTTTTGCAAGAAGGTCGGAGAGATGTCGGGTGGGCGACTGAATATTTCCCACTTTGCCGCAGGCGAACTGATCCCCGCGCTCGAAGGCTTTGACGCCGTGTCGCAGGGCACCGTGGAAATGAATGCCGCAAACGCCTATTTCTGGGCCGGCAAAATTCCTGCCGCCCAATTTTTCACCACCGTGCCCTTCGGCCTGAATACACAGGGCATGATGGCCTGGCTGTATCAGGGAGGCGGACTCAAACTGTGGCACGAGCTTTATGAGCCGTACGGACTTGTCGCTTTCCCGATGGGCAACACCGGTGTCCAGATGACCGGCTGGTTCCGCGATCCGATTGAAACGGTGTCTGACCTGGAAGGCCTGAAGATGCGTATTCCGGGTCTCGCTGGAAAGGTCTATAGCGAACTGGGCGTTACCGTACGTTTGCTGCCGGGCGGCGAAATTTTCCCCGCTCTGGAACGGGGTGTCATTGACGCTGCCGAGTTTGTCGGCCCTTATCAGGATCGTCGCCTGGGTCTGCACAAAGCTGCCAAGAATTACTACACGACCGGCTGGCATGAACCCACAAACGTCACTGAACTGCTGATCAACAAAAAGGTATGGGACAGCATGCCCAAGGACCTTCAGATGATCATTCAGATGGCGGCCCAGGCCTCCGTACTTGAAAGCCTGTCCTGGTCAGAAGCCAACAATGCCGATGCGCTGACAGATCTCGTCCAGAACGAGGGTGTCATCGCCAAGCCACTGCCCGCCCCGATTGTCAGCCGTCTCAAGGAAGTCACTGCCGACACCCTGCTCACCATGGCAAATGCAGACGCGCAGACCAAGAAAGTATACGACGCCTACATGGCCTTCAAGGATAAGCATGCATCCTGGGCAGCTCTGAGCGAAAAACCCCTGTTGAATATGTAACCTGGAGTTCAGCCATGAGAACGGCAATCAAGGGTCTCGAATGGCTGGTGGAACAAATGGGAGGGCTGGCACGGTTTTGCGTGCTGGTCCTCGTTCTGCTGGTAGCGACCAATGTGATCTTGCGGTACCTGTTTTCTATAGGCCCGGTGTCGCTGCAGGAACTGGAATGGCACCTGGTATCCCCCATTGCCCTGCTGGGGCTGGCTTACTCGATGAAACATCGAGCGGACGTCAGGATCGATTTCCTCTACGAACGCTTTTCAGTTCGAGGCCAGGCTGTCGTTGACGTTGTGGCGTCCCTGCTGACCGTAGCTATCGGTGCAATCATTGCCTGGCTTGCTCTCAACTACGTCAGTCACTCCTATCAACTTGGCGAAGGCTCGCCGGATCCCGGCGGTTTAGGCATGCGGTATCTGTTAAAAGCGTTTATTCCCCTCGGTTTCTTTTTACTGGTCATTCAGGGTGTTGCCGACATGCTGCGCGGCCTGGTGCAGTTTTTCGAGCCGGAAGATCCAGTCGAGCTTCCTGAGTCACTCAACACGGAGACTGCGTGATGGTGGGTAACGAATGGCTAGTCATCGGAATGATCGTCGGCTTCCTGGGGCTGATGATTATTGGTATTCCTGTCGCTATTTCGCTAGCAGTCTCTGGATTCGTGGCCGGCTATCTGGGATTCGGTAGCACTCTTTTCAGCCTCATGCCCGCGCGCCTCTATGGCGTGGTAACCAACTACACCCTGCTGGCTATCCCATTGTTTGTATTTATGGGGGTAATGCTGGAGAAGTCCAAGGTTGCTGAAAACATGCTGGAAACCATCGGGAAGGCGATGGGTGGTGTTAACGGCGGCATGGGCCTGGCGATTATCCTGGTTGGAGTACTGATGGGCGCGTCCACCGGCATCGTCGGTGCTACCGTCGTGACGGTCGGACTGTTGACCCTGCCGGTCCTGATGCGCAGAGGCTACTCGCCAAGCGTCTCCTGTGGCACCATCTGCGCTTCAGGAACCCTGGGGCAGATAATTCCGCCGAGCCTCGTGCTGATTCTGCTTTCAGACATCGTCGGCGAATCCGTCGGCGCCCTCTTCGCTGCAGCCTTTATTCCCGGGCTCATCCTGGCGGCGATCTACATCGCATACCTGCTGTTGCTCGGGGTCTTCAAGAAAGACATGGTTCCGGCCATTCCTCAGGAAGAGCGGGCACAGACCAGTGGGCGCCAACTTGCCAAAGACCTGATGGCCCATGTGATGCCACCACTGCTCCTGGTCATCGCCGTGCTTGGATCGATCGTAGGTGGTATTGCTGCGCCGACAGAGGCGGCGTCAATGGGGGCATTGGGGGCCTTGCTGATCGCCATCGCCACCAAACGAATGACTCCAGCACTCCTGAAAGAAACCCTGCATGGAACACTGGTGATCTCCGCAATGGTGTTCTTCATCCTGCTCTGCGCGCAGCCCTTTGCCCTGGCCTTCCGTGGCCTTGGTGGAGAAAACATGGTACATGCGCTGTTTGAAATGCTGCCAGGCGGGGAATTCGGAGCAATCCTGTTCCTGATGGCATTGCTGTTCGTGTTGGGCTTTTTCCTGGAATGGATTGAAATATCCTACATCGCCTTGCCCATGTTCCTGCCCGTGTTCATGAATTATGGCACTGACATGGTCTGGCTGGCGATCATGGTCGCCATGAACCTGCAGATGTCCTTCCTGACACCACCCTTTGGCTGGGCCCTGTTTTTCCTTAAGGGAGTCGCGCCCAAGGGCATCACGACCCGGGATATCTATGTTGGCGCGCTACCCTTTGTGGCATTGCAACTTCTGGCACTCGTAGTACTCTTCCAATTCCCGTCGCTGGTCACCTGGCTCCCGGAAGCCATCGGCTGGTAGCACCATTCAATCAGGATCATACTCATGGATTTTTTTGCTGATTACTCTGCCGGCTGGCTGATCGGCCTGGCTCTTTCTCTCATGGTCACCGGGATCATTGCCGGCCTGATGGCCGGATTGCTCGGCGTCGGTGGCGGCATCGTCATTGTCCCTGTGCTTTATCACCTGTTCACTTTCCTCGGTATCGACGAGGCGGTGCGCATGCATGTTGCGGTAGGAACCTCACTGGCTACGATCATTCCGACATCCATCATATCGTCCCGATCCCACTATAACCGGGGGAGCCTGGATCCGAGCATTCTGAAAAAACTGATTCCCGGCGTGGTCATCGGTGTCGGTATCGGTGCGATTCTCAGTGGCATTTTGAATGGGCAGGTACTGACCGCCATCTTTGCCGTTATGGCGCTTCTGGTGGCGCTCAATATGGCGTTCAAAAAAGAAGGTTTCAGCATCGGCAACGGACTGCCCGGCCCGGCAGGCTCCGGAGCTCTCGGCGTATTTATCGGGGGCATTTCCACTCTAATGGGTATCGGTGGCGGCACCTTGAGCGTGCCGATCCTGAGTGCCTTGCGTGTTCCCATGATCAATGCCGTTGGTACGGGCGCCGCGCTGGGGTTTGTGATCAGCGTACCTGGTGCACTGGCATTTCTCTTCAACGGTATGGGTGTGGAGGCACGGCCACCGCTGACTCTCGGCTATGTGAACCTGATCGGGCTCGCGTTGATCGTACCGGCAACCATGCTGATGGCACCTGTGGGCGCCAGAATTGCCCACGCTATCAATGGCAAGTTACTGAAACAGCTCTTCGCACTATTTCTGTTTATCACGTCACTGCGAATGTTCTACGGCATCATCGGCTAAGGCCGTTACTCTGTCGTTAACCAATCAGCGTGTGACCGCCACTTACACCCGGAGACAATAAAAGATGCTTAAAACCGTCTACTCAACAAACGGAATGTTTGTCGCACCCCACCACCAGGCCGCTCTCGCCGGTCGGGACGTCCTCAAAGAAGGCGGTAACGCCGTGGAAGCGATGGTGGCTGCTGCGGCTTCCATTGCCACGGTCTATCCCCATATGAACTCTATCGGTGGTGATGGTTTCTGGCTCATTCACGAACCGGGGAAACCACCGGTCGCCATCGATGCCTGCGGGCAGGCCGCGAAAGCCGCTACTCTCGACTTTTATCAAGGCCATGATCAGATTCCTTCCCGCGGCCCCCTCGCAGCGTTGACCAGTGCCGGCACCATCGCCGGATGGCAGAAGGCACTGGCAGTTTCAGCGTCCTGGGGCAAGGCGCTACCGGTTTCACGATTGCTGGCCCCGGCCATTGAACAGGCCAAAACAGGGATTGTAGTCACCGAAAGCCAGGCCAGGCTGACTGCAGAAAAAGCCCACCAGATGAAAGACGCACCGGGCTTCTTCGATGCATTCGCCCCGGGCGGCAAGGTGCCAGCGGCTGGCACCCGAATGAAGCAACTTGCACTAGCCTCAACGCTGGAACAGCTCGCCAGAGTTGGCCTCGACGACTTTTACCGCGGCGAGCTTGGCAAGGCTATGGGGGATGAACTCTCAAAGCTTGGGAGCCCGATAACGGCAGAGGATCTGGCCGCCTACCGGGCTTTACAGGTTGAACCGCTGCAAACCAAACTCCGTGGCGCCCGGATTTTTAACCTGCCACCACCTACCCAGGGCCTGGCGTCACTGATGATTCTCGGGGTTTTCGACCAATTGGGCGTCAGTGAGGCGGAAGGATTCGACTATATTCATGGCCTTGTCGAATCCACCAAGCAGGCATTCCGGGTAAGGGATCGCGTTGTAACGGACCCTGATCGGCTGCCGGAAACACCCAGCGACTACCTGACACCTGAGAGACTTGCTGCACTGGCTGCCAACATTGATCATCAAAAGGCACTACCCTGGCCTGATCCTGCCAAACCCGGCGATACCATCTGGATGGGCTGTATTGATTCCGAAGGACGAGCTGTCAGCTTCATCCAGAGCATTTTCTGGGAGTTTGGATCAGGCGTGGTACTCAAGGATACCGGTGTAAACTGGCAAAACCGTGGCATCAGTTTTTCACTGGATCCAACCGCGCTCCAGGCTCTGGAACCCGGCCGCAAGCCCTTTCACACCTTGAACCCTGCGCTGGCGCATTTCGATGATGGCCGCATTATGAGCTACGGAACGATGGGGGGAGAGGGACAGCCACAAACCCAGGCCATGGTATTCAGCCGGTATGGCATGTTCAATCAGCCACTGCAGCAGGCGGTAACAGCGCCTCGCTGGCTACTTGGCCGCACCTGGGGAGACACTACAACAACCCTGAAGTTTGAGAACCGCTTTGACCCCGAACTCATCAAGCGACTGAAAGCAGCCGGGCACGACGTGGAAGAGATTGGAGAGGCGTTCAGCGATACCATGGGCCATGCAGGTGCCCTGGTACTCAAGACCGACGGTATTATCGAAGGTGCCGCCGACCCACGTAGCGATGGTTCCGTGGCTGCCTATTGATCCTCCGATATACAAGCGCCTTCGGGCGCTTGGATTTGCTCGAAAGGCTGCCACAGAATCGGCGACCAAAAAAAAGCCTCTCAGGAATGCCTGAGAGGCTTTATAAATGGTGCGGATGGAGGGAATCGAACCCCCACACCTCTCGGTACCAGAACCTAAATCTGGCGCGTCTACCAGTTCCGCCACATCCGCGAAAAACCAACCAAAACGTCAACGCAGCTACCACCAAAGGCGGCTCGACTGCAGCCATTCACACGTCTGGTTCGAGTGCGAAATCCGCTCCCGAGCTTCGAATGAATGACAGGGAAAAAGTGGGGTGGACGAAGGGGTTCGAACCCTCGACCGCAGGAGTCACAATCCTGAGCTCTACCAACTGAGCTACGTCCACCACATCAGGACATGCCCTCAGGCATAAAACTTAACTTCACTGTGCCAGCGGTACCGGCACGAACCAAACCGGCAATAGATTGGCGCGCCCGGCAGGACTCGAACCTGCGACCATCCGCTTAGAAGGCGGATGCTCTATCCAGCTGAGCTACGGGCGCTGGACCGTTCGCCCACCTGAATATCCAGAAAAATGGTCGGGGTAGAGAGATTCGAACTCCCGACATCCTGCTCCCAAAGCAGGCGCGCTACCAGACTGCGCTATACCCCGTTTGAACTGAACAACAAGTGCTTCAGCAAAGTTGGCGCGCATATTACCGGCGCCGGACGACTCCGTCAACACGCATTTCCAAATTCCCTGAAACAATCGTCGATTCAATGACAGAAGGCCGACTGAAAAGTTCCCTTGAACCCCGCTAACCAAGCGCCTGATTGGAGTTCCGACCGAAGCATGAGACAATGTCGGGCCTCCAATTTACCGATGCCCAACCGACAAGACGAGACATGACCGCCAAACTGATCAATGGAAAAGAAATTGCCGCCGAAGTAAGACAGCAGGTCGCCGCCGGCGTTGAAACCCGCAGGCAGCAAGGACTTCGCGCTCCAGGACTGGCCGTAGTGCTGGTCGGGGACGATCCCGCATCGCATGTATATGTAGGCAACAAGCGGAAAGCCTGCGACCAGGCAGGAATTCTCTCCCTGTCCTATGACCTTCCGGAAGACACCTCTCAGGAAGCCCTGGAGTCCTTGATTGACGAGCTGAACGAAAACCCGGCAGTCGACGGCATCCTGGTCCAGCTTCCGCTTCCCGACCACCTGGATGCAGATCCGATACTGGTCAAGATTCGTCCGGACAAAGACGTCGACGGATTCCACCCTTACAACATCGGCCGTTTAATGCAGCGCAAACCCACTCTGCGCCCATGCACACCTGCAGGCATCATTACCCTGCTAGACAGCATCAAAACTCCCTACAAGGGCCAGCACGCCGTGATCGTGGGTGCCTCGAACATCGTAGGACGCCCCATGAGCATGGAATTGCTCCTGAAAGGAGCCACTACCACCGTATGCCACCGATTCACACCGGATCTGCAGAAGTTTGTAGGCGAGGCTGACATTCTGGTGGCCGCTGTTGGCAAACCTGGACTCATAAAGGGTGATTGGGTAAAACCGGGAGCCACGGTGATTGATGTGGGCATCAACAGGATGGAAGACGGAAAACTGCATGGCGACGTGGACTTCCAGGCCGCTTCTGAACGTGCCGCCTACATCACGCCGGTTCCCGGCGGTGTCGGGCCCATGACGATCGCCACCCTGCTTCAGAACACCCTGTACGCGGCTAACGTGCTGCACAAGGACTGAGGAATGGCACGCTGAATTACGGTGCTGCCCTGCTCCCTCCAGCCACAAAAAACCCCGCCGAAGCGGGGTTTTTTGTGTACAGGACTTACTGTCCGTATTTCGCCTTGGCCTTCAGACGGTAAGCGTGCAGTAGCGGCTCAGTGTAGCCATTAGGCTGCTCGCGGCCCTTGAGAACCAGATCCAGCGCCGCCTGGAAGGCCACACTGTCATCGAAGTTCCCGGCCATCGGGCGGTACGCCGAATCACCGGCGTTCTGCTTGTCGACCACCGCTGCCATACGCTTCATGGTCTCCATGATCTGATCTTCAGAGCAGATACCATGGTGCAGCCAGTTGGCCAGCAACTGAGAGGCGATACGCAGAGTCGCACGGTCTTCCATCAGGCCGACATCGTTGATGTCCGGCACCTTGGAGCAGCCAACGCCCTGGTCAATCCAGCGCACAACGTAACCGAGGATACCCTGGGCGTTGTTGTCCAGCTCCTGCTGGATGTCCTCGGCGCTCAAAGAAGCAGGATCATCCATCACCGGTACTGTCAGGATATCGTCCAGCGCAGCGCGTGTGCGGCTTTCCAGCTGCTTCTGGACATCAGCCACACTTACCTGATGGTAGTGAGTGGCGTGCAGTGTAGCCGCCGTGGGAGATGGAACCCAGGCAGTGTTCGCACCAGCCTTCGGATGCCCGATTTTCGCTTCCAGCATGCCGGCCATCAGGTCAGGCATGGCCCACATGCCCTTACCAATCTGGGCAACGCCACGGAAACCGGTTTCCAGGCCGATGTCCACGTTCCACTGCTCGTAGGCATTGATCCAGGTCGCCTGCTTCATCGCACCCTTGCGGATAAACGGACCCAGTTCCATGGAGGTATGGATCTCGTCCCCGGTGCGATCCAGGAAACCGGTGTTAATAAACACAGCCCGCTCTTTCGCGGCATGGATACAGGCTTTCAGGTTAACTGTGGTGCGACGCTCCTCGTCCATGATGCCGACCTTCAGGCTGAAGCGCGGCAGGCTCAATGCATCCTCGACACGACCGAAAAATTCGTTGGTGAATGCAACCTCTTCCGGCCCGTGCATCTTAGGCTTCACGATATACATGGAGCCTTTGGTGCTGTTCTGGAACTTGCCATTGCCCTTCATGTCGTGAATGGCGATCAGTGAGGTGATCAGACCGTCCATCAGACCTTCCGGCACTTCGTTACCGTCTTTCAGCAGGATGGCCGGGTTGGTCATCAGGTGGCCGACGTTACGGATAAACATCAGGCTGCGGCCTTTCAGGCTCAGCTCGCTGCCATCTGCCGCGGTGTAGGTGCGATCCGCATTCATCTTGCGGGTCAACTGCTCGCCACCTTTCTCGAAGGTTTCCTGCAGATCGCCCTTCATCAGGCCCAGCCAGTTGCGGTACGCAAGTGCCTTGTCGTCGGCGTCTACGGCAGCTACCGAGTCTTCGCAATCCATGATGGTGGTCAGTGCAGACTCCATCAGCACGTCTTTGACGTGGGCACCGTCGTCTTTGCCAATCGGGTGGCTGGCGTCAATCTGGATCTCGAAGTGCATGCCGTTCTTGACCAGCAGCACGCCGGTGGGCGCATCAGCAGCACCGGTGTAGCCAACAAAGCCGGCTTCGTCTTTCAGGCCCGTGGAGTCACCGTTCTGCAGCTTGACGACCAGTTTGCCACCTTCAACTACATACTTGGCAGCATCTTTGTGACTGCCAGAGGCCAGCGGTGCCGAGCTGTCGAGCAGGTTGCGGGCCCACTCGATAACTTTGGCACCGCGAACCGGATTGTAGCCACGGCCTTTTTCAGCGCCGTCTTCCTCGGAAATCGCGTCGGTACCGTACAGCGCATCGTACAGGCTACCCCAACGCGCGTTCGCAGCGTTCAGAGCAAAACGGGCGTTCATGATCGGCACCACCAGCTGAGGGCCGGCCATGGTTGCCACTTCCGGGTCGACATTGGAGGTGGAGATCTTGAACTCGGAAGGCTCGTCAACCAGGTAACCAATGTCTTTCAGGAAAGACTTGTATTCGCCCATGTCGAGCTTCTGGCCCTTGTGATCCCGGTTCCAGCTGTCCATTTTTTCCTGGATAGCATCACGCTTGGCCAGCAATTCACGGTTGCGTGGCGCCAGCTCGTTCACGATCTTGTCAAATTCTGCCCAGAATTTATCGGCATCGATTCCGGTGCCCGGGATCGCTTCGTTGTTCACGAAATCATACAGATTCTTTGCGACCTGAATGCCGCCGACTTGTACGCGTTCTGTCATCGTTGTCTGCCTCAGTGGGTTACGTTTCCCGACTCCCCCTTCATCTTGAGGGGGCATTCTAATTTGAGCGCCGCATTGTAAGGGAAAATCCTTACAAGATCATTCCTGCAGGCGCAAAACTGGTCTGACCAACCGGCAGCTCCCGGAAATTCAGGCTTTACGCCAGGTCGTCCCCTCTCGGGAATCGTCCAGAATAATACCTTTCTCGAGGAGCTCGTCGCGGATCCGGTCGGCCTCGGCAAAATTCTTTGCCTTGCGGGCATCAGCCCTGGCCTGGATCATTGCTTCAATGTCTTCGGCGCTAAGCTCACCACCCGTGTCTGCCTGGAAGAACGCCTCGGGATCCTGCTGCAGCAGCCCCAGAACACCACCAAGCCTTACCAGAATCGCCGCACTTTGCTTGGCATCGTCTTCACGACCATCGCGACGATGCTGATTGATTTCGTTGGCAACAGCGTGCAGGACGGCAATTGCACCCGCGGTGTTGAAGTCATCGTCCATCGCCTCGGCAAACCGCTCGTCGTGCTCGGATTCCGGCACATCGGCGGCCTTGGCGGGCACGATGCCTCTGAGCGCATGGTACAAACGGGTCAGAGTTCGGCCGGCCTCAGCCAGATTTTCCTCAGAGTAATCCACCTGGCTACGATAGTGGCTGGAAACCAGGAAGTAACGGACCACTTCTGCCGGGTACTTCTCCATGATCTCGCGGATGGTGAAGAAGTTACCCAGGGACTTGGACATCTTTTCTTTGTTCACCCGGATGGCACCCGCGTGCATCCAGGTGTTCACAAAAGTGTGGCCAGTGGCACATTCTGACTGGGCAATCTCGTTCTCATGGTGCGGGAACAACAGATCCGGGCCACCGCCGTGAATATCGAATGTGTCGCCGAGACAGCAGGTGGACATCGCAGAGCACTCGATGTGCCAGCCGGGACGACCATCGCCCCAGGGCGACGGCCAGCTGACCTCCCCTGCCTTTGCCGCTTTCCACAACGCGAAATCTGCAGGGCTTCGCTTGGCTTCCTGAACATCCACCCGCGCGCCCGCCAGAAGATCCTCCAGCTTTTTCTTGCTGAGCTTGCCGTAGTCATCGAAGGAATCGACCGAAAAGTAGACGTCACCATTGTCCGCTGCGTAGGCGTGGCCGCCGGCAATCAGTTTGTGGATCATCGCGATAATTTCGTCGATATACGCGGTAGCTCGGGGCTCTTCATCCGGTGACAGCACGCCGAGACGGGCTTCGTCTTCGTGCATGGCTTTGATCATCCGGTCCGTGAGTTCGTCATAGGGCTCACCGTTTTCATCCGCACGGCGCAGGATCTTGTCGTCAATATCGGTGATATTGCGAACATAGTTCACGTCGTAACCGCGATGACGCAGGTAACGGGTAATCACATCAAAGGCTACCAGCACCCGGGCATGCCCCAGGTGGCAGTAGTCATAGACTGTCATACCGCAGACGTACATCCGGACCTTGCCAGGCTCAATTGGCCGAAACTCTTCCTTCTGTTGGGTCAGAGTATTGTAGATGCGGATCACTTGCCCCCCTTGCCCCAGGAATCCCTGAGCGTAACAGTGCGGTTGAATACCGGCCGACCGGCAGCCTCGGTATGGGCCTGATCACAGAAGAAGTAGCCTTCCCGCTCGAACTGGTATGGAAGATCCATACGGGGCGCGACAAGACTCTTTTCGACGCGCGCGCCTTTGAGAACCACCAGCGATTCCGGATTCAGGTGATCCATCAGATCGCCTTCCTTGTCACTGTCCGGCGACTCGTGGTTAAACAGGCGGTCATACAGATTGATGTCTGCCTCTACACTGTCACTCGCCGAAACCCAGTGAATCACGCCGTTCGGTTTGTAGCCCTCGGGATTGACGCCCAGGGTGTTGGGATCGTACTCACACTTGAGCTCGACAATCTGGCCACTGTCGTCACGAATCACTTCCCGGCAGGTCATCACATAGCCGCCACGGAGGCGTACTGCCTGGTCCGGGGCCAGCCGCTTCCATTTACGCGGCGGCTCCATTTCGAAATCTTCCCGGTCGATATACAGAGTCTGGGTCCAGGGCACTTCCCGCTCGCCCATATCCGGATTTTGCGGGTGCACTGGCAAGGTGAGCGTTTCGCTTTGATCCGCCGGGTAATTGGTCAGCGTGACTTTCAACGGGCGCATCACACACATGGCTCTCGGGGCCCGGGTGTTGAGGTCTTCGCGAATGGCGTGCTCAAGCATGCCCACATCCACAGTGCCGCCGGCCTTGTTCACCCCGATCATGTCGCAGAAGGTGCGGATGGACTCCGGCGTGTAGCCACGCCGGCGCATACCGGAAATGGTTGGCATACGCGGATCGTTCCAGCCATCAACTACATTCTCATCCACCAGACGCTTGAGCTTCCGCTTGGAGGTGATGGTGTAGTTCAGATTCAGCCGCGCAAACTCGATCTGGCGCGGGTGGCAGGGGCCGGAGATGTTATCCAGAACCCAGTCATACAGCGGCCGGTGGTCCTCGAATTCCAGCGTGCACAGGGAGTGGGTAATCCCCTCCAAGGCATCCGAAATGGGATGGGTGAAGTCATACATCGGGTAGATGCACCACTTGTTCCCGGTCTGGTGATGTTCGGCGTAGCGGATGCGATAAAGAATCGGATCCCGCATGTTGATGTTCGGAGAAGACATATCGATCTTGGCCCGCAGCACCAGTTCGCCGTTCTGATACTTGCCGTCCCGCATATCGCGGAACAGTTGCAGACTTTCTTCCACCGGCCGATCCCGGTAAGGGCTGTTCCTGCCCGGCTCTTTGAGACTACCGCGATACTCGGCCATTTCATCTGCCGTCAGGGCGCAGACGTAAGCCTTGTCCCGGGTAATCAGTTCCTCGGCAAATTCATAAAGCGCATCAAAGTAATCCGAGGCATAAAGCACGTCCCCGGCCCACTCGTAACCAAGCCATTCCACATCCTGCTTGATGGCGTCGATGTATTCCTGGTTTTCCTTTTCCGGGTTGGTGTCGTCAAACCGAAGGTTACAGTCGCCGGAAAAGGTCTCGGCGATGCCAAAGTTCAGGCAGATCGATTTGGCGTGACCAATATGCAGGTAGCCATTGGGCTCCGGCGGGAATCGGGTGACCACCTTGCCGGTGTGCTCTCCGCTGGCGATGGCGTCTTCGATCAGGCTCTGGATAAAGTTGTGGGCTTTCTTCGACTCGGCGCTCATACAATCTCTGTTAAAAGGGGAGTGAATCTTAAACCGCGTATTATACTCACAAATCCTTGCCGGACTCATGCATAGCGGGAAACTCTTGAGTACAATGGGGCCGTTAACGTACCTAACCTTTCTGAACAGGAAAACCTGATGATTCTGCTGAAAACCAACTACGGTGACATCAAGCTGGAACTGGACTACGACAAGGCACCGGAAACCGCCAAAAACTTTGAACAGTACGTTCGCGACGGTTTTTACGATGGCCTGATTTTTCACCGTGTGATCAGCAATTTCATGATTCAGGGCGGCGGCTTCGAGCCGGGCATGACCCCACGTAAAACCCGCGATTCGATTCAGAACGAAGCCGATAACGGACTGAGCAACATGCAGGGAACCATTGCCATGGCACGCACCATGGACCCGCACTCTGCCACAGCCCAGTTCTTTATTAACGTTGAGAATAACGGCTTCCTGGACCACACCGCCAAAAACGCGGAAGGCTGGGGCTACTGCGTGTTCGGCAAAGTGGCCGACGGCATGGACACGGTAAACGCGATTCGAGCAGTGCGCACCACCATGCGTGCAGGCCACCAGGATGTGCCTGCCGATGACGTGGTAATCGAAAAAGCCGAGGTTCTGGAGGACGCGTGACCACGCTGTTTATTTCAGATCTTCACCTCGAGGAATCCCGCCCGGATATTACTGAGGCATTTCTGGGCTTTCTCGACGGGAAAGCCAGTGGTGTTGATCAGCTGTATATTCTCGGTGATTTCTTTGAGGCGTGGATAGGAGATGACGAACGCACGCCGCTCCAGGAGCAGATTGCGACTGCCCTTCGAAAACTGCGGGACAGCGGCACCAGGATTTTCCTGATGCACGGCAACCGGGACTTTCTGATCGGCCAGGACTTCTGCGACCGGGCCGGCGCAACGCTGCTGGACGATCCGACGGTGATTGATCTGTACGGTACCCCTACCCTGCTGATGCATGGCGACAGCCTGTGCACCGCCGATGTGGAATACCAGAAGTTCCGGGCCAACATGCGTAACCCGCAGTGGCAGCAGATGATACTCCAGCGCCCCCTGAAAGACCGCCAGCAAATGGCCCGCCAGCTACGGGAAATCAGCATGGCGAAAAATCAGGGCAAGGAGGAGTTCATCATGGACGTAACGCCCGAGGAAGTGGTCAAGGACTTGGAAACGCACGGTGTCCAGCGAATGATCCATGGCCACACCCATCGCCCCGCGGTTCATGAACTGACGGCCAACGGGTCGCCGGCAAAGCGTATTGTACTGGGAGACTGGGACAAGAACGTTTGGTGGCTTGAGGCAGAGCCAGGCAAGGAGCCCGAGCTATTCAAGGAGCCGTTGTAAAAAAGCCGGGCAAATGCCCGGCTTTTTTAGTCTTGGTTTCAGTGCGCGAGTATCTGCTGGAGGAACTTCTGAGTTCTGGCTTCCTGTGGGTTGGTAAAGAACTCGTGGGGAGGTGCCTGCTCCACAATCTCGCCACCGTCCATGAAAATCACACGGTCCGCCACCGTCTTGGCAAAACCCATCTCATGGGTTACGCAGAGCATGGTCATACCGCTTCCCGCCAATTCAATCATTACGTCCAGCACTTCCTTGATCATCTCCGGATCCAAGGCCGAGGTTGGCTCGTCGAACAGCATGATCTTGGGCTTCATGCACAGGGCCCTGGCAATCGCCACACGCTGTTGCTGGCCGCCCGAAAGCTGCCCCGGGAATTTGTTAGCCTGATCCGGGATCTTGACCCGCTCAAGGTACTCCATCGCAGATGCCTCCGCTTCCTTTCGGGGCGTTTTTCGCACCCAGATCGGCGACAGGCAGCAGTTTTCCAGGACGGTCAGGTGCGGAAAAAGGTTGAAGTGCTGAAACACCATGCCGACTTCCCGCCGAACCGTATCAATGTGGCGGACATCATCGGTCAGCTCGATACCATCAACAATGATTTTGCCCTGCTGATGCTCCTCCAGCCGGTTGATGCAACGGATGAAGGTGGATTTTCCCGAGCCCGATGGCCCACAGATGACAATTCTCTCGCCCTGATCAACGGTCAGGTTGAGATCTTTGAGAACATGGAAGTCCCCGTACCACTTGTGCATGCCCTCAACCCGGATAATCCCCGGTTTTTTTCCCGGCTGGTCCTTCGGCGGGGTCTGCATTTCTGAGGTTTGTGTTTGTTCTGTCATAGGATTACCCGTCAGGTCTTATGACCAGTGTCTAGTTTTCGTTCAAGGTTCTGGCTGTATCTGGAGATGCCGAAGCAGAAGACCCAGAAACAGAACGCCACAAATACATAGCCCTCAATGGCAACATTCTGCCAGGCCGGATCGGTAACCGTGGACTGGACTGTGCCGAGGATATCGAAGAGGCCGATAATCAACACCAGCGTGGTGTCCTTGAACAGGGAAATGAAGGTGTTCACGATACCCGGAATAACCATCTTCAGAGCCTGCGGCAGGATGACCAGCCCCATTTTGCGCCAGTATCCCAGCCCCAGAGCATCGGCAGCCTCATACTGGCCCCGGGGAATGGCCTGCAGGCCACCGCGAATCACTTCCGCCATGTAAGCGGACTGCCACAGGGTTATACCAATCAGCGCCCGGGCCAGTTTCTCGAAGTTCACACCTTCCGGGAGAAACAGCGGCAGCATCACCGAAGCCATGAACAGAACCGTGATCAACGGAACCGCCCGCCATACCTCGATAAAGACCACACAGATCCCGCGGATGATCGGCATCTCGGAGCGACGACCCAGCGCCAGCAATATGCCAATGGGCAACGACGCAATAATCCCGATGTAAGCCAGGATCAGGGTCAGCATCAGGCCGCCCCATTTCGAGCTCTGCACTTCTTCCAGGCCGAAACTGCCTCCGGGAATCAGGAAGTAGCCAACAATGGGCAAACCAAAGATACCGAACAGCCCGAGCCACTTGCGGCCGGGGAAACGCTCGATGAACTGGGGTACAAAGGAAACCGCCAGCAGCAGGAACATCACGTCGACCCGCCACTGCAGTTCATCCGGGTAGAATCCGTAGATAAAGAAATTCAGACGCTGGCTGATAAACAGCCAGCAGGCACCCGCTCCCGTACAGGCGCTCGGATCACTGCCAACAAAGTTGGCGTCGAGGAAAAACCAGTTGAGCAAAGGCCCTACACTGGTCACCAGCAGATAGGCCACACCCAGCGTCAATACCGTGTTGAACCAGCCGGAGAACAGGTTCTCCCGCATCCACTTGACCGGACGGAGCGCCTTCTTGGGTGCTTTCATGGTTGACTCGGTCATCATCGCTCCTTAATGGCCACAGCCCGGTTGTAGATATTCATGAACAACGAGATCAGCAGACTGATGGTCAGATACACCGCCATGGTAATGGCGACAACCTCGACGGCCTGCCCCGTCTGGTTCAGCGTAGTGCCCATGAAGACCGCCACGAGATCCGGGTAACCGATGGCCGTTGCCAGGGAGGAGTTTTTCACCAGATTCAGATACTGACTGGTGAGCGGCGGAATGATGACCCGCATGGCCTGCGGTATCACCACCAACCTGAGGGTAAGACCATTGGGCAGCCCCAAAGCCTTGGAGGCCTCGGTTTGTCCCTTGCTGACCGACAGAATACCGGAGCGGACGATTTCAGCGATGAAGCTGGCGGTGTACAGCGACAGTGCAATCCACAGAGCCGCCAACTCCGGAATGATGGTAATTCCCCCGCCAAAGTTGAAGCCCCTGAGCGCTGGCAAATCCCACTCTAGAGGCCGACCGGCCAAGAGATAAGAGATTATCGGTACCAGCACCAGAATAGCCACGCCGACCTTGAAGGTCGGGAAGATCTGTCCGGTCGCCAACTGGCGTTTTTTCGCCCATATCCGAATCCCGACGACAGCAGCGATGGCAAGCAGAATACCGCCCCAGACAATCCCGAAACCCTCCTGGATCACTGGATCTGGCAGGTAAAGGCCCCGGTTGTTCAGGAACAGCGCGCCGCCGACGTCAACACTCTGGCGTGGTGACGGAAGATTGCTGAGTACGGCAAAGTACCAGAAGAAAATCTGCAGAAGCAGCGGTATGTTGCGGATCACTTCGATGTAAACCAGCGCCATTTTGGCCACAAGCCAGTTACTCGAGAGTCGCGCAACACCAATGATGAAACCGAGAATGGTGGCGGCAACGACACCCATCGCGGAAACAAGCAATGTATTGGTTAGACCAACCCAGAAGGTTCGGCCATAAGACATGGTTGCATCATAAGGCACCAGATTCATGATGATGCCGAACCCGGCGGTTTCACCGAGAAAACCGAAACCGGTGCTGATGCCACGGCTTTCCATGTTGGAAAGCGTGTTATCGACGAGAATCCATCCGCCCCAGAACACGAGGGCAATGGCTATCGCCTGAAAGAAGAGTGAGCGGACCCGGGGGTCGTACCAGGGCTTGGGCCCTGCAGGTCGGGTATCGATTGTTTGTTTTTTCATGGATTGTCCTGAAGAGCTTCCCTGTGGTTTACAGCATCAGAGATAACGGCGAAGCCTCCCACAGGAGACTTCGCCGTATGCCTTCAGGTCTTAACGGACCGGCGGCGCATACATGATACCGCCTTCAGTCCAGAGCGCGTTGATTCCGCGATCCAGTCCCAGCGGGGTATCCGGTCCTACGTTGCGGTCATACATTTCACCGTAGTTGCCAACCAGTTTCACGGCCTGATAACCGAAGTCATCCGGCAGTCCAAGCTTGGCACCCATGTCGCCATCGGTACCCAGCAGGCGCTGGATATTCGGGTTGTCGGACTTCAGCATGTCGTCGGCATTGGCGCTGGTCACGCCCAACTCTTCGGCGTTGATCTGCACGGAGAGCACCCACTTGACAATGTTGAACCACTGATCGTCACCCTGGCGAACAACCGGGCCCAGGGGCTCCTTGGAAATGGTGTTCGGCAGGATCTTGGCTGAACTCGGATCGGACAGCTTCGAGCGGAGCGCCGCCAGCTGCGAACGGTCGGAGGTCAGAACGTCGCAACGACCCGCCGCAAAGCCCTGAACGGTTTGCTCAGAGGTGTCGAACACGATCGGCTTGAATTCCATGCCCTTGGCGCGGAAGTAATCCGACAGGTTCAGCTCGGTGGTAGTACCGGCCTGGATACAGATGGTGGCACCGTCCAGCTGGGTGGCATCGTCCACACCGATACCCTTGTTGATCAAAAAGCCCTGACCATCGTAATAATTCACGCCGGCAAAGTTCAGGCCCAGGGACGCATCGCGGGTCAGTGTCCAGGTGGTGTTACGGGAGAGCATGTCGATTTCACCCGACTGCAGGGCGGTGAAACGCTCCTTTGCAGTCAGTGGAGTAAACTCAACCGCGTTTGCGTCACCGAAGATGGCTGCAGCAACCGCGCGGCAGGTATCCACGTCGATACCGGTCCAGTTACCTTTTTCATCAGGCTGCGAGAAGCCAGGCAAACCGCTGGTCACGCCGCACTGGAGGTGACCTTTCTCCTTGACGTTCTCCAGAGTTGTAGCTGCCATGGCACCAGTGGCCGAGAACGTACCTACGGCCAGAGCAATCCCCAGGGCAATCGATTTCGTCTTTCTCATTGTCTTTTCTCCGAACATCAGTTGGTTTTATCGCGACGAGTGTAATCAGCAATTTGCAAGCCACTCGGCGTAAGCCGATGATTTATATTATTTTTATCAATCACCGGTGCGTTTCAGACGAATCTGGAACGAAGTAATACCATTTCATGCACCAGTTCGGCGCTTTCGCTCCAACCCCATGCGCCAAAAAAAGGCAGACCAAGGGCCGCGCCTATTAAAAGTAGAACAAGGTTCGGTAAATGAACTAGTTTTTATGCAAAATTATTTCGAAATTTTGAAGACGGGGGGCTCTGCGTAGGTCTCGAGGCGCTTCCGCCACCCCGGCAGCCAGCGCTCCCGCTCGATGGGATTCTCCGCGTTGTCTGCCCGTCGCGTCAGAACGGTGTCAGCTGCTTCCCTGAATTTAACAAGGGCGCTCTGATCTGGTGATTCAGACATTTCCAAAAGCACCTGCAGCAGCCCCCAGCCCTGGCCCTCATAGCGCTCCGTAGGCGAAAGCCCCTCGCCCTTGAAATTCACATAGTCGATGATGGCGTAAACGCCACCGGGCGTCTGGCTCAAGGACTCCAGCCTGGCAGCGATCTCTGGCTTTTGATCATCCGGGGCTGCCTCAATAATCTTTCCAAGCGATTTCCTGGCGCGACGGAATATGAATTCAGCCTGGATCCCCTGGGTACCCGCCAGAAACTCTCGCAGCTCTGCTACTCGTGGTGAATCGTCTACAGCCAGAAAGTCTGCTTTTTCGCGCCAGGGAGCGTCAAAAGGCTCGAGCGCTCTCAACCATTCGGGAATATTGACCTGACGCTGTTCCATGTATTCCATAAGGGCCGGAAAACTTTCCACGAATCGCCCTTCAACGCCCTCCGGATACCAGATGAAGTGACCGATACCCAATGACGGAAACGCCTCGCCGTCGTTCCAGTGGACCAGACACTGAAAACGCCCTGCGCACTCGTTCCGGAAAATCTGTTGGCCTACCCAGTCCAGCTGAGCGGAGGTCAGTGCCAGCGAGACATCGACATCCGGGCCAGTCGGTGAAGTAAGTTGTTGGCCATCGGATTCGGGCGCGTTATCCACATTAGTGGAATCACAACCAGTTACCACCAAAACACTCATCAGAGAGATCAATACAAGGTATTTACCAAACACCAGCGCCTCCGGGAAAGTCAGAATTGTGCGCGATCACGCTACCGCATGTTCTGCCAGCCTGGCTTTTAGGTCATCCGGAATCGGCAGTGCCTTCTCGATTTCGTAATCAAAGTGAATTAACACTGCAACACCCCGGGCAATCTGCTTGTCGCCCTGCCAGGCTTCCTGAATCACATGAAACGAGGAATTGCCGATCTTACCGATACCTGTTTTGATCTTGACCGGAATATGCCAGTAGCTCTGTGCCATCAGATCAATCTCAAGTCGTGCAATGATCAGCGGCCAGGTCTCGGCTTCAAGGGTCGGGTGAAAAATACGGAAAACCGGCGTCCTGGCCTGCTCGAACCAGACCGGTAGAGTGGTATTGCTGATATGCCCGAGGGCATCGGTATCGCTGAAACGTGGTTCCAGTTCCAGATAAAACATAGCGGCTTCCCTCTTTCTGAAAACCGCCTACTATACACCGGCCGGGCCTAAAGACCCCAGAGCCGAGACTAAGGCAGGATACGCAGAATCCGTCCATCCGCACTGTCAGTGAGCAGATACACCGCTCCATCAGGCCCGGTAGCCACGTCCCGGATCCGTTCGCCAATTGCTTCGAACAAACCCTCAACGTCGCTTGCTTCGCCGGCTTCCAGTGTGACGCGGTGAACGCTTTTATCAGCAAGGGCGCCGACCAAGAGGTTTCCCTGCCAGTCCGGAAACAGCTCACCCCGATAGCGGGTCATGCCTGAGGGGGCAATTGAAGGGGTCCAGTGCAACAACGGTTGCTCCATACCTTCCCGCTCAACAAAGGGAGTGATCATCGCCCCGGTGTAATCGATGCCGTGCGTGATCACCGGCCAGCCATAGTTGTGTCCCGGCTCGATAATATTGATCTCATCACCGCCGCGAGGGCCGTGTTCATGGGCAATCAAGACGTTTTCGACGGAATCAAACACCAGCCCCTGAACGTTCCGGTGCCCGTAACTGTATATTTCCGGCAGAGCGCCTTCCCTGCCAACGAAGGGGTTGTCGGCGGGAACACTGCCATCCGGGTTCAGCCTCACGATCTTGCCCAGATGACTGGACAGGTTCTGCGCCTGCTCCCGATAGTCAAATCCGTCTCCCAGCGTCACGATCAGCGTACCATCCGGAAGCCAGGCCATTCGGCCACCGTAGTGGGCGCTGCCTTCCTTGGCCGGCTTGGCACGGAATATCTCGACAACCTCCGTCAAGGCCTCCGCCTGCAACTGACCACGGGCCACGCACAGGTGATTCGCAGAGGCCGTCCCGCAAGCGTAGGCGAGAAAGACCAGTTGGTTATTCTCAAAGTCCGGCGACAACAGCACACCGAACAGACCTGCCTGAGCATCATTGAAAACCGGCGGAACTCCGGTAATCGGCGCCTGGCCGAGCTCCCACTCCTCTGAAATCATCCGCAACCGCCCTGCCCGCTCCGTCACAAGGGCGCCACCACCGGGAAGAAACGCCAGGGACCAGGGATGCTCCAGCCCGGAAGTCAACGTCTCGACGGTGTAGTCGCTCAAGGACTGGGCCTGTGTCGGACCTGGCAGCGCCCCGAGGCCAACCGCCAGGCAAATGGCCAGCAGGGTTCCTGAGGCGTGGCTACTGACCCCGGTGGCAGGCCTGGCAGTAAGTCTGGCGAACAGGGCTCCGGCAAATGCGGCGGTTAACAGCATGGCAAGCAGACCTCCCCCGGTTCGGGTCGCCGCAATCAGGGTTGGCATGGGAGCCAGGGCATTAACCAACACTAGTGCAACCCACAGCCCGGATGCCCCGGCCAGGGCGAACAGTGGCACCCGAAGTCCGCGCCCCACGAAACGGGAAACGACGGCCGCAGCGCCCTGGGAAATAAGGAAACTGAGTCCAAAGAGGAGCAGGTAGAGCGGCGCAAAAGAGACCAGATCATGCCCGGTGGCAGAAATGCGAGCTTCAAGCCCAACCGCTACACCCATAGCCTGAAGGGCCCACAGATTTAGCTGGGTCTGAACTACGGTGCCAAGAATTACCCCGACCGCCAGTGCCACCAAAAAGCTGATGACGTTTCTCTTCGTTAACTGCCGTCCTGCCATTGCTCCGCCTCCAAAGCCCTTTGCCGTTTATACGACCCATTCTGTCAGATACAAACACAAAAAAGCCGGAGCATCACGCTCCGGCTTTTTTCGAGGCGGATTCAGCCCGCGAGCTCACTGCTCCACGAACGCCCGCTCAATCACGTAATGACCCATATCGCCGCCCCGGGCTTCCTTGAAGCCCATGTTGTTCAGGATGGCGCAGGTGTCCTTGAGCATGCTTGGACTGCCGCAGATCATGAACCGGTCATTCTCCGGGTCAAAATCCGGCAGGTCGAGATCACGGGTGATTTTGCCGGTTTCCATGGCATCGGTCAGCCTCCCCTGGTTGCGGAAGTCTTCCCGCGTTACGGTCGGATAGTAAACCAGCTTGCCCTGGACCATTTCGCCGAAGTATTCGTTCTCCGGCAGCTCCTCGATCTCCTTCTGATAAGCCAGCTCGGAGACGTAACGCACGCCATGGGTCAGAATAACCTTATCGAACGCCTCGTAGACTTCCGGGTCCTTGATGATGCTCATGAAAGGCGCCAAACCAGTGCCGGTGCTGATCAGCCACAGATTCTTTCCGGGCAGAAGGTTGTCCAGAATCAGCGTCCCTGTCGGCTTGCGGCTCACCAGAATTTCGTCACCTACCTGGATTTTCTGAAGGCGGGAGGTCAGTGGGCCGTCCTGGACCTTGATCGAGAAGAACTCAAGCTCTTCCTCGTAATTGGCACTGGCGATACTGTAAGCGCGCATCAAAGGCTTACCCTCGGTCTCCAGGCCGATCATGACAAAGTGCCCGTTCTTGAAACGGAAGCCCGGATCACGGCTTGTGGTAAAGCTGAACAGGGTATCGTTCCAGTGATGGACGCTGGTAACTTTCTCTTTAATCAGGTTGCTCATGTAAACCTCTTGCCTGTTCGTTACGCTTTCTTACGGCGAATGATTCAATTTTGGATTGCGCTAAGTCTAACCCGACACTAACCTATCGGGAAAATGGGATATTCTCATAACCTTATTCGAGTGAGCCGATTAAGAGCGAAAAGTTATGAAGTACAGTTTTCGACAGCTGGAAGTTTTCCTGGCAGCCGCCCATTTCCAGAACATTACCCGTGCTGCCGAATCGCTGGCCATGTCGCAATCGGCAGCCAGCAGTGCGCTGAAAGAACTGGAAAACCAGTTCGACATCCAGCTGTTCGACCGCGTTGGCAAACGGCTCCAGTTAAACGAGCTGGGGCGGCTTTACCGCCCCAAGGTGGAGGCCGTCCTTGCCCAGGCCAATGAACTGGAGCAGGCCTTCAGCAAACACACCGAAGCAGGTGCCCTGAAAGTGGGTGCCACTCTTACCATTGGTAACTATCTGGCCGTGGGCGTCATGGCCCAATACATGAATACCCCTACCCATCCACGGGTCTCGCTGGAGGTAGCCAACACCAGCACGATTGCCAGGCGAGTCAGGGATTTCGAGCTAGACATCGGGCTGATCGAAGGGGAGCTACAGTCGCAGGAACTGGATGTCCTGCCCTGGCGAGGCGATGAACTGGTAGTGTTCTGTTCTCCCAGTCACCCCCTGGCCAGCAAAGGTTCGCTCTCGGATGAGGACCTTCGCAACGCCACCTGGATCATGAGAGAACCAGGGTCTGGAACCCGGCAAAGCTTTGAGCGGGGTATGCACGGCCTGCTGCCCGATCTGAACGTACTGTTGGAACTGGAACACACAGAAGCCATCAAGCGCGCCGTAGAGACAGACCTCGGCATCGGCTGCCTGTCGGAAGTGGTGCTGGCCGACGCGTTCAAACGTGGCAGCCTGGTCCCGCTGACTGTTCCGGAACATCGCCGCTTTGACCGACAGTTCTACTTCATCATGCACAAACAAAAATACCGTAGCGCAGGCATTGACGCCTGGATCGATCTATGCCGACAGCTACGATGATACTGGCCCACTGTGAAACCGGAACTCGGTATCCGGGGCCTCGATCAGCTCTTTCTCGGTCGCCAGAAATTCCGAGACGCGTGCATCTATCGGGCCACCGGCAGCCTGCTCGGCCAGTTTCAGATAATCCTGATAGTGTCGGGCTTCGGATTTAAGCAGGCTGGTATAAAAATCTGCCAGTCTGTCGTCCAGAAACGGCGCCAGCGCGGCAAATCTCTCGCACGACCGCGCCTCGATAATCGCACCCACAATAAGCACATCCACCAGCCGCCCCGGATCATCCTGGCGGACCTGCTGTCTCAAGCCTGCGGCATAACGGGCCGGGGTAAGATGGCGATAGTCCACACCCCGCTTCGTCATAATCGCAAGAACCTGTTCGAAATGCCGGAGCTCTTCCCGGGCCAGTCTGGACATTTTGTTCAATAACTCGGTGTTTTCGACATACCGATACATCAGGCTTAATGCCGTCGACGCAGCTTTTTTCTCGCAATGGGCGTGATCAATCAGCATCAGATCCTGGTTGGCCAGGGCGTTGTCGATCCATTGTTTCGGGGTCCGGCACGGCAGGAAGTCGTGAATCTCTTGCAGGGCTTCATTCATGTCAGAATTCGGTCGTTGATTTGAGGTCGGCGATTATAGCTCAGATAACAGATCTCTCCGACCTCTGTCCAACTTAACTTTATAAGGGGTTTCCTATAGAATACAGCGCCAGATTAAGGAGTCTCTGAATAAATCCTGAAACCCCATCGGTGATTTGAGGCATTATTCAGAGGCTCCTGCGGCCTTTCCGCCAAAAACCTCCCGCCAGGCATGAAGCCAACGGCGCGGGACATTCCAACTGATGAGGGTCCATATCGTGTTAGAAGCCTATCGTGAACACGTTGCCGAACGTGAAGCCCTGGGTATTCCTCCCAAGCCCCTGAACGCCGAGCAGACTGCTGCTCTGGTCGATCTGCTGAAAAACCCGCCGGCCGGCGAGGAAGACACCCTGGTGTATCTCCTGGAAAACCGCGTACCGCCGGGTGTCGACGAAGCCGCCTACGTAAAGGCCGCGTTCCTGACTGCTATCGTAAAAGGCGAAGCCTCCTCTCCGCTGCTGGACAAGCCGACAGCAGTCAAGCTGCTGGGCATGATGCAGGGTGGCTATAACATTGCGACCCTGGTTGATCTTCTGGACGACTCCGAGCTGGCTGAGCTGGCCGGTGAGCAGCTGAAGCGCACCCTGCTGATGTTCGACGCCTTCAACGACGTGAAGGAAAAGATGGACGCTGGCAATCCGGTTGCCAAGGCAGTTATCGAATCCTGGGCCAACGGCGAGTGGTTCACCAATAAGAAGAAGGTACCAGAGAGCACCAAGATGGTGGTGTTCAAGGTCACTGGCGAAACCAACACCGACGACCTGTCTCCGGCTCCGGATGCCTGGTCCCGTCCGGACATCCCGCTGCATGCCCGCGCTGCCTACAAAATGGAACGCGACGGCCTGAAGCCGGAAGAGCCCGGCGTTACCGGTCCCATGAGCCAGATCGACGAGATCAAGTCCAAAGGCCTGCCTGTAGCCTTCGTAGGTGATGTTGTCGGTACCGGTTCCTCCCGTAAGTCGGCCACCAACTCCGTTCTGTGGTTCTTCGGTGACGACATTCCGGGCGTGCCGAACAAGCGTGCCGGCGGTGTCTGCATCGGTAACAAGGTCGCTCCCATCTTCTTCAACACCATGGAAGATGCCGGTGCCCTGGTGTTCGAAGCCCCCGTCGACGACATGAACATGGGCGATGTTATCGAGATCCGCCCGTATGACGGCAAGATCCTGAACGAGGCCGGCGAGACTATCTCCGAGTTCAAGTTCAAGTCTGATGTGATCCTGGACGAAGTTCAGGCCGGCGGCCGTATCCCGCTGATCATCGGCCGTGGCCTGACTGCCAAGGCCCGCACAGCACTGGGCATGGGCGCGACCGACCTGTTCCGCTTGCCAAAAGATCCCGAAGCCGGCACCAAAGGCTTCACCCTGGCCCAGAAGATGGTTGGCAAGGCCTGTGGCCTGGAAGAAGGCAAAGGCGTTCGTCCGAACACCTACTGCGAGCCGCACATGACCACCGTAGGCTCCCAGGACACCACCGGTCCGATGACCCGGGACGAACTCAAAGACTTGGCGTGTCTTGGCTTCCAGGCTGACCTGGTTATGCAGTCTTTCTGCCACACCGCTGCCTACCCGAAGCCGGTTGACGTGGAAATGCAGCACACCATGCCGGACTTTATCCGTACCCGCGGCGGTGTTTCACTGCGCCCGGGCGACGGCATCATCCACTCCTGGCTGAACCGCATGCTGCTGCCGGACACCGTGGGCACCGGTGGTGACTCCCACACCCGTTTCCCGATGGGCATCTCCTTCCCCGCCGGTTCCGGTCTGGTAGCGTTTGCCGCGGCGACCGGCGTTATGCCTCTGGACATGCCGGAATCCGTTCTGGTTCGCTTCAAGGGCGAAATGCAGCCCGGCATCACCCTGCGCGATCTGGTACACGCCATCCCGCTGTACGGCATCAAGCAAGGCATGCTGACCGTTGAGAAGAAAGGCAAGATCAACGAATTCTCCGGCCGCATCCTGGAAATTGAAGGCCTTGAGCACCTGACCGTTGAGCAGGCGTTCGAGTTGTCTGACGCTTCCGCCGAGCGTTCCGCCGCGGGTTGTACCATCAACCTGTCTGAAGACTCCGTGGCCGAGTACCTGCGTTCCAACATCACCATGTTGCGCTGGATGATTGCCGAGGGTTACGGCGATCCGCGTACCCTGGAGCGTCGTGCCCAGCAGATGGAAGAGTGGCTGGCTGATCCGAAGCTCATGCGTGCCGACAAAGATGCCGAGTATGCACACGTCATCGAAATCGATCTGGCTGACATCAAAGAGCCGATCGTATGCTGCCCGAATGATCCGGACGATGCCAAGTTCCTGTCCGAAGTGGCTGGCGACAAGGTTGACGAAGTATTCATTGGCTCCTGCATGACCAACATCGGTCACTTCCGCGCCGCCGGCAAACTGCTTGAGCAGCACAAAGGCCCGCTGAGCACGCGTCTGTGGATGTCGCCGCCGACCAAGATGGATCAGGCGCAGCTGATGGAAGAAGGTTACTTCAACACCTACGGCACCGCCGGTGTTCGCACCGAGATGCCGGGCTGCTCCCTGTGCATGGGTAACCAGGCACGCGTAGCTCCGAAGTCGACGGTACTGTCCACTTCCACCCGTAACTTCCCGAACCGCCTCGGCGATGGTGCCAACGTGTACCTGACGTCTGCGGAACTGGCGGCTGTGGGTGCGGTTCTGGGCAAACTCCCCTCCCCTGCGGAGTACATGGAGTACGCGAAGGACCTGAACAGCATGTCGAAAGAGATCTACAAGTATCTCAACTTCGACCAGATGGAGAACTACACCAAGAAGGCTGCTGAGGCGAATGTCGCCTGAGCATCAAGCCTTTACGGTAATCTCCACGAAAAACGCCAGCCCTCGGGCTGGCGTTTTTTTATGCCCCGAAAAGCTTATCGCTCAAGCAGGATTTTGCCGACAGCCTCACCCGACTCAATACGACGATGCGCGTCACTGATCTGGGTGAACTTGTAGCGTTGAGTATCCAGCAACGGTTTGACCTTGCCCTGCTCCAGCATGTCACACAATGCCTTCACCAATCGTGGCTGATCGTCCATGCCGATCCCGTGTAATAGCGAAATCGAACGGAAGATCACGTGCAGGGTCAGACTCTTGGCGTGCATCTGACTGAGATCATGGGTTGACCGGGTATTGATTGAGCACAGGCGACCATTCACTGCCGCGGCCTCAATGGACTTGTCCACGTTTCCACCACCGACGGTATCGAACACCAGGCTGAAGCCCTTGCCGTTTGTCAGGCGCTGCTTGTAGTCCTCTACCGACTCATCCCGGTAAAAGATAATGTCGTCGGCACCCAGTGCCCGCGCCTGCTCCGCTTTCGCTTCGTTTGAGACGGTGGTGGCGACCCGGGCACCCAGGTATTTGGCAATCTGGATGGCAACGTGGCCGACGCCACCGGTGCCGGCATGAATCAGCACATGCTCACCGGGCTGAATCCCCGCCCGATCGACCAGGGCGCTCCAGGCAGTCAGGAACACCAGCGGCAATGCCGCACAATCAGCCAGAGGCAATTCCATGGCCGGAGTACGCTTACCCAGCAATCGAACATCGGCGATCATGAAATCTGCCAGCGCGCCCTGCCAGCCCCCGACGCCACCGGCGCATCCAAACACTTCATCGCCTTCGGCAAAGCCGGCCACACCGGGGCCAACCTTATCCACCACTCCCGAGACGTCACCATTCAGGATCGCGGGCATTGCCGGGCCGGTTTTCACCAGCCCTGAACGAATTTTGGTTTCGAGCGGGTTCACACTGGAAGCCACCACCCTGATGCGAACCTGACCTTCATCAGGCTCTGGTGTGTCCACTTCCCGCTCAACGAACACATCCGGCCCGCCAAACTCTTCAATGACCATTGCTTTCATTTTTTCTATACCTCCTCAAATCATGATCAGTACAGGATCAGTCGAACCAGAATAGCCGCCACCATTATCAGGGTTATTCCCTTGACCCAGCGCGCGCCCTGCTTGCTCATGTTTACCCGGGTTGCTATAAAGGCACCGGTGACATTGCCAAGAGCCAGGGTCAGCCCGACACTCCAGCGCACCTGATCGTTGATAGCGAATACCACCAGCGCGGCAAAGGTAAAGGGCAGCACGATGGAAACCTTGAGCACGTTCACCTGCCTCAGGTCGATTTTCAGCATGTGGTAAAGCACCACGATGAACAGCACACCAACGCCGACCTGTATAAACCCGCCGTACATGCCAACCACAAACATCGCCAGGTAGATGCCCGGACTCAGCCGGTCTGTGGTCAGGGGGCGGGTATTCAGTGAGGGCTGAGGTAACAGCATGAATACCGAGGCACCGATCATGGCCGACACCAGGACGACCTCGAACACCGCGTCTGACACCCAGGTCGCAACCCAGGCGCCCAGGAGCGAACCGAGAATTGCCGGCACAGCAAGGTGCAGACTGACCATCAGGTTGCCATGCCCCATGCGGTAGAAACTGCCCACCGCAGTGATGCTCTGCAACGTAATGGCCACCCGATTGGTACCGTTGGCCACCTGCGGCGGCAACCCCAGGAACATAAGCAACGGGAGGGTCAGCATGGACCCTCCCGCGGACAACACGTTAATGAAGCCGGCAATGCCACCCAGCGCTAACAGAGCCAGGATCTCAAACAGTGTCATCGTCAGGGTCCTGTCATGCAGCTGCTGGCGTGGCCATCCGGCGGCCCTGGCGGCTACTCCACACGAACGCAAAGACAAAGATCACCAGGCCAGCGCCATCCAGCAGCACCTGGCCATGGGGCCAGAGCATCAACAAACCGATGGGGAACATCAGCAGACGCACCACTGGATTCAGCGGATGCTCAAGGTATCCTTCAAGCCCCGCTACGATGGCGTAAACGCCGAATAACGCGAAGCAGAACACCTGAATCATTTCGGTGAAGTTCCCGGTAATCAACGGTGAGTAGGCGAACAGTAGCGGCACTATGTAAAGGCCCTTGGCCAACTTCCAGGCGGTAAAGCCGGTCCGCATCTGTGGTGTGCCGGCAATCGCCGCCGCGGCGAAGGCCGTGAGACAGACCGGCGGTGTCACGTTGGAGTCCTGGGATAACCAGAAGATCACCATATGCGCCGCCACCAGGGTTATCGACAGGGTTGCCGGTGACAGTGCCTGCTCAAGCAGCTGACTGCTGAAGGTGTCCGGAACGGAGGCCAGCAGTTGCTGCGCCGTAGCCGTGTCCATGGGCGCATTCAGCAACTCCATTTTATCGGGTGCTACCAGCATGAAGATGGACTTGGCCTGCTCCGGGAGGTTGCCACTCACAAGCAGGTCCAGCAGCTGACTCTGTGCAATCAGGTTGTAGATAGCCGGCGCGGAGAGTGTGGCGAGCACGATATAAGCTGCCGTTACCGGCAGGCCCATACCAAGGATGAGCGACGCCAGGGCGACCAGCAGGATGGTGATCAACAGGCTGCCACCGGCCCAGTCAGTAATCATGATTGAAAAAGTATTGCCGATCCCGGTAGTGGACACCACCATCACTATCAGCCCCACAGTGATCAGCAGAATCGCTGTTGTGGTGATATTGCGGGCACCCATCACCAGGGCGTCCAGAATGTCCCGAGGCCCCATGGGATGCTTCGACAGCCACGAGGCGACGATCACGGAGAGGATGGCTATTCCGGCCGCGTAGGTAGGCGTGAATCCATAAACCAGCGCTGCAACCAACACCACCAAGGGCATCAGAAAATGCCAGCCATCTTTCAGCACCTCTTTCAACGTAGGCGCTTCAGCATCCTCCAGCCGGGTGGCGTGGCTGCGTTTGGCTTCAATACGGACAAACATGGCCACCGAAAGGAAGTAGAGCAGCGCCGGCAATGCGGCGACAGAAATGATCGTGAGATAGGACACCTGCGTATAAGAGGCCATAATAAAGGCCCCCGCGCCCATCACCGGTGGCATCAGCTGACCACCCGTCGAGGCCGCTGCCTCAACCCCTGCAGCAAAACGGGCAGGGAAACCGGCCTTACGCATCAGCGGAATCGTGATCACACCGGTAGATACAGTATTAGCGACACTTGAGCCAGACACCGAACCCATCAGTCCTGAAGAAAATACGGCAACGAATCCCGGGCCGCCAACGAAGCGCCCCGCAGCGCAGCGAGCAAGCTCAATGATAAAGTCTCCGGCACCGGACTTTACCAGGAAGGCCCCAAACAGAATAAACATGAAGACATAGGTCCAGGAGATCCGGGCAATCGACCCAAGCATACCCTGCCCGCCAATGTAGGAGCGAAACAGCACAGTCTCCCAGGTGAGCCCCGGGAAATTAAAAATGCCGTCAACATACTGGCCCCACCAGGCGACATAGGATAACGCCAGAATGCACAGTACCGGGATAAACCAACCCACTGTTCTGCGGCCAAATTCAAGGATCAGCAATACCGCTGCAATCGAGACGATCCAGTCACCGGTACTGAAATTAACGCCTCGCTCATAGAGCGCGTTCTCGAACAGAATCAGGTAAGCGGCACAGGCCATCGCCGCCAGACCAAGAAAAACATCGATGCCAAGCACAGCCCGCTTACCAGCCACTGAGCGAGCCTTGAACATGGGGGTGGTCAACGCACAGATCAGTCCGAAAAGACCAAAGTGCAAAGCTGAGGTCCAGAGCTCTGACAGCGTAGAAACCGTGTTGAAATAGAGGTGTATCAGTGAGGTGAGAATCGCGAGGCCAAAAATCACCGGCCCGAAGAGCCGGTGATCAAGGCGTTCGCCAGCTTCGCTGGCACTTTCATCACGGACCTCGCTGAGAGGCCCGCCTGTTGATTGGTCTGCCACAACTACTCCGCAATCAGCCGTTCTGGAATCTCAATTCCCTGCTCACGGTAAAAACGCGCAGCCCCGGGATGCAGCGGCATCGGCAGACCGGCAATCGCTTTCTCCAGCGCCATGGCCTTGGTTGCCGGATGAATGTTATTCAGAAACGCCAGGTTGGCATAAATTGTCTTGGTGATTTGATACACGTCCTCTTCCGGGACATCCGCTCGGGCCGCCATGATGTTCGGCTGGGCGATAGTATTGATGTCCTTGTCCTGGTTCGGATAGGTACCAGCCGGGATCAGGTAGGGCGTCCAGAGCTCAAAATCACTGTTCACCTCGGCCAGCTGCGCCTCGGTAAAGTCCAGTGTTGTTATTTCGCCACCGAGGTTGGCGTAGGCACGGGTAACCGCAGATGCGGGGACACCGGCCGGAATGTTCATACCATCGATGTTTCCATTCTGCATGGCGTCAGCGCTGGGACCATAGCCGAGATAGGCGATGTCCACCTGCTCCAGATCAATTCCGACCTTGCCCAGGATAAAACGACCGGAACCTTCAGTACCGGAATTCCGGGCTCCAATAGAGAAGCTCTCATCGTAAAGGTTGGTCATATCCGAAATAGTACCGGTCTCAACCACGTTGTTACGGACCACAAAATGCTCAACGTTCTGCCAAAGCATGGAAACCGAGCGCAGATTTTTATAGGCCTGTGGTACTGGCCCTGTGCCGTTCCAGGCGTAGGCGCCGTATAGCCCCTGCAAAATACCGAACTGGATCTGCCCCTCGTCCATCAACTTCAGATTTTCGCCTGATCCGGCTGAACTGATGGCGGACACGGAAATATTGGTCGTTGGTTCCAGTTTTACCTTAACCAACGTGGAAATAGCGACGCCAACCGGATAGTAGGTGCCACCCGTAGTCGCAGTGCCCATTACATAATTACCCTCGGCGTGCACCCCCGAGGAAAAAGAAACCATAGCCGCCGCAAGCAGGCTCAGTGTTGATTTCAGATATCGATTGTTTCTCATAACCCTTTGTCCTTTCGCGATTATTGTTTTCTCAAGCTGGAATCTGACCTTAATTAATGTAGCGGCTCGGACAGAGATCTACCAGCTCAAATCATGAACCATCGCCTATGGTCTAAGTCATTCCAGCTTCCACCAACAGGCCTCCGGCGTCAGATACAACAAACCCCCGCCCTTGAGGCGAGGGTTTGTTGACATCAGCACGACTCGCATAAGCGCCAAACCTGAAGTTCCGGCGCCCAGCTGCTAGCGCCCTAGCGTGTAATGTGCTGATACTCGTTTGCGTCTTCGGTAGCCATACTCACCGCAACAATGGCGATGAAAGCAGCAATAAAGCCAGGAATGATCTCATAAACACCAGGACCACCCATAAACTCACCGTTCCAACCCAGAGAAATCCAGATCATAACCGTAGCTGCACCCACTACCATGCCAGCAATGGCACCGGCACCATTCGTGCGCGGCCACATCAGCGACAGGATAATCAGCGGACCAAAAGCTGCACCGAAGCCGGCCCAGGCATTACTGACAAGGGCCAGAACCTGTGAATTCGGATCGGATGCAATGACCGCGGCAACCAGGCCAACCAGCACCACACACACCCGGCCAATATTGACGCACTCCTTATCGGTTGCTTCCTTGCGCAGGAACAGTCGATAGAAATCTTCAGTCAAAGAAGATGAAGACACCAGCAACTGACTCGAGATGGTGCTCATAACTGCCGCAAGCAGAGCTGCATACAGGAAACCGGTGATCAGCGGATGGAACAGCAGATCGGACAGAATGATGAAGATCGTTTCCGGATCCGCAATATCCATACCGTTACGAACGGCATACGCCCGGCCGAAAACACCCAGCGAGATCGCACCAATCAGGGAGATACCCATCCAGCCCATGCCAATATTACGGGCAATCGGAACATCCTTCAGGGTACGGATGGCCATAAAGCGCACGATAATGTGAGGCTGACCGAAATACCCCAGGCCCCAGGTAACCGCAGACAACCAACCGATGAAGGTCAGGCCTTCCGTCCATGACAGAAGCGTGGGATCGACCGAGTTCAGAGTTTCAGCAGCCTGGCCAAAACCGCCACCGCCTTCTCCGAATAGCACAACCGCGGGCATGATCACCAGTGCCAGCATCATGATGCAGCCCTGCACGAAGTCCGTCATGCTTACTGCCAGGAAACCACCCACAACGGTGTAGGCCAGCACCACGCCCAGCGTAATGACAATACCCACCGCGTAATCACTCAAGCCACCAAAGTTGAAAATACCGGAAAACGCACTTTCAAACAGTTTGCCGCCAGCAACCAGACCGGACGCAGTGTAAACCGCAAAAAAGATGACGATAACGATAGCGGATACCGTTCTCAGCGATAACGCCTGAGTCGGGAAGCGGTTAGCAAGGAAAGACGGAATGGTAATGGCATTCCCATAGTGAACCGTCTGTTCCCGAAGGCGCGGTGCAACCAGCGTCCAGTTGAAAAACGCACCGACAAAGAGGCCAATACCGATCCACGCGGAACCCAGGCCAGATACATACAAAGCTCCGGGAAGACCCAGAAGCAGCCAACCACTCATATCCGAGGCACCCGCCGAAAGGGCGGCCACTTTCGGACTGAGCGCCCGTCCGCCTAGCATGTAATCCTCAGATGATGAGGTAGATCTGCGCATCGCGAATATGCCAATGGCAATCATGAGCGCAAAATATGCAAAGAGACTTATCCAAACACCAATAGCCATAGGGCTCCTCCGGTTTAATGAGTCGGAATCAGGTTCGCTCGCGAAGCACAGAACTGACCTGCCGACAACGCGCTGCACTGTTCTTCTTGTTCACACGAAAATTGTTCCTTATCGGAACGGGATTGTTCAGTGACTCACCTGCGCGGCGTGATCCTCATCTCGGGTTCTTGACGCCAATGCAGTCAGCCATTCAAGCCAGGCTCCCAACCGCTATAAGTTAGTATTACTACGGACGCCAGGCTTACGAAATCCTACGATTCTTTTGCACAATCCTACGGTTGTAGGGCTCAGAACACGGAATCAGGCAGCGTAAGCACCCGCCTGTAGCCTGGACGGCGTGGTTCCCTTGTATTTTCGTAACGCGTTGGTCAAAGCGCTCTGAGATGAGAAGCCGGTTCTGTAACTGATTTCAGATACCGAGAGTGACGTTGAGACAAGAAGTTCAGAGGCCTGCTCCAGACGCGTCTGAAGAAGGAATTGATGGGGCGTTATACCAGCGGCATCCCTGAATACCTCGTGAAAGCGGCTGACACTGAGACAGGCCTTCCCCGCCATTTCCTCAACGGTGATTTTTCGGTGCAGGTTATTGAGGATGTACGATCGAACGACTTCCGGGCTTACGGGGTTCCGATCGGGAGATTGCGTCTGCCCGCCGGCTATCCTGTCGGCCATGCAGTAGAGAATACTGGTAGCCAGGTGCTGCTGGAGCGTTGCGTTCTCTGGCGCGCGATCAAATTCGGTAGCGGTGAACTGGACAAAGCCCTGCAAACGACTGTCCATTTGCAGGGTGCGCGGCTTCTCAAAGACTCGCATCATCCGCTCGTAATCCGCATGGGCCGGAGTGTTAAACGCGGGAGTCAGTGGATCAAGATTAATGACCAGAACATGGTTGGAGTGACTGCCACAAAAATCGTGCTGGGCTTCCGTGGGCACGAAACAGGCTCTCCAGGTATCCAGACGAGCCCCTGTCCCGTCGACACTCAGTTCGGCTTCCCCTCTGACACCGATCACGATCTGATGATGTTCGTGGCGGTGCTGATGCGCTGCGCTGGGGAGTTTTAGAAGTTTTGCGTCGACCATCAAGACTGCCAGTCTTTAATTGAGAATGTACATCAATTAAAGCAGAACCTTACAAAAAGTGCACGAATGAAGGCTAAACCTCCAAAACTACCAAGCTGGCCTCAGCCATGACCAGTCGGGCTCAATAAACCGGTAAGCAGCTGGACAACCTCCTCGGAAACCTGATTCAGTGGGCGCGCCGCGTTGATAATATGATATCTATCCGGGGCCTCATTGGCACGGTCGAGGTAGGTATTTCTGATTCGCTGAAAAAACTCCAGATCTTCCTGCTCAAACCGGTCCAGTTCACCCCGACGCCTTGCTCTGGCCATTCCGGTTTCCACTGGCGCATCGAACAATATCACGTGATCAGGACGGACGTTACCCTGAACCAGGTTTTCCAGCAATGCAATCCGCTCCTGCGACACACCGCGCCCACCTCCCTGATAGGCAAATGTGGCATCGGTGAACCGGTCGCACAGCACCCACTGACCAGCGTCGAGTGCCGGCAGGATTCTCGTATGTAAGTGCTGGGCGCGGGCTGCAAACATCAACAGCAGTTCCGTGGTTTCGTGAACCACCTCATCCCGGGTTGCCAGCAGCAGCTCGCGAATGTGCTCGGCCATGGGGGTGCCGCCAGGCTCACGGGTTACCAACACATCCACACCGAGGTTCTCGAGGGTACTGGCGGCATTCGCCAACTGAGTGGACTTGCCAACGCCTTCTGTACCTTCAAACGTAATGAATTGCCCTCTCATGCTCATTCTCCACCCTGCTTAACCGAGGAGCGGTAATCCTCACGTCGGTTAAGCTGAAACTCACGCACAGCCTTCTGGTGTTCCGCCAGTGTGCGTGAAAATTTGTGGGTACCATCGCCACGGGCAACGAAATAGAGCGCATCTCCATCATCCGGATGCAGGGTCGCGTGAATGGATTCACGGCCAGGCAGGGCGATGGGCGTTGGGGGCAGTCCATTGATTCTGTATGTGTTGTAGGGCGTGTAGGTGCGCAGATCCTTACGGCCGATACGGCCCTGATAACTATCGCCCATACCATAAATAACCGTGGGATCGGTTTGCAGGCGCATTCCCTTCTGGAGGCGGCGAACAAATACCCCTGCAACCTGGTCGCGCTCTTCCGGGGCGCCAGTTTCGCGCTCCACAATAGAGGCCATGATCAGAGCTTCATAGGGGTTTTCATAGGGCAACCCATCTTCCCGTGCTGCCCACTCCTCAGCCAGCACTGATTCCATACGGCTGAAGGCACGCCTCAGAAGATCCAGATCGGACTCGGTGCTGGTAAAGGCGTAGGTATCCGGGAAAAACCGCCCCTCAGGATGCTCCCCTTCCGCACCGACAGCCGCCATGATCTTTTCACTGGACCACTCGCCTGTGAGCTTTTGCAATCGCTCGGCGTTTGCCAGTGCTGCCCTCATATCCTGAAAAGTCCATCCCTCGATAAATTGCACATACCAGTGCTTGGTATCGCCGGAGACCATGATGCCAATCATGTCGACGGGACTCATGCCATCAAGGAATTCATACTCGCCAGCCTTGATCCGGGTCTGCCCAGGGTCAAGGCGACCATATAGCCTGAGCCACAGCCGGTCCGAGACCAATCCTTCATCTTCAAGGCGACCCGCCACTTCCGTGAAAGACGCACCCTGGGGAACCTGAAAAAGCAGCGGCTCTTCGAACTCGACTGGCTTTTCAAGGCCTTTCAAGCCTTGCCACACCCACAGACCGGTTCCCGCTGAGATCAGGACAGCAGCACAAACACACGCAAGCAATAACTTCTTGAACAAACGATTTATTCCAGTGTTTCGAGAGGATTGAAGATTGTCGCAAGTCCACCATCGACAGGCAAATCATGACCGGCAATAGTGCGAACCGGAACAAACCCAAGAACGCTATTCAGAAGAAATAGCCCATGGCAATCCGGACCGAGGACATCGTCTACAGCAACCGGACGCTCCGACACCCTTTCCCCCTGTTGCCTCAGCCGTTCAAGCACCCATTGCCTGAGAACGCCGGCAACCGCAAGGCTGGATGCCGGCGGTGTCACCCAGCCATCGCTTTGCCGGAGCAGAAGATTGGTGCGGGTACCCTCCACCAGATTGCCGCCGTGATCAGCCATGATGACCTCGAAAAGGGATGGCCCCAGTTCAGCGGCGGCCAATACCTGCTCGATCCGGTTCAGAGACTTGATACCTGCCAAGACAGGATTAACAGACAGGGGGACTTTCGAGAAGTCAACGGCCTCTCCGGCAATATCCGGCATCGGAGGCAACGGTGAAGCCGACACCAGCAGGTTTGGCTCCATCCCGGGAGCAGGCCGGTAACCCCGCCCACCGCTGCCCCTGGTCAGGGTCAGTTTGAGAATCCAGCCTTCCCCCCTGAATCGACCGGCAAAGCGCTGCGCCGCCTGGACACAAACGTTCGCCAGATCCCTTCGCGAAACCTCGATGCCCAACCGACCGGCATCACGAACCATGCGCTCAAGGTGTCGCGAAAGCAGGACTCCTTTCTGCTCAACCATGCGGATCGTTTCAAACAGCCCGTCGCCGTAGGCCAAACCGCGGTCATTGGCGGGCAAGCCACCGTCGTCAGCCCAGAAAAGACGAAACACGGCGGGGGTCAGCCTTCGTAGCGACGGAAAATCAGGGTGCCGTTGGTACCACCGAACCCGAAGGAGTTGGATAGGGCTACCCGCACATCCGCCTTACGGCTCGTGTGTGCCACAAGGTCCAGATCGCAACCCTCATCCGGATTGTCCAGATTGATGGTGGGCGGCAGGACCCCATCCCGAATGGCCAGAACCGAGAAGATCGCTTCCACAGCACCAGCAGCTCCAAGCAGGTGACCTGTCATGGACTTGGTGCTGCTCATGGCCAGCTTTTCGGCATGCGCGCCGAACACCCGACGAACTGCAGCCACTTCGGCCACGTCACCAACCTGGGTGGAGGTTCCATGGGCGTTGATGTAGTCGATTTCTTCCAGATCAAGGCCAGCATCACGAACTGCGTTCGCCATGGATCGGGCGGCGCCCTCGCCATCTTCGGGCGGCGCTGTAATGTGGTGGGCGTCGTCGCTCATACCAAAACCGACAACTTCACCGTATATGGTGGCGCCCCGCTCCTTTGCGTGTTCAAGCTCTTCAAGCACAACGACACCGGCGCCATCGCTGAGCACAAAGCCATCGCGATCTTTATCCCACGGCCGACTGGCCTTTTCCGGTTCATCGTTTCGGGTCGACAGCGCGCGGGCGGCTGAAAAGGCAGCCATTCCGGTCCGCGTGGTCGCCATTTCCGAGCCACCGGCAAGCATGACCTCTGCATCACCGTAGGCAATAGTTCGGGCTGCGTATCCGATATTATGGGTTCCGGTTGTGCAGGCGGTAACAATGGCGATGTTGGGACCGCGATAGCCGAAGCGGATCGCTGCATTACCGGAAATCATGTTGACGACAGACGCCGGCACGAAAAACGGAGAAACCTTGCGGGGCCCGGACTTGCCCATGGTGAGAACGCTTTTCTCAATGTACTCAAGGCCACCGATGCCGGAGCCAATCGCAATACCCACGCGGTCCCGGTCAAGTCTGTCGAACGATTCCAGGCCACTGTCGTCCACCGCCTGCTGGGCGGCAATCAGGCCATAGCGAATAAACGCATCGAGCTTTCTGGCGTCCTTGGGGGAGAGATAGGACTCCATATCCAGATCCCGGATAGCCCCTCCAATCCTTGTGTTATAGGCAGACGCGTCAAAGCGGTCGATCATACCAATCCCGCTCCGGCCAGCCTGAATAGCTTCCCAGGACGACGCCACACTATTGCCGACTGGAGACAGCATGCCCATACCTGTAATGACAACTCGCCGTTTAGCCATAACCTGTTGCACCTGAACTTGTCCGAATGAATCTGAACGCAGATTGAAGCTGATATTCAGCCAATAAAAAAGCCGTCCCTCGATGTTTCACAAGGACGGCTTTTTGCCTGGCTTACTTAATTGCAGAGTATCAGGTGTGCGCGACGATATAGTCGATCGCGTCCTGAACACTGGCCAGCTTCTCGGCTTCCTCATCTGGAATCTCGGTTTCAAATTCCTCTTCCAGCGCCATAACCAGCTCAACGGTGTCCAGTGAGTCAGCGCCAAGATCCTCTACAAAAGAAGATGAGTTCTGAACTTCGGACTCTTTAACGCCCAACTGTTCACAAACGATCTTCTTCACGCGCTCTTCAACTGTACTCATAATGTCCTCACTTTGTGTGTCAACCAAGCAACTCTAGTGCTGCCAGTTTAGTTTAAACCCTACCTGCAAACAAGCAGGGATTCTGATAAACATGTTGTGCGACAAGGGGTTGCGCACAGACCCCGAAAGGGGCTTATCCCATGTACATTCCGCCGTTCACGTTGATGGTTTCACCCGTCACGTATCCGGCTGCATCTGATGCCAGGAAGGCAACCACGGCTGCCACTTCTTCCGGCTCACCCAGACGACCCGCGGGTATGATTTCCAGCATAGCCCCACGCTGCTTGTCGTCCAGTTTTTTTGTCATATCCGTGTCAATAAATCCGGGAGCCACGCAATTTGCAGTGATACCGCGGTTCGACATTTCCTTGGCCAGGCTTCGGGTAAACCCTTCAACCCCGGCCTTGGCGGCGCAGTAATTGCCCTGCCCCGCATTGCCCATACCGGCAACCACGGAGCTGATATTGATAATCCGGCCCCATTTGGCCTTGGCCATGCCACGAAGCACAGCCTTGCTGGTCCGATAGACGCTGGACAGATTGGTTTCCAGAACCGAGGCCCAGTCATCATCTTTCAACCGCATCAGGAGGTTATCACGGGTAATGCCGGCATTGTTGACCAGAATCAGGGGCGCCCCCGATTTCTCCGTCAGCGCCTTCAAACCGGCTTCAATGCTGGCAGGGTCTGCAACGTTCATGACCATGCCGTAACCCTTGTAACCGGCCGACTGGAGATCGTTGGTGATGGATTCTGCACCGGCTTCACTGGTTGCTGTTCCGACAACTTCGGCACCCTGCGCGGCCAGCGCACGGGCAATGGCCTGACCAATACCGCGGGTAGCACCGGTGACCAGTGCGGTTTTACCTTCCAGAGACATGAATAACTCCCTTTCGTTTCAGGACTGACCGAAAGCGTCCAGCGCCTTCGCCAGCGAATCCGGGTCTTCGATACTGTGAACGGCCAAAGCCCGGTCGATACGTTTGGCCAGCCCTGCCAAAACTTTTCCAGTGCCGCACTCGACTGCAACTTCGACATCATTGGAAACGAGGGCACGCACAGAGTCCGTCCAGAGCACCGGAGAATAAAGCTGCTTGAGAAGGTTGGCCTTCAGTGTAGCGGATTCGGTCTCGGCGGCAGCGTTAACATTTTGTATAACCGGGATGACAGCATCATTAAAGCGAACATCCTCCAACGCTTTCGCCAGCTCCTCCGCGGCGCCTTTCATAAGTGCGCAATGCGATGGCACGCTTACAGGCAATGGCATGGCCTTCTTCGCGCCTTTTTCCTTGCAGGCTTCAATAGCCCGTTCAACTGCGGCTGCCGAGCCAGCAATAACCACCTGACCAGGGGCATTGAAGTTTACCGCAGATACCACATCGCCCTGTGCCGCATCCTGACAGGCTGCCACAACGGCATCATCCTCAAGACCAAGGATGGCTGCCATCTTCCCTTCTCCAGCCGGCACAGCGTCCTGCATGAGCTCACCACGCAGGCGAACCAGCTTGACCGCTTCAACAAAATCGAGGCTCTCTGCCGCCACCAGGGCGCTGTACTCTCCCAGACTGTGACCGGCGAGAAAATCGGGAGAAGAACCGCCGGCAACAAACCACTGCCGCCAGAGGGCAATACTGGCCGTCAGGAGCGCAGGCTGCGTCACCATGGTTTTATTCAATTCCTCCGCCGGCCCCTTCTGGCAGAGATCCCAGAGGTCATAGCCGAGAACATTGGAGGCTTCGGAAAAGGTTCTGTCGATGATGGGCCAGGCTTCAGCGGCAGCCGAAAGCATGCCCACCGATTGCGACCCTTGTCCTGGAAAAATAAAGGCTGATTTCATAAGCGGGATCTTATCGTCATTGGGTGGTTACGTGAGATTAGCCAATAGTACAAGTTAGGCCAATTATCCGCGAATGCGTGGCCAAACCGGGACAGACTTTAGTCTCAGGCACTCAAAGCATGAGATCGTCGAGACGCTCGTTGATACGGCGGGGTACTTCCAGCTCAACTTCCCGAACGGCCTGTCGAATGGCCGACAACATGGCCCGCTCATTGGCGTTGCCATGACTTTTGATCACCACGCCCTGGAGACCGAGCAAACTGGCACCGTTGTGTCGGGAAGGATCCATCAATTGCAGAAGCCGACCGATAATCGGACGGGCCAGCAGGCCGACCAGTCGGCCGTAGAGATTTCGTGTGAAGGCCTGTTCCATCAGCTCTATGAGGAGACCGGCAACACCCTCGCCGGTTTTCAGGGCTATATTGCCGACAAAGCCATCACAGACGACCACATCGGCGACGTCCCGGAACAGATCGCTACCTTCCACATAACCGATGTAGTTGATGGTATCGCACTGGGCCAGCATATGAGACGCCAGCCGCACCTGTTCATTGCCCTTTATCTCTTCCTCACCGACGTTCAGAAGAGCGACCCTTGGTTCCGCCTGGCTGCAGATCGCAGAGGCCATCAGGGACCCCATCAGGGCATACTGATAGAGATTCTCGGCGGTTGAGTCGACATTGGCGCCGAGATCAAGGACGTGACAGCGCCCCCTGAGCGAGGGAATCAGTTTGGCAATAGCCGGGCGCTCGATACCCGGATACATGCGGATAATGGTGCGCCCGAACGCCATCAATGCACCGGTGTTACCGGCACTGACGCAGCCCTGGGCCTCGCCATCGCGGACAAGACTCAGGGCGATGGCCATGGAAGAGTTTTTCTTGTGGCGGAGAGCGTGGGAGGGGCGCTCGTTCATCCGAACAACGTCTGCCGCCTCGACAATGCGAATTCGGGCGTGCCCCTCACGCAACAAAGCCTCGAGCTCGCTCCGGATTCCCACCAGAACGATGCTCAAGGCTTCGTTTTCACGCACCGCCCGCAGCGATGCGGCAACCACGACAGCAGCGCCGCGGTCGCCACTCATTGCATCAATCGTGATGGTGACCGGCTTCACCGTTCTGCCATCCGACTCGGGACGGTGCATAGCGGCAACGAGTTTACTCGTCGCGTGCTTCGATTACCTGCTTGCCGCGGTAGAAGCCGTCCGGAGACACGTGGTGACGACGATGAACTTCACCAGTAGTCGCATCGGTGCTCAGAGCAGCGGCGCTCAGGGCGTCGTGTGAACGGCGCATGCCACGCTTGGAACGGGTCTTACGGTTTTGCTGTACAGCCATGATTATGCTCCTGACCTGTTAACGTAAACTTGTATTGCTGAATAAGTAACGTCTGTTCGTTAAATGTGCGCCGGTCTCCCGAGGGACGACCCACGCCCGGTTAATGCTTTGTCTTCTTGAGATCCGCCAGGACACTGAACGGATTCTCACCCGACTTTCTCACCGGCTCTGCCCCGGAGCTGTCAGGCTCGTAGGCTTCCAAATCTTCCCGGGCAGGACACTGGTCCCGTTCGTGAAGCGGAAACGGTGGCAAAACCAGCAACAGCTCGTCTTCCACCATCGACCAGAGGTCCGCCGTAAAATCATCGGTCAAAAACGGCTCGAGTTCTTTCGGCAGCTGTTGCGCCTGCTCGTCACTGGTAACAAGACCCAGCTTGAACTCGGAGACCAGAGTCACGCTCATGGCGCCCATGCACCGCTGACACTCCAGATCAACCGGGGCCGCCAGCTCGCCCGAAACAACGCGACGACGCTCACCATCCATAAAAAAAGACAGTTTGACCCGGCACGCAGCGCCTTCCGAAAACCCGAGAACGGATTCCCGAAAACGGCCAAGCCCGCTGATGGGAATCACTCCCTCCAGTGTGCTGTTATGTTCCGCTAACCGGTAAGGATCAACAGATTTGGGCAACTCGGCGTTGGACGCGTTTGACATAGGCGCGCAATTTTAGGGGCGCAGCCGGCCGCTGTCAAAGACTTCGTTGCTTTTTCACGGGGGTTCCAGTGCAGATAGGTGTAATTTACGATAATCGCACAACAGATGCACTGGCCAGGTACTTAAAGGACTCGATCAATGCCCCCAAAACCGCTTTTACTGGCGTCTTCATCACCGTACCGGAGAGCGCTCCTGGAGCGGCTTGGCTTGCCGTTCACCTGCGCAAGCCCGGATATCGACGAATCACCCTATCAAGGCGAGACCGGCGAGGCCCTGGCGACACGTCTGGCCGAGAGCAAGGCCCGCGAATTGGCGGACCGGTTCCCCGGCCACTGGATCATCGGCTCGGACCAGGTCGCCTGCCTGCCCGACGGCTCGGTACTGAGCAAGCCCGGCAACCACGAAATGGCGACAGAGCAGTTACGCCAGAGCAGTGGTCACAGGGTACTATTTCTTACAGGCCTGGCGCTGCTCGACTCCGATTCCGGCAAAATCGACAGCCTTTGCGAGCCGTTTAACGTCAGGTTCCGGGAACTGGCTGATGAGGAGATAGAGGCCTACCTATTGCGGGAGAAACCTTACGACTGCGCCGGCAGCTTCAAGATGGAAGGCCTCGGCATTACTCTGTTCGAGGCCCTTGACGGCCGGGACCCGAACAGCCTGGTGGGCCTCCCCCTTATTGCCCTGAACGATCTGCTGAGGCAATGGGGCCGGAATCCCCTGCTGGAAAACCGGCCTGCCTCATAAGGCATTACCGAAGCTCGAGCCGGGACTCGACCAGTTGACTGGCGAAACCCTCGCCAAAGGCGACACCAAGCTGATCAACAATATCCTGGAACGGTGATTTGCGACGGCTGTAGTCCACCAGTTCCTCCTGACCTATGATCTGCCGAGCAACGTGTGATGCGCTGCCGAGCCCATCAGCCAGGCCAAGCTCAACGGCCTGCTCGCCGCTCCAGACCAGCCCGCTGAACAGGCGCTCATCATCCGCCAGGCGGTCACCACGCCCTTGCTTGACCGCCTCGATAAACTGCTGGTGGGTGTTTTCGAGGACACTCTGCCAGAACGTGACTTCCTCTTCCTGCTCCGGCGAAAACGGATCAAGAAACGCCTTGTTCTCGCCGGCCGTGTAGAGACGGCGATCCACGCCGATCTTCTCCATAACCTCGGTAAAGCCGAAACCACCGGCCACCACCCCAATCGAGCCGACAAGGCTGGCCCGATTGGCGTAGATTTCATCCGCGGCCGCAGCAATGTAATAGGCCCCTGAAGCGCCGATATCCGAGATCACGGCGTAGACCTTTTTCTCGGGATATTCCTCCCGCAGGCGCTTGATCTCATCGTAGACATACCCGGACTGCACCGGGCTGCCACCCGGGCTGTTGATGCGCAGAATCACTGCTACCGAGTTTGGCTCTTCGAAGGCTGTTCGCAGAGAACCTACAATATTGTCTGCACTGGCCAGTTCGTCGGCAGCGATCGGACCGTTTATTTCTACCAGAGCCGTGTGCTTGCCGGTTACACCCTCCAGTGAATCGCCCAGGGGAAACTTGATCAAAAACAGCAAGGCAATCAGGTAACCAAACGTCAGGAACTTGAAAAAGATACCCCAGCGCCGGCTCTTGCGCTGCTCAGACTGCAGCGACATGACGAGTTTTTCGATGAGCTTCCAGTCACGTCCGGACTCGGGCGGAAGCTTCGGTGACTTGCGCCCGAACAACGGCTTACTTTCTTTTTCAGGCTCCACCGGTTTGTCACCCCAATCGGCAGACTTGTCAGATTCCCAGTCACTCATGTGCGCATCCTGTCAGCAACGTCAATGAATTCGGTCTGTTTACAGCCCCAGCACCCGCCGGAGGTCTGGCACGGATTCAACAATGGCATGGGGCGAATATTCACCCAACACATCCCGCTTGTGCACACCCCACTCAACGCCGATGGAGGGCATGCCGATACGCCGGGCCATATCAAGATCGTATCGGGTATCGCCAATCATCACCGCTTCCTCGGGCTCAATGCGATAGAAACGAAGAATCTCTTCAAGCATGGCGGGATCGGGCTTGGAGCGTGTCTCATCGGCACAACGGGTGATCTCGAAGTGGTCGCCAAGACCGCTGGAAGCCAGCGCAAAGTCCAGGCCGCGCCGACTCTTGCCGGTTGCCACAGAACAACTGCGACCGGATCCTCGCAGATCTGCGACCACGTCGGCCATACCGTCAAACACGTTTTGCGGCGTTGTCACCTTGCTGAAGAAATAGCGCCCGTATCCGTCGCGAATCCTGTTCATTTCTTCCCGACTAATACCGGGATAAAGCTTCTCCAACGCCTCGACCATGCCAAGCCCGATAATATCCCGGTACGCCTCACGCTCCAGGGCGGGAAAGCCCAGCTCGGTTGCCGCCTGATGCAGGCTGTCAGCAATATGCTCAACCGAGTCCACCAGGGTCCCGTCCCAGTCAAAAATTACTACTCTGACGTTCATTGGTCGTTTCCTTTAAGACGCCCGGAAAGTTTCCTGAGCACGTCATTGAATGCATCGTCGTAAGGCGCCTCAAGGCGCATAGCCTCACCCGAGACCGGCAAGGTAAACTCCAGGGCCCGCGCATGCAGCATCAGCCGTTGCCCGCCAATGGACCGGAACGCCTTGAGGCTGACATCATCCATATACTTGTCGTCACCCGCAATCGGATGACCGGCCCAGGCGCTGTGCACGCGGATCTGGTGCGTACGACCGGTAATTGGCGACGCCTCGACAAGGCTGTAGCCCGCGTAATGCTCGAGGCAGCGGAATGTCGTCAGCGAGGCCTTGCCGGCAGCGTCAACTTTCACCCGACGCTCGCCATTGGGCATCTCGTAGCGCAGCAGAGGCACATCCACCCGGTCAACGCTGGCCGGCCAGTCGCCGGCGACCAGCGCATGGTAATGCTTGCGGATTCGTTTCTGCCGCAGCTCATCCTGAAGATACCGAAGCGCCGACCGCTTCTTGGCCACCATGATCAGTCCGGACGTATCCCGATCCAGACGATGAACGAGCTCCAGAAACTTTGCGTTCGGGCGAGCGGAACGAAGCACCTCGATCAACCCGAAACTCAGGCCGCTGCCGCCGTGTACGGCGATACCGGACGGTTTGTTGACCACCAGCATCTGCTCGTTCTCGAAAACAACCGCGGATTCCATCACGCCCTGCACCCGGGAGCCGGGCGCCACCTGATCCGGCTTTTCCTTTCGGGTGATCGGTGGGATACGCACCTGATCACCAGTTCTCACCCGGGAATCAGGCTTGACCCGTCCTTTATTGACCCGAACCTCGCCCTTGCGGATGACACGATAAATAATGCTCTTGGGCACACCGCGAAGCTGGGCAAGAAGGAAGTTATCCACCCTTTGACCATCGTTGTCTTCGTCCACGGTAACCCACTGGACGCCCTGACGGACTTCTCCACGAACAGCCTGACTCTCACTGCCGGCCCTGCTGGTTTTTTTTGCCCTCTCGGGCCGCGTTTGGGCTGGCTTTCTGCTCGCAGACTTTCGAGACATGAAGTTCCTTGGCTACTGGAGTGACTGCAGGATTGAACGGCTGCATGAATACTGTTATATTCCGGCGTGCTTTGCCGTTTGTCTACGGCCTGACCAACTCAAGTCAGAAGCCGGAGCGGCAGAAGTATACCGACACTATTCGAGAGTTTGAACGCCGTGCACCCAATCACTACCGGGAACGGCGAGAGAAATGCTCCCGGAGGACCAGGACAGATCTTCGAAAGGCTGCATCCTGTACCCGGGAGAGAGAAAAACCGCGCGGAAAACCGCGGGCGACATCGCGAAGAATCACTGCCACCCAGGGCCGGGCCGTCCAGCATACGAATACGACGTGAGACCCAGGCACCTGAGTGAACCTGAAAACGGATAACATGCGTCAACAGACACGAACCTTACACGACCTCTCCCTGCCCACAGGCAGCCGGATCGTCGGCGTTGGTCTCAGACCGAAAGGATCAAACCCCAGAAGGGTCTGATTCGTCTGGCCGCCGGTCCGCCCTTGATGTAACAGGGCCCGCGGCACGCACATCCTGCTTCGCTGATGCGATCCCCTCCGGTTTTCTGTCAAATCAAACGACAGGAACTCTTTCTTTCCATGAAAAGAATGCTTATCAATGCAACTCATCCCGAAGAGTTGCGCGTCGCCCTGGTTGACGGCCAGCGTCTATTCGACCTTGATATCGAATCCAGCTCCCGCGAGCAAAAGAAAGCCAATATCTACAAGGGCCGCATTACCCGGGTCGAGCCCAGTCTCGAGGCCGCGTTTGTGGATTTCGGCGCCGAGCGCCACGGCTTTCTGCCGTTGAAGGAAATTTCCAAGGAATACTTCAAGAAGTCGCCCGGCCAGATCGAAGGCAAAATCAACATCAAGGACGTTGTTTCCGAAGGCCAAGAAGTAATTGTGCAGGTCGACAAGGAAGAGCGTGGCAATAAGGGCGCAGCCCTGACCACGTTTATCTCCCTGGCAGGTCGCTATCTGGTACTCATGCCCAACAACCCCCGTGCCGGCGGCATCTCCCGTCGCATTGAGGGCGATGAGCGGGCGCAGCTCAAAGAAGCGATGAACGATGTTCAGGTGCCGAAATCCATGGGCATCATCGTTCGTACCGCCGGCATCGGCCGTACCACTGAAGAACTCCAGTGGGATCTGGACTACCTGGTGCAATTCTGGGAGGCCATCACTCAGGCCGCCGGCGAGCGCAAGGCACCCTTCCTGATTCACCAGGAAAGCAACGTTATCATCCGTGCGGTCCGTGACTACCTTCGCCAGGACATCGGCGAGGTTCTGATTGACGCTAATGGCGTCTATGAGGACGTCCTGAATTTCGTGCGTGCAGTCATGCCCACCTTCGAAAACAAGATCAAGCTGTACAAGGATGAAATCCCGCTGTTCAGCCGGTACCAGATCGAAGGCCAAATCGAGACCGCCTTCCAGCGGGAAGTGAAACTGCCCTCCGGCGGCTCCATCGTGATTGATCCGACCGAGGCCCTGGTTTCCATCGACATCAACTCTTCCCGCGCCACGAAAGGCCAGGATATCGAGGAAACCGCGCTCCAGACCAACCTGGAAGCGGCAGAGGAAATCGCCCGTCAGTTGCGCCTGCGTGACATGGGCGGTCTGATTGTCATCGACTTTATCGACATGACGCCTGCGAAGCATCAGCGGGAAGTTGAACAGAAGATGCGTGAGGCCCTGGAAATCGACCGGGCCCGGGTTCAGGTGGGCAAGATCTCCCGCTTCGGCCTGCTGGAAATGTCCCGTCAGCGCCTGCGCCCCTCCCTGGGAGAGACACGCAGCGAAGTGTGCCCCCGATGTGAAGGTCAGGGCACCATTCGTGGCATCGAGTCCCTCGCCCTGAGCATCATGCGCCTGATCTACGAGGAATCGTCAAAGGACAAGACCGGCGAAGTACGAGCCGTTGTGCCGGTTTCCGTCGCCACTTTCCTGCTCAACGAGAAGCGCAAGCAGCTGGCCGACATTGAAGCCCGCCAGGAAGTGAGCGTTGTCGTGGTGCCGGTTCCTCATATGGAGACACCGCATTTCGAAATCATCCGGATGCGTCAGGATGAAACAACGCCCGAGCACATTTCCAGCCATCAGGTGGCCCAGGAGTACAGCGAGCGTGAAGAAGAAATCTTCGAGGCGCCCACCCCTGAGAAGCCGGTACGCGAGCAGGCTGCGGTAAAAGCGATCCGGCCGAGCGCACCCGCACCCGCGCCTGCCCCGGCCGCACCGAAGGCTGATGAAACCACTGAACAGGAAGAAGGCCTCTTCCGCCGGCTGGGACGCAAGATCGCTGGTTTCTTTAGTGGCGAGGAAGAACAGAAAGTCGAGAATCGCGAGCAGAGCCAGAGCCAGCGCGAAGATCGTCGCAACCAGGGCCGTCAGGACCGTCGCAAATCCCGGGTAGCCCGCGGTGATGACCAGCGTGCAGGTGGCAACCGCAGTGGCAACGAACGTCGCCAGGGCGGCCAGCAGGGCCGTGGTGACGACAACCGTGGCCGCGGCCGCAACCGCAACGACGACCAGAACCGTGGCAACCAGAATCGCCAGGCATCCGAAAACAAAGGCCAGGATAATCGCGGAGGCGACAACAAGAGCGCCGATAACAAAGGCTCTGAAAATCGTCGTGACAACCGTCGCGACAACCAGGGCCGCGGCCGCAACAGGCCCCAGCGCGACCCGAAGGATAATCGCGAGCAGAAGGACCAGAAGGATCAGGGCCAGCAGGATAATGCAGCCAAGTCCGGTCCAGCGGACAAGACCGGTTCAGAAGAGAAACGCAGAAAGCCACGTCGCCAGCGCAACCGCGACGGCTCTCCGTCTGATGCACCGGCGTCCGCTCCGGCTGATCGAAAAGCCGCTCGTAGCGAGAAGCATCAGAAGGACACGCAGCCGGAAAACGGTCGTGACGATGCCAAGCCCGAGGTGAAAGCCGAGCAGGTAAAGGAAACAGTCAACAAAGCGTCTGACAAGCCCGAAACAAGGGCCGAGACTGCGCCGGCAGCCAGCGAAGCACCGAAACCGGAAGCTGCTCAGAAAGAACCGGCAAAAGAGCAGAAGCCCGAGAAGGCATCCGCAGACAAAGCGCCGTCGGAGAGCAAGCCGGAAGCGAAACCGGCAGCGGAAACAAAACCCGCCGCAGAGAGCCCGGTTGAAAAGCAGGAAGCTGTCCAAGCGAAACCTGAAAAAGCCGAGCCCGCCAAGGCTGAACAAAGCTCCGAACCCCTTGAGAAGCCTGAGGAAAAGAGCGAAAACGTTACCGGGCAGGCGCAAGGCGCAGCCACAGACAAAGAGCCTGCCAAGAGCACCGCGGCCACTGATGAGCCAACGCCGGTGACTGACCAGGCTCCCGAGAAAAAAGAGGCAGCTCCGAGGCCAAAGCCGGAGTCCAGGGCCACAGCCGACGGCGAACAAGCGCCGCGGGCGAAGAAGCAGCCGGCGAAGCCCAAGGAAGCGCCAGCCGCCAAGGCAGAACCGGAGGAGGCACCACAACCCGAGAAGGCTGAAAAGCCAGCGGAGGAGAAGGTAGCACCAGAGCGTAAGGCTCCCGAGGCTCAACCGGAGCCAAAGCAGCCTGAAGCAGCGCAGGCCAGCCCCGAAAAGGCCGAGCCCAAGAAAGCCGAGCCCGAAAAAGTTGAGCCCAAAACCGCAGAGCCAGTGAAGGAAGAGACGCCTTCCGCTCCGGAGGCAACAGCCAAGGACACGCCTGCCGATGCCCCGGCAGTCGACGTTCCTGTAACACCGGGCCGCGCTTACAATGATCCAAGAGAAGTCCGCAAGCGCCAGAAGGCCGCGGAAGAGGCCAAAAAGGCCGGGAGTAACTAACTGATGCTATCGAACTCCGACATAGAAGCGCTGGAAGACATCCTCTTTGCCGAGCCCTGGGGCGATGAAGCCCTGGATTTCTTCGGTTTCCATGGGGTGGTCTGCGCCAGCGTCGTCGGCCCGGCTGAACTGAGCGCGGAAGAAATCTTCCGCCTCGCCACGGGCACCGATCAGGTGCCCGACACCGGGATTCCCGAGGTGTTCAGGCGCTGCTCGACCCAGCTGGCCAATGACATGGCCCACTCCCTGGACATGGGGCAGTCTCTGGAACTGCCGGAGCCGGAGGATGGCGACCCCATGAACGCGCTGGAAAACTGGTGCGCCGGGTTCGTGGACACCTTTCTGGAACACGAAGAAGAGTGGCTCGAAGCAGCCAGCGAAGAAGAAGCGGCGGACCTGATGGTGCCTATGCTGACACTCTCAGGACTGTTCGATGACGAGGACTTCCAGAAGGTTCGCAACAGTGAAAAGCTATCCCGGCAGATGGCCGACGCCATCCCGGACTCACTGACGGATCTGTACCTGCTGTTCCATGCGCCGGATTAAGGCGGCGCCGCACCCGGAACAGGTTGTCTGAACGAATGCCAGACCGGCTCAAGCCCGTCTGGCATTTTCATGATGCGGCCAAGCTCACACCAGGGAGCGCCGGGAAAGTGAAAATCACTGCCCTGGGATGCCAGCAATTTCTCTTTCCGACAAAGCTCTGCAAGAAACCCCAGATCACCACTGGATTGACCTGAAGTGGACACTTCAATTGCCTGCCCCCCTGCCCTTCGGAAATCCGCGGTCAGCTCCCTGAGTTTGGTTGCCGTAAGCTGGTATTTTCGGGGATGGGCAAGAACCGCAACGCCACCTGCCTCGGTGATCCAGCGCACGACTTCTGGAAGCTCCGGCCAGAAAGCTTTTACATCACCGGGCTTACCGTTACCCAGATATCGCTTGAATGCCTGGGCAGCATTGCGAACAACGCCAGCCTCTGTCAGAACCTGTGCAAAATGTGGCCGTCCAGGCACGTCGCCACCGGCAGCCTCGGAGGCCTTATCGAGAAGGCCATCAACACCAAGCTTACCCAGGCGGTCCGCGATCATGCGGGCACGAGCCCAGCGATTCTCGTTCTGCTGCTCCAGCGCCTGCCTGAAACCGGCCTGCCCGGGATCAAAATCCAGACCGACGATGTGGATGGTCCGGCTTTTCCAGAGGCAGGAAAGCTCAACCCCGGGAATCAGGATGATACCCTGCGCCTGCGCAGCCGCCTCGGCTTCGGCAAGGCCAGCGATCGTGTCGTGGTCAGTAAGGGCCAGGTGGGTAACCCCCCGACCGGCAGCGCGCTCGACCAGTGCCGCCGGTGATAGCGCGCCATCGGAAGCCGTGCTGTGGCAATGCAGATCAATGCACAAATGCGGGTCTTGCGGTATAGTCACAAAATATCCTGAATCTTCAGATAACTGGCGGCTTGCCAGGGTTTAACAGTGTACCAGCCAACCCTTGCACGACACGACCGCTGATTGTCTGATCAACTATCCTGTCTTTGAAAACCTGTTCGGAGAGCTGAATGTACTACGCCATTATCAGTGAAGATGTCGAGAACAGCCTGCCGTTGCGCCAGTCTGCGCGTCCGGCTCACATCGACCGGCTTCAGGCCCTGAAAGCCGAGGGCCGATTACTTGTCGCTGGCCCTCATCCGGCGCTGGATACTCCAGAGCCCGGCGATGCCGGCTTTACCGGTAGTCTGGTAATCGCGGAATTTGACTCTCTGGAAGCGGCCCAGGCCTGGGCGGATGCCGACCCTTATGTGGAGGCAGGCGTTTATGACAAGGTTGTGGTAAAGCCTTTCAAAGCCGTCCTCCCGTGAGCGGGCCTTGGGGGCCCATGAGTTTATTGTAATGATGGCACGCTTGCACGGCGGGGCATCTGTGACAAAATTGCGCTTTTAATCAGACTCAGATTTCAACCGCAGAATTTCAGGGAACGTAACCAGTGACGCTTTTTCGTCTAGCAATCAGTGTGTTGTTCGCAGTGTCCTCCATTGCTGTTGCCCAGGCAAAGACTGTCTGGGTTGACGACCAGTTGTACCTGCCAGTGAGGTCAGGCGCAGGTTCCCAGTTCCGAATCATTGAAAACGCGGTTCCCAGTGGCACGCCGCTGGAAGTCATCGAGGCCTCCGATTCCGGATACACCCTCGTTCGCACTCCCAAGGGCACCGAGGGCTGGGTTTCCAGTCAATACCTGAGCGAGACACCCATTGCTGCAGATCGCCTGCGTACGGCCAACCGTCAGTTGGAAGAAACGCGCGCTGAACTCGCCCAGGTAAAAGAGCAGCTGTCTAACGTCGTCACTGAGCGCAACGCGCTGGAAAGCTCCGAAGCCTCGCTTTCTGACCGTTCACAGGAGCTCCAGGAAGAGCTTCAGCGGATCAAGAGTATCGCCGCCGATTCCATCAATCTGGAACGTCGAAACCGCGAGCTGCGGGAAGAGAACCAGAAGATTCGCAACGACCTTGAAGTGCTCACGGCTGAAAACGAACGTCTGGAAGCCAGCAAGGAATACGATTTCATGTTGCTGGGCGCGGGCCTCGTTCTCGGTGGCGTTTTGCTGGCACTGATCATTCCAATGCTCAAACCAACAAGAAAAACCGACAACTGGGCCTGATGCCATGAAGGATTATTCGGAGAAACGCGATTTCCACCGTATGCAGGTGAACTCGGAGATTGAGATCAGCGACAGCCAGGGCAACCGCTTCAAAGGGATCTGCCGTGATCTGAGCGCGACCGGCATGCAACTCTACGTTGAGCAGGCCGTGAACGTTGGCGAGGAACTTCACACGGTTCTTCACTCCAGCAGTGATCAGTTTCCGCCGCTGGAGACTGTCTGCGAAGTCATTCGCTGCGAACCGGAAGGAGACGGGTTCCTCCTTGGAACGAATATCAGCGAAGTCACTCGCTGAACGAAAAACGGCGGCCATTGGCCGCCGTTTTTGTCTCTGCCTCGAAAAGCCTCAAACCAGAGGCTTCTCAGAAACAATGATGCCGTTGTTGTCGGCGTAGACGTAGTGTCCGGGATGGAAGGTAACGCCGTGGAAGGTGACCGGCACATTCAGGTCGCCCAGGCCACGCTTTTCACTCTTTCTCGGATGGGTGCCAAGGGCCTGCACACCCAGGGCGGTGTTGCCAATCTCATCCACGTCGCGCACGCAACCATAGATGATCAGGCCCGCCCAGCCGTTGCTCGCAGCCTTCTCCGCGAGCATGTCGCCCAATAGCGCATGGCGCTTTGAAGCGCCACCATCCACGACCATCACGCGACCGTTCCCGGGCTGGCCAACCTGCTCTTTCACCACAGAGTTATCTTCAAAACACTTCACGGTCACAATCTCACCGCCAAATGCCTTGTTGCCACCGTAGTTATTGAAGCCGGGCTCTACAACCAGCACTTCCGGAAATTCGTCACACAGGTCCGGGGTAATTATCGTCGTCACGTTGTCGCTCTCCTTATCCTGGAAATAAACTCAGTCGATTTTTTCGTCGGCCAGGAAGAACCAGGTGTCCAGTACCGAATCGGGGTTCAGTGACACCGTATCAATGCCCTGATCCATCAGCCACTTGGCGAGATCCGGATGATCCGATGGCCCCTGCCCGCAGATACCGATGTATTTGCCGGCCTTCTTGCACGCCTGAATGGCGTTGGAAAGCAGCGCCTTGACCGCATCGTTCCGCTCATCGAAGAGGTGCGCGATGATGCCCGAATCCCGGTCCAGACCCAGGGTCAGCTGAGTCAGATCGTTGGAGCCGATGGAGAAGCCGTCAAAGTGCTCCAGGAACTGATCCGCCAGCAGGGCATTGGCCGGCAACTCACACATCATGATGACCCGAAGACCGTTGTCACCACGCTTGAGCCCGTTCTCCGCCAGCAGGTTCACTACCTGTTCCGCTTCACCCACGGTACGCACGAACGGGACCATCACTTCCACATTGGTCAGCCCCATCTCGTTACGCACCTTTTTCAGGGCACGGCATTCCAGCTCAAAGCAGTCCCGGAAGGTATCGGAGATATAGCGCGATGCACCCCGGAAACCGAGCATCGGGTTTTCTTCATCCGGCTCGTACAGAGTGCCGCCGATCAGGTTGGCGTATTCGTTGGATTTGAAGTCCGACAACCGCACGATCACTTTCTTGGGCGCGAACGCCGCTGCCAGGGTAGAGATGCCCTCAACCAGCTTGTCGACATAGAAATCCACCGGCGAGCTGTAACCGGAGATTCGTTTCTCAACGGTCTGCTTGATATCCCGGGGCAGTCCATCAAAGTTCAGCAGTGCCTTGGGATGAACACCGATCATCCGGTTAATAATGAACTCAAGCCGTGCCAAACCAACACCTTCATTCGGCAACGCCTGGAAATCAAAAGCCCGGTCTGGGTTGCCGACGTTCATCATGATCTTGAACGGGATGTTCGGCATGGAGTCCACGGTATTTTCCCGCAGCTCGAAATCCAGGGAGCCCTCGTAGATCATGCCGGTATCGCCCTCGGCGCAGGAGACGGTCACTTCCTGTGCGTCGGTCAGCAACTCCGTGGCATCGCCGCATCCGACCACGGCCGGAATGCCCAGCTCGCGGGCAATAATGGCCGCGTGGCAGGTACGACCACCGCGGTCGGTAACAATGGCGGAAGCCCTTTTCATCACCGGCTCCCAATCCGGGTCGGTCATGTCGGTAACCAACACATCGCCGGCCTGCACCCGGTCCATTTCCTTGATGCTGGTGATGATCTTCACCGGGCCACTGCCGATCTTGTGGCCGATGCTCCGGCCTTCCACCAGCACCTTGCCGGTTTCTTTAAGCAGGTAGCGCTCCATCACATTGGCAGACGCACGGCTTTTCACCGTCTCAGGGCGCGCCTGAACGATGTAGATCTTGCCGTCATCACCATCTTTGGCCCACTCGATGTCCATCGGGCGCTGGTAGTGCTTCTCGATAATCATCGCCTGGCGTGCCAGGTCTTCCACCTCGGCGTCAGTGATGCAGAAGCGGTTGCGGTCTTCCTGCTCCACCTTCACTGTTTCAACGAATTCACCTTCACCGGGCTTGGTATGGTAGACCATCTTGATGGCCTTGCTGCCCAGATTGCGACGCAGGACGGCCGGCCGACTGGCTTCGAGAGTAGGCTTGTGTACGTAGAATTCATCAGGGTTTACTGCACCCTGAACGACGGTCTCACCCAGACCGTAAGAGGCAGTTACAAATACCACGTCACGGAAGCCGGATTCTGTGTCCAGGGTGAACATAACGCCACTGGCCGCCGTCTCACTGCGCACCATTTTCTGGATACCAGCTGAGAGCGCGACCATCTTGTGGTCAAAGCCGTGGTGGACGCGGTAGGAAATAGCGCGGTCATTGAACAGCGACGCAAACACTTCCTTGACCGAGGTACGCACCTGTTGCAGCCCCACCACGTTCAGGAAGGTTTCCTGCTGGCCTGCAAAGGAGGCATCCGGGAGATCTTCCGCCGTTGCAGAGGAACGTACCGCAACCGCCATGTGTTCGTTGCCATCCTGCAGGGTGGCGAACGATTCCTTCAAGGCGTTCTCCAGGACATCCGGAAATGGCGTTTCAATGATCCATTGACGGATCTGGGCACCAACCCGGGCCAGTTCGTTGACGTCGTTGATGTCCAGAGCATCGAGAGCGTTGTCGATACGCTCTTTCAGTCCGTCAGTAGCGAGGAATTCGCGATAGGCGTGCGCTGTTGTGGCAAAGCCACCTGGAACGGTAACACCTGCGTTGGCGAGATTACTGATCATTTCGCCGAGTGAGGCGTTCTTGCCGCCTACCCGATCGACATCGGACATTCCCAGGTGATCAAACCAGATAATGTAATCTTCCAAAGCATGTCTCCCTTGAGTCTGTGAAGCTAAGAGCAAAATCGGGCCAGCGGTATCAAGCGGTAAAAGCAGACAATATCCACTGCGGAGTCTCGAACTTGGCGTGTATGATACTGTAACCTGCGGAAATTACCTAGGCCACCGAGCCAGGAATCAAGAACCAAGGAACCGGACAATACAGCATGAAACGCACTGCTTTTTTCATTTCTGATGGCACCGGCCTGACAGCCGAGGCTCTCGGGCACAGCCTTCTGGCCCAGTTCGAAAAGATCGAGTTTGAACGGGTTACTGTTCCCTACATTGCGGACGAAGAAAAAGCCCGGGAAATGGTCAAACGGATCAACAAGGCGGCCGAGACAGACGGCGCACGGCCGCTGGTGTTCGACACCATTGTAAACAGCGATATCCGGGAAATCATCGCCACCGCCGAGGGTTTCATGGTGGACATCTTCGGTACGTTTCTCAGCCCCCTGGAACAGGAACTCCAGTCTTCCTCTTCCTATACCGTCGGTAAATCCCATGCCATCAACAATGAAGGCAGCTATGAACGCCGGATCAATGCCGTCAATTTCGCGCTGGATAATGACGATGGCGCACGCACCCGGCATTACGACGAAGCAGACCTGATCCTCGTTGGCGCCTCCCGAAGCGGGAAAACCCCCACCTGTCTCTATCTGGCGCTGCAGTATGGCGTGAAAGCGGCAAACTATCCGATTACCGAAGAAGACCTGGCAGACCAGCAGATCCCGAAAGCCCTGAAACCCTATAAAGAGAAAATTTTCGGGCTGACTATCGAGCCGGAGCGGCTGGCAACCATCCGCAACGAACGCAAGCCAAACTCTCGCTACTCATCCATCAAGCAGTGCATGCACGAGATCGAGGAAATCGAGTTGATGTATCGGCGTGAGCGGATTCCGTACCTGAATACCACCGCCTATTCGGTTGAGGAGATCTCCACCCGAATCATGGTGACAACCGGTCTGAAGCGCCAACGCTAGGGGTACAGACGGCTGGAGGGCGTCATCGGGGCAGAATAAGAAAGGGGCCAGACCAAAAAGAGGCCAGATGAACACTTCATCTGGCCTCTTTTGTTTTGGCTTTACAGTTCCTGAATGTTCAGGCCAAGCTTCTCGGCCCTGGCCCGGTTTTCCGGACTGGTTACCACGGCCGTACTGGCTTTCTCCGGCACCAGCCAGGTTCTGGCCACACGCTTCAGGTCGTCCAGGGTGACGGACAGCACCCGCTCCCGGAACCTGGCACGCTGCTCCGGACTTCGCCCAAACAGCTTGTTGTGAAAAGCATGGCGAGCAGCGCCCGCAGGCGATCTGGGCCTGTCGAGTTGACCAATTACACCAAGAATCGACTCTTCAAGCTCCTGATAGTCGTGGTCATTGTCCTGAAGCCACGCAAGGGCCGCGTCGAAATCGTCCAGCGTTTCCTCCAGGCGCGGATCACGGTAGGAGAAGAACCGGAACGTGCCATTCACGCTGTCCTGCCCGGCGCCGCCACCGTAAGCGCCACCCTTCTCCCGAATGGCTCGGTGCAGATAACCGTTACGCAAGAAACCACCCAGCACGGTCAGTGCCGCCGCATCGGGATGATCCACAGCGACAGTGCTGTAGGCCTTGGAGCAGAAGTTAACCTGGGTAGAAGTCAGCCACGCCTCACGGGTAGTGTAATTGACCGGTTCCATTTTCCAGCCTGCAATGCCCGCTCCAGAGGCATCACGCCAGCAGGATTTCAGATCATCAACCATCGCCGGGAGCTGATCCTCTTCACCAATCACCAGGAACTCCCGACCCTGCTTGCCGATTTTCTCGTGCAATGCAGAAAGCTTGTCACAGAGCGCCGTCAATTCCTCTGGATCCTTCAGGGCCTGATCGAGCTGCTTGGTGCCGCGAATACCGGCAAGACCACCCAGCCGGAAAGAAAGCCAGGCACCCGGACTCATACCCTGTGAAGCCGCGCCCATGGCCAGTGCATGGCCACTGCCGGTTACGGCCTGCTCGCGACGGGCCCGGATCTGCGCAATGATCTCCCGGATTCGCTCTTTCTCATCGAAGCGGGCACTGGTGTAGACATCCCGTAGAAGACGGGTCAACTCACTGCGATTACGGGCCAGAGCCTTGCCGTTGAAGATGATGTAACCGGACAGCGCCTGAACGTCATCAATCCGGCCTTTGGCGCTGAACGCTGCGCCGATACCACCAGACTCCGCAGAGATACGATCCTGCATTTGCAGGTAGTCCAGATCACCACAACCCACTTCGGAAATCAGCGTGGTGTAGTAAGGCACCAGAAGCAGCTCCTCTTCGGTCAGCGCCGGCACCGGGACAACAATCTGCTCGTAAACCAGACCGTTGGTACCACGGGCATAAACGGTTGCCGAAATGTCGCCGTCATAACGCCCTTCCGGCTCTGGCATCTGCAGAGGCACGTCTGACAGATCCACCTTTGGCAGAATGGAGTCATCGTCCTTCTGCATCTGGCGTTCTTCCAGCGCCCTGGCCCGGTCGACAATCATCCGGACCTCGTCATCGGTAAGCTCGGCCTTGCGACGGGCCAGCGCTTCACGGATGGCTTCCTGCCGGCGGGACTCGAGCTTTTCATCCGGCCGCAGGGTCAGGGTGACCCGGTGCGGGTTCTCAAGAAGCTTGCGGCGGATCAGATCCGGCACGTATTGCGGGTCCCGGATTTTCTCCCGGAGCGTTGCCAGGACCGGCTCCAGATCCAGCAATTCAACCGGATCACCGCCGTGCACCATGGGTGCAATGGCACTCATGATCAGCTGCAGGCCGTACGGGAACTGGTCACCAGCAATTTCCCGCTGGTGCAGTTCGAGCTGATGCAGGATGGCTTCCAGACGTTCCTGGCTGACGCCCTCCTCCACGACCTTGAGCAGCGTGGACTCGAGCAGGGCTTCCAGATCCTTGTGCTTGTCCGGCTCGCTGCCTTCGATGCCGCAAACAAAGGTCATTTCACGGTTGGAGTCTTCCAGACCACACATGGGCGAAGGTGCATGACCAAGATCCGTGGTTTCCAGGGCTCGCATCAGTGGTGAGGCACTGTTTTCCAGCAGTACCGCAGAGAGCAGTTGACCCTCCAGGTTCTCCTGCAAATCAAAACTGTGGCCCAGCAACCAGCCCACAACGATGTGAGTCTTGTTGTCGGTCCCCTCGCCTTCGTTGACCGCATAGCCCTGCTCTACCCTGACCGGGGCGAACATGCGCTTCTCGTCGCGAACCGGAAGATCGATGTCCAGCCGGTCGAACCGTTTCAGCGCCAGCTCTTCAAACTTCTCATGATGCTCATGAGCCGGGATATCGCCGTAGGTGGCAAATATCGCGTTGCTGGGGTGATAGTGGTGGCGGTAGAACTGCAGCAGGTCGTCGTAGCTCAGATCCACGATGTGGTCGGGCTCGCCACCGCTGTTGTAGTGATAGGTCGTGGTCGGGAAAAGGTGGCTGCTGAGGTTCTGCCACAGCTGGGACGTGGGCGAACTCATGGCGCCTTTCATCTCGTTGTAGACAACACCCCGATAAACCAGGTCGGTGGACGGATCTTCCGGCTTATCGAACTCAAGGCGATGACCTTCCTGCGCAAAATCCAGCGGATCGAGCTTGGAGAAAAATACACAATCCAGGTAAACCGACAGAAGGTTGTCGAAATCCTTTCGGTTTATGCTGGCGAAGGGATAGGCCGTCCAGTCGCTGCTGGTGAAAGCGTTCATGAACGTGTTCAGTGACCGCCGAATCATCATGAAGAACGGATCACGAACCGGGAAACGCTCGCTGCCACACAATGCCGTGTGTTCCAGAATATGCGCCACCCCGGTGGAATCCATCGGGAAGGTACGCAGGGCAACGAAAAACACGTTTTCGTCGTTGTCGGCTGCCAGATGCAGATGGCGGGCGCCAGTCTTCTTGTGACGATACTCCTCGACCTCGAGATTGAGTGTATCGATCCGGTGACTGCGAAGTTTCTCAAAGGCCGGATGAGTTGCGTTGTCGATCACTGCAGCCATTCAAACTATCCTGTCTTTAAACAATTGGAGAATTGTAGGGTAACACGTAGTATCGCTTATCATGCATCACTCCAGAAGCTATAGGGTACCGCGCCGTACATGACAACACCTGCACCTCAATCAAAGGCCGTTGAGGCCCCGGAAGTAGCCGCCTACTGGGCAGAACGTCGGCGGTACCTCGAGCGGATCCGGAAAGTACCGGAAGTCAGACAGCGCTTCTGGCGGGAAGTTGCCCTTTATCTGCTCCGCCGATTGCTCTGGTCATTCGGATTCTTCCCGATCTTCATCGCCTTCTGGGTGCCACTGGTGATGGCCAGCTTCAACCCGGTTGCGATGGCATCGGATCTGATTCCGGTGTTACAGAATTTCGTCGACTCGAACCCGGAGGTACAGGCAACGACCATTAGCACCCTGGCCATCGCGTGGGCTTCTATCGGGTTTTTCTTTCTCGTCTTCGATTTCGTGCTAACCCCTTTCAAATCGCCTTATCAATACGAAGCCGACGTGTACATGAGATCATGGGAGCAGCTCAACCATGATCAGCTTCCGGATAAAGTGTGATTTGGCCTGCATTCTCGGTAACTCCCCGTCACTTTCTGTTACATAGCGTTGCACTCACTGGGTAAGATGAACCGGTAGACAGAATTCCAAGAATGCAGGATCAAGAGGTTCCGTCATGGTCGATTTCAGACCGCTTCTGTTCGTCAATGCCCTGGCGCTCATGCTGCTGGTAACCGCCGGGTTTGCCTCGGTTCGGGATGACCTTCAGATAACAGAAGCCTTCGAACCACCCTCGACGGATCAAGCTGTTGCCTCTATTACTACCGAGCCCGAGCCGGCCCCAGAGCCTGTTCCGGAGGCATCCGCCAGAACCAAACAGGCTGCCTGGGAGTCGCGCCCACCCGTGGTGGAAGCCACTCCGTTTACCGTGCCATCCATGCCGGAGAACCCGGAGGTTCTGGCGGTAGCTGAACCGCCATCGGTATTGGCAACGAGAACAGACACCGCCCCGGCAAATCCGCAACAACCGGAAAAACAGCAGGAACCCCAGCCACCGACGCAGGCGCTGCTGGTACTACGCTCAAACGTTGTCGGCGATCAGGTCACCATCAACGGCAAGGAATATGGCGCGACCCGCCTGGATCTTGAGCTGGACCCGGGCCGCTACGAGGTCACCATCACCAAGCCAGGTTTCAAACCCTGGAACCGCTCCATTGCCCTGAAAGCCGGCAATGAGGTGACTCTGGTGGGCGAACTGGAGGCTCTGACCACGGTGAATTTCCGTGACGGGATCTGGATCGGTGGCGTGAAGACCGGTGATGGCACCTACCAGGACAACGATGGACTGCGCTACGAGGGGCATTTCGTGGATGGTGAATTCCACGGCCAGGGCACCGCGTGGTATCCCGACGGTGGCCGTTACGAGGGAGGCTGGTCTGCAGGCAACCGCGAGGGCGACGGTGAATGGCGCAGTGCCGACGGCTCGCGCTATTCCGGCGAATTCCGGGACAACCAGTTTAACGGCAAAGGCACGCTTACACTGGCAAACGGCGACATACTGACCGGCCACTGGAAGGACGGACAGCTTAATGGCCACGGTTCCCTGACCACCGCGGATGGCATGCTCTACGTCGGCGGCTTCCGGAACGACGAATTTCATGGCACCGGCACACTCACCTACCCCGACGGTCGCCATTACGAAGGCGAATTTTCCAACGGCGCCTTCCATGGCACCGGGGCAGAGGTCTTCGCCAGCGGCAAGAAATACGAGGGCGAATACATTGAAGGAAAGTTCCACGGTAAGGGCTTGCTGAAGAATCCCAACGGCAGCTCGATCGAAGCGACATTCCGTCATGGCGAGCCCTACGGACAGGTACGCCTGACCACAGCGGCAGGGGAAATTTTCACTGCCCGAACCACTGAACCCGGTGTCTGTTATCGGGACAAGAGCTACCGGGCCACAGAGTGCCCGAAACTGGAAGGCTGGTAATCATAACGGCCCGATAACAAACGCGTTTGCAGTAAACGATTGAGGTAGTGACATGGCGATCAAGAACGCTCTGCTGGTAGATGACTCCAAGGTGGCCCGATTTGCCCTGAGCAAACTGCTGGAAAGTCGCGATATGGAAGTCAATATGGCTGGCTCGGCCGAGGAGGCCCTCGATTTCCTGAACAGCCAGGGGCGTCCGGATGTCATCTTCATGGACCATCTAATGCCGGGGATGAATGGCGTAGAGGCGACCAAAGCCATCAAGGGCAACCCGGAGACCGCCGGCATCCCCATCATCATGTGCACATCCAAAAAATCGTCATCATTCATGGAGGAGGCCAGGAACTTCGGTGTTTACAACATCCTCACTAAACCGCCGCAAACGGAGGGCCTCAAAGAGGTTTTGGACCAGCTGGCCAGTGACGTCACAGGCGGAAACTTGCCGGAGCCACCGCTGCAATCTGAGCCGGCTGCCGCGGAAGAGGACGAACTGCTGAACGTACCTGCAGATGCGTCGGTGGAACTGTCGCCCAAGACGGGCGATTCAGCCAGCCGGAGCAACCCGCAAGCCAATGTGGTGCCCTTGACCAGCGAGTTGATTGAGCAGATCGCCCGTTCCGCAGTCAAAACTCACATCAACAACCGCCTCCACGAACTGCTCAGTTCCCTCTTTGACGAGCAGTTCGATCACCTGAAGCGGGCTCTGGATGAATCCCGAAGCAAACAGGACGCGGTGATTGAGGAACGCCTGAACGCCGTCACCGAAATGGTCGACGAACGGACCAAAAATCTGCGGGACGAAGTTGCCGCGGAGGTCAACCTGAACCTTGGCAGCGAACTTGCCGTGCTCAAGAAGGAGCTGAAAAAGAATTCCGGCTTCACGAGCGAGCATATGGCCGAGCTGAAAGATCACATCACGAGTGTGCAGACGATTGATACCGAGTTCTGGCAAACCCTTCAGTCCGAGGCTATTCAGCAAGCCCACGAGATCTCGAGGGAAACCGCTGAAGACATAGCCCAGCGCACAATCGACCTTTTTGTTGCGCAGCAGCGCTCGGCATCGTCCCGGGTCTACACCATTGGTCTTGCCATAAGTCTCGGCATCTTCAGCGTCGGGATTGCCTGGCTGTCTGGCCTGTTCGGTTGAGCAGGGTCCTGATCCTGTGCCAGTCTGCCGGGGTGTCCACATCATCGTGGATCCCCGGAATATCTACCCGGGTTGCACGCACCTCTGCGAGCAGTCGCCCGGCGCCCCTATCCCCCTCCAGATCCAACACCAGCGGCCAGAGCCATCTGGGTAAATAGGCGGGCACACCCGGCCGGCCACCGTAATCTGCAGCGATGGGCTGTTCCGGTACACAGCGGGCCGCCTTGCCAAAGGCCTCGAGGGCGTTCAGATCCAGTAACGGCTGGTCCGCCACCAGAACAAATACGCCCTTTACCGCTGGCCCCAGGCTGCGAAGTCCCGCTGACAGAGATGCCGAGATGCCCTCCTGCCAATCCGGCGCCCGCAACCAGGAAGAAGGTTGCCTCCGACAACGAAAGCGTATGAGCGGGTACCAGGCCCCACACACCACTCGAACTTCCGGGCTGAGGATTCGGCCTTGGGCAATGGCGGCGTCCAACAATGTGCGGTTACGGCAGTCCGTGTCTGTCCCGTCACCAGAAGCCAGCGGCAGGAGGGCTTTCGGCCGACCGAGGCGGCTCGAGGCACCGGCCGCCAGTATCAGTACCGGAAATTGCTGATCAATGTGCGAGTCGAGGTTTAAAATGATGAGTCCGATAGCAAAAAGAAATGAAGCAGTGGCCAACCGCCAGACTGCTGTATTCGGTGATTTTTGCTAGAATTCGGCCATCAATCAACCACACCCGCCTGGAAATTTGATGAACCATCTGTTTGTAGACAACCTGACCGTTATCGATTTTGCCTACCTGGACCCGACCCGTGGGCTGGTGGGTGAAAGCTGGATTGCGGATGTGGTGCTTGGCGGGGAGCTGGACGAACAGGGCATGGTGTTCGACTTCAGTAACGTAAAACGCACCATCAAGCGGGTGATCGATGAGCGTGTTGACCATCGTCTGGTGATTCCCCGCGGCTACCAGGGGCTGTCCTGGAGTGAGGAGCAGCCAGACACTTTTACCTGGGCTCTCACGGACGGCAGCCAGATCATTCACCGCTCACCGGACGAGGCCATTGTCTGGTTGTCCGCCGACCGGGTTGTGCCCTCGGCCGTGGCCTCTTTGCTGGAACAGGAAATAAAGGCCGTGCTTCCGGCCAACGTGATTTCCGTGGAGATCAATCTCCGGGAAGAGGAAATCGATGGTGCTTACTACCACTATGTCCACGGCCTTAAGAAACACCTGGGCAACTGCCAGCGCATCGCCCACGGCCATCGATCACCGATTCGTATCGACCGGAACGGCCACCGCGATTACGATCTGGAGCGCCGCTGGGCCAAGCTCTGGCGGGATATCTACGTGGGGTCCGAGGAGGATGTGGTGCGTCGCCATGTTGGCGAAGACGGCGTTCGCTATGTGACCTTCGAATACGAGGCCAACCAGGGCGAGTTTGCACTGACCCTGCCAGAGGATCGCGTGTACATGCTGGATACCGACACCACGGTGGAGCTGATTGCCGCCCACATGGCCGACAAGCTCAAGGTGGAGTTCGCGACAGACACCATCCGGGTGAAGGCTTATGAGGGTGTTGGGAAGGGTGCCATTGCCGAGCGCTGAATAAATCCGGGGTCAGATGGAAATTTCATTTGACCCCATTGTTGTCTGACCCGACATTCAGACACAAAAAAACCGCCAGAAGGCGGTTTTTTTGATGGCTTCCCGGTGGACTAAACCGTCAAGCCGTATTGGCGTCCCCTAGGGGGTTCGAACCCCTGTTGCCGCCGTGAAAGGGCGGAGTCCTAGGCCACTAGACGAAGGGGACTAGAAATTGGTGGAGCCAGGCGGGATCGAACCGCCGACCTCAACACTGCCAGTGTTGCGCTCTCCCAGCTGAGCTATGGCCCCTCAACGGCTGCGTATATTAAGGATCCGCCCTATGGGCGTCAACCTCTGAAACACACTTTTTTTCAGTTTTCTGAACATCCCTGTTCAAGCCGTTTATTAATTCACCAAAGCGGTTAATGAATACCCAGAGCCGCGTATTCCTTTTCCACCTTCTTGGTTTCCTTCTTGGAGAATCCACCCATCACTTCCAGGGCATGCCGAAGCCTTGAACGGGTCATGTCCGGGCCCAGCAGCGCCATGGAATCCATGACAGACCAGGAATTCGGGGTGCCAGCAACCGCCACAAAAATAGAGAACATGAAGTCACCCATCTTCAGGTCCATGGCTTTGGCCAACGCCTTGATATCCGCGAAGATGGTCTCCTTGCTCCAGTGTCGCTGCGCTTCAAGCTTCCAAAGCGTGAACTGAAGAACCCGCTTGATCTGGGCTTCCTCCAGCTTGTTGTGGGCAAAGTCTTCCGGCCTCAGGTTGAGCATGCCGGAGAACATGAACTGGGCCATGGGCGCCACATCCGAAAACACCTCTGCCCTGCCCTTGATGTGGGGCACCAGAGCACGCAGGGCATCCTCATTGAACCACCACTGGCGCATGCGCTCCATGAACTGCTCTTCAGTCAGCTCTTCGCGCAGCCACTGGCCGTTCAGCCAGCGGAGCTTCTCCACGTCAAACACCGGGCCGCCAAGGGAAACTCGCTGGATGTCGAAGTTCTCGATCATCTCATCCAGGGTGAACTTTTCCCGCTCGTCCGGCATGGACCAGCCCATGCGCCCCAGATAGTTGGTGACGGCCTCCGGCAGAAAGCCCATGCGCTCATAGAAATTGATGCTGGTCGGGTTCTTGCGCTTGGACAGTTTGCTCTTGTCCGGGTTGCGCAGCAGCGGAAGGTGACACAGCACCGGCATATCCCAGCCAAAATACTGATACAGCAGCTTGTGCTTGGGCGCCGAGTTGATCCACTCCTCACCACGCAGAACGTGGGTGATTTCCATAAGGTGATCATCAACCACATTCGCCAGGTGATAAGTGGGCATGCCATCGGACTTGAGCAGAATCTGGCAGTCCACCTGAGCCCAGTCGATCTCAATGGTGCCCCGAAGCATGTCGTCGATCTCGCAGACGCCCTCATCGGGCACTTTCATACGAATCACGTATGGTTCACCTGCATCGAGGCGGCGCTTCACTTCGTCCTCGGGCAGCTCCAGATCGCCCTTGATACCCGGGTTCAGGCCCTGGGCCTTGCGTTCTTCCCGAATGGCTTCCAGCTCATCCGGTGTGCGGAAGCAATAAAATGCGTGGCCGGCCGTCACCAGATCCTCGGCATACTGCCGGTACGAGTGCTTGCGCTCGGACTGGCGATAGGGGCCGTGAGGACCACCCACGTCGGGGCCTTCGTCCCAGTTCAGACCGAGCCAGCGCAGCGCCTTGAGAATGTCCTGCTCGGATTCTGCGGTACTGCGGGCCTGGTCGGTGTCTTCGATACGCAGGATAAACTGGCCGCCGTGCTGACGGGCAAAGCACAGGTTGAACAGGGCCACGTAGGCGGTACCAACGTGAGGGTCTCCCGTGGGTGACGGAGCAATTCGGGTACGTACAGTCATGAAACCTTCCTGAAAAATCGGTGGCCGTTTGATAAAGCGGGCATTATACCGGCCAACGGCAGGTTTCGCATGATCAGGAAGTTAACGAGCACACCAGAAATACTAAGTAAGAAGTTTCTTTTGCCGGCCCCGGCCGAGTTTGTTATATTATAACATTACACATCAGCATCGCAGGATCTCTTTTATCATGCGCGTTACCGGAAAAGCACTTTCTATTGCACTCGGAGCCGGCACCCTTTTGTTTCACAGTGCCCTGCAGGCCGAGACCCGCATTGTTACTTCCATCAAACCGGTTGAGCTGATCGTCAGTGCGATCGCCACGGAAGACATGCAGACAACGAGTCTCGTCCCGCCCGGCTCCAGCCCCCACAATTACACCATGAAGCCATCCCAGCGCCGGGCCCTGGAAAACGCCGACGTGATTTTCTGGGTCGGGCCCGACATGGAAACCTTCCTTAATCGCCTTCTGGCAGGGCAGGAATTCAGCGGTCGAACGGTCGCGCTCATGGATGCCGAGCACGAACCCGGGGACGTTACCCACGATGAACACGCGCACGACGACCACGCGGACGATCACCATGGCCATGCCCACGAAGAGGAGGCCAAGGAGGAAGAACACCACAACGAGGGGCACGGACACGGCCATGATCACGGAGACGGCGAAGACCCGCACATCTGGCTGGATCCCGAACTGGCCATCGAAATGGCCGGGACGATCCGGGATGCTCTCTCAGGACTGAAAGGTGTTGACGCTGGCGCGTTAAACGAGAATTTCGAGCAGTTCAAAGCCAGCGTTCGAGAAACCGATGCCACTATCCGGGACCGCCTTGCACCGGCGCACGAAATCAGCCTGTTCGCCTATCACGACGCCTTTACCCGATTTGCCGAACACTATGAACTGAAACTCGAGGGCGTTCTGACACTGAACCCGGAGCTGTCGCCAGGGGCCCGGCATATCGCGGAAGTGCAGGAAAAACTGCGCAACGCAAACCATCCCTGCCTCCTGACCGAACCGCAGTTCAACCGGCAGTGGTGGCGCTCGATCACCGAGAGCCTGGACGTGACCTTCAGCACCTGGGACCCTCTGGCCACTGACATCGCGGCAACGCCAGAAGGTTACAACAACTTCCAGCACAGCATTGTCGACGCGGTGCTCAAGTGCCTACCAGAGAATACTGAGCATTAAAGGTATGGTGACGATGGCCAGCAAGGTCTGACCACTGATGATGCCCGCCATCAGGGGGGCATCGCCACCAAGCTGTCGAGCCAGAATGTAGGCAGAGGTGGCCGTGGGAAGCGCCGACAACAGCACGGCCACCTGAACCATCATTCCCTCAAGACCCAGCAACAAGGCCAGCCCCGCAGTCATCAGCGGAAATCCGATCAACTTCAGCGCCGATGAAACAATAAACGGCAACGAAGCGCCTCTGAGGGCCTTGAGCTGAAGCCCGGCGCCAACCGTCATCAAACCCATCGGCAACGCCAGATTGCTTAACGGCTCGAGAATGCCGCCGATCAGCGGATGAAATCCGATTTCGAAGAAGCTCCAGACCACGCCAATCACCGAGCCCACGATCAGCGGATTGGTCACAATCGCCTTGAATACTGGCACCAGCCTCACCGGCCCTTCCGTGGCCACCAGTGAAAACATCAGTATGCACAGCAGATTCAGCAACGGCACCATGATGGCAACCGCAATCGCCGAGAGGGAGAGGCCCTGATCGCCGAGCAGCATGCCGCCAGCCGCCAGGCCCACATAGGAATTGAACCGGATCGCCCCCTGGTAAACCGAAGAAAAAACCGGGCCGGACCAGCGCCAGAACCATTGGGCAATCGCCAGGATCAGCGTCATCGCGATCAGCATGGCGCCAATGAGCAATGCAATGTCACCATAAGCGGAAGCCGGCAACCTGGCCTGCCCCAGCTTGAAGACCAACATGGCCGGAAACAGCACGTAGTAGGTAAACCGCTCCGCCTGGGGCCAGAAATCGCCGCCCGGAAAGTCAATGCGGCGGAACACATGCCCCAGCATGATCAGGACAAATACCGGCAGCAGAGCCTGCACCATCAGGGGCATACGTTCAAACTCCAGGGCAAGGTTGTTTACTTGGGTTTTATGGGAGTACAGTTAAACAAGCATGAGATCATAGCAGAAGGAGTGCTTCTCCTTCAGGGCGGTTTTTTGCTATGGACGCATCGAAGCCCAGACTTTGCAGGCTTATCTATTTCAGCAGCGTTTCTTCGCATCTGCAGGAATCCGATTTAGACGACATCCTCGCGGAATCCATCAAAAGAAACGAGCGGGACGGCATCACCGGCCTGCTGGCTTATGATCAGTTCAATTTCATGCAGGTTTTGGAAGGTGAGGAAGAGGCTGTCAACAGACTTTACCTTGGCATCACTGCCGATCCTCGCCACCAGGATGTTCGCCTGATTCAGTACGAGCAAATCGATCATCGCCAGTTTGACGATTGGGCAATGGCTCTGGCGAAGCTTCCCGAGGTTCCGGGCAATTACATCAACAAACTCTATGGTGGATTCAAGCCCCAGCTGTTCTCCACTCGAGACGCTCTAATCTACTTCAATTTTCTCCGCAACTATTTGAAACGAGCAGCCTGAAGCCTGTTATGGATTTCGCCAAAGCCTTACGGAAATCGGAAACCAATGCCTGTTAAACTACGACTCTTGGTTTCAACGTAGTTCTTTTCGTCACCCGTTTTTCGTCGACAACAGGTATCGCAATGTCTGGAATACCATCTGAGGACACCCTGCTGCACAACTCCGGCCCCTCCCGCCGCTTCTGCGTGGCCCCGATGATGGACTGGACCACCAGTCACTACCGTTATCTGGCGCGCCAGCTTAGCCGGCATACCCTGCTCTACACCGAGATGGTCACCACCGGCGCACTGATTCATGGCGACACCGCGCGCTTTCTGCGCCACGATGAGGCCGAGTACCCACTGGCCCTTCAGCTGGGTGGCAGCGATGCCGGCGAACTTGCCCACTGTGCCAGGCTGGCACAGCAATACGGCTTCGATGAGGTTAACCTGAACGTCGGTTGCCCCAGCGATCGTGTTCAGAACAACATGATCGGTGCCTGCCTGATGGGCCATCCGGACAAGGTGGCAGAGGGCGTGCGCGCCATGATTGAAGCAACCGAGCTGCCAGTCACCGTGAAGCATCGAATCGGTATTGATGGGCGGGAGTCCTGGGACGATCTCTGCGAATTCGTGGAAAAAGTGTCGGAAGCTGGCTGCCGGACCTTTATCGTACACGCCCGGATCGCGATTCTTGAAGGCCTGAGCCCCAAGGAAAACCGGGAAGTCCCTCCGCTTAAATATGACTGGGTCTACCGGCTGAAAGCGAAATACCCGCACCTGGAAATCATCATCAACGGCGGCATCAAGACCTTCGATGAGTGCCACGAGCATCTCCGGCATACCGACGGCGTGATGCTGGGTCGGGAGGCGTACCACAATCCCTGGCTGCTGGCAGGCGTCGATCCGGAGTTCTTCGGGGAGGCAGCGCCGGTAGAAACCCGGCATCAGGCACTTCGGGCCATGCTTCCGTTCATAGGGAGCGAACTTGAGCGCGGCGTATTCCTGACTCACATGTCCAGGCACCTTCTCGGCCTGTTCCACGGCCAACCTGGCGGTCGGCAGTTCCGTCGCTATATCAGCGAGAACGCCCATAAATCCGGTGCTGGCCTGGAAGTGATCGAAACCGCTCTGGAAAAGGTTCGTGAACCGGCGGCGCCGGAGATTGCCGAAGCTTAATCGCAGGCAATTGCCACCATACCTTTTGTTGTCTTGTTCCTGTCAGAGCGGCCCGTTATTGTAGGCATATAGCCAGCGCCCGGGATTCGGGCGCACCAATAACAGATCAACCGGGACGACAGGACGAATGACCAGCAAGCTCGACCAACTGAAGACCATGACCACGGTGGTAGCGGATACCGGCGATATCGAAGCCATTGCGAAGTGGCGGCCGGAAGATGCCACCACTAATCCATCCCTGCTACTCAAAGCTGCCGCTTCTGACGCTTACCGGCCGATGCTGGACAAGGCTGTGGCAGAAGCCCGGCGGCATGGCGGCTCAGACGCCGAGCAGCTGACCATGGCCACTGATATGCTGGCCGTACTCGCCGGCCGAGAAATCCTGAACCTGATTCCCGGTGTGGTTTCGACGGAGGTGGATGCCCGTTTGTCCTTTGATACCGCCGGTACGCTTGAGCGCGCCCGCCGCCTGGTTGAGCTGTACGACAAGCAGGGCGTCGACACCAGTCGCGTACTGATCAAGATTGCTTCTACCTGGGAAGGCATCCGGGCGGCCGAGCAACTGGAGAAAGAAGGCATTCACTGCAACCTGACGTTGCTGTTTTCTTTCATTCAGGCGGCCGCCTGTGCCCAGGCCGGTGCATTCCTGATCTCGCCCTTTGTTGGTCGAATTCTGGACTGGCACCTGGCCAGCACTGGCCGGGACAGCTACCCGGCTGCAGAGGATCCGGGGGTGCTTTCGGTATCCCGTATCTACAATTACTACAAGGCCAACGGCTTTAAAACGGTGGTGATGGGCGCCAGTTTCCGGAACACCGGCGAAATTGAAATGCTGGCTGGCTGTGACCGCCTGACCATAAGCCCTACCCTGCTGCAGGAGTTGCAGGACGACCTGGGCGATCTGCCGCGTCGACTGGTCGCCGACACCGCCAGCTCACCGGATCAGTTTGGCACCATCGACGAGAAACTGTTCCGCTGGGAATCCAACGAGGACGCTATGGCTACCGAGAAGCTGGCCGATGGAATCCGCCGGTTCACAGCCGACCAGATTGAACTGGAGAACCGGGTCCGGCAGCTGGCCAGGGCGGCCTGACGCGGCGCCTCAAACCAAACACAGAAGTGGGACTGTCCGATCATGATCGAGCGCCTGAAAAAATTGTTTGCGGCACCGGAAGCTGAACGCGAGAAGCCCGATAACCATCAGCTCGCAGTGGCTGCAACGGCATTGATGGTTCAACTTTCCCGTGTCGACCAGGATGAAGACGAGCGCGAACTGCAGGCCATTGTTGATGGCGCAGTAAAAGCACATCAGGTAACCCAGGCCGAAGCCGAGGAAATTCTGGAAGACGCCCTTAGCCACGCAGACGATGCCACGTCGCTCTATGAATTTACCGGCCAGATCAACGAGTACCTGGACCAGGAAGGAAAACAGGCCCTGCTCGAAAGCATCTGGCGCGTGGCCTTTGCGGATGGCCGCATCGACAAGTACGAAGAACACCTTATTCGCCGCATGGCAGACCTGCTGCATCTTAATCATCGGGAGTTCATGCAGGCGCGGCACCGGGCGCAAGACGCCGGTTCTTAAAAGGAGACAGCATGCTAGCGATTCTTCATCCGAATACCGCTCTGGACAGCGAAGAATACCGACAGACCATGCACTACCTCGAGAATCTCCCGAACGTGTCGGTTCGGGTTCATGAGGTTCAGGGCGCCACCCAGAGGCTGACCGAAATCTATCTTCTCGGGGACACCAAGCCCCTGAACAAGGAAGAGATCGAAGCCCTGCCTGCGGTCGAACGGGCCATACGCATTTCGGACGACTACCGTATTCTTGGACGCCACCGGGACGATCGACGGCAAAGCGGCTTCAACTACAACGGCGTCGAGTTCAGTCAATCCAATCTGAACATCTTTGCCGGGCTATGCGCGGTTGATGTGCCCGAACACGTCGACATGATGATGCAGGCCCTGGAAGACCATGGGGAAGTCTGCACACGAATGGGCGCCTACAAGCCGCGCACCAACCCCTATTCATTCCAGGGCCACGGCAAGGGCTGCCTCCCCTGGGTGTTTGAAAAGGCGGGTAAGCACGGCATCAAGGTGATCGCCATGGAGATCACTCATGAGAGCCACATTGAGGAAATCGACAACTGCCTCGAAAAGCTCGGCCGTCCCACCGGTGTAATGCTGCAGGTGGGCACCCGCAATACCCAGAACTTCGAGCTGCTCAAGGCCATTGGCCGCCAGAGTACCTATCCGGTACTGCTCAAACGCGGGTTCGGGATTACCCTGAATGAATCCCTCAACGCTGCCGAGTATCTGGCCAGCGAAGGCAACGCTAATGTCATCTTCTGCCTGAGGGGCATGAAAACCGAAGCCGGCCAGCCCCATCGGAACATGGTGGATTTCGCCCATGTGCCGGCGGTCAAGCGCCTTACCCGTATGCCAGTCTGTGTGGATCCTTCCCATTCGGTGGGCAGCCGCGAGCAGTCTCCGGACGGCATCCTTGATGTCATGCACGCGACCGCCCAGGGCGTCGTCGCCGGTGCCAACATGGTGCTCGTGGATTTCCACCCCAAGCCGGAAAGAGCCCTGGTGGACGGCCCCCAGGCCCTGCTGATGAACGAGCTGCCGGCGTACCTCGAAGACATACGCCTTTGCCACGACACCTGGAAGAAGCGCCAGGCCATTTACCAACGCCTGAAGGATGATGCAGCGGAATGATTGTCTACGGACACAGAGGCGCCAAGGGAGAAGCTCCCGAAAACACCCTTCCGGGATTTACGCATGCTTACCGGCACGGTATCCGGCATTTTGAACTGGATCTCGTATTGTCAAAGGACGGCAAGCCGGTATTGGTGCACGATCTTTCGGTTGACCGCACGACCAGCCAGAAAGGCAGTATCAGTCAGTACACGGCCGCCGAACTGGCTGCCATGGATGCGCGAAGAAACACCAGCTCCTGGCCCACACCCACGGGAATTCCCGCGCTGGAAGACCTTCTGGACCGGTTCGACGACCTCGAACACCTGCAACTGGAAGTCAAAAAAGACACGCGTCAGCGCCTGAACATTCTCAGCAATCGCCTGACAGAGGTTATACAGCGACGCAATCTGTATCAGACGGTGGCCATAACCTCTTCCGACACCTGGTTTCTGAAACAGATCCGGCGGCGGAACAAGAACATCCGCATCGGCCTGGTCGCAGAGCGCAAATTCCCGCGCCCCTTGAGCATTGCGGGCCAACTCGGCTGTGAGTATCTCTGCATCAACTGGAAGCTTTGCTCGAAAGCGCTGGTTGAAAAAGCCCATCGAAAGGGCATGCACGTGTCCACCTGGACGGTGAACCGGATTCACGACATGTTGCAACTGGAAGAGATGGGAGTGGACAGCATCATTACCGATTACCCGACAAGCACCCGTATGTTTTTCGATAACCGGGCCAGATCGGCGCTGTCGTTACCACAGAGTCACGAGGGCGTGTCGGCCAACCAGGAGGCCGTGTCAGCAGGCTGAAACCAGGAGATTGAAAAACGAAAAGGGGTCAGATGAGCGATTTCATCTGGCCCCTTTTTCGTAGGCAGCCTAGAAAATTCTGTTCAGGCCATTCAATGCCGCAACCCGGTAGGCTTCCGCCATGGTCGGGTAGTTGAACGTGGTATTAATGAAGTAGTTCAGAGAGTTGGCCTCTCCTTTCTGGTTCATGATCGCCTGGCCGATGTGGACGATTTCTGCTGCCTGGTCACCGAAACAGTGGATACCCAGAATCTCGCGGGTCTCCCGGTGAAACAGGATTTTCAGCATGCCGACCGCTTCTCCGGTGATCTGCGCACGGGCCAGATCCTTGAAGAACGCCTGCCCAACCTCGTAGGGCACCTTGGCTTCGGTCAATTCACGCTCGGTTTTGCCGACGGAACTGATTTCCGGAATGGTGTAAATCCCGGTCGGCACATCCGACACAAAGCGGAAGTATGCGTCATCCACAATATCCGAGGATGCAGAGCGGCCCTGGTCATAAGCGGCGCTTGCCAGACTTGGCCAGCCGATCACGTCGCCCGCCGCGTAGATGTTGTCCACTTCGGTGCGATAGTGCTCGTCAACGGCCAGTTGCCCACGGCCATTGGGTTCCAGACCGATATTTTCGAGGCCCAGCTTCTCGGTGTTCCCGCTGCGACCATTGCACCACAGGAATGCATCCGCACGGATTTTCTTGCCCGATTGAAGCGACAACACCACACCGTGGTCGTCGCCCACAACCGACTCGTACTGCTCGTTGTGGCGAACCAGAACGCCATTATTCCGCAGGTGGTAACTCAGGGCGTCGGAGATCTCGTCATCCAGGAAGGACAACAGCCGGCTACCCGGGTTGATCAGGTCGACTTTTACACCCAGGCCCGCAAAGATCGAGGCGTACTCTGACCCTATGACGCCAGCGCCATAAATAATCAGTGTGCGAGGCGTGTGAGACAGGTTCAGAATGGTGTCGGAGTTATAGATACGGTGATGACGGAAGTCCACATCGGGTGGCAGGTAGGGCCTGGAACCGGTGGCGATGATCGCCTGCTTGAAGTGCAGCGTCTCGGAGGACTTGCTACCCCGGACTTCTATGCGGTTCTGGTCGACAAAAAAGGCCCGGCCGTTTATCAAATCCACGCGATTGCGAGAGTAGAACTGCGTCCGGAGCTTGACCTGCTTGCCGATGACCTTCTGGGCATTCTGAAGCACTCGCGGGAAAGAGAACCAGCGAGGCTCCCCGATATCCCGGAACATCTGGTTGGTGTTGAACGTAATGATCTGTTTGACGGAGTGGCGCAGCGCCTTGGAAGGAATGGTGCCCCAGTGGGTGCAGTTCCCGCCAACGGTAGGCTTGTCTTCGATGATCGCGACACGTTTGCCGTGTTTCGTCGCATTCATCGCCGCGCCTTCGCCGGACGGACCGGCGCCGATAACGACGACGTCGTAATGATGTTCTGCCATGCGCGCAGTGACTCCTTATCTACGTCGTGAAAAGATGGTTGTAATTGTCAAAAACAGATCAGTGCTTGCTGGCCTTGCTGGCGTCGTAAGCCAGAGCCTCGGGCTCTTTACCCTCGTTGGCCAACCGTTCGTTTTCTTCTTCGCACTTCTGGGTATTACCACCGCAGATATCACAGGACTGGCTGATACCAAGCGCGCCAATACCGCCGCAGGTTCCGCTGATGGGCTTGCGCCCGAGGATCACGCCAATAGACATGGCTGCAACCAGCAAAACCACGATGAAAAGAACCAAAAGAAAGGTACCCATGTTGCCCTCCCCTCATTGAGTCACGTAGGACGAAAAGGCCGGCGTCTGGTGCGTCTCGAAGCCTTCATCCGTCCTGACAATAAAATAGGCCGGGATATTTTCCCTTACCGCGAGCTCATTTGCCCGCTCGTAGCCCATCACATTAAAACCGGTTGCCAGAGCATCTGCCGTCATACAATCGTCCGCGATAACGGTTACTGATGCCAGTTTGTGAGCAATTGGCTCACCCGTTTCAGGATCTATTGTATGGGAATACCGACGCCCTTCCGATTCGTAATAATTACGATAATCACCTGATGTTGCCATAGCACGTGATTCCAGCGCCACCACGCGGTTTACCGCGCGCCCTTCCGCCATCGGCTGTTCTATGGCCAGTCGCCAGGTGCTGCCATCAGGTTTACGGCCATTGACGCTAACCTCTCCGCCAATCTCCACCAGGTACGCCTCCACGCCTTCGCTCTCAAGAAAACGGGCAACCGCATCTACACCGTATCCCTTGGCGATAGCCGACAGATCCACATATTGCGGTGGTGTCGCACGCACGGCGGGCGGATCGACCCGCAGCTCGAGCTTCTCGAAGCCAGTGGCGGCAAGAGCCCTGGAGAGAGATTCTTCTGACGGAATCTGCTCCGGGCGCGCCTCGGGGCCGAACCCCCAAAGATTTACCACCGGGCCGATGGTCACATCAAAGGCACCAGCGGTCATCGTTGAGATCTCTTCAGCCTTCTGAAGAACACGGAGCAAGTCCGCTGACACCGGAACCCACTCGGATTGATCGGATCGTTGATTGAAACGGGACAGCTCCGAATCCTCGCGCCAGGTCGACATTGACGCATCAACCCCTTCGAGCACCTCATCGATACCGCTGGCCAGAGTTTCAAGCCTCTCCTGATCCTCGGTCAATACGACATTGATGTGGTAGCTGGTGCCGAAGACAGGTCCGGAGATTTCCCAGATTTTTTCCTCTGGCTCAAACGAACAACCCGCCAGAACGGCAAAGGCCAGCGCTGTAAAAGCGCTGGCCAGGGCCACCCTGGCGGGTCGTACAATGCTGAATGTCATCAGAACTGCTTAGCCTCCAAAGTCATCCAGCATGATGTTTTCATCCTCTACACCCAGATCTTTCAGCATCTTGATGCAGGACGCGTTCATGATTGGGGGCCCACACATGTAGTACTCACAGTCTTCCGGAGCCGGATGGTCCTTCAGATAGTTCTCGTACAATACGTTGTGGATAAACCCTGTGGGGCCTTCCCAGTTATCTTCCGGCAGTGCATCGGAAAGAGCTACGTGCCACTCGAAGTTGTCGTTCTCTTCCTGCAGCCCGTCGAAATCCTCCACGTAGAACATCTCGCGAACACTACGCGCACCATACCAGAAGCTGATCTTGCGCTTGGAGTTCAGGCGCTTGAGCTGATCGAAGATATGGGAACGCATGGGCGCCATGCCGGCACCGCCACCGATGAAGACCATTTCCGCGTCAGTCTTCTTGGCGAAGAACTCACCGAACGGTCCCATCACTGTCACCTTGTCTCCTGGCTTCAGGTTGAACACATAGCTCGACATGATGCCCGGGTTATGGTCCGTGCCCGGAGGCGGCGTAGCGATACGAATATTGAACTTGAGAACACCCTTTTCTTCCGGATAGTTCGCCATGGAATAGGCCCGGATGGTCTCTTCCTTGTTGACCGCCTTGTAGCGCCAGATGTTGTGCTTGTCCCAGTCCTCGTGGAACTCTTCCTCGATGTCGAAATCCTTGAAGTCGATTTCGTAGGGAGGGCACTCAAGCTGAACATAGCCGCCGGCACGGAAGTCCACTTCCTCACCTTCAGGCAGCTTGAGTACGAGTTCTTTGATGAAGGTAGCCACGTTGTGGTTGGAGACAACCTCACATTCCCACTTCTTCACGCCGAAGAACTCCTCCGGCACTTCCACCTTCATATCCTGTTTTACAGGAACCTGGCAGGACAGGCGCCAGCCCTCTTTCTCTTCACGATTGGTGAAGTGGGTCTTCTCTGTTGGCAGCATGGCACCGCCGCCCTCGAGAACCTTGCACTTGCACTGGGCGCAGGTACCGCCGCCACCGCAGGCAGAGGACAGGAAAATACCACTGTTAGCCAGAGTACCGAGCAGCTTGCCGCCGGCTTCGGTCTTCAGCGTGTGTTCGGGATCATCGTTGATCTCAATGGTCACATCACCGGTGCTTACCAGCCTGGACCGGGCCGCAAGAATCACTGCGACCAGGGCCAGAACGATAACGGTGAACATGACCACGCCGAGAATAATTTCTGTATTCATGGTCTCGCCTTTTCGTTAAACCGAATCACCGGGTGAATTACAGTGAGATACCGGAGAAGGACATGAAGCCCAGGGACATCAGACCAACGGTAATGAAGGTGATACCCAGACCACGCAGGCCTTCCGGAACGTCACTGTACTTCAGCTTCTCGCGAATACCCGCCAGGGCGATGATCGCCAGGGCCCAGCCAAGGCCGGCGCCGAAGCCATACACCACACTCTCGCCGAAGGTGTAGTCACGCTCCACCATGAACAGCGAGGCACCCAGAATGGCGCAGTTCACTGTAATCAGTGGCAGGAACACACCCAGAGCGGCGTAGAGTGCCGGGATATACTTGTCCAGTACCATTTCCATGATCTGAACAATCGCCGCGATTACCCCGATATACGTCAGCAATCCGAGAAAGCTCAGGTCTACGTTCGGCAGGCCAGCCCAATCCAGGGCGCCTTCGCGCAGAACGCTGTTGTACAGCAGGTTGTTCACCGGAACGGTGACCGTCAGCACGACCACCACGGCAATGCCAAGACCGGTTGCGGCCTCGATCTTCTTGGAGATGGCCAGGAAGGTACACATCCCCAGGAAGAACGCCAGCGCCATGTTTTCAACAAAAACAGCCTTCAGAATCAAGCTGATATAATGCTCCATCAGAAGGCCTCCTTGGCGACATGGCGAGACATTTTATAGTCCGGCTCTTCAACCTGCTCCGGCTTCCAGGTCCGCAGACCCCAGATCGCCAGGCCGATAATAAAGAACGCACTCGGCGGCAGCAGCAACAAGCCGTTAGGAATGTACCAGCCACCTTCGTTCACCACCGGCATCAGGGAGACACCGAACAGTGAGCCGGCGCCCAGCAATTCACGGAAGAAGGCAACGAAGATCAGGAGTACCGAGTAGCCCAGACCGTTACCAACGCCGTCCAGGAAGCTCAGCCAGGGGCCGTTCTTCATGGCAAAGCCTTCCGCGCGGCCCATAACGATGCAGTTGGTGATAATCAGACCAACGAACACTGAGAGCTGCTTGGAAATCTCGTAGGCATAGGCCTTGAGCACCTGGTCAACCACGATTACCAGGGAGGCGATAATGGTCATCTGCACGATGATCCGGATACTGCCCGGAATCTGGGTGCGTACCAGGGACACGGCCAGGTTGGAAAATGCGGTAACGGCAATAACCGCCGCGCACATAACAAGTGTAACGTTCATGCTGGTGGTAACCGCCAGCGCTGAACAGATGCCCAGGATCTGCAGGGCAATCGGGTTATTGCTGAAGATCGGTTCGAAGAGAACCTGTTTGGCTGATGCATCTGCCATGATCAGACCTCCCCTTCACGAAGTTTTTGCAGGAACGGCGCGTATCCGCGGTCGCCCATCCAGTAGTTAACCAGTTGCTCAACGCCGCGACTGGTCAACGTTGCCCCGGACAGAGCATCCACTTTATGCTGCCTTTTTTTTGCATCAACGTTTACGCCACCTTTAACCAGTTTGATCTGCGGTTCAGTGCGATCACCATCATAAACTTTCTTCCCCACCCACTGCGACTTCCAGCGTGGATTGTCTACCTCCCCACCGAGGCCCGGAGTTTCGGCGTGGGAGTAAAAGCCAAGCCCTTCAATGGTGTTCAAATCACCTTCCAGCGAAATGAAGCCATACAATGTAGACCAGAGGCCATAACCATGAATTGGCAGTACCACACGCACTAGCTCTCCGTTCTCGCTCAGCGTATACACCCTGGCAACATTCGGCCGGCGCTTGATGCCAGCCTTGTCTTCCGAGGAAGGAATATCCGTAGACAACTGAGGGTCCGAGGCAGCCTTGTACATATCATATTTCATGGGCTCAGCAACACCAACGGCGGAAGGCTTTACAAATTTACCAGTATCCAAATCCACCAGGCGAACATCGAAACTCTCGAATTTCTGCAAAATCTGCTCTGCAGTATCGCCTTGATCCAGCATACCTGCGGCAGAGAGAATGTTCGTTGTCATATCAAGATGCTGATTCTTGACCTGGGCAGGTCTGAGCATGACCGCCGCGGTGGATACCACGACAGAGAACACGATACTCAGCACCAGCGCAACGATCAGCGTGCGGGAGACGGTTTCTTTAGCTTTAGCCACGAGCAAGCCTCCGTTTGATGTTGGCCTGAACCACGTAATGGTCCATCAATGGCGCGAACAGGTTTGCGAACAGGATGGCAAGCATGATGCCTTCCGGGAACGCCGGATTGATCACGCGGATCAGCACAGTCATCACGCCTACCAGAATACCGAAACACCAGCGACCCGTGTCAGTCATCGCGGCGGACACCGGATCCGTCGCCATGAACATCATGCCAAAGGCAAACCCGCCCATGACCAGATGCCAATGCGCCGGAACCGCGAACATCGGATTGGTCTCGGAACCTATGATGTTTAGCAGCAGCGACATGCCGATCATACCGATCAACACACCTCCGACGATGCGATAGGAGGCAATCTTCATCCCCAACAGGATCAGGCCACCAATCAGAATGGCCAGTGTCGAGGTCTCACCCATCGAGCCCTGAATGGTGCCCATGAAGGCGCTCATCCAGCCAATTTGAGCTTCCAGAGCTTCCAGACCACCACTGGCGGCCCAGCTCAGCGCCGTGGCGCCACTGAAGCCGTCAACCGCAGTCCAGACGGTGTCGCCGGAAATCTGCGCCGGATAGGCGAAGTACAGGAAGGCACGACCGGTCAGGGCCGGGTTCAGGAAGTTCTTGCCGGTACCGCCGAACACTTCCTTGCCGATCACGACGCCGAAGGTGATGCCCAGGGCCACCTGCCAGAGAGGAATGGTGGGCGGGCAGATCAGTGCAAACAGGACCGATGTGACAAAGAAACCCTCGTTCACTTCGTGACGGCGCACGGTGGCAAACAGCACTTCCCAGAAACCACCGACCACGAAGGTCACGAAGTAAATGGGCACGAAGTACGCCATGCCGTAAACGAAGTTGTCCCATACGCCCGCACCGGAACCGGTGATGGCAAGTGCCTGGATAAAGGCAGTCCGCAGGCCGCCGTCAGCAATCATGGCATCCGGGTTGGACGCCAGGAAACTGTTGGCCTGGTAGCCGATGTTCCACATTCCGAAGAACATTGCCGGGAAGGTGCACAACCAAACCGTGATCATGATGCGCTTGAGGTCAATCCCGTCACGCACATGGGCGGTGGTGGAGGTGACACTCGCCGGCGAGTAGAAAATAGTATCCACCGCCTCGTAAAGCGCATACCAGCGCTCGTACTTGCCACCCTTTTCAAAGTGATGCTCGATTCCATCGAGAAACTGTCTGATAGCCATCGTATTAGCCCTCGATCTCGATTCGGGTCAGGTTCTCGCGGAGAATCGGACCATATTCATATTTGCCGGGGCACACAAAGGTGCACAGCGCCAGATCTTCTTCATCCAACTCCAGTGCGCCAAGCTTCTGTGCCATCTCTGTGTCGCCGACAATCAGGGAACGCAGCAACTGCGTGGGCAGAATGTCCAGCGGCATGATCTTTTCGTAAACACCCACCGGCACCATCGCCCGCTCGCTGCCATTGGTGGTGGTGGTCATATCGAACCGTTTGCCACCGACCAGCTTGGACAGGTAAATATTCATGACGGAGAACTTGTTCGCACCCGGCGACAGCCAGCCCATGAACTCGCGCTTGTTACCTTCCTCAAGCACGGACACCTGATTGGCAAACCGGCCAAGATAGGCGCAGGGACCATCGCCACGGCGACCGCCGAACACGGAGCCGGAAATCGCCCGGATCTCGCAATCTGTGGCAACTTCACCGTCGAGAAGCTCCTCAAGACTGGCACCCAGACGAGTACGCACGAGACGGGGTTTCAGGGCCTTGGGGCCACCGATCGCCACGACACGCTCAACAGGGACTTCACCGGATTCAAACAGCTTGGCAATGTCGATAACGTCCTGATAATTGATACTCCAGACCGTCTTGCTGCCAGAAACCGGATCCAGGTGATGGATATGGGTTCCCACGTTGCCGGCCGGATGCTTGCCATCGAACTGGTGCACCTCAACGGCGTCGGACCTGGGAACAGCGACGTTGGATCCTGGCTTGCCAGTGACAAACACCTTGCCGGTGGTCAGTTTGGTAAGGATCTCAAGGCCTTTCTCGAACGCCTGGCTGTTTTCGCCAATGATGACCGTCGGGTCCGCTGCCAGCGGGTTGGTATCCATGACCGACACGAAAATTGAGTGGGGAGCGGAATCAATCTCCGGAACCTTGCTGTACGGACGCGTCTTGAACGCAGTCCAGAGCCCGGATTCCACCAGATTATCGACTACCTGCTGGCGTTCCAGGCCGGCAAGATCCGCTTCGCTGTAGCGCGCAAAGGTCTCAGCCTCATCGCCATCGACTTCGATAACGATCGACTGGAATACCCGACGCTCACCACGGTTGATCTCTTTCACAACGCCCGCGGCGGGTGAAGTATAACGAACGCCCTCGGTCTTCTTGTCCGTGAACAGCAGCGTACCGCGCTTGACACGGTCCCCCTCTTTCACAGCCATCGTCGGCTTCATGCCGATATAGTCAAAACCGATCAACGCAACGTGGCGAACGGGTTTGCCGTCTGTAATGGTCTGTTCGGGAGCGCCGCTGATGGGAAGATCCAGGCCTTTTTTGATCTTGATCATTAGCCTCATCCAATCATCAGAAACTTTTCAATGGATTCGTAACGCCCGACACCTGCGGCCCAGAAAAACCATGAGAAACGGAGTGCCAGACGTACCCAAAATCGCGCCAATTATAGAGATTAAGGAATCCTATTTCCACCAGAAACCGGAACCGGTTGTGCGTCGACAGCCAAACCAGTCGTTTAGCTGACCGTAAAAACAAAAAACCCCGACAGCAATCGCTATCGGGGTTCTGAACACCATTACTTCACCAGATCGGCGCGATTCGCTCAGTCTCTCGCACGTTTGGGGAAGATCGGGTAATTTACGCCGGCCATCTGGTTGACCACACGAATCACCTGCGCGCTGTAGCCGAACTCGTTGTCGTACCAAACATACAGGATCAGACGCTTGCCACTGGTGATGGTTGCCTGGGCATCAACGATGCCGGCATGGCGGGAACCGACAAAGTCGGTGGAAACCACTTCCGGAGAGTTCACGAAGTCGATCTGCTTCTGCAGCTCCGAGTGCAGCGCCATATCCCGCAGGTATTCGTTAACACCTTCCACATCAACGTCTTTCTTGAGGTTGAGATTCAGGATCGCCATGGACACGTTCGGCGTTGGCACCCGGATCGCATTACCGGTCAGCTTGCCCTTCAGAACCGGCAGCGCCTTGGAGACAGCCTTGGCGGCCCCCGTCTCGGTAATTACCATGTTCAGGGCGGCGCTGCGCCCGCGGCGGCTGCCCTTGTGGTAGTTATCGATCAGGTTCTGGTCGTTGGTGTAGGAGTGCACCGTCTCCACGTGACCATCTTCGATGCCGTATTCGTCTTCAATCGCCTTCAATACCGGTGTGATGGCATTGGTGGTACAGGAGGCGGCTGACAGGATCCTGTCTTCGTCAGTAATCCAGTCGTTGTTGATACCATAAACGATGTTCTTGATATCGCCCTTACCCGGCGCCGTCAGGATAACGCGGCTGACGCCTTTTGATTTCAGGTGCAGGCCAAGACCGGCTTCATCACGCCACTTACCGGTGTTGTCGATCACGATGGCGTTGTTGATGCCGTAATCCGTGTAATCCACCTTGTCCGGCCCATCAGAGTAGATAACCTTGATATAGTTGCCGTTGGCAATCAGGGCGGATTCCTTCTCATCAACGGTAATGGTGCCATCGAACGGACCGTGCACGGAATCACGGCGAAGCAGACTGGCGCGCTTCTCGAGATCATTTTCCGCACCGCCCTGGCGAACCACAATCGCACGCAGACGCAGGTTGTTGCCACCCCCGGCCTTCTCGATCAGGATACGAGCCAGCAGACGACCAATCCGGCCAAAACCGTACAGAACGACGTCTTTGGTGTCATTGTTGGCATCTTCCTCGGACTGGGCAGCGTACTGCCCCACAACCGGGCCGATTTCACGCTTCAGGAATTCGGTCAGGTCGCCGCCTTCCTCTTTGAACTTGACCGCCAGCTTGCCGATATCCACGTGGGCACGACCGAGTTCAAGTTTGTCCATGGCCTGGAGGATCGGCAGGGTGTCGTGAACAGAAAGCTCGCTGTCTTCAACCTGGCGCACAAATCGGTGGGCACGGATGATATCGATAACCGACTGGTTGATGATGGCGCGGCCGTATACAGAAGTAACCACATTGTTTTTGCGGTAGAGGCGGCCGATCAGCGGAATCATGGCTTCCGCGGTGGATTCTCTTTCTGTCCAGTTGGACAGGTGCTGATTGATCTGTTCGTGACTCACGCTTGGACCTCTGCAATTGGCACTTGGAAATTGGGGCGCACATTATCCAATTTAATCCGGTCGACCGCAAATACGGCGGGCCATGACCTTCGTATAGGTCGCGCCGGCTAATAACGCAAACGCCGACCATGGCGCCGGCGCCATGACAGTGAGGGGCGCGAGCGTTAGAATACGCGCCTCACCGCTCCCGGACATCCACAGCAGGAGAACCTGACCGCCCATGAGCCAAGGTGCCAGCACACGCCCGTCACCCCTCCCCCTGATTGCCCCCGAATTTCCGTCTCGGCCGGCCGATCACCGAACATGGGGTCAACTGCACGGCAGCAGTGAGGCGCTGGCCATCTGCGAAAGTGCGCGCGCGCACAAGGGTCTGACCCTGGTCATTACCCGCAGCACCGCCGATGCCATCCGGCTTGAGCAGGCCATGCGCTTCTTCCTGGGGCTACCCCCGGAAGAAGACGGCCCGGCGGTCAGCGACGACGGGCTGGAACTGCTGTCGCTGCCCGACTGGGAAACCCTGCCCTACGATCTGTTTTCGCCCCACCAGGACATTATTTCCCGGCGAATCCGGACCCTGCACCGCCTGCCCGCAACCAGCCATGGGGTTCTCGTGGTTCCTGCACGCACGCTGATGCACAGGCTGCCGCCAGTAAATTACCTCCAGGGCAACACCCTGCTTCTGGAAGTGGGACAGTCCCTGGATATCAAGAGCTGGCGAATGCAGCTTGAGGCGGCAGGCTACCGGCATGCCGAGAACGTCTACGAGCACGGCGAATACGCGGTCCGGGGCGCCATACTGGACATTTTCCCCATGGGCGCCAGCCAGCCCTATCGGATTGACCTATTCGATGATGAGATCGAAACGCTCCGGACTTTCGACCCCGAGACTCAGCGCTCAATCGACCGGATCGAACGCATCGAACTGCTGCCCGCCTTTGAATTCCCCTGGCACAAAGAGGCGCGCTCCGGATTCCGCAGCCGCTGGTTCGAGCAGTTCCCGGATGCCGACAAAGACACCCCCATCTACCAGGACGTGACTCACGGCATTACCCCGCCGGGCATTGAGTACTACCTGCCGCTGTTCTTCGACGAGACGGCAACCCTGTTTGACTATCTGCCAGGCGCCACTCACGTTTTTACTGCGGACGGACTGAACGATGCGGTCAGCCACTTTGACAGTGAAACCCGCAACCGGTACGAAGATCGTCGTCACGATCGCCTGCGGCCGATTCTGCCGCCCAAGCTCCTCTTCCTGCAGCAGGAAGAGCTGTTCGGACAACTGAAGGCCTTCCCGAGGGTAACCGTCTCCGCGGAGACAAAGGATGCCGCGGGATCAGTTAACTGCCCCACGACAACCTTGCCGGATATCGCCATGGACGGTCGGGCCGCAGACCCTGCCGGTCGCCTCAAGCGGTTTCTGGGAGAGTTCGACGGCCACGTGCTGATATGCGCCGAATCGTCCGGTCGGCGCGAGGCGCTGATGGAGAATCTTGGCGAACAGGGTGTTGAATTGAAAACCCTGTCCGGCTGGCAGGCTTTTCTCGACGATAAGGAAAGCTCGGTCGCCATCACCATTGCCCCGATGGAGCAAGGCCTGGTTCTGCCCGAGCATTCCGTTGCCCTGATCACCGAGACCGCCCTGTTCGGCGAGCGGGTACTACAGCGGCGGCGCCGCGAGAAGCCTACGGAAACGGACGATGCCGGCTTCCGGGATCTGTCCGAATTGCGGATTGGTGCGCCGGTGGTTCATATCGACCACGGTGTTGGCCGTTACCTGGGCCTGGAGACCATCACCGTAGAGGGCGAAGCGAGCGAATTCCTGATGCTTGAGTACGCCGGGGGCTCAAAGCTGTATGTTCCGGTCTCCAGCCTGCACCTGATTTCCCGCTATGCCGGCAATGACACCGAACACGCGCCGCTGCACAAACTCGGGACGGACCGCTGGAGCACAGCGAAACAGAAAGCCCTTGAGAAGATCCGGGACACTGCCGCCGAGCTGCTGGATGTGTACGCCCGCCGGGAGGCGCGCAAAGGCTTCAGCTTCGAGGATCCCAAGGAAGCCTATCGTGCCTTTGCTGCCGGCTTTCCGTTCGAGGAGACACCAGACCAGCAGGTTGCTATCCAGTCGGTGTTCGAGGACATGACCAGCGAGCAGCCCATGGATCGCCTGGTGTGTGGCGATGTCGGTTTCGGGAAAACCGAGGTTGCCATGCGCGCGGCGTTCCTGGCTACTTGGTCGGGCAAGCAGGTGGCGGTTCTGGTCCCCACTACCCTGCTCGCCCAGCAGCATTATGAATCCTTCCGGGACCGTTTCTCGGATACCCCTGTGCAGGTCGAGCTGCTCAGCCGGTTCCGCACGGCTGGCCAGACCAGCAAGGCGTTGGAGGCGGTGGAGAACGGCCGGGCCGACATCGTCATCGGCACCCACAAACTGCTACAGGGCGACATCAAATTCAAGAATCTTGGCCTGGTTATCATCGACGAAGAGCATCGCTTTGGCGTTCAGCAGAAGGAAAGACTAAAAGCACTGCGGGCCGAAGTGGACATGCTCAACCTGACCGCCACCCCGATTCCGCGGACGCTGAACATGGCCATGGGGCATCTGCGGGATCTCTCGATTATCGCCACTCCTCCGGCCCGGCGGCTCTCGGTGAAAACTTTTGTGCGCCAGAAAGACAACGCCATGGTCAAGGAAGCCATACTGCGGGAGATTCTCCGGGGCGGTCAGGTCTACTTCCTCCACAACGACGTGGCCACCATCGAGAAGACGGCAGAGGATCTACGTTCGCTGATTCCGGAAGCGCGGGTGGGCGTCGCCCACGGGCAGATGAGAGAGCGTGATCTGGAAAAGATCATGTCCGACTTCTACCACAAACGCTTCAACGTGCTGGTGTGCACAACCATCATTGAGACCGGCATCGACGTTCCCAGCGCCAACACCATTATTATCGAGCGGGCAGACAAGTTCGGCCTGGCGCAACTGCATCAGCTTCGGGGCCGGGTCGGCCGTTCGCACCACCAGGCCTATGCCTACCTGCTCACGCCACCGCCGAAATCCATCACGGCGGACGCCAAAAAGCGTCTGGATGCGATTTCGGAGGCGCAGGACCTGGGTGCCGGCTTCATGCTGGCCACTCACGACCTGGAAATCCGCGGTGCCGGGGAGTTATTGGGGGAAGAACAGAGCGGGCAGATCGAAAGCATCGGCTTCACCCTTTACATGCAGCTGCTGGACGAGGCCGTCAAGGCCATTCGCGAGGGCCGAACCCCGAATGCCGACCTGCCACTTAGCCACGGCACCGAAATGAACCTGAGAATCCCGGCTCTGATCCCCGAGGATTATCTGCCGGATGTCCATAACCGCCTGATGCTCTACAAACGGATTGCCAGCGTGGACAGCCCGGAAGCATTAAAAGAACTTCAGGTTGAAATGATCGATCGGTTCGGATTATTACCGGATCCGGCCAAAAACCTGATCCGCCAGACCGAGCTTCGATTGCGTGCAGAAGCCCTGGGCATCGTGAAAGTCGATGCCGGCAAGGAGTGGGCGCGGATCGAGTTTGGCAGCTCGACACCGGTGGATCCGCTGGTTCTGGTTAAAAAAGTGCAATCCGCACCTGACCAGTACCGGCTCGAAGGCGCCAACAGCTTCCGTTTTCGGCTGAAGGATGCCACAACCGGTGGTAAACTCGACGGCATTTCCCGGATGCTTGGCGAGCTGGAGCCAGCAAAAAATGACGCGTCCGGCTCATGAACGGCCGACCAACAAGTGGAGTACGACCCTTGCAAATTGATGGAATTCGCTGGTGCCGATACCCGACCCGGGCCATCCTGGCAGCTCTGCTTCTGAGCTTTTCTCTAACAGGCGCCGCACAGCAGCTTGACAGGGCAACCTTGCCTCTTGAGCCCGGCACGCCGGTTCCGGATGACTACTACCGGGCGGAGTTTGTCATTCTTGAGCGGATCGTAGAGCCGGAAGCTGTGAACGAACGGATGTCTGATCGCTCGGTAGAGCCGCCCCTTGAGACCGAAGAGGTTCTCTGGTCATCGCTGGAGAATGGCACCACGGAAACCACACTGGAATTGGCGCCCCGAAAGGATCTCCATCTTGCCAGTGCCGCCGCCAGACTCGAACGCAGTGGCCGTTACCGTGTGCTTGTGGCTGCCGGTTGGTACGAGGCGTTTCCACCAGATTACGAGGGGACACCCTTGCGGGTTGAAGCAGGTGACTGGCTGAATGAGGCTCGCACCCGGGAGGTTGAGGGACACATCACCATCGACCGGCAACGCTATTTGCACGTCAATGTGCATCTGAACCACTGGCAACTGGCAGAAGAGACATCGGAGCCGCCTGTAGAGGCTGCGACCGAGCTCTCTGAAGAAACACCCCCCGCTCCGGACGCATCCGGAGCAAGTGACTCCGCCCCAATGTCAGCAGCAACCGGAGAAACAGCCGGTCAGCAACTACCTGTTCTGGCTGAACCCGCGCCCCTGGAATTGTTGACCTGGATTCGGGAAACCCGCCGGATGCGCAGTGAGGAAATCCACTTCCTCGATTCCCCCACGATCGGCGTGCTGGTGTTTTTCAAGAAGATTGAGGCAACGGAGTAAGCACCCCAAGGCCAGCCATCGAGACTTCGAGGATCCGCTTGACCCCGGACATTCCCTGCTCGATGGCCGCCTCAATTTCTTCCATGGTGATGATATGGTCGGATTTTCCAGCCGCCCAGTTCACCACCAAACCCAGACAGACGTAACGCATTCCAAGTTCCGCCGCCAGCGCGGCTTCCGGCATACCGGTCATTCCTACCAGGTCGCAGCCGTCCCGCTCCATCCGGATGATTTCAGCCGCGGTTTCCAGCCTCGGGCCCTGGGTTGCGCCATACACTCCGAAACCGGAAAACGGGACGTTTTCTGCTCCGGCGGCATCAATCAGGATCTGCCGCGCGCTCTCGTCGTAGGGCCAGGTGAAATCAATGTGGGTTACCGAGTCCAGATCGCCCTCGTAAAAGGTGCTGGCACGCCCCCAGGTGTAGTCAATAATCTGGTCGGGAATAACCACATGGGCAGGCCCCATATCCGGGTGAATCCCACCCACAGCGTTAACCCCGATCACCGTTCGGACCCCGGCTTCGTAGAGGGCCCGCAAATTGGCCCGATAGTTCACCTGGTGGGGTGGAATACGATGGGGGTTACCATGGCGCGACAGGAAGATGACCGGCTGATCCCCCAAGTGGCCCTCAACGAGGGGCGCGGATGGAACGCCCCAGGATGTCCTGACCGGCTTCTCACCGGTAATCTCAAGGCCTGACAGAGTGGTGAGGCCGGTGCCGCCAATGATGCCAACAGGGTGCATTTTCTCCGGTGACGTCATTCTGAATCTCCTGAGTCTTCCAAATCTCCGGTTGTCTGACGGTTCTGCAATGTCTCGGCGCTCTTGCCGGAAGAATCCGCCTCGCTCTTGTCCGAGGCTCCCGCGGACTGCGATCCGGATAGCCGGACGCCGTCCGGAAGATGCAGAGTTCGGGTCGGGAAGGCCACTTCGGCACCGTAACCCTCGATAATGTCGCTGATTTTCAGCAATACATCCTGCTTCACCTCGTGGAACTGCACCCACTGGGTGGTCTTGGTGAAGGTGTACACCATGATATCCAGAGACGACGCGTTGAACGCCAGGAAGTTCACAATCAGGGTCTGATCGCTGTCGATGTCCTCATGCTGCTGCAGCATGGCCTTGATGTCGTCGACGATGGTTGCCATCTGCCCGACATCGGCATACCGGATGCCAATCGTCTCGTAGATCCTGCGGTTGGTCATGCGTGAGGGGTTTTCCACTGCGATGGTGGTAAACGCAGCATTGGGCACATAAAGCGGACGTTTGTCGAAGGTACGGATGGTGGTCAGACGCCAGCCGATGTGCTCAACCGTACCCTCAATGTTTCGGTCCGGGGACCGCACCCAGTCCCCAACCTTGAACGGTCGGTCGAGATGGATAATAAAACCGCCGAAAAAGTTGGCCAACAGGTCCTTCGCGGCGAAGCCGACTGCAATACCACCCACGCCGCCGAAGGCCAGGACCCCGGAAATGCTGTAGCCCATGGACTGCATCGCAATCAGCACCGCGGTAATGATAACCACCGCCCGGGACAACTTGCTCACCGCGTTGACGGTGGTGTAGTCCATGGGCTGTTTCATTTTCAGCGGCGATACCAGAATCCCCTCGGCTTCCTTGATCAGCCTCAGGACCGCCCATACCAGAACGAAGACAAACCCGAGCTGCAGAAGCGAATCGTTGACCTTGAAGATCTCCGCTTCCGAGTAGCGATGAGCCACTTCTGCAGCCCAGTAGACGCCTTGCAACCAGACAAAGGCCACGACCGGTTTGCGGGCGGCGTGCAACAAGGCATCGTCCCACAGGTTTTTGGTCTGGCTGAACTTGCGCTCGATAGCAACGATAATGTGGCTTGCGATGTACGCCACCGCGGCCGTTGCGAACACCAGCGCAAATACGACAATCCCGACACGCCAGGCTTCAGACAGCAGCCCGAAATTCTCGATCCAGCCATTCACCATGGCCATAACATCCCCGATCATCGGATTCCTCTGGTCTAGACAGTTTTATCGAATAGAAACGGCCGTTCCCGGCCTGACGCGATCAAACAGATCAATAATGTCTGCGTTGCGCATCCGCACGCAGCCATGGGACAACGGCACGCCCATGGGCTCGCTGTCCGGTGTGCCGTGAATGTATATGAAGCGGCGGAAAGTATCGACACCCGGCCCCCTGTTTTTGCCCCATTCGCGGCCACACAACCAGAGAATCCGACTCAGGATCCAGTCGCGGTCAGGGTGCCGCCGGGCAAGTTCGGCGCTGTAGATTTCGCCGGTGGGGCGCCGGGCCCGGAAGACAGTTCCGGCCGGAAGTCCGGCGCCAATACAGGCCCGGATATAATGCTCTCCCCGGGGCGTACAGCCACTGCCATCGCTCTCACCCGCGCCATTCAGCGCAGTGGAAACCGGATAGGATGCAATAAGCTCACCGCCTCCGGTTTCAAGCCGGAGGCGCTGAAGGGGCAGATCAATGTCGATGCGGACGGATGCGGGATGCGTCAAAACCGGCCAGGCTCCCTCGGAGGTTCAGAGGGGAAGCCTAACCGAGAGAGAGGAACTCAGGCAACCGAGACCTTGCTGCCGACCGGCGGAATCAGCATGGCGTCTTCCGCCTGCATCCCGGCAGCCAGGAAGGGAACCAGGCGGGCAGCAATTTCTTGGATCGTGGTTTCCACACCCAGCTTGTTCTGCAGGATGTCCCTCAGGGCATCGCTGCTGGACATGGTGAACGCCGTTGCCCCGAGCATGAACTGGATGCGCCAGTAACGGTCAACAGAGGATAGCTGCGGGGTCGCCTCCTTGAGCAGCCGCATGAAACGGCTGAAAGGCTCGCTGTATTCCTGTTCCAGGAACTTGCGCAAATGCCCCTGGGACTGGGTGTAGGCAAGCCCGAGCAGGCGCATGAAGATGGAGATACCCTTCTCGTTACGCTGGGGCATGCGCACCGCGCTTTCCGTAAGTGCCCATAGCGTTTGATTCAGCGTTGGCGGTTTGCCGTCACACCGCTCTTCGAGCTCGTCGAAGGCGTTTTCCAGTGTCGCGGAAAACGGCGTCAGAAAGCGCGCAAATACGGCATGGATCAGGGCGTTCTTTGAGCCAAAGTGGTAATTGACAGCGGCCAGATTTACTTTAGCCTTACTGGTAATCATCCTGAGCGAGGTTTCCGAGAAACCCCGGTCGGCGAACAGCTCTTCGGCTGCATCGAGAATCCGGTCAACGGTATCAGACTGCGCCATTTTGTTATCAATGCCTCTAGCAAACGTCTGTTTGAAACATACGTTTGAAGTGCACTTGTGTCAAGTTCTGGGCTCAGGCTCTGCCGCTACTTCCTCCCAGCCCCGGTCAAGGGCTTCCTGGTTACCCTCGAAAAATGCTTTCTGGACGCGGCTGTACGCCTTCTCTGCTTCCAGCAGACAAATCAGATAAAGACGCACGTGCTCTCGGCGGGTCAATTGCCGGGACAGACTGCGACTCTCTGACAACCTCAGAAGGTGACTGAACCGGGTATTTTTCAGCGCCGGGTTAAAATCCGCCATCCGCGCACATTGCCAGATAAGGCCATCCGACCCCTCCAGGTGGGCGACGTGTTGCCTTGCCTCACGGAGCATCCGCTGGCGAGTTATTATCAGATCAAGGTAGGAGGGTTTGGTGGTGTAGATTCTGCGTACGGCAGGCACTCCCAACAACAGAATGATGACAAAGGCGCCGAAGCCACCACCAGCTATCCAGGCTGGCACAAACCCGGTTAATCCGCTCAGAAAGACAGCCGCCGCAATCAACGCACTGAACAGCCACAGGTCCCGACTCCGGCGCGCCTCGGCCATCGTGTAGTTGTCCGGCCAGCCGTTCATCGCCAGCAAGTCGAAATCCATTAACAGGACCCGGTCGCACTGGCGCAGCATCAGCCTGAGCTTGCGCTGGCGGGATTCCGCCAGCACCCTTTCCGGCTTGCCACTGTCGGTGTCCCGGGACTCTCCCCTATCAGCCGATGGTTCGGATTCGGAACTGGTCTCTGGCGCCTGACCGGTCGGTGCCGATTCCGCCGCCGGATTGGCTGGAACCGTCGCCGGAGTCTGGTCGCCAGGGGCCACGGGGACGGGCACAGGATCGGCCGCCCGACCAGGGCGCAGCACGGGGGCCTGCGCCGGACTGTTTGCCCGGGTGGCGGCCTTACTCTGATTTTCAGCCATGGCAGATTGTCCGAATTCAGGGGTTATGAAGGGTATCGACCATGATGCAGGATACTTGAATGTTTACCCCGGTATACCGACATCAGTCGGGCCTTGGCATCAGTCAGCCCGCTCGCTATCCTTGGCGCACCTGCCGGAAAGGCGCCCCATACCACATTGAATGAGGTCAGGCTTATGTTCACAGGCATTGTCCAGGGCATTGCAACCATTGAAGACGTCACCGCAGAGCCCGGGCTCAGCACTTTTGCCATTCGCCTCCCCGCAGAAAAGGCAGATGGCGTTTCCATCGGCGCCTCGGTGGCAATCAACGGAACCTGCCTGACCGTCACACGCCAGGAAGACAGCGTGCTCTATTTCGATGCCATGCAGGAAACCCTGAGACTTACCACGCTGGGTGAGCTGACTACCGGGGACCAGGTGAATTTCGAGCGCGCCGCCCGCATTGGGGATGAAATTGGTGGCCACCTGCTTTCTGGCCATATACATACGGCGGCCAACATTGTCGAAATACGGCGTACGGAAAACAACGTCACGCTATGGTTTGAGGTGCCCGAGGAATGGGCCCGCTACATCTTCCCCAAAGGCTACATCGCCATCAATGGCGCCAGCCTGACTATTGGCGAGGTACGGGGCAACCGGTTCAACATCCATCTGATCCCGGAGACGCTGCGGGCCACAACCTTTGGGTCCTGTGAAGAGGGCCAGCGGGTGAATATTGAAATAGACAGCCAGACCCAGACCATCGTGGATACCCTGGCCCGGCTCGGGTATGACCGCCCGGCGCCAACATTGTAATCTGACAGGTTATTCAGCGGTTGCCAGCCCGAAACACCACGAACTTGGGGCTGGCGTCCAGCTGCTCCACTGACGAAAAGTACCGGCGCAGGCTTCGGTGATAGCCAAGGTGTCGATTTCCTACCAGGAGCAGGCGACCGCCCGGCCTCAGGTGTTGCGACGCCTGCTCGAATAACCGAAGTGCGATGTGATCACCGACCACACCACCCTCGTGGAACGGCGGGTTCAGTAGTATCAGATCAAAGGCTCCCGGATCGGACTCAATACCATCGCGATGGGAGAAAGCGGCTTTGGCATCCGGAAAGGCTTTTTCAACATTACGACGGGCACTGAGCACGGCCTGGCTTGAAACATCGCTGAAAACCAACTGCAGATCCCGTCGCTCCGACAGCGCCGCCAGGCCCAATACGCCGTTACCGCAGGCCAGATCAAGCACCGAATCGCCAGCCCTGGCCGTCGACACCTCGTTGACCACATGTGGCAACATCAGGCGGGTGCCGATATCCAGCTTTTCCCGGGCAAACACCGCCGGCAATGCCTCTATGCCCACATCACCTTTTCGGTCGCCCAATCGGTAACCTTTCCAGGTCGCTGACCAATCCGCGAGAGTCGCAGCGCCCCTGTTACATCGAATCACCCGCGCTTTCTTTCGCGCCGGCAGCACCTGCTCTGTCCGTACAGCTTCGGCGAACACATCAACGCTTCTTGCCGGTAGATGCTTGATCATGCCGCCTGCCAGCAACACGCCGGAATCCGCCATCACGCGATTGAGCCAGCGCAGCAACCAGGCCAGATAGTCGGCCTGGCGGGGTATTCTCAATACCACCAGGTCAAACGGGCCCTCGGGCGCATTAATCCAGCTGAAAACAGATTCAGGTGGCGTGACTTCCGGATTCAAAGAAGCATTATGTGCCAGGGCAGCGGGCAACACAGCACTGTCGGCCACCACGGTCGGAGAGAGCGCTGCCAGCCCCAGTGAAAGAGCCCCGAACTGATCATCCACCACCAGAACACGGGGCTCACCCAGGGCTGCCGCCGCGCAAATGGCTTCCTCAAGCAGAAGCTCGTCCGCCGCATCCCATGCCCTCAGCGTCGGATCACCAGTGCCTGGCCGGGCAAGAATCAGTGAGCCTCCGGAGAAATCAAGTTGGGCGGTTGTCATTTCGGGCATGCTGGAGGCCTTTTGTCACAAAAGCGCCATTCTAGGCTGTTTATTCTAGAAATTAACCCTAACGTGGAAGGTGTTCACGCTGAACATCCCTTTTCCGGTTGGCTCCGTTGTTCTGGACGCGAACCTCTTGCCCCTCACCCCAGGGGCTTTTTTCGTTCAGGAACGTCGAAAAGCGCGATAAACGGTAAAACGCTGATTCTCCCGCAATCGTTCAACCGGGCCGATACAGCGCTTCATCAATGGCTCGTAGGGCAGAAAACTGTTCGCCACCAGGCGCACCTCACCACCCGGCGCCAGATGGCGCACTACCTCCCGAAGAAAACGCTCAGTCATCGACAGGTCTGTTCTGACACCAGAGTGAAAGGGTGGATTACTGAGAATAACGGGCCATGAACCCTCGATGCCCGGAAGGCCGTCCGAAGCCATGATCCGCCCGGAAACGCCATTGCGCTCATAGGTGGCCCTTGCACAGATAACGGCCTGGGACTGAACATCAATCCCGTCGATCGTCAGCCGGGGAAGGTCCTGCCGCTCTTGCCAGCGATGGAGCCAGGCACCGAGGACACCCGCACCACAGGCAAAATCCAGAACCGGGCCAGACCGCAGAGGCGCCCTGTCCAGCGTTTCCATCAGCAAGCGGGTACCGTCGTCCAGCTCACCAAGACTGAAAATACCGGGCAGTCCGGCAACATCCAGGTGAACCGACTGGCAGTCAATCCCGGTCCAGGTCATCCACTCCCGAAGCGAGAATTCTGGAAGAGGTTCGATATTCTCAGCACACCAGACCTGGCAATGCCGGGCGCTATCGGTCTTGGTAGCCTGCGGCGCCACGGCCTTGAGTTGTTTCACGGCCCCGGCAATGCCTTCTTTCTTCTCACCTACCAGCACCAGTCGAGCGCGGGGTGCTGCCAGCCAGCGTGCCAGGGCAAGACGCAGGTCAAGCTCCGCCCGGGCCTTGGGAAGAAAAACCACGAGTGTGTCAAAGGTATCGGCAGCCAGAGCAGGATCGTCGTAGCCAAAACAGATCTGCCAGCCGTCGCGCCCGCTGAGTGAGGCACACACACCGGCATGCTCACTCATTGCCATACCGCCAGCGGGCAAATCCGTCAGCAGCTCACCAGCGGATACGCCCAAAAGGGCCAGCCTCCCCTGCACAAGGTGGCGGTTTCGCAACAGGACTTCATGGGAATTGGGCAATGACATTGATGGGCTTATCCCGAGTGGGTAGTTCAAAGACGGGATATGCTAACCGGAATGAGCCCTCGCGTCTCCCTTGAAAGACGGAGACCGGAGGGCCTTCAGAGAGGAAATACCATCAAATCTTCAATCACTTGTAACGGGCAACCGTTCCAACCCTCAGGGCGTCCTCCGGTGACATACCCCAGTCCTCAGCCTGACCGGCATCAGACGATTTCCGCCCCCGACCCCGTGACTCCGCGCTGGCCGTGGCATCTTTCCTCTGGTTCAGAACTGTCAGGGCTTTTTGCATCAATTCTTTCATGGTCACACTCCTCGCTTACTGCAGTATCTACTCTAGCAAAGCAGGAGGTGACCAACTGTGATGACGCCGAGGGTCAGGAAGTGACGCCCTTCACGAATTTTTGACGCAATTTTACATTCTTCACTGCATGATTTTCTGGCGTCCAGAGCGTACCGGCCTCTGAACCAGCTCATCGATGCTGTTCTGCCGTACCCGCTCACGATCTTCCTCGCAGGCTACCGACAACCCCATATCCCGCAGAACCCCATCCGAGACATCGTAGACAAAGCCATGAACCGTGAGCGGCTGACCCCGCCGCCAGGCTTCCTGAACAATGCTGTTCTGGCAAACATGCCCCACCTGCTCAACCACGTTGAGTTCGCACAGACGGTCGACCCGATCCTGAACGCCCGGCAGGGCATCGAGTACTTGCTGATGCCGGTCACGGACATCCTGAACGTGTCGAAGCCAGTTGCTGATCAGTCCAAATCCTTCATTGAGCAATGCCGCCCTGACGCCGCCACAGCCATAGTGGCCAACCACCAGGACATGTTTGACCTTCAATACTTCGATGGCGAACTGCAGTACCGACAGACAGTTAAAATCCGTGTGGACAACCACGTTGGCCACGTTCCGGTGAACAAAAAGCTCCCCCGGCAGAAGATCGACGATCTGGTTGGCGGGCACGCGGCTGTCTGCGCAACCAATCCACAGGTATTCCGGTGCCTGCTGATTCGACAGGCGGGTAAAAAACTGCGGATCCTGGGCCTTGATACCGTCTGCCCAGGCCCGGTTTTTTTCCAGAAGATGGTCAAGCTGACCCATTATCCCACTCCGTTTGATGATTCCCGTCCGGCGATTGAACGGGAATACGCATCCCAAAGCAATACTCAGTTGGTCTGCACTTCCACCTCCGCATGAGGCTGATGCATGGTGCTCTGGGCCAGATCCAGCAACTCACGCAGGGCCACAGAGAACATGGCGTACTCCGGCTCCCGCACACCCTTGAGCTCGGAAAGCATGGATTTCCAGCGGTCGATCATCTGCTGATGGCGGGACAGCCACGCCTCCACGCAGGCCGGCACGTCTTCCGGCTTGTCTGCCAGCTTCAAGACACCGGTGGTTAGCGCCCGCTGCTGCCAGTCGAGATCTTCCCGGAAACTTTCCCGGGCCAGGGCCTGCCAGTGTGAGCCGGGCTGCAGCGATGCAATGGCGCTCGCGAACCAGTTCAGATCCAGGCGGTCACCCAGCTCATAGTAGAGATTGGCCACCGTCTTCAGTGGCATGCCAGAGGCTTCGTGGGCCTCGATGATACCCAGAGACGAGTACAGGTGGCCGGTACCCGAAACCACGGACGCCAGCTCTGATGGCAGCCCGGCATCCACCAGAGCCTGATGCCGTTTCTCCCAGGTGGTTTTCGCCTGATCACCAAGATACTCGGGCAGCCCCGCTGTAATCGCCCAGACGCTGTCGGCAAAGCGCTCCATGTGGTGCTGAATGCTCAGCTCCGCCCGACGGTTGCGTAACAGCCAGCGCACCGAACGGCGCATCAGGCGCATCAGGTCCTGCATCAGCTCCATCTGTAGCTGGGCTGAGACATGGAAATCCAGGGCTTCAATCCTGTCCCACCAGTTATCAATGCGGAACACGTCACGGGCGATAATCCAGGCCAGAGCAATAGAGGCGGCATCGGCCCCAGTAGACTGGTTCAAACGCTCCACAAAGGTAATCCCCATGTGGTTGACCATGTCATTGGCAATCTGTGTCGCGATGATTTCACGCCGCAGCTGATGCTCTCCCAGCTCCTTCGAGAATTTCTGGGTCAGATCCCTGGGAAACACCTTGTACATTTCACCGGCCAGCAGGGGATCGTCAGGCAGGGTGCTGTCGATCAAGGTCTGCTTCAGGTCGCCCTTCACATAGGAAATGAGAACCGACAGTTCCGGCCGGGTCAGCCCTTTCTTGTCCAGCTTGCGCTCGGACAGGGTCTCGTCATCGGGCAGGAACTCCAGGGCACGGTTGAGCTTGCCCTCGCTCTCAAAGGTATTCATCAGCCGGCGATACTCTTCCAGCCGGGTCGCTGCATCCTCGCTGGCAATACTGATGGCCTGGGTCTGCCGGTAGTTGTTCTTGAGCACCAACTCCGCGACGTCATCGGTCATCTCCTCAAGCATGATGTTGCGCTGCTTGTTAGTGAGATCACCCATGGCAACGGCCCGGTTGAGCAGGATCTTCATGTTGACCTCGTGGTCAGAACAATCCACACCGCCGGAGTTGTCGATAAAGTCCGTGTTCAGGCGTCCGCCCTTGAGCGCAAATTCAATGCGACCGAGCTGGGTAAGCCCAAGGTTGCCGCCCTCACCGACCACCTTGCAGCGAAGATCCGAACCGTTGATCCGCAGACCGTCGTTGGCCTTGTCGCCCACATCACTGTGGGATTCACTGGCGGCCTTCACATAGGTGCCAATGCCACCGACCCAGAGCAGGTCGACCTGGGCCTTGAGGATGTGCGAGATCAGCATGTTTGGTGGCACCCGATCCGATTTGATACCCAGCAGTTTCTTCATTTCCGGGCTGACCGGGATAGATTTTGAATTCCGGCTGAAAACCCCGCCTCCCTTGGAAATCAGCTTGCTGTCGTAATCGGTCCAGGCGGATCGCGGAAGTCCGAACAGACGCATCCGTTCCTTGTAGCTCTTCTCCGGATCCGGTGAAGGGTCGACAAAGATATGCACGTGGTTGAAAGCAGCGACCAGCTTGGTCTTCTCTGAGCACAACATGCCATTGCCGAAGACATCACCACCCATGTCGCCAATGCCGATGGCGGTGAACTCGTCCAGCCCGGGGTTGATGCCCATTTCCCGGAAATGCCGCTCTACAGAGACCCAGGCACCCCGGGCCGTGATGCCCATTTTCTTGTGGTCGTAACCATTGCTTCCGCCGGAGGCGAAGGCATCGCCCATCCAGAAACCGTATTCCGAGGCCAGACCATTGGCGATGTCCGAGAAGGTTGCCGTACCCTTGTCAGCCGCCACAACCAGGTAATGGTCGTCGTCGTCATGACGGATCACCCGTTCCGGCGGCGCAATGCCGGCATCCACCAGATTGTCGGTGATATCCAGCAACCCCCGGATAAATGTCTTATAGGCTTCGATGCCCTCGGCCTGGAAAGCCTCCCTGTCCGACGGATCCGGCAGGCGCTTGGCCACAAAGCCACCTTTGGCGCCGACCGGCACGATAACCGCATTCTTGACCTGCTGGGCCTTGACCAGCCCCAGAATCTCGGTGCGGTAATCCTCAAACCGGTCTGACCAGCGCAAGCCGCCGCGGGCGACCTTGCCACCCCGCAGGTGTACGCCTTCGACGCGCGGCGAGTACACGAAAATCTCGAACATCGGCATCGGAAGGGGCATGTCCGGGATCCGGGCAGGATCGAACTTCACGCTGATGTAGGGCTTGGGGCCGCCAGCCTCGTCTGTTTGATAGTAGTTGGTACGCAGGGTCGCCTGCATGAGCTCCAGGTAGAGTCGAAGCACCCGGTCTTCACTCAGATTCTCAACGTCTTCGAGGCCGGCATTGAATTCGATCTCCAGCTTCTGCTGGGCTGCCTCACTCTTCCCGGGGCTCTGGTAACGCTCCGGATTGAAACGTATTTCGAAAAATTCCAGCAGCAGGCGGGTCAGTTCAACGTGGTTCACCAGCGTGTTGGAGATAAAGGTCTGACTGTTGGAAAAGCGTATCTGGCGCATATACCGGGCGTAGGTCCGCAACAGCGCGATTTCCCGCCAGCTCATGTAGGAAGAGAGCAGCATCCGGTTGAAGGCGTCGTTTTCCGCTTCTCCGTACCACACCCGGCGGAACAGCTCCTCAAAGATCGGACGGATACGATGAATATCGACAACAGTCCCCTGGTGAGCCTGGAGCGTGAAGTCGTGAATCCACACCGTTTTGTTGTGCCGGTCGATGACCTCGAAGGGGTGTTCGCCGATAACCCGGAAGCCGAGGTTGTCGAAGATCGGCATCACATCGGAAAGCGGCAACGGTTCGTCCGGGTAGAAAAGCTTGAAATGCAGCGTGCTCTCGTCTTCTTCCAGAGCCCGGTAGAAGCTCATGGCAAGGTCATGATTGTTCGCCGATGAAGCGATATGCTCCAGATCGATCGCCGCTCGCCTTGGCGAGAACATATCGGTGTAGCTGGCCGGAAAACCGCCCGCCCACAAGCGATAGAGCTCATTGCCCTGCTCTTCGCCCCAGGCCTCACTCAGGGCTTCAGACAACCCATCACGCCAGGACTGGGCAAGCTCGATAACCTTTTCCCGGATCTCCTCCGTGGGCAGTTGGCGGTTCTCGACCTGGGGTACCCGGATGGTGAACTGGACCCGCGCAAGGACCGACTCGGAAAAGTGGGTGACAAACTCGACGTCTTCCGCTCCCAACCGGTCAACCAGCACCTGCTCGACTTTCAGCCGTAGTTCGGTGTTGTAGATGTCCCTCGGAAAAAACGCCAGGCAGGTCACGAACTGGCCATAAACGTCTTCCCTCAGGAACAATTCGATCCGGCGACGCTCCTGGATGTACAGGATACTTTTGGCCACCTTGAGCAGCTCGTCCTGCTCGATCTGGAACAGTTCGTCCCGGGGATACACTGTCAGGATCTGCTCGAGTTCTTTACCGGCGTAGTCGTCACGCAGAAAACCGGACCGTTTCATCACGCTCTGAAATTTACGGCGCAGCAGGGGAATCTCGTCCGGCCGTTCGTTATAGACACGGGCGGTGTAAAGGCCCAGGAACCGCCGTTCACCGACCACCTCGCCTTTGCTGTTGAATTTCTTGACTGCGATGTAGTCCGGGTAGGCGGGCCGATGCACCCGCGAGCGCTGGGCCGATTTGGCGAAGATGAAAATATCATCGCTTCGGGTCATCTCGTGGCGCGTGCGCTGCGGCAGTTCGTTCAGGCGAACCCGGTCCGGGCGCTCGTTATTGACCCGGAGGATACCCAGTTCGGAATTCTCTACCCGACGCACCACCATGCCACTCTTGTCCTTGGCAAAGTCGTACTCATCGTAGCCAAGGAACGTAAAATGGTCCCGGGCGAGCCATTCCAGAAACGCCCTGGCCTCTTCTTTCTGCTCCTCGTTAATGCCCGCCGTGGTGTTGTCCAGCTCACCGAGAATCTCGTTCACTTTCTCGGTAACTACCGGGAAGTCGCTGACAGCGATCCGCACCTCATGAAGCACGTTCTGCAGGGTATCTTCCAGATCACGGAGATCCTCGGGATTACTGTGCCGATCAATCTCGAGGACAATGAACGCCTCGTAGTCCGAACCGGAGGCTTTCTTTTTAGACGTGTGCAGCTTCTCGAGTTTGCCATTCTGGTCGCGGTTCACCTGCAGGATCGAGTGCTGGATAGAATGGGTACCGATCTCCCGGTGGTTGATCGCAATGCGCAGGGAATCGATCAGAAACGGAATGTTCGGATGCAGGATAAAAACAACGGTGTGGGTCGATTGCCAACCGTCACTCTCCAGGTCGGGGTTGAAAACAGCAACCGGAGTTTCCTCGGCAGACCGCTTCTGCAGAAACTGCCAGGCGGCCAGAACGGCGCCGTAGGTATCCGCAAATCGTCGACTGACCAACTCTTCAAGGGGAATATGAGCATAATGCTGCTTGGCAAATTCGCTGATTTTCTTGGCTTCGGTTTTGGAAATCTTCTTAGCGAAAGCGTCAGCCAACTGTTCAAAGAATTGATCCTTGCTGGCCACTGTCAGCGCATTCATGGTCGACCTCAGTTAGTGTGAAATAAACGTAATCGGCGTATCGTCACATAAGCATAGTCAAACCCTTGATTTTTGCCGGCCAGACGCCAAAACTTCGGCAACTACCTACGCACGATACGGGTTTCTCCGGAAAATCCTCAGATACAGAGAGCAGTCATTTCCAATGTCGCTACAGCATACGTTCGGTGAGTTACGGGAACAGTTAGCCAAACGGATAATCGGGCAGGAAAAACTGGTGGATCGTCTGCTGATCGCGCTTCTTGCCGACGGCCACCTGCTTGTAGAAGGCGCCCCGGGGCTGGCAAAAACCACGGCGATCAAGGCGCTTGCCGACCATCTGGAAGGCGACTTTCACAGAATCCAGTTTACGCCAGACCTGCTGCCCTCAGACGTTATGGGCAGTGAAATCTACCGCCCGGAAACCGGGCAGTTCGAATTCCAGCGCGGCCCCATCTTCCACAACCTGGTGCTTGCGGATGAAATCAACCGTGCGCCTGCCAAGGTGCAGTCTGCCCTTCTCGAGGCCATGGGTGAACGCCAGATCAGCGTCGGGATGCGCACGTTTCCGCTGGACCGGCTGTTCCTGGTGATGGCCACCCAGAATCCCATTGAGCAGGAAGGTACCTACCCGCTGCCCGAAGCCCAGCTGGACCGCTTTCTGATGCACGTGGTTATCCACTACCCGTCGGCGGAAGCGGAGAAGGCCATCCTGCAACTGGCCCGTAACGATTATCGTCACGGCCTTCCGAAAACGGACCTTCGCCTGACGCCAGACCAGGTGTTTGATGCCCGCGCGGAAGTCGCGAACATCTACATGGCGGAACCCGTAGAGCAATATTTGTTGGCCCTGGTGCTGGCAACCCGCGACCCGGCGGCACTGGACCCGGAACTGGCCCGGTGGACAGCCTTCGGCGCCAGCCCCCGTGGCACCATCGCCCTGGACCGCTGCGCCCGGGCGTTGGCCTGGCTAGACGGCCGGGATTACGTAACACCCGACGATGTCCGAGCCATGGCCTTCGATGTGCTACGACACCGCATCCTCCTCACGTTCGAAGCAGAGGCCGAAGGCATGACCGCTGACACGGTTATCGAACGGCTGATCGAACGTGTTCCGGTGAGCGCCTGAAGCCATCGACGGAAGCAAGACACGGGAGCCGTCAGGCATGGGCAACACCGACGCAATAACGCACATCGGCCTACCGGATCTGATCCGCCTGCAGGCAGACGCACGGGCACTGAAACTGCCCTCTGCCCGCCCGGTTCGGACGCGTCAGGCCGGCTTGCAGCGCTCGCCGCAACGCGGCCGGGGCATGGCGTTTGCCGAGGTACGGTTGTACCAGCCCGGGGACGACATCCGTAGCATCGACTGGCGGGTAACGGCGCGGCGTCAGGAGCCCCATACCAAGCTTTATGAGGAGGAACGGGAACGGCCCGTTCTTCTTCTTTGCGATCTCGGCCCAAGCCTGTTTTTTGCCAGTACCGGCGCCTTCAAGCAGGTTCGTTGCGCACAGATCGCCTCCATTCTGGCCTGGCTGGCACTCTGGTCGGGCGATCAGGTAGGTGGCATTGTCTTTAACGACGAGGCCCTGAGAGTGCTTCGCCCGGCGCGGCGGAAGAAATCAGTGCTGCGACTGCTGGATACTCTCGATGAACTGCAAAGAAGGGATAATCGAGGGCCGGAACAAAACGAGCCGTCCGGCCAGAGCCGCCTGGACATGGCACTGACCGAGGCTCGCAGGGTGGCCCATACCGGTAGCCGGATTTTCGTGATCAGCGATTTCCTGGATATCTCAGAGGAGACGGGCACCCTGCTCGGCGCGCTCGCCCGCCATAACGGCGTTAGCGCCCTGAGGATCGTGGATCCATTGGAAAAAGAGTTGCCGAAAAGCGGACGCTTTGCGGTGGCCGGCCCGGACGGACCGGTGTGGTTCGATGCCGGAAACCTCCGGTTCCAGAAGGCCTGGCACGAGAAAGTCACCAACCATGAACACCGGCTGGCAGAGTGTTTCCGTACCTCCGGCGTTACCATGGCAGAAGTGTCCACGGCGAATGACCCCGCAGCGACCCTCAAATTGCTGCTGGGACCCGGAGGCCGCATAGGATGAACCCGCAGGATCCACTCAGCCAGCTTCGGGACATTCACCTGCCTGAAACAGGGGGCCTCTGGCCTCCGGCGCCAGGTTGGTGGGTATTGGCCATTTTGCTCATTGCTGTGCTTGCTGCCCTGGTCTGGCTGTTTATCCGGCGGAGACAAAGAAACCGGTGGTTCCGCTCCGCTCGGGCCGAACTCGCCAGACTGGAACGATCAGCAGCCACGACCCCCGCGTGGTTCACACAACTGAACACCCTGCTGAAGCAGGCCGCCCGCGAGCGCTACCCGGAACAGCACCCGGAAGCGCTGACCGGCGATGCCTGGGTGGAATTCCTGTTAAAGACCGCCCCGAAGGACCGGGTTGCGTCCAGACCGGTCGCCGAAGCGCTGGTTCACAGTGCCTGGCGACCTGAGGTTTCAACCAAGCCGGCCGACGCCCTGGCGTTCGCCCGTTTGTGGCTGGGAGGTCAGAAATGCTGAATCTCGCCTGGCCCTGGGCTCTGGTTCTGGTGCTCTTGCCCCTGATTCTCAAATGGCGCAAGCCCGGAGCGCAATCGGTCGACGCGCCCGTGTTGCCGGTTGGCCACTGGCTGTCGGACCTGCCCGGTGTCAGTCGTCGTGGCAATGCCGTACCGCTCTGGCAGCAACTGTTGCTGTTCCTGATGTGGACGCTTCTGGTGGTTGCTCTGGCACGGCCGCAGCATGTGGGCGAGCAGGTCCAGATGCCCGTTTCCGGCCGGGATCTCATGCTGGTCGTCGACATCTCCCCCAGCATGGATGAACAGGATATGGTCCTTCAGGGCCGGAGTATTAATCGATTGCAGGCGGTCAAGCGCGTGCTTGATGACTTTATCTCCCGCCGCCAGGGTGACCGGTTAGGTCTGATCCTGTTCGGCACCGAGCCCTACGTACAGGCGCCGCTCACCTTCGATCTGGAGACGGTCAGAACCCTGATGCGTGAGGCGGGCCTTGGCATGGCCGGGCGCGCCACGGCCATTGGCGACGCCGTGGGCCTGGCAACGAAACGCCTGAGAAACCGGCCCCAGGATCAGCGCGTTGTGGTCCTGCTGACTGATGGCGCCAATACTGCGGGCGAAATCACCCCAGACAAAGCTACCGAAATCGCCGCGGCCGCCAGCATTCGCCTGTACACCATTGGTATTGGCGCCGAGTCCATGGTCCAGCGTGGGCTGCTGGGTTCGCGCCGGGTCAACCCATCCAGGGATCTGGACGAAAACCTGCTAACCCGCATGGCCCAGCAGACCGGCGGGGAGTATTTCCGGGCACGGAGCCTGCCGGAGCTGGAACTCATCTACGAGAGCATCGATCAATTGGAACCTATCGAGCTGGAGGGCAAGTTCTATCGGCCGGTGACCGAACTCTATGTCTGGCCCGCCGGGCTCGCCATTCTCCTGTGGCTGGCCCTGTTCCTGGTTCGCTATGGCCGGGAGCTTGTTGCTGACTCCCGCCGGAACGCGAAGGAGGATGATACGCATGTGGGCTGACTTTCATTTCCTGCGCCCGTTCTGGCTCTTGCTGATGCTGCTGGTTCCGTTCATGTACCTGGCCTTTCGACAGTTGCGTCTGGGCGACAGCGGCTGGTCACGACTGATTCCGGCCCGCTTGCTATCGCCGCTGATTCGCCATGATGGCAGCTCGGGAAAAGCGGCAAAATCGCCTCTGGCTCCGGCCACCGCTGCCCTGGTCATTCTGTCCCTGGCGCTGGCAGGGCCCGCCTGGCGGGAGGCACCTACTCCACTGAAACAACCCGGCGACAGCCTCGTGATCGCACTGGACCTTTCACTGTCCATGCTGGCAACGGACGTGGAACCTGATCGACTGACCCGGGCCAAACGGAAGATCCGGGATATTCTCGAACTTCGGGAAGGCAGCCTGACCGGCCTGCTCGTCTTTTCCGGCGATGCCCACGTGGTGACACCGCTGACCGATGATGGCCGTACGATTGAGGGCATGCTCAACGTGCTGGACCCGGTGATCATGCCGGCGACAGGCAACCGGGCCGATCTCGCCGTTGCCCGCGCAAAGGCATTGCTGGAACAAGGCGCACCGGGCGAAGGTCGCATCCTGTTAATCACGGACAGCATCAATGACGACTACGAAGGTACCATTCGGGACACGCTTTCCGGCACCGGATACGCGCTCAATACCCTGGTCGTCGGCACCGAGAACGGAGGCCCCATTCCCCTCGCCCGGCGCGGTTTCATAAGGGAGAACGGCGACATTGTCATCAGTCGTGCTGAACCCGAAGCGCTGGCGGCACTCGCCCGCAGCAGCGGCGGCCAGAGCCATGAGCTGACCCTGGACGACACCGATATTGAAGCGCTCGACCTGAGCCCGCGGGACAGTGACGACTGGCAGGATTCCGAGGACGGCCTGACGGTCAATCGCTGGCAGGATGACGGTTACTGGTTGCTCTGGCTCGCGCTGCCGCTGGTTTTGGTGGGGTGGCGCCGGGGGGCTCTCAGTGCGCTTGCTTTGATCCTGCTGCCGGTCTGGCCGCAGCCGGCAGCCGCCATAAGCTGGGAAGAACTCTGGCAGAGGGAAGATCAGCGAGCTCCCGCCTTGATTCAGGACAACCCGGAATCAGCCGCCCGCCAGCTTGAAGACCCGGAATGGCGGGGCTCTGCGCTCTATCGTTCCGGCAAGTTCGACAGCGCCGCCGAAGCGTTTGCGCGCAATCAGGGTCCCCGTGCCAGTTACAACCGGGGCAATGCCCTGGCCCGTGCCGGAAAACTGGAAGAGGCCCTGGCTGCCTATGATGCGGCGCTGAACGCAGCGCCCGACATGGAAGACGCCCTTCACAACCGGAGAATTGTCGAGGAACTTCTGAATCAAAAACAGCAGAACCAGAACGGCAATCAGGATAACAACCAACAGGATTCCCGGGACTCCCAGGGCGACGGCAGTAATCAGCAACAAAACCGTCAGGACCAGAACGGAAACAGTGAAAGCGAGAATCCCGGCAGTCAGGGGAACAGTCAGCAGCAGAACCCGGAAAACAACGAGTCTTCTTCCGACACGGAGAATCAGCAAGGCGGCCAGACGGCTGAACAGAATCAACAGCAGGCGGGCGAGCGCGGAGATCCCGAGCAGGCTTCCGGGGAGCAGGAAACCCCGTCCGGCCAGTCCCCGGCACCCGCCCCTATCTCTGAAACGCCGCTGACCCAGAGCCAGGAGCAGTGGCTCAGGCGCGTCCCTGACAATCCGGGCGGATTATTACAGCGCAAGTTCCTGCAGCAGTATGAACAACGCCAGACTCCATCCGATGAGGGCGATACACCATGGTAAAACGGCTGATTACACCCGCCGTCTGTCTTTTTCTGCTGACGGCACTCTTAACAGTAATCTGGCTGCCGGCCCAGGCACAGACACAGTCACAGCAACTGACGGTCGAGCCCGACCGGACCCGCCTTTACGAGGGTGAGGTCCTCACACTGACCGTGAAGGGCAGCATGGAGATCGATATCAACCTGGGCAACCTGTTTGACTTCGACATGTCCAACCTGCCCAAGCCGGATATCGAGAAAGTGGAACCGGATTTCGAGATTCTGGCCCAGAACCAGCAATACAGTATCCGCACCGTGAACAACCAGATGGTGGGCGAGATTACCTGGACCTACCAGCTCGCACCCAAAACCACCGGCAAGCTGACCATCCCGGCGCTCACTTTTAAAGGGGCAGTGTCAGAGCCGGTAACGGTGGAAGTGGTGGATGGCTCACCCCCGGATCAGGCCGCACCCGGCCGCGACAGCTTTATCGAGCTGTCTGCCGACAAAGATGAAGTGTATGTGCAGGAGCAGTTGATTCTGACCGTTCGGCTTTTCTTCCGGGGCAACCTTATTCGTGGAGAGCTGTCCGAGCCGACCCATCCCCATGTCATCATTGAATCCCTGGGCCGGCAGCAGGAATTCTCCCGCTATCGCAACGGTGTGAGATACCGTGTTGTGGAACGCCGGTATGCGCTATTCCCCCAGCGAGCGGGGACCCTCAACCTTCCTCCAGTGCGTTTCGAGGGCCAGGCAAGAGACGCTTCCGGTAGCCTCCGTTTTCTGCGGGACAGCGAGGAGCTGTTTGAGGTGCCGGTCAAGGATGTACCACCACAATTCAGTGGTAAAACGTGGTTACCGGCAACCGGCGTAGCGCTTGAAGAGTCCGGGCTTCCGCCGTCTCTGGAAGTCGCCACCGGCGAAAACATTACCCGCGAAATCCGGCTGACGGCAGCGGGACTGCCCGCGGAGGCCCTGCCGCCCTTGCCTGATGCCGTACCAGACGGGTTGAGAAGTTATCCCGAAGAGCCGGAACGTCAGACCGAAACCACACCCGCTGGCCTCACATCCTCACTGAACCAGTCCGTAGCTCTGGTGCCTGTTGAGGCTGGGCAGATGACCCTGCCTGCCATTCGCATTCACTGGTGGGACACGGAAGCGGACCGCGAACGTGTTGCCGTGATACCGGAGAAAACACTGACCGTAAAAGACCCGAATGCCGTTGCCGCCGGCGAACCGCCGCAAGACGCTGATGTAGAGTCGGCCCCGGAACCGGACGTTGCCGCCACTGAAGCATCGGTTGAAACCGCCTCGGCCGAAACCGGGCTCTGGCAGTGGCTCAGCCTGGTGTTGGGGCTTCTCTGGGCCGGCACCCTGTTGGCATGGTGGTGGTCACGCAAAAGCCAGACAGTCACGCCGATCTCGACCGACGACAGGCATGAAGATGCTGCCTTCGACCGTCTGATCAAGGCCGTGAGGGATGGCAGAGCAGTAACACCGGAACTTCTGGTGGAATGGGCAAACCTGCACGCCCCCGGCCACGGCTTCCGTTCGGCGGCCGACGTTGTCGATCATTTTGGCGACGAGACACTGGCAACGGAACTCAGACAGCTCCAGGCCAGGCTCTTTGCGCCCGGCCACGAGAACGACACCTGGGATGGTCGGCCATTGGCAAGGGCTCTTGAGCAGCTCCGGAAGCACAGGCGGTCGCAAACCAGCGCGGACCTGCCTCCGCTCTACCCAAAAGGCCTGTCCTGAAGATTAATCGATCAGTTGCTGATCGATCACAACCGCTACCGGCGCGTCCTGGCTTTCGTTTACCGCCACGGGCGTGTCGGTGCTGCCCTGCCAGTCACCCGCCTGTGCGTTGACACTGCCGGAACGACTGAGACGGGCCGTCACGACGACCTGGTCAACACTGGAAATGGTGGCCTGGGGTGACATCGCATACCGGTCGTCCAGGCGAATTTCCACCGGCAACTGGTCTGCTGTCAGCCGCGCAACGGCCAGCGGAGGCCCCTGCCGGACATTGGCCTGACGCGCAAAAAGAAACAGCGTGGTATCCGCCGGCACCTGGTCCTGCAAGTCCTCGGCGAGCGTCACTCGAACAGTAACCCCGACACCGGATGCTTCAGGTTCGGCCACCCGCGCCGGCGGTTCCTCACCCAGACGGGTGTAGGCTTCACGAATCCCTTCCTGTATGGACGCGATCTGCGGGTGGTCCGGTGCAACGGTTTGTATTCGCTCCCAGAACTCGATGGCTTCCCGGTAATTCTCCTGGCTGAAGGCATTGATACCCAGCAATCCCAGGGCATTGACTTCATCCGGGTTCAGGTCACGAGCCTGTTCAATGGCCGCGGTGACCTCTTCCGTCATGGCACCCTGGCTACCGAAGAACAGCGCCTGGGCAGAAAGACCATAAGCGACGGCTTCTGCCCGCTCATCGTCACTGACATTGTTGGCCAGTTGCCTGAACGCCCAGGCCGCATCATCATAGCGCTCCAGTCGCATGTAGGTGCGCCCCAGCATTGCCCAGCCATCCGGATTATCCGGGCTGGCTTCCAGCCGTTCCCGGAGCTGTCCTGACAGTTCAATCATCTGGGCCTGTCTGAATCCGTCGGTGGCGCCCATCTCCTCCATGGTGATGAACTGCTCAACCCGGTCCATCGCCCCCCAACGCTCATATAGGTAAACGGTAGCCGCCGGGATCAGAAGAATCGCCACCAGCGCCACTGCCATGGCACTTTTTCGGCCACGGATTACAGGCCGCGCCTGTTCCTGTTCCTGTTCCTGTTCCGGCACATCGTCCAGCATGCTGCCGGCGAGCTCTCCCTTGAGCTGGCGGTAATTCTCGTCATCCAGAATACCGGCCTCGTATTCGCTATCGAGTTCCTTCATCCGGGAGCGGTAGGCCATCAGGTTCTGGTTTTTCAGATCCGTCTGTTTTCTCGCACCCAACTGATGGAAAAAGACCGGGTACATCACAAACATAAGGGCAAGAATGATCAGTACCGTTGCAGCAATCCAGAAAGTGTCAGTCATGGAGTTTCAATCACAGGTTCAGAATTAAGAATGAGGTGGCGACCAGGGCATTCCGGGTAAAGCCAGCGTCAGGACCATCTGTCCCGGTCTGCCAGCATTTTGTCGACCCGGGCTTTTTCTTCGGCACTCAGCGCTGGGCTTTCCGGCCCGGCCCGCCGGGAGCGGATGACCACACCGGCCACCACGAGAAGCCCACCCAGCACAGTAATGGCCGGGGTCGCCCAGAGTAAAAAGGTCCGGCTATCGAATTCCGGCTTGTAGCGGACAAACTCACCGAATCGGCCTACCAAGGACTCAACGATCTCCTCGTTGCTGGCGCCGTCTTTCATCATCCGGTAGACCGCATCGCGCATATCCTTGGAGATAGGCGCGTTGGAATCGGCGATGTTCTGGTTCTGGCATTTCGGGCAGCGTAATTCCGCGATCAGGTTTTGGTAACGCTGCTCCTGAGCCCGATCCGAAAAATCGTATACGTCGGCCACCTCGGCTGCAGCGGCACCGGAAAGCAGAAGCACCAACATCAAATAAACGATCCGGACCATCAGCCATTCCCCTGAGCGTCATTGAACACAGGCAGCAGCGTTTGTTCCCAGACCGCCTTATTGACCACACCCACATGGCGATAGCGAACCACGCCTTCGGCATCAATCACGAAGGTTTCCGGCGCGCCGTATACCCCCAGATCAAACCCGAGTGTGCCCCGGGGGTCATAGATGATTTTCCGGTAAGGGTCGCCCAAACGGTCAAGCCACAACAGCGCATCCTCGCGGTTGTCCTTGTAGTTGAGACCAATGATGTTGACGCCTTTCTCTTCGGCCAGCCACATCAGGTCGTCGTGCTCGTCCTTGCAGGCGGGGCACCAAGTGCCCCAGACATTCAGCAGAGTGACCTGGCCACGAAACAGGCTCTGATCGAGCACGACATCAGCGTTGTGCAAATCTTTCAGACTGAACTCTGGCACCGGTTTGCCAACCAGAGCCGATTCCAGTTTGGTCGGATCCTTGCCGATACCCGCGAACAGCACGACACCAACAACAAGGGCAATCAGCAGTGGCAGAAAGAGCAGGAACCGCTTCATGAGGTAACTCCAGCGGACGTCGCAGAACCTGGCTCAGGCGCGACAGTATCGGTCTGCACCTTCGTGTCAGCTCCCTCCCGGATGCGGTAGCGGCGATCAGCGATAGCCAGGAAGCCGCCGGCTGCCATAAACAGCGAGCCCAGCCAGAGCCAGCGAACAAGCGGCTTGTATTGCAGCCGGATGGCCCAAGCCTCGTCGGTGATGCGCTCACCAGTGGCCACGTAGATGTCCCGGAACAGACCGGCGTCGATATCGGCCTCGGTCATGACGCTCATCCCCACGGAGTATTGGCGCTTCTCGGGATGAAGCACGGAAACACGCTCGCCATCCAACATGACATCGAAGGTGCCATATTGAGCCGTAAAGTTAGCGCCCTGGCGCGCGCCGATATCCCTGAATACAAAATGATAATCGCCGACGGTCGCGACATCGCCCGGCACCATGCGAACATCACGCTCAATGCCGTAGTTGGAAACCACCGTAGCCCCCGCCATGGTAATGGCCAGGCCCAGATGCCCGAGCACCATGCCGTAATAGCTGCGGGACTGCCGCTTGAGGCCGTGCAGACGGCCTTTTCGGGACGATGATTTTTCCCAGAGATCCCAGAAAGTAGCAACGGTTACCCACATGGCAGAAAACACGCCGAGGAAAGCCCAGGGCTTGAACCCACCATAGCCGATCAGGACCGCCGTGGTGGCAACGATGCTGATTGCCAAGGGCCACAGCAGTTTGCGCGCCAGCCAGCCACCATCGGTTTTCTTCCAGCGGGAGAAGATACCAGCGCCCAGCAACAGGCCCGTTGCGACGGCCAGTGGGCTGAACGTCAGATTGAAGAACGGTTCACCGATCGACAGTTTGCCCAGTTCCAGATAATCAAGAACCAGCGGATACAGTGTGCCGACCGCCACCAGAATCGTGGCGGAAACCAACAGTACGTTGTTAAGAAGCAGGAAAACCTCTCGGGAAAACGAGCCGTAGCGCGACCGGACGTGAACCACCGGCGCCCGGAACGCATAGAGCGCCAGGCTTGCGATCACCGTTACTGCCAGCAGGCCCAGCAGGAAGGTGCCCCGCTCCGGGTCCGCCGCAAAAGAATGCACAGAGGTGAGCACGCCGGAACGGACCAGGAAAGCGCCCAGCAGACTTAGTGAAAAGGTGACAATGGCAAGCAGTACGGTCCAGCTCTTGAACACGCCGCGCTTCTCGGTAACGGCCAGCGAGTGCATGAGTGCAGTCCCCGACAACCAGGGCAGCAACGATGCATTTTCGACCGGATCCCAGAACCACCAGCCGCCCCAGCCCAGCTCGTAGTAGGCCCACCAGCTCCCGAGGGCGATACCCAGAGAGAGAAAGGCCCAGGCAACCGTGGTCCAGGGGCGCGACCAACGGGCCCAGGCGGCATCGAGGCGGCCATTGATCAGCGCAGCAATGGCAAAAGCGAAAGCAACGGCAAAGCCGACATAGCCCATGTAGAGCATCGGCGGATGCACGATCAGCCCGAAATCCTGGAGCAAGGGGTTCAGATCTGCGCCATCGGCGGGCACATTGGGCAACAAACGGTCGAACGGATTGGAGGTAATCACGATAAACAGTAGGAAGCCGACGCAGACCATGCCCAGCACCGAGAGCACCTGGGAGATCATCACCGCCGGCAGGCGACGGCTGAAAATAGCGACCGCCAACGTCCAGCCCGCCAGCATCAGTATCCAGAGTAGCAGCGAGCCCTCGTGACCGCCCCAAACAGCGCTGAACTTGTAATACCAGGGCAACAGGCTGTTACTGTTATTGGCCACATAGGCCACCGAAAAGTCGTCAGTCACGAAGGCATGGGTCAAGACGGCAAAAGCAAGCCCCACGAAGACAAACACGCCGGACGCCAGCGGCCTGGCGAACGCCTGAAGATTGTTTCTGCCGGTCAAAGAACCGGCCAAAGGGACTACAGATAGAAGCACTGCCAACAACAGTGCGAGAATCAGTGCAAGCTGTCCGAGTTCGGGATACATTAAAGGCCTCCAGAAACCAGGCTGTTAGATAAATCGGTTAGTAGGACACGGTTTCCGCACTGCCACTGGCTGCATGCCGACCCTTCGAGGCCTTCTCCAGCGCATCCGCGACTTCCGGCGGCATATAGTTTTCATCGTGCTTGGCCAGCACTTGATCGGCCACAAAGCGGCCACTTTCATTCAGCCTGCCCATGGCAACCACACCCTGCCCCTCGGCAAACAGATCCGGAAGGATACCGGTGTACTGAACCGGCACAGACGCGTTGAAGTCGGTCACCTTGAACTCAACCATCAGGCTGTCCGGATCACGCAGAACCGAGCCCTCCTCGACCATACCACCGGCCCGGATTCTGACATCCACCGGCGCTTCGCCGGCGGAAATCTGGGTGGGGTCGTAGAACAGATTGATGTTCTGTCGCAGCGCATAGGTGGTCAGACCCACAGCGATGGCCAGCCCCACCAGCAGGAACAGGACAATAGTCAGTCGCTTTTTTCGGATTGGATGCATCAGATATCTGCCTTTCAGTCTTGGGAAACCTTGACGCGGGTGAAGGACGCTGCCGAAGCTGACGCAGCCTGCGGGTCCTGCCGGCCTGCCTGAAACTCATAACCGCGACGGCAGGCCTCAATAGCGGCGTTGCGGCGACGCAGAGACCATACCATAAGGCCGATCATCAGCAGGAAAAATACGGCGTAACAGGCCCAGACATAGGGCCCGTGACCTTCCATCACCATAAATGCCGAAAAGGATTCAAATGCCATGCTTCAGCCCCTCCCGGCCAACACATAATCTTTAACCCAGCGCGTTCTCTGCTCGCGCAGAAGAATCTCGGTCTGCATACGCAAACAGGCCAGCCAGCCGAACAGCAGGTACAGCCCGAGTACCGAAAGGAGCAGCGGTACCCACATTTCCGCCGGCATGGACGGCTTTTCAGTCAGTTTGAACGTCGACGGCTGATGTAACGTATTCCACCATTCAACGGAGTACTGGATAATCGGTATATTCACCACCCCGACCAGAACCAGCACCGATACAGCCCGCGCCGCGGATTTTTCGTCGTTGATTGCCCTGTCCAGGGCAATGACACCACCGTACAGGAACAGAAGAATCAGCATCGAGGTCAGCCGGGCATCCCAGACCCACCAGGTACCCCAGGTGGGCTTACCCCAGACCGCTCCGGTAAACAGGGAAAGAAAGGTCAGTACCAGCCCCACCGGTGCGACCGACTTGACGAATACATCCGCCAGCTTCATGCGCCAGACCAGAGTGACGACAGCCGCCACCGCCATCATCACGTAGACCGACTGGGCGAGAAAGGCCGTAGGGACGTGGATGAAAATAATGCGGTAGCTGTTGCCTTGCAGGTAATCCTTGGGAGCATAGGCCAGCCCCCAGACAATGCCTGCCATCAACAGCAGGATGCCACCTGCCAGTAGCCAGGGCATCAGCCGGGCTGCAATCCCGAAGAACCATTTGGGAGAACCCAGCTTGTGAAAAAATTGCCACATCAGATGGTTACCGTCCTACCGTTACCTTGTTTTACCCGTTGAACAGGCTGATACGCAGCGCCGCTGCCGATGCAAAGGGTGCCAGGGTCAGTGCCAGCACCAGAAACGCGCCCATCAGGGCCAGATAGGCTCCCACGGGAGCGCCCTCTGCGGCCGAAGCCACCGTACCTGTTCCGAAAATCAGGACGGGAATGTACAGCGGAATGATCAACAGAGACAAGAGCACCCCTGCCGACCGTAATCCAAGCGTCAGCGCCGCGCCGATTGACCCGATCAGACTCAGCACCGGTGTACCGATCAGCAGCGTTAGACACAAAACTCCGATGGAGTTCCCGTCAAGATGGACCATTACGCCCAAAACCGGCGTTAGCACCACCAGCGGCAAGCCTGTTAACACCCAGTGCGCCGCTGTTTTCGCCAGTACCAGTAGAAACAGGGGCTGGGGCTGAAGCACAAGTTGCTCGAGCGTGCCGTCGTCAAAATCATGGCGAAACAGGTGGTCCAGCGACAACAACACCGATAGCAACGCCGCTACCCACAGGATACCGGCCCCGGCCTCCCGCAGAAATGACACTTCCGGGCTAACCCCCAGGGGAAAAAGGGTTACGACCATGACAAAAAACAACAGCGGATTGAGCAGATCCTGGCGCTGCCGGAAGGCCACCTTCATATCCCGGGCAAACACGGTCTGCATTGCCGCCAGCGCACCGACGGTGTCTTGCCGCAAAGTCAGTGCCGGCCTGCAATCAGCATTCATCGGTCGACCCTCCGCCCAACACAATGCGTTGCATACCGGGCAATCTGAGATCGTGATGGGTCGTCACTACCACCGCACCTCCCTCGGCAGCCCGTTGTTGAAGCAGCTGTTCAATGGCGCTGACACCGCTGGCATCAATGGCGGTAAAAACTTCATCCAGCAGCCAGAGCGGCTCGTCGGCAATCAACAGGCGCGCCAGGGCAACCCGTCTTTGCTGCCCCGCCGAAAGATTGCGACAGGGCACATCCTGGAACCCGGTCAATCCGGTGCCATCAAGCGCCTGACGCAGAACGGGATCTGGCAGCGGCCGCCGCCCGGCCGTCAGTGCCCGGAGATTCTCCATCGGTGTCAGCAACGGCTTTATGCCAGGCCGGTGGCCAAGATACAGGGTATTGCGGAGGAATTCTTCCCGCTGGGCAGACCTGGACTTGCCGCACCAGAGCAGATTGCCGGACCAGGCGTCGTTCAGGCCGGCCAGCATTCGCAGCAGCGTGGTCTTGCCGGAGCCGTTCGGCCCCTCGACACGGGCGACCGTACCGGGCAGTATGGAGAACGACAGGTCACGGAACAGGATCCGTTCATCCCGCTCGCACTGCAGATCGACAGCCTGTAATAACGGCTCAGACATCAGGACCCCGTAACCAGGACGATGCGCGTGAAGACGGCATCGGGTGCATTCGTGACAGCGGCGACCATGAACATTGTTCGCGCATGACCTGCCGGCGCGGAGTATTATAACAAAAGCGCCGGCGGATTACTCTTGTCCAACATCAAATCAGTGACGATGAAACTACCCAACGGACAACAGCCCCCGACACCTCCAGCCCAGCCTGCAACACAGACGTCCCGGCCTTCAGTCTCAACCGAAGCGGCCCGGGAGCCCGCGGCCGCATCAGCGCGGCAACTGCTCGATCAGCTGCAGCTGACGAACCGGGAAACCACCCTGGCCCGGGTGGCCGAGATCATCAACCGTCAGGGCGGTAACAGCGCGGACCTGTTACTGGACATTCGCGGCAAGTCTCTTCTGGTTCAGGCGGCCGTCGGCAAGACTGAACTGGCAACCGGTGACTGGGTAAAAGTGATGCGGGCCGGCAATGAGCTGCAGCTGATGGGCAAACTGGCACCCGCACCCGAAGCCGGTATCGCCCGAGCGCTGGCCCAGCGACTGCCCTGGCAGCAAACCCTGGATGGTGGACTGGCAAGGCTGCTGGGCACTCTCACACAAGGCCTCCGGCAAGACCCGCTACCGGGCCAACTGCCCTCATCGCGAGGCCCCCAACCTCTGCCGGAGGCCGCCAGACAGGCTATTGAACAAATGATGGCGAGGCTGCCTTCGGGGAACAGTCTGACTCCCGGTTCTGGCAGCCAGGACACGACATCGCAACAGGTCCGGCAATGGCTTTCAGAAAGTGGCCTGTTCGCCGAGTCGCGACTGGCCCAGGCACCCTCTGCCCAGTTGCCCGATCTCAAGCTGGCGCTGGGTAGAGTGATCACCGCCTTGCTTGCCCAACAGGGCAGTACACCAGAACACTTCAACCGGCTGACACCTATCTCGACGCCGGAGCTGATGCAGGCGCCGCTGCAATTTCCCCAACCGCTGGCCACACCCCAGGCCCCCGGCAGTGGCGAAGCGCCCAGCGTCGGGCAGATGCTCCGCCTGCTGGCCGGAATGCTCAACCGGATCACCGTCAACCAGTTGCACAGCCAGGTACTTACTGCCCGCGGTGGCGGCGATGCAGCAGGGCCCGCACCTGCCTCTACCCTCGTACTCGATCTGCCATGGCTGACGCCACAGAATGAACCGAGGCTGGCGCAGGTCCGGATCGAACAATATCCCGAAGACCGGGAATCGGAAACCCGATCCGCGAAAACCACCACAGCCGAGTGGCGGCTTTCACTGACCATGGACCTGGATGAGGCTGGCTCCCTGCATTTCGATGTTGCCCTTCGCCAACAGGCAGTGAGCGCCCGGGTCTGGGCAGAAAAACAGACAACCCTGCGTCAGGTGAACCAGGAGCTTCCCGCGTTGCGACAGAGCCTAACCGATCTGGGCCTGGAAGTGACAGACCTGGATTGCCGCCGCGGCACGCCGCAAAGCAGCGTCACCCGACTCGAACACAGACTGGTGGATACCCGGGCATGACCTCAGAGACAGAGCATCACAGCAGAGCCGCCGTTGCGCTCAAGTACGATGGCGAGAAAGCGCCAACCATCAGCGCCACCGGCACCCATGAGCTGGCGGAAGAGATCATCCGCATCGCCCGGGAGCACAATGTTCCCCTTTATGAAAATGCGGAGCTGGCCAGCATTCTGGCGCGCCTGTCACTGAACGAAGAAATTCCCGAGTCGCTGTACCGGGTGATTGCGGAAATCCTGGCGTTTGCCTTCCACATTCGCGGGCTAACCCCAGACGATCGCAGACCCGGCGAGTCGGATGATTCAGTGAATCAGTGAGCGCAGCGCCCAGGCCTGCTGCCAGTTGTCGCCACGCCTTGGCGCCACCGTGGTTTCAAAGTAATGACGCAGCCGGCGCCGATCCTCCGGCTGGTCCTTCAGGGCCGAGCCGATGATGTGGTGCATCAGCTGCTCAACCGTGATGCTTCCGCCACCGTAATACCAGGCGTTGAGGCTGGCCGCGTGAGCGACCGACACGGCTTCCGCGGTGGAAAGAGCCGAACCGGCGAGGCGATCGGTGCTGCGTCCGTCCAGGGTCTGGCCATTGCGCAGCTCGTGGAACATGGTCACCAGAATCTCGACCACCGATTCTTCCAGCGCCACCTCGATGCCAGCCCGACTGTTGGCCCTGCGGACCTCCCGGAGCACAACATCCATCTCGTCGGCCAGATGACGGATAGGCCGGATTTCCTCGAAGTCCATTCGCCGCTTCAGGGCAGCGCTCATCCGGTGCACACCCTCGTCGATACTGTTGGACGTGGCGATAACGTTAAAACCTTCCCGCGCGAGCACCACACCGTCCTCGCCCGCCAGCTCGGGAATCACCACCACCCTGTCGGACAGCACAGAGAGCAGCGCATCCTGCAGCGCCTGTGGGCAGCGGGCGATCTCTTCAAACCGGACCATTTGCCCTTCCATCATGCCCCGCAGCAAGGGGCTGGGTACCAACGCCTTCAGGCAGGGGCCCTCGGTATGCAGTACCGCTTCGTTCCAGCTATACAGCAGTTGCCCGACGCTGCTCACCGCCCCACCCTGCAAGGTTAACGTGGAGCTTCCCGAAATGGCGGCGGCCAGCAACTCCGACAACCAGGATTTGGCGGTACCCGGCTCGCCGACCAGAAGGCAGCCGCGGCTGGTGCACAGGGAAATGATGATCCGGACCACCATGGCCCGGTCGGCAACGAACTTCCGCTCAATGCCGAGTTTCTCATCCCCCATGACGAACTTTTCCACCGCCCGCGGCGACATCTGCCAGCCTGGTGGCACCGGGCCATGATCCATACTCCTGAGCTTGTCCAGCTCCGCGGCGTAGACTACCTCCACGGGCTCCCGCTGGGCCGCCTTGTTAACAGATTGCTTGTTGCTCATTCCTGACTCCTGCGGCCGCCCCGAACTTCCGGTGCCATGCGCTCCCTCGGGAGAATCCGCGGCAGTTCGGAAAGCGGAATAATGCCTTCAATCACATGGTCCAGGGCGCTGTCCCGCATGGTCACCAGGCCGGCATCAAGAGCTCGCCAGCGCAGCTCCCCGATGGGCGGTTGGCTGGAAATGGCGTTCCGGATGTCCGAATCGACTTCCATGTACTCGACAATTGCCACTCGACCCTGGGTGCCGCGGCCGTTGCATTTGTCACAACCGGCGCCCTGAAAACACCGGAAATCCGCGGGCGGGCCGTCGGGAAACACCTCGGACAGAATCACCGGGTCCGGCTCTGCAGGCTGGCAACAATGCTTGCAGATGCGCTTGGCCAGCCGCTGGGCGATGACAGCCAGCAGCTCACCGGCAATGGAATTCGGGTGGATACCCAGATCATACAAGCGCTGCAGTGAATCCACCGCGTCGTTGCAGTGCAGCGTGGACAGAACCACGTGGCCGGTCTGGGAGGCCCGTATCGCCTCCAGAGCGGTTTCCTGGTCACGGATCTCGCCCACCAGAATGACATCCGGATCTTCCCGGACAAACGCCCTCATGGCATCGGCGAAACCAAAGCCAATTTCTGATCTGACCCGGGTTTGTTGAATGTTGTCGATGGAGTACTCGATGGGGTCTTCCACCGTGATAACTTTCCGGCGGCCGTCATCGGCAAGGGTCTGCAGCCCCGCATACAGCGTGGTGGACTTGCCTGACCCGGTCGGACCGACCACCAGCACCAGTCCCGCCGGGTTATCCAGCAAGCGCTGATAACTGGCACCGATCATGGATGACATGCCAAGTTCGGCAATGGTCATGGCGCGGCCGGTCTGCGGCAGCAGACGTATAACGGCATGTTCGCCATGGAGCGAAGGCTGGGTCTGTATCCGCAGATCGTAGGCCATATCGCCGAGCTGCAGCCGGGACCGCCCACCCTGGGGCAGCCGGTGCTCGGCGATGTTCAGCTCTGCCCGCAGCTTGATGACGTTAATCACCCCTTTCATCTCCCGGGCCGACAGCTGGTACTGGGGCAGATCATGGAGATCGCCATCCACCCAAAGGCGAATGCGAATCCGGTCACCGTACTGTTCTATATGGATGTCGCTGGCTTTTTCACTTACAGCGTCCATCAGAATGGCTTCGTAGACAGACACCAGATAGGGGCTGACGTGCTTGTTTTTCGGATCCTTGCCCAGAAGCTGATCCTTGCTGCCAGTCGGGTCCGCCGCCTGGTTCGGGGTTGGTTCCTGATCCGCTGCAAAGCGGCGCCCTTTGGCAGTCAGATCAAGAGCTGACCAGAGCCGACGAAAGTCCGTCGGTGTAACCAGCAGGCAGTCAACCACCTGGTTAGGACTCAACCGCTCGAGCTGATCAATGCGCGCATCGGGATCGTCGGTCACAACCGTGATCCGACCATCTTCCTCGGCGATGGGTATCAGTCGTGAGAGATCCAGAAACGTTCGGGAAAATCGCCGGAAAAGCGCCGGATGGAGATCCGGCAGAAGCTCGTCCGCATCGGTGAAGGTCATGCCCCGCTGACGGGCAAGAGAACGGTAGAGATCAATCTCTTCAAGATTCAGTTTCCGGCGGAGCACGTCCAGCAGCCGGCAATTCTGCTTCAATGCCTCCGCCTTTGCCTCGGCCAGGACCGCTTCGTCCACGACACCCTGATCAATGAGGATCTGCTCGACGTTACGGTTGAAGTCGACCCAGCCCAGGGTGCGCACACGCTTGAGCTTGGCACCCTGTTTTTCGAACATGGCCAGGCTCGGGACGGGTCCCGCTCGCCCTTCAAGACACACCAGGCGCCCCCCCTCACGAACCAGGTGCGCCAGGGCAGTCTGGTCCCTGACAAACGAGGTACACAAAACGAGATCACAGAGTGGATCAGGCTCGGGCGCCTCTTCCGCACGGGCAACAACGACATCCACATTGTGCATACCCAGACGGACAAACCGCTCTCTGGCAGCCTCGGCGACAACGGCATTCCGCTCCACGTACAGGACCCGATGGGCGAGCCCGGACAGCACAGCGGCAAAATAGCCTGAGCCACCGCCCACGTGCATCACCATCTGATCCGGTTCTATTTCCGGGAGCAGGGAGAGAATGTGGCTGACAGTTTCTTCGCGGGGAATGGAGTGGCCGGTTATCGAGGCAACCAGGTCAGAACCGGAAACAAAATCATGGCGGGATACAGATCGAAGGGCCTCAAGGGCCCTCGGATAGACTCTCTTCATTCAACAACGTCCGTAACGGCTTGGTATCAGGCCGCCTGACGTTTTCTGAGTGCTGACACCAGCTCGGCCTCGGGACGGGAAATTCCGCACGTGTTCATAAGATCGTCGATATCGGCGCCGAGATCAATCAGTCGAGAGGCTTCATCGTAAGAGATTCGCAGCGGATCGTTCTGGCGCATTTCGTCGAGCGTGGTCCTCAGCTCGTGCAACTGACGCTCACAGCTAACCAACCGCTGCCCTACCCCCATGCTGCCACTGGTGGTGGCATGCAGTTCCCGGCCAAGGGTATCACAGCGCTCTTTCAGCGTTGCTCGGAGGCTACGTACCTGGCGCCCGAGAACCAGGCCCTGAACGAAAACCAGAGACAGGGCCGCAACAGTCAGCGCCCAGGGAAGGTATGAAGGAATTTCTGCAAACATGACGGATGTCTCCCGTTAATTGCCACGGAAGGCATCCATCGTGAGGCCTGTAGCGGGTTGCCCCGGATCACAGTGCCGCGATTTCAGCCCACTCGTGGTCTGACAGCATCTTGTCGAACTCAACCAGAATGATCAGTTCGCCATCCTTGTTGCACACGCCCTGGATAAATTTGGCACTTTCCTCGTTACCCACGTTCGGTGCAGTTTCAATTTCGCTGGCTTTCAGGTATACCACCTCGGCGACAGAATCCACCAGAATGCCCATAACCTGGTTGGCAGATTCCATAACCACAATCCGGGTGGCATCGGTTACTTCGGCATCGGCCAGGCCAAAGCGCCGGCGGGTGTCGATAACGGTAACCACGTTACCCCGAAGGTTGATGATGCCGAGCACATAATCCGGGGCCCCCGGAACCGGAGCAATCTCCGTGTATCTCAGCACTTCCTGAATCTGCATGACGTTCAGACCGTAGGTCTCATCATCCAGCCGGAAGGTAACGTACTGCAGTACCTGATCGTCCTGGGCCTGATTGGTTTGTCCGCTCGGGGATGCCATAGCGATGTTTCTCCTCTTGGGCTGCCCGGCGGGCAACCTGATCGTCAAAAAAATATCATCAGTGCCCAATACTATAGTTAAGGGCACAAACCGTGCCAGCACGGCTCGGTTTCATTCAGTAACCATTGTTTGCGTCAGCTCAGATCCAGATGGTGCTCTCTTTCCGCCCTCACCAGCAAGTCTGCCATGGTGCGCACATCAATCAGCGCACACATGTGGTCAATCACAGTGCCGGCCAGCCACGGACGCTTGCTTCGGGCTGTGCGCCAACGCACTTCGTCCGGCCGGAGGGTAAAGGACTGGGCGACGTCATCACAGGCGAGCCCCCAGTCGCTGTTATCCAGCCGGATCACGAACCGGTAGTTGTCCCGGGCATCGGGCGGCACCCGCCCTGCCATGATCCATTCGGCGGTATCCACCACCCTCAGGTTCTGATCCCGGTCCGGGCGGATTCCCATGTACCAGCGTGGACTTCCCGGGATGGGCCGGATCTCTTCTTCAATGCGGTGAATGGCACCGAGCAGAATCAGAGGCACCGCCAGCTGCAGACCGGCCACCGTGAAAATGAGGCACTCAAAGGGCTGTTCTGACCACTCCGGGCGGGACGGCGGCGCGGCCGGCTCCGGCGCAGGCTGAGCTTCAATCCTTGCCTTCGGCACCGGCGCTTCCGGCACCTGTCGCACCACTGGCCTCTCAGGTTCCGCCGGCGTTTCCCGGACCCGTTTGGGTGGTTCAGGTCTTGCCGGCGGTTTTTCGACGGTTGGCACAGATGCCGGTTTCGTGCGGGTTGCCACCCGCGGTTCCGGAGGTGCAGGTTTCACCGGTTCCGGCGCTTCGATTTCCTCCCGAAGCGCCGTATCAGTGGCCGTGTGCAGCAGTTCGTCAAGATAACTGGCAATGGCGGTTTCCGGATCCGCCAGCCGTGTCAATTTATCGTCAGCCATGCTGACGCTCCTTCACCCTGCCCACCCGGGCCATGAGATCATCCAGCAGATGGCTGTAGGCGCGGACACCATGGGTTTCGGCATCCAGCGCGGACGGTGTTATTCCGCCCTGGCTGGCATCCCGGAACTTGGTGTCCACCGGAATCGCAAACTGCCAGAGGGACTCGCGGTAGGTCTTCCGCAACAGGTTCAGGCTTTTCACCGACGCCTGTGTCCGCCGGTCATACAAGGTGGGCACAATGGTGTAAGAAAGTTCGTTTTTCTGGGAACGCATGATCATCTTCAGGGTATGGAGCATGCGCTCCAGGCCCTTGATGGCCAGAAATTCGGTTTGCACGGGAATGATCAGATGCTGGGCTGCCGCGAGGGCGTTAACCATCAGAACCCCCAGAGAGGGGGTATTGTCGAGCAGGACATAATCAAAGTCGTCCCAAAGCTGAGTCAGAGCCCGGGAAATGATCAGCCCCATGCCTTCCACGCCAATCATTCGTCGCTCAAGAGTAGCCAGGGCTGCACTCGCCGGCAAAAGGGACAGGCCCTTGCAGCTGGTCTCCGTAATCAGTTGGGCAGGTAGCCCTTCCGGAACCTTGCCTTGGTGCTGGAACAGGTCGAAAACACTGTGCGCGATTGTATCCGGATCGTACCCGAACCAGCTGGTGAGTGAGCCATGCGGGTCCAGATCCACAACGAGAACACGCTTGCCGCGTTCGGCAAGCAAGCCGCCCAGGGCGACCACACTCGTGGTTTTACCGACACCACCTTTTTGATTGGCTACTGCCCAGATTCGCACGCTTTGATTCTCCAGAGAATACATCGGTGTGGCCGGCAATTGACCGTTGCCACAGTCCCGTTTATCGGCCATTCCCGGGGCAACTTGAACCAGTCCTCGGAAAATCCGGCAAGCTGTTGCCGGCGCCTTATTGTTAACGAGGAGTAATACAGGAACCATGCCAATGGCTCTATACGCATCTGCCGACGATCGGGTCAGCGCATGGCACCGCGAATACTGGCGTCACGGGAGATCAGCAATACCACCCGGCGGTTTCTGCGGCGCCCTTCCTCAGTGTCATTCCGGGCAACCGGCTGATACTGGCCATAGCCGACAGCCGCCAGACGTTCCGGCTCAATGCCCTCCATCACCAGCATCCGGACCATGGCAGCCGCCCGGGCGGCTGACAATTCCCAGTTTGACGGAAAACGGGAGGTACTGATCGGCTGATTATCGGTGAAGCCTTCCACTTTGACAGCGTTGTCCCGGTTGTTCAGAACCGTGGCGATTTTCTCGACCACCTCGAACGCATCGTAATGGGGCTCGGCATCGCCGCTGCCAAACAAAAGACTGTTGGGCAGATTCAGCTCCAGCCACTGGTCGCTGGTCTCAAGCGACACCACGCCCTGGTTGATCAGCTCATCAAACTCCATGGAAAGCTGGTCAGCCATGGCTCGCAGCGCTTCGGTCCGCGCCTGCGCGTCCATCTCCGGATTTCGGGGCGCTTCGGTCACCGCCGGCGGGATTACGTTCTCGGCAGGCGCATTCAGCGATCTCTGGGGCTGGTCGCCAATCTCGATTGGCTGGAAGGAGCGCTGGGGTGCATTGAACACGCCGGTCAGGGTTTCAGAAAGGACTTTGTATTTGCCTTCGTTAACGGACGATACCGAGTACATCACGACGAAAAAGGCGAACAGCAGGGTGATGAAATCCGCGTAGGAAATCAGCCACCGCTCCTTGTTGTGCAGATCATCCTGGGGTTGCCTACGGCGCCGCATAAGTTGGCCTGCGCATGCTTACTGCAGGAAGCCCCGCAGCCGCAATTCGATGGATTTCGGGTTTTCACCCTCGGCGATGGCAATCAGGCCATCGATCATCATGTCCTCATAGCGGGTGCGCTCCCGCACGATACCGCGCATCTTGTTAGCGACCGGGAAGAACAGGAGGTTGGCCAGCGCCACACCGTAGATGGTGGCTACAAAGGCGGTTGCGATCCCGCTACCCAGGGATTGGGGATCCTCAAGGTTGGTCATCACCTGGATCAGGCCCATGACAGCCCCGATAATGCCGATGGTTGGCGAGTAACCACCCATGGCCTCGAACACCTTGGCCGACTCCAGATCCCTCTGCTCACGGGATTCCAGATCAACTTCCATGATGCCCCTGATGGTCTCGGTTTCGGCACCGTCGACCAGCAACTGCAACCCCTTGCGGGCAAAGGGCTCCGGCTCGCGCTCGGCAAGCCCTTCAAGGCCTAGCAAGCCCTGCTTGCGAGCTTTTACACTCCAGTCAATGACTTTTCCGATACCGTCTTCAAGGTTGATAAACGGCGGGAAAAAGACCCAGCGCACCTGAGTGAAAGCCCGCTTCAGCATGGGCCACGAGGTCTGCAGGATAGTCGCGGCCAGAGTGCCACCGATGACGATGATGGCCGCCGGCCCATTAAACAGTGAGCCAACCGCTCCGCCTTCCAGCAGGTTACCGCCAAGAATTGCGGCAAAGGCCAGTATGACCCCGAGCAGGCTCAGGATATCCATCAGCACACACCTTCCGCGAGGCGTGGCCCGATCTCGTCCAGGGACAATACATCATCCGTCAGCCCTGCCTTGGCGACGGCCATCGGCATGCCGTAGATCACAGACGATTTTTCATCCTGGGACCATATATCGGAACCGCTCTGCTTCATCATCCGACAGCCTTCTTTGCCGTCCGAGCCCATCCCGGTAAGAATGACGCCCAGCGTCTTGCCCGGAAAGCTGCGGGCAAGAGAACCGAAGGTAACGTCCACGCAGGGTTTGTAATTGAGCCGCTCGTCTCCGGGCAGAATACGGATCCTGGGCTGTCCGCCCCGATTCTCGACCATCATCTGTTTGCCGCCGGGCGCCAGCAAAGCCAGGCCGGGCCGCAACACATCACCATCCTCAGCCTGCCGGACTTCAATCCGGCAGAGCTTGTTAAGGCGTTCGGCGAAGGCAGGCGTAAAACTCGCCGGCATATGCTGCACCAGAACAATCGGTGCCGGGAAGGTCGCGGGCAACACCGTCAGTACCCGCTGCAGGGCAACCGGGCCGCCGGTTGAAGTACCAATGCCAACAACGGCGTAATGCTTGGCCGGCCCACGGCGGCCATGGCGCCTGGGGGCCTCGGTTTCGCCCGGAGAACCTGCCGACGCTGCCGGAGCCCGGGTGTCAGGACGCTGACGCGGTGCTGGTTCCGGACGCGGGCGCCCTGCAGGCTCCGGCGCCCGGGAGGCCGGAGCTGAAGGTTCCGCGCGGGAAGGCGCAGGAGAACGGTTGCCGGGACGACTGCGGGCTACATCCAGAATCCGCTCAATCAAGATTTTCTGAAGCTGACTGTTGTCCCGGGCAATTTCTTCGAAATTCTTGGGCAGAAAATCAACGGCGCCGGCCTCGAGCGCATCCAGTGTGACCCGGGCGCCCTCATAGGTGAGCGATGAGAACATGAGCACCGGTATCGGATGTTTGCGCATGATTTCGCGCACGGCAGAGATGCCATCCATCACGGGCATCTCATAATCCATGGTAATCACGTCGGGACGCAGTTTCTCGGCCAGCTCAACGCCTTCCCGACCATTGGTCGCAGCACCTACCACTTTGATCTGGCCGGAGCTGGTCAGGATTTCCGTCAGCCGCTTGCGAAAAAACCCTGAATCGTCAACGACCAGGACAGAAACTGTCATCCACTTCTCCTACCCAATCCATCGTTCTTCGGCCTTCTCTGGCAAAAAGCGCCGGAAGGCCCGGCTCAACCGTAATGTTGCAACAGGCTTGGCACATCAATAATGAGTGCAATCCGGCCATCGCCGGTAATAGTGGCACCGGCCATGCCTGGCGTACCCTGGAGCGCTCGCCCAAGGGGCTTGATAACCACTTCTTCCTGACCAACCAGCTGGTCGACCACGAACCCGACCTGCTTGGTACCCATGGCCACAATGACAACATGGGCGTTATCGGGCACCTCCTGGCCAGCACCGCCACGAACCAGCCAGCGCTTGATATGGAATAGCGGGAAGACTTTATCCCGAACCACAATGCACTCGCGCCCATCGACGATGTTGGTCTTGGTCAGGTCCAGATGGAAAATCTCGACCACGTTGACCAGCGGCAACGCAAAGGATTGATCGCCCAGCATGATCATCAGGGTGGGCATGATGGCGAGCGTCAGCGGAACCTTGATGACAATGCGAGAGCCCTTGCCCAGCTCGGATTCGATGCTCAACTGGCCATTGAGCTGGCCAATCTTGGTTTTCACCACATCCATGCCGACGCCACGTCCGGACACATCCGAAATCTGCTCCTTGGTGGAGAATCCGGCGGCAAAAATAAGGTTGTAACACTCCGAATTGGTCAGCCGGTCCGCGGCGTCCTGGTCGTAGATACCCTTTTCGACTGCTTTGCGGCGCAGGACTTCCGGATCCATGCCCGCGCCGTCATCCTCGATAAACAGCAGAATATGGTCTCCCTCCTGCTCGGCAGAGAGGGTAACCGTGCCCTGGCGTGGCTTCCCGGCCTTCTCGCGGACTTCCGGAGCCTCGATCCCGTGGTCCACCGAATTCCGCACCAGGTGAACCAGCGGATCAGACAGCGCTTCAACCAGGTTCTTGTCCAGATCGGTTTCCTCGCCATGCATCACCAGGTTCACCTCTTTCTTGAGGTTTCTGGCGAGATCGCGCACAACGCGGGGGAACCTGCCGAACACCTTTTTGATCGGCTGCATGCGGGTCTGCATGACGGCGGACTGGAGATCAGTCGTAACCACATCCAGGTTGGATACCGCCTTGTGCATGTGTTCGTCTTCACTTTCAGCACCCAGACGCTGCAAGCGGTTACGCACCAGCACCAGCTCACCCACCATATTCATGATGTCATCGAGCCGCTTGGTGTCGACACGAACCGTCGTTTCCGCGGCCGGGGCATTCTCGCGAGCAGGCATCGCCGGTGCGGCAGCGCCTTTGGCCTCCGGCTTCTCGGCCGGCTTCGATTTTTCGGGCTTTGACGTGTTTGCTTTCGGTGAAGCCGGCTCTTTTGAAGATGCAGGCTGTTTCGGCGCTGAGGGCTGTTTTGGAGCTGCAGGCTCTTTCGAGGCTGAAGGCTCTCCGCCCGCGGTCGGGCTTCCGCCCTTGCCGTGAAGATCGTCCAGCAGTTTCTCGAATTCGTCGTCGGTGATCAGGTCGTCGCCGCCAGCAGATCCGGCCTTGGCAGCCGGCTTTTCTTCTTTACCAGAAGCCTCTTCCTCGCCAGCTGGCGCACCGGCAAACTGACCTTTTCCGTGCAGTTGGTCCAGTAGCGCTTCGAATTCGTCGTCGGTTATTTCGTCGTCTCCAGAACTTTCCTGGTCACCGCCGGCCGATCCGGCGCTCGAAGCCGAGGAAACCTCCGCTGATTTCTCGTCCTGCAGTGCGTCCAGAAGCTGTTCGAACTCGTCGTCGGTGATGTCGCCACCGTCTTCTGCCGGTTCGCTCTCTTCCTGCTCAGGTTGAGCGGCAGCGGCCGGTGCCCCCTCGCCTTCAGGCTGGGCCAGGGCATCCAGACGGGCAATAAGTTCGTCCGGAGCCGGTGTCAGCTCCTCATGATTGCGGACCTGCTCAAACATGGCATTGACGTAGTCGAGTGCTTCTAGAACCACGTCCATCAGTTCGGAATCCACCTTGCGCTTGTGATTACGCAAGATGTCGAAAACGTTTTCCGCGGAATGGCAGCAGTTCACCAGCGCTTCAAGCTGAAGGAAGCCGGCTCCGCCTTTCACGGTATGGAAACCACGGAAGATGGCGTTGAGCAGATCACTGTCGTCAGGATGTCGCTCAAGATCTACCAACTGCTCTGACAGCTTTTCGAGGATCTCGCCGGCTTCTACGAGGAAGTCCTGCAAAATCTCTTCATCAGCATCAAACGCCATGCGTTACCCTCATTATTCAGAAACCGAGACTGGACAACAGGTCGTCTACGTCGTCCTGCCCCGAAACTACATCTTCACGCTCATCGGCCTTGATCTGGGGCCCGACGCCCTTCTCTGCAGACTCTTCTTTTTCTTCAATCTGGTGCACCGTGCCCGTGAGCTGGTCCACATGACTGGCCATCACCACCAGGCTGAGCATCTGCTCCTCAACCTCTTTCACAAGGGCGGTGACCTTCTGGATGACCTGACCTGTCAGATCCTGATAATCCTGAGCCAGCAGGATTTCCGACAGGTTGCTGTACATGGTGTCGGCATCGGTTGCCATGCTGACAAAAAAGCGATCAATCCGGCCGTACAGCTCGCGAAACTCAGCCGGCTGCATTTCCCGGCGACGCAGGCGCTGCCACTCATCACGCAACGCGGCGGCCTCGTCTCTGAGGGCATTGGCCACCGGCATGGTTTCCTCAACCAGGTCCATGGTCCGGTTGGCTGCTTCACCGGTCATCTGCACAACGTATTCGAGACGATCAGAGGCATCTGTCATCTTTGACAGTGCTTCCTGTTGCTCGGCGTTACGGGGATCAATCTGGAAGTTCCGGATTGCTTCGTGCAGGCTCCGCGTCAGCCGCCCTACCTCACGGTACAGACCCTGATCCCTGACTTCGCTGAGTTCATTGATCAGGGTCATGGCTTTGGCATAATCACCCGCATCAACACTCTCGGCCAGTTCCGCTGCCTGCCGCTGGAGCTTTTCCGTCACCTCCGGTTCAAGGCCCCGATGGTTCTTTTTGCTATCGCTCATGAGAGCCATCCGACCTCTGGTTACTGGATTCTTTCAAAGATTTTCTCAATCTTTTCCTTGAGCACGGCAGCGGTGAACGGCTTGACCACATACCCGTTTACGCCTGCCTGGGCAGCGGCAACGATCTGGTCGCGCTTGGCCTCAGCAGTTACCATCAATACCGGCAGGGTTTTCAGATTCTCGTCCGCCCGAACGGCCTTGAGCAGGTCGAAGCCTGACATGCCAGGCATGTTCCAGTCGGTCACCAGAAAATCGTATTTGCCGCTTTTGAGCATTGGCAGTGCCGTGTTGCCGTCGTCAGCTTCATCGGTGTTGGTGAAGCCAAGATCACGCAGCAGGTTCTTGATGATCCGTCGCATTGTGGAGAAGTCGTCCACAATGAGGATTTTCATGTTTTTGTCCAATGGGACCTCCAGTTAGTAACACCCGGAATTCGTTTGACCTTTGCGTTCAAAGTCTAGCAGGCCGCTGTTTTAACCGCTTATTGTCGGACCTTTGCTTCGGTTGTAAAGCATCGGTTACCAAAAACTACAGACTACCTCGTTGGCGACACAGACTGAACGCGGTCAGTTGTCCGATTCCTGACGCCAATCCGAGAGCCGTCCCCGAAGGCGCAGGGCTGCCTGGCTGTGAATCTGGCTTACCCTGCTCTCACTGACGCCGAGCACCGCGCCAATCTCCTTGAGGTTCAGTTCTTCCTGGTAGTAAAGGCTCAACACCAGCTTTTCCCGCTCCGGCAGGTCTTCAATCGCCTCAGCGAGGCTCCGCCGGAAGGCATCGGAGGACAACCCCTCAAGGGGATTATCCTGCGTCTCTGTCTGTTCTATCGGCAGCTCTCCGGATTCATTGAGCTCGTCGAGGCTAAAAAGTCGACCGCTGTTGGAACCGGAAAGGTAGGAGTGGTATTCGGGCAGCCCCATACCCAGCTCTTCGGCCACTTCCTGGTCGTGGGCTTCGCGGCCAAGTCTATCTTCAACGGCCTTGATGGCCTGGGAAATGCGACGGGCGTTGCGATGCACGGAACGGGGGACCCAGTCACCCTTGCGGATTTCGTCCACCATGGCGCCGCGAATACGGATACCGGCGTAAGTCTCGAAGGTAGCACCTTTGGTAGAACTGTAACGCTGGGCGGCCTCGAGCAGACCGATCATGCCGGCCTGCATCAGGTCTTCAAGCTGGACGGACGCCGGCAGGCGAGCCATCAGGTGAAGGGCAATTTTCTTGACCAGCGGCGCGTGCTGCTCAATGAGCTGAGCCGGCTTCTGCGCACTTGACTGGTTATAGATTCCGAGGTTTTTCGCCAATGTCATGTATCCGGTTTTTTGTTTGACTGGATCCGATTCAGACTTCGACGAGCCGCTCCACAAAAAATTCCAGATGCCCACGGGGCGAGGACGGCAACGGCCAGCTATCTACCTTGTCCGCCAGCGCCTTGATGGCCAGTGAAGCTTTCGCCCTGGGATAGGCGTCCAGCACCGCACGCTGCCGCTGAACCGCTTTCTTCACGGCCTCATCGTAGGGAACTATTCCTACGTATTGTAGTGCCACATCGAGGAAGCGCTCGGTGACCCGGGTCAGTTTTTCAAACAGATGCCGGCCTTCCTGCTCATTCCGAACCTGATTGGCAAGAATACGGAAGCGGTTGGTTCCATAATCACGGTTCATCAGCTTGATCAGGGCATAGGCATCGGTGATCGAGGTCGGCTCGTCGCAGACAACCAGCAGCAGCTCCTGAGACGCTCTCAGAAAACTGACCACTGACTCGGAAATCCCGGCGGCGGTATCAACGATCAGGACATCGATCTGATCACCCAGTTCGCTGAACGCATTAATCAGCCCGGCATGTTCCATGGGGCTGAGCTGGGTCATTCGTTGGGTACCGGAAGAGGCGGGGACAATCTTGATGCCACCGGGTCCATTCACCAGAACGTCCTTCAGATCACAATCGCCGGCCAGAACATCCTGGAGGTTGCGATTGGCAGTGATGCCCAGCAAGACGTCGATATTGGCCAGCCCCAGATCGGCGTCGAGCAGCACCACTCTCAGGCCTTTCTGCGCCAGGGCAATTCCGAGGTTCACCGACACGTTACTCTTGCCGACACCACCCTTTCCGCCGGAAACTGCAATCACCTGTACCGGATGTGCTCTGCTCATACTGTTTTTGGTCTCTCGCCACGTTTCGCCGGCTTTGTCTCCGACGCCTGTTGTCAATCTGTCCGGTCTCAGGCGTGCTCTTTCAGGCCCTCTGCGACCGCTTGCTGTTGCTGGAGTGTTTTCAGCCGATCCACGGCCAACCGCACCAGCGGAACGGCTTCTGCGTGGTGCAGGTCTTCAGGAATCTTCTGGCCGTCTGTGTAATAGGCTACCGGCAGACCGGTTTCCATCACAAACCCGAGAGACTCGCCCAGCGTCAGGGCCTCGTCGATTTTGGTCATCACACAGCCCGCAAGATTTGCCATCTTATAGCAATGCCACACGGATTTCATGATGCGAGGCTGACTGGTTGCCGAGACCACCAGATGGGTTTTGATATTGTGATGGCTGCGAGCCAGTTCGGCCAGCTGTTCCTGATAGCCTTTGTCCGCACTGGTCAGTCCGGCGGTATCAATCAGCACCAGATGACGGTCTGACAGCTCGTCCAGAATATCGTCCAGACTGTGGCTCTCATCCACGACCCGAACCGGCACATTCAGGATCCGACCGAACACGAATAACTGCTCGTGCGCCGCCACCCGATAGCGATCCGTGGTCACCAGTGCCACCGAGTCGGAACCGTGTTTGAGCACGTAGCGCGCGGCCAGCTTGCCAATGGTGGTGGTTTTCCCGGACCCTGTCGGACCCACCAACGCGTAGGCGCCGCCCTCATCCAGCCACTCCATGCGGGAGGTCCGAACCCCGGTACACAGCATTTTCAGGGACTGCTTCCAACCGTCTTCCAGGCGCCCCGCCTTGTGACGACGGGAAATTGACCCCGCCAGATCACTGCCGAGGCCGAACTCCTGCAAGCGCTCGGCAAGCCTCTGCTGCACGGCGGTGGTCGCAGAAACCTCCGGCTCCTGTTGCGGCCGATGGCCCTGCATCATGTCTTTGAGCGAGCTGATCTCGGCCCGCATCTGCGCCAGCTCATCAGAATAGGCTTCCCTCGGCGCCTGTGGCAGAAGTTCAATATCACCAAAACCACCGCTCACCTCTTCCTGAATGGCAGCGAACGAACCGGCGTAGCTCGCGCCCTGCGATGCCCGCTTTTCCCGTACTTCACGGATGCGGTCCCGGGACCGGCTCAGCTCGTCCTCAAGACGCCTGTGCTGGTCGGCCTGCATCTCGGCCAAGCGGGACCCGTTGGTGGCTTCTTCTGCCTGGTTGCCCAGTCGCTGGCGCGCCATATTCTCGTCATAATCCAGCGCCGTCACAATTTCGACACCGCCGTCGACCCGACGATTGGAAAGGATCACGGCGTCCGGCCCCATCTGTTCACTGACCTGCTTGAGCGCCTCGGCCATGGTCTGAGCAAAAAACCGTTTTACTTTCATGATGCCTCTTCCTCCACCGGCAACGCCGTGCCGGCGCTGTCCGCTCTGTCATCCGCGCCGTTACTGGCCAACGGACGCCACGATCGTAATCTGTTTGTTATCCGGAATTTCCTGGTACGAGAGCACATGGAGCCGCTCTACCCCGTAGCTGGCGAACTTCGCCAGCACCGGCCTCAGGGGCCCGGACACCAGCAGAATGGCTGGCTTGCCGAGCATCTCCTGACGCTGGACGCTCTCCTGAAGCGAGCGCTGGAGTTTTTCAACCATATTCGGCTCCAGAACCAGGCCAATATCTTCCTGTCCGCCGGATTGTTGACTCTGCTGAACAGACTTTAGCAATAACTGTTCCAGATCCGGATCCAGGGTGATCACCGGTATCTCTGATTCGTTGCCGCAGATACTCTGGACAATCATCCGGCGCAGGGACTGCCGCGCAACGGTGGTCAACAGCTTCGGATCCTGACTCTTCGGATGCACGTTCACGATGGCCTCGGCAATGGACCGCATGTCTCGGATCGGCACTTCTTCCTTCAGGAGGTTCTGCAGCACTTTCAGCAGCAGACTGATGGATACGGTGGTGGGTACCAGTTCCTCGGCCAGCTTCGGAGAAATCTTTTCAAGCTGATCCAGCCATTTCTGGACTTCCTCATGGCCCAGCAGCTCGTGGGCGTGTTTCTGCAGTACCTGGTTAAGGTGGGTCGCGACCACCGTACTGGCATCGACCACGGTATAGCCGAGCGTCTGGGCCTGCTCTTTCTTGTCTGGCTCAATCCAGCTGGCGTCCAGACCGAACGCCGGATCCTTGCCTTCAATGCCTTCTATCTTTCCGAATACCTGACCGGGGTCGATGGCCAGTTCGCGGTCCGGATGGATTTCCGCTTCGGCAATCGTCACGCCCATCAGGGTGATGCGGTAGACGTTGGGCATAAGATCGAGGTTGTCTCGAATGTGGACCGAGGGCATCAGGAAGCCGAGATCCTGGGACAGCTTTTTACGAACGCCCTTGATACGACTGAGCAACTGGCCACCCTGTGACTTGTCCACCAGCGGGATCAACCGGTAACCCACTTCCAGACCGACAATATCGACAGTGGACACATCGTCCCAGCCCAGCTCCTTGGTCTCTCCGGGGGCCGGTAATTGACGCCCCTGATCGCCGCCAGCGTCACCGCCTGGAGGCAGATCACGACCCGCCGGCCGTGGAGCCGCCCCGCCCGCGCCCCTAGTCGGGAATGCGCCATCTTCTTCGACGGTCTGTCGCTGGTGCTTCCAGATATACCAGGCAGCGCCGGCGGCCAGTGCACCCAGACCCAGGAAGGCCACGTGGGGCATGCCGGGAATCAGACCGAGAATGATCAGGATAGCGGCGGCAATGGACAGCGCCTTGGGCGCGCTGAACATTTGCTGGAGGATCTGGCCGCCCATATCCTGGCTGGAGGTAACCCGCGTTACCATGATTGCAGCAGACGTGGACAGCAGCAGCGAGGGAATCTGTGCCACCAGGCCGTCACCAATGGTCAGTAGCGCATATCGCTCCATGGCCAGCCCGAAATCCAGACCGTGCTGCAGCATACCAATGGCAATACCGCCAATGATGTTGATGGCAAGAATCAGCAGGCCGGCAATGGCGTCGCCCTTCACAAACTTGGACGCACCGTCCATGGAGCCGTAGAAATCCGCTTCCTGGGCGATTTCGGCACGACGATGCTTGGCCTCATCCTGATTGATCAGGCCGGCGTTCAGGTCCGCATCAATCGCCATCTGCTTGCCGGGCATAGCATCCAGCGTGAAACGGGCGCTCACCTCGGAGACCCGGCCGGCACCCTTGGTCACGACCAGGAAGTTGATGATCATCAGGATCGCAAACACCACCAGACCCACGGCGTAATTGCCGCCGATCAGAACGGCGCCGAAGGATTCGATCACTTTACCGGCGGCATCGCCGCCTTCGTGGCCGTTCAGCAGAACAATCCGGGTAGACGCCACGTTCAGGGCGAGACGCAGAAGTGTGGCTACCAGCAGGACTGTCGGGAAGGACGCAAACTCCATCGGCCGCAGGGCGTAGACACACACCAGCAGAATGACAATGGACAGGGTGATGTTGAAAGTAAAGAACACGTCCAGGAGGAACGCCGGCATGGGCAGAATCATCATGCCCAGCAAGCCCATCAGCATGATTGGTATGCCCAGGTTGCCCCGCGTCAGGGTTTTGACGTTATTGAGGACTAAAGCTCTGTCCATGCCGGATACTTCTCCGATTGGCCGTGCCTGCAGGCGTTTTGAAGGTCGAAAATCTGACACCGGAGCGTCGTTTGGAAGGGTTATCGCAAGATCCGTACCAGCCCTTAGTGGATTTCACGGAACCGGCCATTTGCGGCCTGACTCCCCTTGCCAGATGCGGTATCCTTGCGCCATTTGATCGCGACGCCAAAATTCCAACCAGACACACAGGTGACCCCATGCCAATCCACGAGGTAAAACACCCTCTGATCCGCCACAAGCTCGGCATCATGCGCCGTGCGGATATCAGCACCAAGAATTTCCGGGAGCTGGCACAGGAAGTCGGTGCACTCCTGACCTACGAGGCCACCAAAGACTTCAATCTGCAGGAAAAGACCATCGAAGGCTGGGCAGGGCCGGTTAACGTGGAACAGATTCACGGCAAGAAGGTCACCATCGTGCCGATCCTGCGGGCCGGCCTTGGCATGCTTGACGGTGTCCTCAGCCTGATTCCGGTGGCCCGGGTCAGTGTTGTCGGCCAGATCCGCAACGAGGAAACCCTCGAGGCCAGCACCTACCTTGAAAAGCTGGTGGGCGAACTGGACCAGCGTATGGCCATGATTGTCGATCCGATGCTCGCCACCGGCGGCTCAATGATCTCCACCATTGACCTGCTCAAGAAGGCCGGCAGCACCGAGATCCGGGCCCTGGTGCTGGTTGCCGCGCCCGAAGGTGTTGAAAAGGTTCTGGAAAAACATCCGGACGTGTCTATCTACACCGCCTCCGTTGATGAGCGCCTCAACGACAAAGGCTACATCCTTCCGGGTCTCGGCGATGCCGGCGACAAAATCTTCGGCACCAAGCAAAAGGACGTTTAAGAATGCAGGACCATACCAACGACCCGGTCTGGAAACAGGCCATTGCTGGCTCCCAGATGCTGCTGGTGGCGTTCGGCGCGCTGGTTCTGATGCCACTGATTACCGGGCTGGATCCCAACGTGGCCCTGTTCACCGCCGGCCTGGGCACCCTGATCTTTCACGTGGTGACCGGCGGTCAGATCCCGATTTTCCTCGCGTCGTCCTTCGCCTTTATTGCCCCCGTGATTGCCTCCAAAGGCAAGTTCGGCATGGAAGAGACACTCGGCGGCCTGATGGCAGCGGGTATTCTCTATATTTTCCTCAGTGGACTGGTGCGGCTGCGGGGCACCGGCTTTGTCCGCCGCCTGCTGCCGCCAGTGGTTATCGGCCCGGTGATCATGACTATCGGTCTCGGCCTGGCGCCGGTTGCCGTTCACATGGCCTCCGGCCGCACCGGTGATGGCGCCAACCAGCTGATTCCCTACGACACGGCGATCTGGATCGCCATGATCTCGCTGGCCGTAACCATCATCATGTCGGTCTGGTCGAAAGGCATTTTCCGGCTGATTCCGATCATGTTCGGCGTTATCACCGGCTACATCCTCTCCGCGTTTGCCGGTATCGTGGATACCACGCCAATCCGGGACGCCGCCTGGTTCGCCGTTCCCAACTTTGTTGCGCCGGAATTCAGCTGGGGCGCCGTGCTGTTCATGATCCCCGTCGCCATTGCCCCGGCCATTGAACACATCGGTGACGTGCTGGCCATCGGCAACGTGACCCGAAAGAACTACCTGGAAAAGCCGGGCCTGCACCGCACCCTGCTGGGTGACGGCCTGGCCACCAGCGCCGCCTCCATGCTTGGAGGACCGCCCAACACCACCTACTCGGAAGTCACCGGCGCCGTTATGCTCACCAAGAATTTCAACCCCAAGGTCATGTGGTGGGCTGCCTGCATCGCCATTGTTCTGGCTTTCGTTGGCAAATTCGGCGCAGCACTGCAAACCATCCCGGTGCCCGTCATGGGCGGCATCCTCTGCCTGCTGTTCGGTTCCATTGCCGTCGTTGGCCTGAACACACTGATCCGCCACCAGGTAGATCTGTCGCAGTCTCGCAACCTGGTTATCGTAGGCGTTACCCTGGTGTTCGGTATTGGCGGCATGGTGCTCGGGCACCTCGAAGGCATCGCGCTCTGTGCGGTGGCTGCCATCATCCTGAACCTGATACTGCCCGGCAGCCGCGAGGCATGGGGTAAAGCCGTCTATGAGCAGAAAGCCGACTGACAGCTCCGGCATGCCCCCCCGCGGCATTCGGTTACGGCAGAAACACCCTCTGCTCCACATGGTCGAAGCCGATCTGCCCGACATGGCCGCCCGCAAGGCCCTCCGCCTGATGGCCACCGGCCGACTGGCCGCCGCCATGGCCAAACGCCCGGGCTCGGTTTACCTCTCCGAAAGCTACTACCAACCCCGCCAGCCGGTGCTGAACACTACCCTCAAAGTGCTCGGTGGCGTCCTCGGGGCCGTTACCCGTAGCGAGGTACCGTTCCACTTCCAGACCGACGAGCAGGCCCGCAAGCACTTCCTGTCCTGCGGCTTTACCTCGACCACGGTCCATGACCCGCGGGCCTCGTATGGGATACTGCCGATTCCGGAAAGCCGCGGGGAGCCGATGGTTCGGGTTATCGAGGCTGGTTGCTGATCTCGCCTTCCACTCCTGCCCCAGCCTGATGATTTAGCGGGAAGAGGTTCGTGGGGCTGCCTCCCAAAAACCGCTACGAGCACATCCATGTGCGCTTGGCGTCGGCCATCCTTGGCCGCCGACATTTTTGGGAGGCAGCCCCACAAACCTCGCAAACCCGACGGGAATCCGCCAAAAGCTCCTGAGTTGGATGGGTATTTTTCAGCGATATCGAAGGGGTTTGATAAGCGGTTGTGGGTGGCCTTTTCAGGACTGTCTGTGGCCATGGATGGCCACAGTCAAGCGCACATGGATGTGCTCGTAGCGTGTCCTGAAAAGGCCAGCCACAACCGCGCTAACTCCCAAACCCGCAGGCTACCAAAAGAAACCCAACTCCAAACTAAACGTCCCGCCGCAAATCCGAAGGAATCGGGAACTCCGGCATACCGGGCTTGGGCCCGCGCCCCTTGCGGAACTGTCGGAGCTGGAACACATAGGCGAGCACCTGGGCAATGGCCATGTACAGGCCATCGGGAATCTCCTCGCCGATGTCGGTGTTGTGGTACACCGCCCGAGTCAGCGGCGGCGTTCTCAGGATCTCGACTTTGTTCTCACGGGCAATTTCCATGATTTTGAAGGCCACCTCATCGGCGCCCTTGGCCACCACTATCGGCGCGGCCATCGCCTTCTGATCGTATTTCAGGGCAACGGCGTAATGGGTCGGGTTAGTGATCACCACATCTGCCGTAGGCACGTCCTGCATCATGCGGCGCTGGGCCATTTCACGCTGGAGTTGGCGGATCTTGCCTTTGACCTCGGGTTTGCCCTCGGTGTCCTTGTATTCGTCTTTCACCTCCTGCTTGGTCATGCGCAGTTTTTTCTGGTGATCGTAGATCTGGAAGGGTACGTCGATCGCCGCGATGATGATGGTGGCGCAGGAAAGCAGGAAAAAGCTCCAGGCGATGGTCCAGAGTACATGTTCCATGGCCGGCACCACCGGCTCCTCGGCAATGGCCAACAAGTCTTCCGTGCGCAGATCGAGGATCAGAATGGCCAAGGCCATTACCAGACCGACCTTGGCAATGGCCTTTACCAGCTCGATAAGGGAGCGCATTGAGAACATGCGCCCGAGGCCCTTGATGGGGTCCATGCGATTGAGTTTCGGGGCCACGGCTTTGCCGCTGATCAGCAGGCCGCCGATGCCGATGGAGCCGAAGATAGCGGCGATCAGCAGTAATACCAGAATGGGAGAGAGAGCCCAGGCCGCTTCCTTGGAGGATTCAATGAGCTGCACGCTCATGTGGCGCATGTCGAAGATGGCGGAGCGTTCGATAACGAAGCTATCTCGCATGATCGCCTCCAACGAGGCTCCCAGGCTGGCGCCGAACATCAGCATGCCGCCGGCGCCTGCCAGGAGGACGGCCATGGTGGCCAGCTCTTTTGAGCGCGCAGTCTGGCCCTCCTCCTTGGCCTTTTCGAGCCTTCGGGGGGTGGCCTCTTCCGTTTTTTCCTGACTGTTGTCGTCTTCTTCGGCCATAAATCTCTACGGCTGCCCCTGCAATCCCCGCATGAAATCAAAGGTTTCCCGGGCGTACTGATCGAAGTGCGGCAGAAAATTGGCGTGCAGCACCCATATGGCAAACAATCCAAAAATCAGGCCAATCGGGAAACCCAACGCGAAGATGTTCATCTGGGGAGCGGCGCGCGTCATGACACCAAAGGAGATGTTGACGATCAGCACGGCGGTAACCGCCGGCAACGCCAGGAGCATGGCGGAGGCGAACATCCAGCTGATCCGGTGGGCCAGTTCCCAGACTCCGGTCTGGCCTAGGCCTTCCATCCCAATAGGTAGGGTCCGGAAGCTTTCTATAAACACTTCAAAGGCAACCAGGTGGCCGTTCATGGCCAGGAACAACAGGGTGATGGTGATGGTGTAAATCTGGGACAGTACGGGCACGTTCACACCGTTGGCCGGATCGACCATTGAGGCAAAGCCCAGCCCCATCTGCATGGCGATCATCTGGCCGGCAATCACGAACAACTGCCAGAGTGCGGTCAGCGCAAAGCCCATGCCGACGCCGATGAGTATCTGCTGCAGGGTAATGACCACGGCATCGGCGCTCAGGGCTTCCACCTGAGGAACGGGCGGTATCATGGGCGCGATGAGTATGGTCATCAGCAAGGCCAGCCCGAGACGGATCCGGGCCGGCACCAGCTGGGCACCGAAAATGGGGATCACCATCAGGAAGCTGGCCAGGCGGAACAGCGGCCAGAGGTGCTGGCCGACCCATTGGCCGATCACATCCGCGCTGATCTCCGCCGGTATCATCCGTCAGCCAATCAGGTAGGGTATGTTGCCGAACAACCGGTTGGCATGATCCAGCAACTGCGTGAGCATCCAGGGGCCCCAGACGATGATGACAATCAACGTAACCAGCAGGCGCGGCAGGAAGCTCAGGGTCTGTTCGTTAATCTGGGTGGCAGCCTGGAAGGTACTGACCACAAGACCAATCACCAGCCCCGGGCCGATGATGATCGAGGCAAGAAGCACGATCATCCACAGGGCTTCGCGCAGAATGTCGATAACGGTTTCCGGAGTCATGATGCCTCCTATATTCCGTAACTGGCGGCGAGTGTGCCCATGATCAGGGCCCAGCCATCCACCAGAACAAAGAGCATGATCTTGAACGGCAGGGAAATGATGATCGGCGACAGCATCAGCATACCCATGGCCATGAGAACACTGGCCACCACCATATCGATAATCAGGAACGGGATGAACAGGATAAACCCGATCTGGAACGCGGTTTTGAGCTCACTGGTTACGAATGCCGGCATCAGTATCCAGAAGGACACGTCCTGCGGTGTATCGTACTGTGTGTCGGAGATCCGCATGAACAGGGCCAGATCGCTCTCACGGGTCTGTTCCAGCATGAATTTCCGGAACGGTTGGCTTGCCAGCTCGACCGCCTCCAGGGAGGTTACTTCCTCCTGCATGTAGGGTTGCAGCGCCACCCGGTTGGCCTCTTCCAGCACCGGTTTCATGATGAAGATGCTGAGAAACAGGGCCAGGCCGAGAAGAATCTGGTTCGACGGTGTGGATTGCAGGCCAATTGCCTGGCGCAGGATCGCAAACACAACGATGATGCGGGTAAAAGACGTCATCATCATGAGCATGGCCGGCAGGAACGTCAGCGCTGTCATCAGCGCCAGGATCTGCAGGGTTACCGAGTATTCCTGGGCGCCCTCGCCTTCTCCGGGCGTCACTGTGAAAGCCGGTATACCAGGGATGCCGGAAGGCTCCTGAGCCAGCGCCAGTGGCGCCCAGACAAAGCCCGCCAAGACAATCAGGGATGGAAGCAGTCGCTTGATGGTTGCCGCAAGCATGGGGCTAGTCGTTCCTTGTCGGGGAAGTCCAGGATTTGCCGATCATGCCCTGCAGACGCCGGGCAAAATCACTGGAGCCGGCGCTGCCAGCCTCGACAACCGGCTCGTCAAACACATGCAGGGTCCGGATCGCCGATGGGGTAATACCCAACAGGATCTGCTGGCCGCCCACCTCAATCAGCGCGATACGCTCGCGAGCACCAATGGCCATCACCGACACCACCTTGATGGCGTTGTTGTTCATGCCGGTCATGCCGTTCATCCGGCGGATGATCCAGGCGCAGCCATAGATCACGGCAACCACGGCCACCAGACCCAGCCCCAGGCTGAGAATGGTTCCGAGGGTATCCGGGGCTCGCACCGGCGAATCAGGCGCAGCAGTCTTTGCCGTTTCCTGGGCAACAACCGGATTGATCACAAGCAGCGCCAGTGCCGCAGTCACTCTGGACCACATGTTACTTCTGCAACCGCTTGATACGTTCGCCCGGGCTGATCACATCGGTGAGACGGATGCCGAACTTTTCATTCACCATGACCACCTCGCCATGGGCGATCAGGGTACCGTTTACCAGCACGTCCAGCGGCTCGCCCGCCAGCCGGTCAAGCTCGATAACCGAGCCCTGGTTGAGCTGCAGCAGGTTCCTTATCGGAATCTCAGTGTTGCCCACTTCCATGGAAATGGTGACCGGAATATCGAGAATAACGTCGATATCCGGAGCCGGGCCTCCCCCTTTCGTGGGTTCGCTTCCGGTTTCAAACTCCTCCATGGGGGCAGCCTGAACATCATCCTCGGCCTCGCCGGCCTCAGCCATCGCAGCGGCCCACTCGTCCTCGCGTTCGCCCTCATCCCCGGACTCTTCCATGGCGGCTTCCCACTCGGCAGCCAGCTTTTCATCTTCGCTGAGCTCCTGCTCGTCTTTCTTGTCGTCGTCAGCCATTGCGTCCCACCTTCAATTGTTTCTTTACCTTGGGCCTTGATGCCCGCTCATGAATCCGCAGTGCCAGTTTCCCGTCACGGGTCCCCAGAGTTGCCTTGTAAACGGGGATGCCGTTGGCGGTGACCGTCAAATGCTCGGGCACCTCCACCGGGATAATGTCACCGGCTTTCATCTTGGCGATGTCCCGCAACGAGATCCGACGGCGACAGACCGTCGTGTTGATCGGAACGTTGACCTCTTTGATGTCTTCCTGGAGCGCGTTCACCCAGCGCTCATCAACATCGTCAATATCACTCTGAACCCCGGCATCGAGCACGTCGCGGATGGGCTCGATCATGGAATAGGGCAAGGCAAAATGCAGCTCACCGCCGCCGCCGTCGAGTTCAATGTGGAAGGTGCTGACCACGACCACCTCACTGGGGCTGACGATGTTGGCCATGGCCGGGTTCACTTCTGAGCTCAGGTACTCGAAATCCACCTTGAGGACCGCGTGCCAGGCTTCCTTCATATCGTGGAACACCTGATCCAGAACCATCTGCACGATGCGGGTCTCGGTCGGGGTGAACTCGCGACCCTCGATCTTGGCGTGCCGCCCCTCCCCACCGAAGAAGTTGTCCACCAGTTTGAAGACCAGCTTGGCATCCAGCACGAACAGCGAAGTGCCGCGCAACGGGCGGACTTTGCACAGGTTCAGGCTGGTGGGCACGTACAGGGTGTGGATATACTCGCCGAATTTCATGATCTGGACGCCTCCGGTGGAGACATCGGCGTTGCGACGCATCAGGTTGAACAGGCTGATCCGGGTGTAACGGGCAAAGCGCTCGTTGATCATCTCCAGGGTCGGCATCCGGCCCCGAACGATGCGGTCCTGACTGGCAAGGTCGTAGTTCTTTATGCCGGTATCGTCAGTCTCTTCATAGGTATCAATGTCACCGTCATCCACCCCGTGGAGGAGGGCATCGATTTCATCCTGTGACAACAAGTCCTGCATACGTAGTCCTGCCCGTGAAGTACCTTGGCCCGTGCGCTATTGCACGACAAAATTTCTGAATAACACCCGTTTGATGGCGGGCTCGCCTTCCTGCTCCAGAACCTGATTCACCGTGGTCAGCATCCGCTCGGCCAGGCCACTGCGGCCCTCGGGCGTCTGCAGCTCGTTGAAGTTACTGCTACCAAGGACTGTCACCAGCTGGCTTCGAATGAGAGGCATGTGCAGCTTGGCAGCTTCAAGCGCCTGTGGATCGGTGGACTCCAGCGCCAGATAAGCCTGGGCGTAGCGTTGGCGACCCTCAGCCTGAACCGTGGTAACGATGGCTTTTTCCATCTGGTAGTAGCTGCTGGGAATAAAGGTTTCCTCTGCAACCTCGGTTGCGTCACCCTCTTCCTCCCCCATGCCCGGAAGACCGCCGCCCAGGAACCACAGGGTACCCACCACAGACAGCACAATGGCCAGGATCACCACCACAACCAGCATGATGATCAGTTTCAGTTTTCCCTTCTTGGCAGGAGCCGCTTCAGATTCGTTATTTTCAGCCATAATGTTCGCTTTGCCAGAAATCCGTCACGGGGAGCAATTTTCCGCGACTTTTCAGGATTGGATGCAAAGGGCGGGCCAGAACACCCAACCTTCCCGTTCAGAACAGCAGTTTAGCGTTGCCGGGAAGGATGGGCAAAGGAGATTGGAAGAGAATATCGAAGGGTATCAGGCGAAGATGTCTACTTCGCCTTTCCAGCTGAGATCAAGGCTGCCGGAGCTGATGCCTTCATCGTCCTGATCGCCAGCGACCAGCGATGCCGAACCGCCACCGGAGCCATTATCGTTTCCGGTGCCCTGCTCGCCGGTCTGCTGGCGAGGCGAATCGGAAACATCGAAGCCTGCCAACGACATTCCCTGCTCACCCAGCATATCCCTGAGCCGGTGGGAATGCAGTTCAAGCTGGTCACGGACCACGGGATTGGCCGAATGGACCGTAATACTCGCCTGCTCGTTCTGCACCCGGACCTTGACCTCCATGGGGCCCATGTCCGGTGGTGTCAGGTGGATTTCGGCAACCGACATGTTACGGGCAGTCAGCCAGCTGAGCTTGCCCACCAGTTTGTCGCCCCACTCTGCATGGCCTACCGGCACATCAATGGACGTAGCATAACCTCGTAATGGCGCAGCGTTCTCGGCCGTCAGTTTTGCTGCCCCATTGGCATTATTGGCCGCTTGCTGGGACACCAGATCCATGGCGGACTGGAAGCGGCCAGAATTGATCAACGAGCCGGAATCCGCATTGCGGCCGGAGTCGGTGAGCACTGAGGCCTTCATGACATCTGTCAGTGTCGCATCGCCGGAAACACCGCCGGATCCGGACTGAGCTTTCTGACCCGAGGCCCCTGTGAGAAGGCCACTGAACAATCCGGCAACGGAATTCGCTTGGCCCGAAACACCGTTGGCTGCATTGACGCCGACTCCCGGCATTGTAGCTGACATGGCGGACTCACCGGCACCTCCGGCTTTTGGATTCAGCCAGGACTGCAACTCGACAAAGGTAAGGGGAAGCGCCGTCGGCTCTGATTTGCCATCACCTGCTACAGCGGCCCAGTCCGCGTCCCGTGATTCAGCATCCGTGGCAGCGTCGGCTTTTTCGCCACCCTTTGGATCAGCGTTCGCGTTTGCTTCCGTTTTCGTCTCTGAAGAAGTGTCCTGGGTCGCCCGGGATTCATCGGCAGATCTGGCCTCAGCGTTCCGATCCGCCCTCTGGCGATCGAGCCGCTTTTGCTCAGCCTGGGAGACAGAGTCGAAATCGCTTTTCCTGTCAGCCGGATCCCGGCTGGCTCCGGATTTTGACGGGCCGGGATCTTGTTGCGTCCCGGGCGCGGGGGTTTGGGGAAGAACCATCTGGGCCATGGCAACCTCTTGCCGCTTTTATCGCATTGTCGCCCTCACCTTGCCGGACCTGGCCGGTGCATGGGCGGTTAATCCACTCAATGCGAAGGACAAAGCAATTGTGATGCCAGCGCACACCTGCTTCGCCTGACAAACGGCCTGAATAGACCTGATTCACCCCACCATCAAGCCATCCAGGCCTGCGATTACCTGTTCGAATTCCCGGGCGATGTCATCCAGTAATCCCGAGGCATCGTCCAGCCGGGATTCCTTTCCTGCGATTTCCGCCCTCAGGCAGAGATCGCCAAGTCGTGGGGCGCCAATATTGATACAACTGCCCTTGAAGCTATGGGCCGTCTTGGCAAAGGCGTCACTATCGTCAGCCCTCAGGGCTTCTTGCAATCCCCGAATCCTGTCGCGGGAATCTGCAACATAGGTCTGTATCAGCACTTCGAATTCGTCCTCCATGACGTCTCGAAGCTCAGCCAGTGCCTCCTCGTCCAGGTGTGGTTTATCAGTCATCTCGATTCTCCGCTGTACGGGCGAACTGCCAATCGTAGACAATTTCAACATGATTGCCCTGTTCATGAAACCTGATGGTCTCCGCCAGACGTTTCAACAGCAGCAGGCCCCGCCCTGCATAGCGCCCGCTCATGGTTGGGGAATTACCGGGGGCCACGCTGGGATGATTGTGAAAATCAAACCCCTGGCCGCTGTCCTCACAGATAACACGAAGCCGACCTCCATCCGGTTTCAGGGAATGGTGCAGTGTGAACCGGATGTAGTGACCCTCCACGTTGGCCAGGCGCCGATTGCGCTCCGCGTAGTAGCGGCCAAAGCCCTCCGGTGAGTGCTTCCATTCTGACGGGAGTTCCAGAACACCGTGCTCCAGCGCGTTGTTGTAGAGTTCCGCCAGCAGGGTATAGATTTCGCCGCTCTTCCGTCGAAGACCCGGCACCTCCATACAGATATGAAGCAACAGAGGCAGGGGACTGAACTCTCCGAGGGTCCTTTCCCGGATTTCATAGCTGCAGCGCCATTCCGCCGGCCCGGCAAGAGCAGACGGTGCGGCACGATCTGGCAGGGTAGCCAGCCCCGCCTCGTCCATCATTTCCAGACAACAGAGCGTCAGGTCATCGCCATCCTCAAAGTTGCCGGTGAACCGGTGAACCGCGGACATCATGGCATCGAACGGATGGTCCCCATCGTCCAGCCGGTCAAGCGTGCCGGTAACGCCCTGCTCACCGAACACGTTGCCGGCGCTGTCGGCAGATTCCAGAAAGCCGTCGGTCATCATCAGCACTCTGTCGCCAGGGGCGGCACCAACCCTCTCGAAATCGGCATTGAACTGATCCGGCGCAAGGATACCGAGGGGAAGATGCCGCGATGGCAATGCCAGGAGTTCTCCGGTGGTCCGGATCAGCCAGCCATCCGGCAGACCGCCGTTCCAGATCTGCAACTGATTAAGTTTGAAATCCGCCTCAATCATGGCGCCACAGCAGAACATGCCCGTCGGCAGAATCCGTTTGAGTTTCTGGTTGATCTCGCGCAACACGTCCTGGCCGTTAAAACCCTTATTGGCCATGCCGTAGAAGATCTCGGCTACAGGCATGGCGCCGATGGCAGCCGGCAGACCATGGCCGGTGAAATCCCCCATGAAGATCAGCATCCCGCCCGCCGGCCGGGGCGAGGCAAACAACACATCACCATTGAAAATGGACAGGGGCGAAGCGTGATAACGAATATTGGAGGCATCCAGGCAGCCGGAATGAGCCACGTTATCGAAGACCCGTTTGGCGATTTCCTGCTCTTCGGTAAGTTGTCGGTTGCGCTCACGAATGAGATCCCGCTGATCCGATAGGGTCCGGTGCATCAATCGCATTCGGTTGAAAGCCTTGATCTTGGCTTCAATGATGATCCGGTTATAGGGCTTTCCCAGGAAGTCATCGCCACCGGCCTCCAGGCATCGGGCCAGGGCACCAGCTTCAGAGAGGGAGGTCAGAAAAATCAGGGGAACCAGCCGTTCACCAGCCAGGAGCTTGATCTGACGGGCTGCTTCCATGCCATCCATGACCGGCATAAGGGCATCCAGCAGCACCAGATCCGGCGCCTCCCGCTGGAAAACAGAGACCGCGTCCAGCCCGTTTGCCACATCAAGGACTTCGTGCCCCAGTCGCTTCAGCAGTGTTTTGAGGATCAGGCGATCGCTGTCTGAATCGTCAGCGATCAGTATTCTCAGGGGACGGCTATGTTCTGCAACGGAATCATCCATGAGTACTCCGGCAGTCCGCGAGCATCAGCGGATATTGAAAAGTTGCTCGAAATTGGAGATTGAAAGGATACGACGGACATCGTTATTGCAGTTTTCGATGACGATTCCTGCGCTGTCACCTCCGGCATAATCACGGAGTAACAACAGCATTCCCAGCGCCGAGCTATCCAGGTAGGTGGTGTCAGACAGATCCACAATGTAATTCCGGATGTTCGGATCACCGTGCTCGTAGGCATCACGGAACGCCTGATGGGTGCTGAAGTCGAAACGCCCCTCTATCCTGATAACAAGAGTCTGACCGTCATCATCGCGGCGCGTCTGGATCGGCATTCCAAAACCTCCCGGGCTATCAAGAGCAGCATTTGACCGGCGTGTTCTACCAGCCCTACATCCGGTAAGGATAGCTGAGTGGTCTGATTTTGCATCTGTATTTGCTTGATGCGGAGCAAGATTCAGCGTCGACGTTGGTTAAAAGCCCGCCCCGCGGCCTCATCCGAAAGCTTCTGTTCCCGGAGATCCTGCTCCCTCTGCTCCTGCTGGCGGCAGGTTTCTATGTATTTTTCCATGCCCCGCCGGCGCTCCCAGGCGTGCTGCCATTCCTTTTTGCGCGCCTCGAAGACCTTTTCCGCCTGCTCCAGCTGCGTCTGTTGCTGCCGGATTACCTGATCCAGTTGCGCAATAAAGGCCTGCCACGCCTGGAGCCTGGACACCTGCACAATCCCCTGTTGGCTGTTGCGAATCTGATCCCGGTACTCCTGCTGGTAGCGATTCAGGTTCTGGACCTGTTCGCGCTGCTGCTCCGCCAGCTTCCTGGCCTCTCCCATTCGCTCCAGGGCTTCCAGCTCCTTGCGCTCCTCCAGGGAAAGAACCACTTCCAGACGCCGGGAACGCAGCATCAGGCATCACCTCCGCCGCCAGCTGCCGGATTCGGCACGGCCGACTTACGCCGATCGGGGGATCGACGCTCTGGCACCACCGCCAGCAACTGGTCAACACTTTCCTTCAGTGGTGCACTCTCATTCAGGCCCTGCTGCAGGAACTGGCGCATATTACCGATGTGAGTGATGGCAAAATCGGTCTCGGGATCGGAACCCTTCACGTAAGCGCCCACAGAGATCAGATCCCGGGCCTGCTGGTACCGTGAGTACACCTGCTTGAATCGCTGGGCCCTGGAAAAATGTTCGGTCTCGGTTACCTGCGGCATCACCCGGCTGATCGACGCTTCCACATCAATGGCGGGGTAGTGTCCCTCTTCGGCAAGCCGGCGGGAGAGTACGATGTGGCCATCCAGAATCGCCCGGGCAGCGTCTGCAATCGGATCCTGCTGGTCATCGCCTTCGGTTAGTACAGTGTAGAACGCCGTGATAGAACCACCTCCGGGGCGACCATTGCCGGTTCGCTCCACCAACTGGGGCAGTTTGGCAAATACCGAGGGCGGGTAGCCTTTGGTCGCCGGCGGCTCACCCACGGCCAGGGCAATTTCCCGCTGGGCCTGGGCGTAACGGGTCAGGGAATCCATCAACAGGAGCACGCGTTTGCCCTGATCCCGGTAATACTCGGCAATCCGGGTGGTCAGCATGGCGGCGCGCAACCGCATCAGTGGCGAATCGTCCGCGGGCGCGGCCACCACCACCGAGCGGGAAAGGCCCTCTTCGCCCAGGATGTCTTCGATAAACTCCTTTACCTCGCGGCCCCGCTCACCAATCAGGCCCACCACGGTGATGTCGGCATCGGTAAAGCGGGTCATCATGCCCAGCAACATACTCTTGCCCACGCCACTGCCGGCAAACAGACCCAGGCGCTGCCCCTGGCCGACGGTCATCAACGCATTGATCGCCCGTATACCCACATCCATCGACTGCCGCACCGGGGCGCGGTTCAGCGGGTTGATAATATCGCCGGTGAGCGCCACGCGGGCTTCGGCCTGCAAGGGGCCTTTTCCGTCCAGGGGCTCGCCACTGCCATCGACCACCCGGCCAAGCAGCTGGGGGCCAACCGGCACCCGGCTTGCGGCAGACAGAGGCACAACCCTGGCACCGGGCTTGAGCCCCTCGATTGCTGTCAGGGGCATCAGATACACCCGGTCGTCCTCAAAGCCCACCACTTCCGCCTCAACATTACCGGTGTTCTGGCCAAAAATGACACAGCGGTCACCGACCACCATGGGGCAGCCGACACATTCGAGGGTAAGGCCCACCATGCGGGTCAGTCGGCCGGAAAGTTCAGGCTCGGGCTCGTTTCCCAGAAACCCCTGAAAGCGGTTGAGGCGATCAGCGAGGCTCGAGGTCATCACCGTCACCTGTATTTTGCGCCGGCTTCGGATCGTCTGAGGAATCCCCGGTCTCCGGGGAATCCAGCACGTCCCGATGGAAACCGGTCAAGTCTTCCATCATGGAGTCCAGTTCCTCGGTTTCTCCGCCCTCACTGTCGCTCATCTGCTGGTCCAGCATGCTCTGCACGGCCCGCTGGAAACGTTTCTCAACCGTGAAATCCACCAGGCTGTGACGGGTTTCCACCTTACAGCCACCGGGCAGAATACTGGCGTCTTCAATGACGGAAGCGGACGCTTCGAGGCGGGCGGTCACCTCGCGAACCATTTCACAGTCTTCCGGGTTTATATGGATGCGGATGTTTTCCGCGGTGGAGGGTAGCGCCTCCATGGCGCGGCGAACCACGTGACGGATCTGGGAGGAGTCGATGGTCAGTTCACGAAAGACCACCGCCCGGGCCAGAACCGTGGTCAGGTTGACCAGAGAGGTTTCAAGTTCGTCCTCGTGGCGCTTGATCGGCAGCAGTAACTCACCGAGCAGATGTTCGAGACGGTCAAGCTTGGTGTCGATTTCCTTGCGGGTATCGTCGTAGCCCTGACTTTTGCCTTGCTCCCTGCCCTCTGCCAGGCCGGTTTCCAGCCCATCCTGGTGGCCTTCCTCTTTGCCGGCCTTCAGGCCATCCTGGTAACCCTGTTCCCGGCCCTCGTTATAGCCGTCTTCCCGGGCCGCCTCGCGAATCTCGTCAATGTCGGCGGCGGTGAGGGGCTTGACCTCGCGCTCCTCTTCCCGCGCTACTTCATTGCCACGGGCATCCAGCAGGGGCAGCTCCCACCGTTCATAGGCGGTCAGCTGTTCCTTGGGAATGCGATTGACGTCACGGGTGGAATCTTTCATCACATCATTTCTTCGCCGGCACCGCCGAGGGAGATTTCACCGGCCTCGGCCATACGGCGTGCAATGGTGATAATGTCTTTCTGGGCGGATTCAACTTCGCTGACCTTGACCGGCCCCTTGGCCTCAAGATCATCCTGCAGCAATTCCGCAGCGCGTTTGGACATGTTCTTGAAGATCTTGTTCTGAACCTCCTCGTCGGCGCCCTTGAGGGCCACCACCAGCACTTCCGAGGACACTTCCCGCAACAGCGCCTGGATTCCGCGGTCGTCCACTTCCTTTAGGTTATCGAACACGAACATCAGGTCTTCGATGGTGCTGGCAAGGTCCGGATCCATATCCTTTATGGAATCCATCAGATTGCCTTCGATGCTCCGATCCATGAAGTTCATGATGTCCGCTGCGCGCTTGACCCCGCCAATGCGGCTGGTCTGGGAGGCGGCGCCACCCGAGAACTGCTTCTCCAGGATATCGTTGAGTTCCTGCAAGGCCTGGGGCTGGATACTCTCCAGTGACGCAACACGCATCATCACATCAAGGCGGACCTTCTCATCCAGGGTGCCAAGAATTTCAGCGGCCTGATCCGGATCCAGGTAGGAAATAACAATGGCCTGGATTTGCGGGTGTTCATAGCGAATGATGTCGCCAACGGCCCGGGGCTCCATCCACTTGAGAGTATCGAGGCCGGTGGTATTGCCGCCAATCAGGATGCGATCGATCAGGCTGGATGCCTTGTCGTCGCCGAGCGCCTGGGTGAGCATCGTCCGGATGTACTCGTCATTGCCTACGCCAAGCCCGGTCTGCCCGCCTACGGCATCAACAAACTGGTTCATCACGTAGGTCACTTCGTCCTTGCTGACATCCTTCATCTGAGCCATGGCCACGCCCACACGCTGGACCTCTTTGGGGCCCATGTGCTTGAGGATTTCTGCGGCATCCGCTTCGCCCAGTGACATGAGCAGAATCGCAGCCTGCTCCACACGCGGAATTTTCCGCTGCGGCTTTGATGGCTCACCGCCACCCTGTTGATTGGCTTGCTCAGTCATCGACGTTCACCCACTGGCGCATTACCTGTGCGACCCGCGCCGGGTCTTCGGCAATCAGCCCTTTCAATGCGTTCAGCTGCCTATCATAACCGTCTGTGGCACCCGGCAAAAGCAGATCATCCTGGGCGGACATGGCCTTGCGGAGCTCATCTCCACCCTCGATGTCATCAAGGCCCCCGTAACCACCGCCACTGCCGGAGCCGGAATCCAGGCCGCGTTCCCGCTGGCCACCGCTGGACAGGCTTTTAAGCGTTGGGCGCAGCAGCCCCAGCACGAGCACCAGAATCACCAGGCCTGCGAGCACTTGCTTCATCAGATCCCAGAACCAGGGCTGTTCCCAGAACGCCGGAGCCTCGAATTCAACGGATTCTTCCTGCGCAAATGCGGTATTCATCACCGTAACACTGTCACCCCGGGCAGCTGAATAGCCCACGGCGTCCCGAACCAGCATGCTGAGCCGCTGCAGCTCCTGCTCCGGCCAGGGCTCGTAGCTGACTTCGCCCGTTTGTGGATCCACTACTTTCATGTCGTCCACCGCCAGAGCCACGGTCACCCGCTTGACTCTGCCCAGCTCCTGACGTCGGTAGCTGACAGTACGATCCATTTCATAATTTCGCGTGGATTCACTTCGCACGTTGACCGGTTCTGGCACCGCCTGCTCACCATCACCGCCGGCAGCCTGCTCTGGCACCGTAGCATTAGCCGGCGGCTGGTTTGCCAGCGCACCGGGAATGCCGCCCTGTGCGCCGGCAGTGCGCCGTTCGGTCAGCTCACGCTCACTGCGCACCGCCTGCTGTTCGGGGTTGAACAATTCCTCTGCCTGCTCCACCGAGGAGAAATCGAGATCCGCCGACACTTCGGCACGATAGCGGCCATCACCCACGATGGGTCCGATGAGAGAGGCAACCCGACGTGTCAGACGCTCCTCGACTTTGGCGGTGTATTCGTATTGGTCCGCCATCTGATCCGCACCGCTCTGACTTTGCTTGCCCGTCAACAGATTGCCGTTTTGATCGACAACGGTTACGTGTTCCTTGCTCATCATGGGAACACTGCCGGCAACCAGATTCACAATAGCGTTAATCTGTTCCTGTTCTGGCCGGCGACCAGCGAAAACTTCAAGAAACACCGAGGCAGAGGGATCACGGGCATCGCGAACAAAGACAGAGCGCTCCGGGATAGCCAGGTGCACACGGGCATTCCGAACGCCACGCATGCTGGCAACGGTGCGGGCAAGCTCACCCTCAAGCCCGCGCCGGTATGAGATGGTTTCCATAAACTGGGACGTGCCGAGACCACGTTCCTGGTCCAGCAGTTCGTAGCCCATGGTTTGACGATCGGTGACACCTTCGGCCGCCAGCTTCAAACGGGCGTTGTAGACCTGATCCGAGGGAACCAGTAATGCGCCGGTGCGCGGATCCATCTTGTAGTCGATACCGTTGCTTTCGAGGATGGTGGTCACATCCTGGGGATTGTAGGATGAAAGATCACCCACCACCGGCTGATAGTTCGGCTCCTGAGCCCAGAGCACGACCGCCAGCCCCAGCGCCACGCTGGCGGCAAGCCCCACCATAAGCCCGATCTGGCGCAGCAGGTTGAGCCGGTTGAACCCCATGAACAGGTCGCTACGGCTCTCTGGCGCGTCTCCCTCCCGGGCTGCGGGCATGTTGGAGGCATTGGTTTCTGCAGGTACGCTGGCCATGACTCTGCTCCGTTATCAGATCGGCATGTTCATAATGTCTTCGTAGGCCCGAACCACCCGGTTACGTACCTGGGTCAGCGCTTCGAAGGAGACAGAGGATTTCTGGGCGGCAATCATCACACGGGTGATGTCTACGTTCGGATCGCCCATGTCGTAGGCGGTTCGCAGATCCCCAGCCGTTTTCTGGAGGTCGTTCACGTTGTTCACCGCGTTGCTAAGCATGTCATTGAAGCTGGGCGTCTCCTGGGTTTCCTGAACCTGGCGAGGGCCGTCTATGCGACCACGAACCGATTGATCCTGCTCGACCCGCTGGTTCTGCATCATCTGTGAACGCAGGGACCGGATATCGGACAAAACACTGTTGATGTCGGCACGCTGAACCATAACTCTCTCCTGGCTCCGCCCTCCCAGGGACGGAATTGCTCTTGGGATAATCTTAGCTCCGGTGAAGCAATTGGCAGGCCAAGTAGTTTTTAGATATAAATATCAGAAGGTTACGGATAAAAGGACGGAGTCGTGAAAGTTCCATGACGGACTTTTGACGACGGGCAGGGTGCCCCCACCGGCATGGGGAATCGAAGATAAAAAAACGGCACCCCGAGGGGTGCCAATGAAGGAGTTCGTCTTGCAGGGGGTCAGACCAAGGCCATTTCGGCGTCCAGATCGATTCCGGCGTCGCGCATCTGGGCCAGCTTGTACCTGAGCGTGCGGGGGCTGATCCCCAATTGCTCCGCGGCCCTGTTGCGACGCCCACGCTCTTTCCGGAGTGTCTGAATAATAATACGGAATTCCTGCTGCCTCAGATCATCTCCCAGCGAAACCGCGCCCTCCGGCTCGTCACTGCGCAAATGAGAAGGTTCGTCTAGGGGGGAAAAGCCAGAGTCTGAAATATCCGGCTCGCCCGCTGCTATGTTGGCAACGGTTTCGGTCATCGAAACCGGCGCCGCGCTGCGAAGGTCCGGCCGGCCGGTGATGCCCAGCTCCAGACACAGATCGCCAGAGTGAATGACATTTCCCTGGTGCAGCACCAGCGCTCGCTGGATGGCATTGTCCAGCTCCCGCACATTCCCCGGCCATTGATGATTCATAAGCGCACTTTTTGCGTCCTGGGCAAAGGTAATCCCGGTCAGCTTCATTTTGCGGCAATGCTTTTTAAGCAGCGAAGTAGCCAGTGGCATGATATCCAGCGGCCGCTCCCGGAGCGGCTGCCAGTGCATCGGGAACACTGTCAGACGGTAATAGAGGTCTTCCCGGAACTTGCCTTCGCGAACGTAATCCGCCAGATCCCGGTTGGTGGTCGCTACAACACGGACATCCAGGCTGATGGTCTTGCGACCACCAACCCGCTCCACTTCCCGCTCCTGCAATACCCGCAAGAGCTTGGACTGAAGCCCCAGATCCATCTCCGAAATCTCGTCCAGCAGAATGGTTCCGCCGTTGGCCTGCTCGAATTTGCCGGGCGAGGAGGCGACGGCACCGGTAAAGGCACCTTTCTCGTGACCGAACAGGATAGCCTCCAGCATGTTTTCCGGTATTGCAGCACAGTTGATCGCCACGAATGGCTGCTCTGACCGCGGGGACTGCTGGTGAATGAACCGGGCAAGGACTTCCTTGCCAGTTCCGCTTTCCCCCGAGATCATGACGGTGGAATCGCTGCCGGCCACTTTGGTCGCCAGCTGGAACATCCGCTTGCTGATCGGGTCTTCTGCCACCGGTTCATCACTGGCTTTCTCACGCCCGCCGCCAACAACCTTGCTGACGGCATCCACCAGGAAACGCGGTTCGAATGGCTTCACCAGATAATCGATAGCGCCGGCCTGCATGGCGGATACCGCATCGCTGATCTGGCCATAGGCCGTGATCAGCATCATTGGCAGGCCCGGGTACAGCCGCTGCACCTCTGCCAGAAGCTGGTGCCCTGACAGACCCGGCATGTTGACATCACTGACCACCATATCCACCGGAGCCTCGGCCAGTCGCTCAAGGGCTTCGCTGGCATTGCATGCTTCCCGAACCCGGAATTTTGCCAGTTCGAGGGTGGTTACCAGCGCTTCACGCAGGTCATGGTCGTCCTCAACAATCAGAATCTGGGCCTTGGCCATGGTTGCCTCCGATCAGTGTCTGTTACGTAATTGCGGCAAACGCAGGGTGGCTACAGCACCGCCCTGCTCCGGCGATTCAATGGAAAACCGTCCCTGATGCGCCTTGATAACGGCCTGAACCACTGCAAGGCCGAGACCCGTGCCATGGGACTTGGTTGTATAAAAAGCTTCGGTCAGCCGGGCAGCGTCCGAGAGCTCAAAACCTGGGCCGTTGTCCACAACCCGGATGACCAGTTCCCCGGTTTCCTCGGTTACCCGAACCGCCACATGGCGAGCGCCGGCCTCCAGGCTGTTATTCACCAGATTGGTACAGGCGCCAACTAGGGCATCCCGATTACACATCAGCCGGCAGTCGCTGGAGATTTTGTTCTCAAGCTTCACTGTCGCGCCCGGAGCCGGCTTCAGCCCCTCGACTGCCGATGCCAGTGCCGAGACCAGTTTGTCGGCAGATAACTCCTCGGCCAGCCGGGTTTCGCCCCGGGCGAAAATGAGCATATCCCGCACCTGCTGTTCCAGGTGGGTCAGGCGCGACATCAGGCGGGAAGCACAGCGCTGGCGCATTTCTTCGTCCAGGTCCTCCTGGCTCAGATGACCACCGTAAAGAATGGCCGCGGACAGCGGAGTACGGATCTGGTGAGCGAGAGACGCAACCATCTTGCCCATGGCAGACAGACGCTGGGCGTGAGCCAGCTGCGCCTGAAGGTGCCGGGTTTCGGTGAGGTCTGTCAGCAGAATCAACTGGCCGGGCTGGTTCTCCATGGTCCGGATCTCGATGCTGACCCTGCGACCATCCTTCAGAGACACTTCGTGACCATCGTCCCGCCGGGGCGCAAAACAGCGATGGATGACATCAACCCAGCGGGCACCGTCGAGGGGCTCCCCCAGAAGCGCAATGGCTGCCGGGTTGGTCTGCGTTACCACGCCCTGGCTATCCAGAACGACAACGCCGGCAGGCAGTGCGTTCAGCAAGGTGGACAGACGATCTGCCAGCTGCTCTTTTTCTTCGAGCTCCTGCTGACGCTGGAGCGATTCCTGGTTCAGCTCGCCGGAAAGCTGGTTGACCCGGGATTCGAGGGTCCGGTAGGAGTCAGTGATCTGCCGCGACATCCGGTTAAACAATTCCAGGGCGGTATCCACCGCCTCATCGTCCTGTTCCGGAAACAGGGCGGTAACCTTGTCATTGACGTCCGCCGCAGCGTTGGTCTTTGTACCGCCCGCGCCGGACTGAAGAACAAATTGTGCCTGACTCATAACCTGACTCCCCGATCGGCCCGTCGGTTCGGACCTCATAGTTCGGATACTTCGTTTGCAGGTTTGTAAGCCAGCAACGTGCCAACTTGATTTTTTCTATATATTTCAAAGGAAAGGAGATTCTTGAAAGAGGAGAATGACAATTTTACGTCGGTCAGAAACGGAAACGGCGCCTCAGGTTACGAACCTTTGACGCCGTTCAGGGAGCTCTAAATTCCGGGCGATCCTGCTCAGGACTCCTCGGATTCCTCTTCCCGCAGCCCGTATTTTCGAACCTTCTCTACCAGAGTAGTGCGTCGGATCCGCAACTTCTCGGCAGCCCTGGCCACAACGCCGCCGGCCTCGTCGAGCGCCTGCTGGATCAGCTGTTTCTCGAGGTTGGAGAGGTAATCCTTCAGGTCGATACCGTTCACCGGCAGCAATGCCGGGGCATCCAGGCCCACCAGGCCAGGAATACCGGAAGGCATACCGGTGTCCTCCACCGGGCGATTCTCATCATAGTCGTCAACGTAGCGGAACTTCTTGGGCAGCTCCTGCACGCCGATTACACCATAGGGATGCATGATCGACAGGCGTTCAACAAGATTCGCCAGTTCGCGCACATTGCCCGGCCAGTCGTGCCTGCACAGACTCATGATGGCCGCGGAATTCATCCGCAGCGATCCACGCTTCTCTTTTTCCATCCGCGAAATGAGTTCATTAATCAGAAGGGGAATGTCTTCCACCCGGTCACGCAGGGCCGGCATCTCGATGGGGAACACATTCAGGCGATAATAAAGGTCTTCCCTGAAATCCCCGGATTCAATCATGTCTTCCAGGTGCTTATGGGTGGCCGCGATTACCCGCACATCTGCAGACTGGGTGCGATTGCTTCCCACCCGCTCGAACGTTCGCTCCTGCAGAACCCGGAGAATCTTGACCTGCATGTTGAGCGGCATGTCTCCGATCTCATCGAGAAACAGAGTGCCCCCCTCGGCCATCTCGAAGCGCCCTACCCGGGCCGTGATGGCTCCGGTAAAGGCCCCTTTTTCATGGCCGAACAGCTCGCTTTCCAGCAGCTCCGCCGGAATGGCGCCACAGTTGACCGGAACAAATGGTTTATCACGACGGGAAGAATGGTAATGCAGGTTGCGGGCGACCACCTCCTTGCCGGTACCGGACTCACCGGTAATGAGAACGCTGACGTCCTTATCCGCCACCTGCTCCATCAGCTGGCGTACCTGCTGGACTTTTCGGCTGGTTCCCACAAGGCTCCGGAAGAGCTGCAAACCGCGCTGCTGGCCACGCTCCCGGGAGCGGGTGAACTGATCCCGATAGATCTGGGCCCGGTAGAGCGAATCGACGAACTTGGTGTAATTGAGCGGCCATTCCATGCGAGCAATGATGCGACCGCTGGTCTCGTCGGACAGCCCCTTGAGCTCAGGGTGACCAACAACCAGAAACGGTACGCCCTGAACGGCATCACACACAGCGGTGATCGCCTCGGTGGCTCCTGCATCCTCGCCATTCACCACCGCGACCGCGATATCTGAAAGGCTTTCCTCATCACCACTGCTCAAAAGTGCCCTGGCTTCATCGCCGGCAAGGACCTGCTCCTCGCCAATGAACTCAAGAATGGTGACTATGTCCCGCAATCTTGAATCATCCTCGCTCAGCACCAGCACTTTGTTATTTTTAGACATTCAACCGAATCTCTTGGGGGATTTGTGCGGTATTTAAGACTGTAAGAACCCCAGAGTCAATTTTATGACGCTATTTTGGTCGGTTTGAAGAAACGTTCTGGTAGGCCTTCGCCGCACTCCGGTTCCTGTTTACACCCTTCAGGCCATCCTCCGCCTCCTTGCGGGCCATTCGGGCCGATTCATCGGCGGCGTCAATAAACTGCTGTAGTTCCTGCAAGCGGAGCCTCACCGGCTCCGCATCAACCTCTCCCGCTTCCAGGGCAGCCATCAGCGGCTCGACTGCCGGCTTCACCTGCTCGTTCAGCCCCGCCATCGCGTCCCAGTCCTTTTCGGCCAAGGCGCGACCGAGATCCGCCATCAGTCGATCCAGGTGGTCCAGATGGGCTTGCGGGTCTGCCATGTCAGTCTCCTTGGAAATCAGCGGCGAGCGGCACGACGGGCGGCGGAGGCAGTAAATTCGTTGCCACGGAACCCCGGGGCGAAATCGTACGCCGGGAATCCATTATCCAGCCCATCAATGTAATAACGCTCCGCCTTGAGGTCGTACGTCATTTCCATGGTAGTCCAGAATACCGGCTCACTGTAATAGCTGATGTTGTGAGCTTCGGACACACGCCACAGATTCCCCTCTGCATCGTATTCCTCGGACGCGAGGATCTGCCAGCTGTCTTCATCCACGTAAAACACGCGGCGATCGTAAATGTGACTGATACCGGTACGGCGTTTCGCTTCGACGACCCAAACCCGATGCAGTTCATAGCGGGTAAGCTCCTGATTGATATGGCCCGGACGAATCACGTCGTCGGCTTCTATTTCCGGCCCGTGAAGCTTGTAGGCATTGTAGGGCACGAACAGCTCGCGCTTACCTTTCAGCTCCCAGTCGTATTGGTTAGGCGCACCGTTGTACATGTCTTTCTGGTCGACGGACCGCAGCGAGGATGAATTCGGCAGGTCGGTTTCGTAGGCCAGGTTGGGCGACCGGCGAAGACGACGGGAACCGGAATCATACCGCCACGCAAGACGCGGCGACCGCACCTGGTCAAGCGTTTCATGCACGAGCGTGATGGTGCCGGCCAGTGACGACGGCGAGACAGTGTCCGTCTTCAGGTAAAAAATCTTGTTATCGATTTCCGCCAGCTCCGCACCCCTCTGGCTGTATGCGAAGAAGTAGTCGTAATCATTGACCACCGGGTTGTAGGAGCCATCCCTCTGGGGCGTTGCAGAGGCACTACGCAGGGAAATTTCTTCGCCCCGATAGCGCAGGATATGGTTCCAGATAACCTCCAGACCATTTTTTGGAATCGGGAAGGGACTGGTCATGATGGTGTCGCGAACGCCGTTACCGTTGTCCAGCAACTGCGCTGTCAGCGCGTTCTCACGAAATTTGTCGTAGACGTGCTCGGGAAACGCGGCAGTCCGTCGGGTCTGGTAAACCGGCATGAAGAAGTCGGGCCCATACTTCTCCAGCATGGCAATGTGGCCGTCTGAAAGCTTGTCCCTGTATAGCTCCAGATTGTTGGAGGTAATAACGAAAAGAGCCTCATCTTCGGGAAACGGGTTAATTTCCACTTGCCCCTCACGCCAGCCGTCCGGCGGCGTGGCCAAACCTCCGGTCCATTCGGGTATGCTGCCTGAGCGGTTGCCCGCCTTTTCGGCTCCGACCGGGGTCAGTTCACCACCCAGCCGCTCGGCCTCGGCGGCCGTGACCTTGGACAGGGCCTGTCCGGAAAACCCGAGAAAAACCAGTGCGACACCTGCAACGAGTTGGCTTCGCATCCCTTACACCTCCAGAAATTCATGCTGTTGGGTAGCCGCCACGAGCAGAACTCGCACAGTCGGGCGCCTTTTTGCCAAATTCAAACGGTCGTTTCAAGTGAATGTTTGTGTTTTATTGTGAAACCTCACCGCACAGAGAATGGAAGAAATTTGATAGCGAAAATGATATAGTGACGAATTAATTTTTCGGGGTTACACCCGCGCTGGGGGATTGAAGGTATTCCATGGCCTCGCAATGGCACTCACTGGTTTCTCAAAAGCTCTTTCTCGCCCGCACGCTGCTTCAGCCACTCGACCGGCCCACAGACGAAGCTCAGGAACAACGTCCCAACGAGGCGGAACAGGCGCTGCGCCGGGAAGCCGCTATTCAGGGGGCGATCGAGCTGCTTCTGCGGTCTCGAAAACTGTTGCTGGTCATGGTTGCGAGGCTATACCAGAGAAAATCAGAGGAACCTTCAACCCTTGATGAGCTGGTCGCTCTTATCGGGCCAGAACCGAGTGAAGTTGGCCGCCTGAAGGAGCTGGAACAGCGATCCGGGAGTTGGTGGAACCATCTTGAGCAACTCGAGCGCGCTCAAAGCAGACCTCCGGCGACCAAAAAAACCGTGAGCGAGGAAAACATTATTGCGGTATCGGCCGATTCCGGCCCGGATCGATCGTCGGCTGCTTTGATGAAAACGCTGACCGCCGTCAAACATTTTGCCGACGATCTGGAAGAGCAGCACAGCGAGTGGTAAGCCACTCCCAGCTCCGGCTATTCAAATCGTATTAACTTGAAGGTTTATTGAATGTCACCATCGTTTTTTGAAATCGTGCAATTGACCAATGGCGATTACGCCCTGCGCCGCATTGATGATGACAGTGCGCCACTGGTAAAAATCTCTTTTTCGGAAGAAGCCCGGGAAATGATGGAAGATCGGGATATGTCGGTTGCCAAAGCCATGATTGCAGCTGGCATTGAGGCTGTAGGCAATGTTGCCCACGATATCGACTGGGAAGATGACGAACTGGACGCCTCAGACGCCCAGCCCTCCTACACTCTGCATTGATCGGTTAACGCTGCCTGAGAACGACGCCGTGGCTATTGCCCTCGGCCGAGGCTCTTTGCAGGGATTCGAAGGCAGTTCGTCCCAGTTTACGGGTCCACATGACCACCGCGTGACAGGTGCCGGCACTGAGGGCTCGCTCTGCCAGATCCTGGGCAGGATAGTCCGGTGTTGAACGCAGCACCAGCAACTCGCCGGCGACAATCCCGTGCATTTTTTGCCACTTGCTGACCAGCGCCTGGGGCGGGTCGATCCAGGCCAGCCAGCGCTTCTCCTGATTAAGCTGGGTCAGCATTGGCAACAGCAGCTGGAAATTTTCTACCTGGCCTTCCGGCAGAATGATCTCAGTCACATTGCCACAGACTTTGGGTTCGGTGGTTTCCGGAGCGCGTCGGGCGCGAATGACGGAACGTCGCTCGCGGGCGGCGGTTGCCGACACTGAACAGGACAGAGCATTGGGGTTGTAGGCCAGATTCTGATTAAAGCTCATTTGTTCCATAATTCACCCGTTATTCAAACTATCTGAGGCTATCCGAACCGCTCAGTGCAGGTCAGAGCGGCGGATAACACCAACACCCAGACCCTCGATGAACAGCTCCTGTTCGGTCAGGTCCACTTCGATCGGTGCGAATTCTTCGTTTTCGGCAATCAGGTAGACTTTCGAGCCTTCCTTGCGGAAACGCTTTACCGTGACCTCATCGCCAACCCGGGCAACAACCACCTGGCCGTTGTGAACATCCTGGGTACTGTGAACTGCCAGCAGGTCGCCATCGAGAATACCGATGTCTTTCATGCTCATGCCCCGGACCCGCAGAAGATAATCTGCAGACGGCGAAAAGAATTCTGGCTGCAGTGTGCAGTGGTCCTCGATGTGCTCCTGAGCAAGGATCGGACTACCGGCAGCGACCTGACCAATGACCGGGAGGCCCAGATCCTCTTCCGCCTCAGGCAGACGGATGCCGCGGCTCGCTCCCGGCACCATCTCGATGGCACCTTTCCTTGCCAATGCCCGGAGATGTTCTTCCGCGGCGTTGGCCGAACGGAAGCCCAGTTCTGCTGCGATTTCAGCACGGGTTGGCGGATAGCCGGTCTCGTCGACGTATCGGCGAATAATATCCAGTACCTGGGACTGCCTTGCTGTCAGCTTCATCAAGCTACTCCGCTATATCGGGATCGGGCCGCTGCAAACATCAGCCTCTCGTAAGAGTGGCTCCGGTGGCCCTGTTTTTTTATACAGTAAACTGACTATATACAGTGTTTTATCCAGTGTAAAGTCGGCTCCCTGATTTTCTTGCATCCGCTTAATAATGAGGATCAACAGCGGTGTGATATGGTTAGGGCAATATTCCTCACGAACCAGGGAGCACCATGACTCAAGTCAGTGCCTGCAGGATGCCTGAAATCCTAGAGACGAACGAAGGGAAGGAACGCCGGGTTGGCGTCGAGATCGAACTGTCTGGTCTGGGCTACGATGAGCTGGTTACATTGGCGGCGAAGATGCTGGAGGGCACACCTGAGCTCAAGTCACGCTATGTGACAACCTTGCAGACAGCTCTTGGCGACTTCACGGTTGAGCTTGATTCCGATCCGATCAAGGATCTTGATCTGGCGGATGAGCGCCTCCCCGAGTCCATTCGTGAACTCGGTGGACAGGCGATGGATGTGATCGACGCCGCGGCCGAACGCGTGGTACCCCTTGAGATCATAAGCCCACCCCTGAAGTTTTCCAGCGTCGAGGTGATTGAAACGCTCGTCGACAAACTCAGGAACGCCGGGGCACTGGGTAGCCGGGACGCCATCTATTTTGCGTTTGGCCTGCAGCTTAATCCCGAGTTGCCCGACCTCAGCCCGGAGACCCTGGTTCGTTATTTCCAAGCGTTCGCGGCCCTGTATGAATGGCTCAAGTACCGGCATCAACTGGACGTCAGCCGCAAATTCACCACCTACATCGAACCCTGGCACGGCCGCTACACAGAGCTCCTGATGGAGGATAACTATCATCCAAACCTCGGGGAGCTCATGGAGGATTACCTGGAGTTCAATCCTACCCGCAATCGCGCGCTTGACCTGCTTCCACTGTTTGCCCACCTGGACAAGGAACGGCTGGAACGCCATGTTCAGGATCCCAGGATAAAAAGCAGGCCAACCCTGCATTACCGGTTGCCGGATTGCGACATCGACAATCCCGGCTGGCATTTCTCAACCGTTTGGAACGACTGGGTCGTTCTGGAGCAACTGGCCAACAATCCCGACGACCTGGCCGACATGCGGCAACTGTTCCGGGAGCGGCGCAAACTGAATCTTCACAACCTGACCCACAGCTGGCGGGAAACCACTGACGACTGGCTGGCCAAAAACGGGTATGTCTGAAGAGTCCAAAGAACAGGAACTTGAGGTTCCGGGCCTGACGATCGGCATCAGTGGTCCCGCTCGAAAAAGCCTTGCCCATCGCCTGATCAGCCTGGGTCTGCGCCTCCACGGTGCCCGGACCCACTATATTCGCCCCGGTTCACGGGTTGCCGTACCGATGCTTGATGGCCTGGTGCTGTCAGGCGGCACCCACGTCCATCCTGAACGTTATGGGCAGGAGCCACAGGTTACCGCCAACTATGACCGCAAGCGGGATAAAACCGATCAGTCACTGCTTGAGCAGGCTGAAGCCATTGGCATTCCCGTGCTCGGGATTTGCCGCGGCGCCCAGTTCATCAACGTTTTCCACGGCGGGTCCCTGTGCCAGAACGTGACACCGCTGAGGGTCAATACCCGGCATCGCCCACTGCTCTTGCCCCTGCAAACCGTGCGACTGGTAACGCACAGCCGGCTTGAGCAAGCCATGCGCTCCCCGGTGATCGGCGCCAACCGGATTCACAGCCAGGCCATCAAGCGCCTGGGCCGCAACCTGCGCGTGACCGCCGTGGACAATGATCTGTTTGTACAGGCTATTGAAAGCACCGGACGCCAATGGCTAACCGGCATCCAATGGCACCCGGAATACCTGCTCTACCATGGCGGACACCGACGCATCTTTGGCCAGTTCGTGGATGCTGCCCGCCGATACAAACTGGCGCGCCTGGAACCGGATTCCGACGACGCCTGATCCATCAACGGTTTCCAAAGGAGGCACTACCATGAACGGACGGAACCGAAAGCTCCGTTTAAACCTGAAGTCCGGTTTTATTCTCCCTCTCGCGCTCACAGTACCTGCCCTGACAATGGCAGGTGAGGTTACGCTCACCGGCGAGGGCAGTGTCCGATACGAGCCCGACAGCGCCCGACTCCAGTTCACAGCCAGTGCCGAGCACGAGCTTCCCCAGAAGGCCACCGAACGGGTAGCGGCTCTGATGGCGCAGTGGCGCGAGGGTATTACCGAGTACCAGGATCAGCTCAATGATTACTCAGACGCGTCGGTAAACCTTTACACCCGAACTCTGCCCGCACCTGAAAGGGAGGAGCAGCCCCGCAAACAGGCCGTCGCCTCCCAGACCGTCAGCTTCAGCATCAGTGATCTTACCCTGCTCAATCCCCTGCTCCAGCAGGCCCAGGCTGTGGGCCTGGATTACCACCTCGGCCCTCACCAGTTCTTCCACTCGGATGAGACCGGTATGGAACAGGAAGCACTGGCCAGAGCCATCGCAGACGCCCAGGCCCGCTGCCGATTCGTGGCCAGTCAGCTCGACCAGACCTGTGGTGATGTGGTCACCATCAACATCAATGGCGGGCACCGCCCGGTACCAATGATGATGGCGGAGGCAAAATCCATGTCGGATACGGTCTCGAGCGTGGGTGAGCGGGAAATCCGGGCCTCAGTGAGCGCCACCTTCGAGCTGGACTGAACTCAGAAATCCCGGGTGTAGAAAATATCCAGGGAGGCCGCCAGCCCGCTGGCAGCCTCCAGATAGAAGTAGCGGCCCAGATCGTAGCGCAGAGCAACCGTGGTGATCGGCTCGAAGATGCCGACACCGTAGCGGACACTCAGCTCATCCGTCAGATACCCGCTCGCCACCACCGACGTCTGATCGCCGGAACCCTCCGCTTCCAGGGTGAGCTGGCGAATACCTAACTCTTCGCCAATTTGCCCAGTCACCTTGTTGGCCTGGGTCAGTCCCAGGGACAGCGCCGCCCGGCTCATCTGGCCCTCATCACCCCGGCTCTGGGGCGCCCGGCCAAGAATGACATAGGAAAGCGCCTCCGTCTGAGGCATGTCGGGGTTGGAGAATACTTCCGTCTGGGGCGACTGCACCGGGCCGGTCAGGCGAATACCGGCCACAACGGTATCCACGGTGCGGACGGCCTCGATGTCCAGATAGGGTTGGGTAAGGTTGCCCACGAACAACAGTCTTGCCCGCCTGAGCTTGAGCTCCTGACCATAGGCTTCATACTGGCCATTGACCAGTTGGAGCGTGCCACGGGTATCCATGTCATTGCCAATGCGAAGAGATCCCTCCAGATCACCGGTCACGCCGAAGGCGGCAAAAGTCACCTGATCTTCTCCAACAACCACGGTCACATCCATATTCAGCGATCGGACAACGGGCTCTTCCCGCTCCACACCAACAATGACCTCATCCTCCGATACCGATACGGCCTGCTCCGGCAAACCCTGTATCTCTATGTCGCCTCTCGGCACTCCGACCTGTCCGGATACTTCCAGGGCTCCCTCACTGAAAACAATGGTCAGGTCCGGCTCCACCTCAAGCTGCGCATAAGGCTCCAGGTTGAATGGCACACGGCTGCCGGAAATGGTGATTTCGCCCCGGGGAGACTGTTGCCAGTCGATTACGCCATCCAAAATAGTCTGGCTTCGCGCATTGCTCCGGATCCTGCCACTGATCTCGGCCGAGTAGCCGGCGAACCGAACGCTGGCGATCATCTCCTCGATCGGTACCGGCAAGCGGGGATCGGAAACTCGTCCATTCACCAGGTGCAGTTCGCCGGTCACCGCCGGGTTCATCAGCGGGCCGGAGAGCAGGCCCTGGCCGTTCACCCGACCGGCAACTTCGTCCAGTCCGGAAAGCAATCCTGCAAGGGCAATATCCAGACCCTCGAGACTGAAGGAACCCTCAACGCTACGGTCGTCCGAGTTCGGATCCAGGTTCATATCCAGCGTGAAATCGCCAAGCTCGGGTCCGGAAAGACGGACTGCAAGGTCGGCCTGTTTCGGCTTCAGGGCGACCTCGCTTGTCAGGGTATTGTAGGCGAGCGACTCCCACTCGCCGTCCACCAGCAACTGGAATTGTCCTTCACCGGCGTCCAGGAAAAGGCGTCCGTCCGGACCGTCGCCGGTGGTGGTGAAATCGACCTCTCCGTTGATCCAACCGTCCCAACGTAATGTCTCTGGCAGCAAGGGAGCGAGGGCCCCGGTTGGGAAGCGGTCGATACGATAGGCAATGCGGGGAACCGGGAGCAGTGTCTGGTCCTCGGCACAAACCGTACTCTCCTCCCAGCGCCAGCAATGATTGCCAAATGTGAGCTCACCATCGGCTTTGTATGCCAGGGTCGCCGGGGCCTGAAGCCGCCATTGCTGGGACTGTTCCGGAAGGTCAATCAGGCCGCGGGACAGCTCTCCCTGCCAGGTTCTCCAGTCAGCGCCGGCCTCTCCTGCGAAAACCAGCTCAAGGTCAGCCTCGGCATGACGTGCACCGATGCTCACGGTGTGCTTTCCCTGGGTGCCATTGGCTTCCAGAGTGAGCGTTTCAAGCTCTTGCCCGAACCCGTTGAGGTTCTCCGCCTGCAAACGGCTGACAAGGCGCATGCCGTCCTGCAGATCGGCCTCAAGACTGAGGGTTTCAATGGCGAGCTTATCCTGCCAGCCCAGGTTTTTGCCACTTGCACTCAGCTCGCCCCTCGGGCGCTCTGGTGTTCCCTCCGCCGTCAGAGTGGCTTGCAGATTCCCCGTCAGGCCAGGCAGGACAATTTCCGGCGCGGGCAGGTTCAGAGCCAGATCACCACGCAGAACGTCGCCCCAGGTACCGCTACCCTCAATACGGTTGTCACCCACCAACAACTGCAGGTCGGATAGCTCCCAACTGCCTGATGAGGTATCTAGCCGTCCCTGCAGAGACGCGGGATTGGAACGCCAGTCGCCCTCAAGATCCCATCCGGCATTCATGGCAGGTACCGGTCCATCCCCGAGTTGTCCCTCGGTCGTCACATCACCGCTGAGACTGGCTTCCAGTACAGGTACCCAATAACCGGGATTGAAGTCCTTCAGGCGCAAGGCCGCCTGCCAGGAAAGCGGCCCGGAAAAGTTCACCGAGCCGTTGCCGGTAAGAGACCCGGCGCCTGTGCTGACGGTCAGGTTGGTCAGTGTGGTCTGCCCGGCATCGCCATCCACCGTGGTGGTCAGTTCCGCGTTGCCCTGGGGACCCTCGACACCGGCTTGAAGCTCTGCATGGTAGTTCCCCTCACGCCAGGACACGGTGCCATCCAGGGAACGAAGGGTTACCACTGGCGGCTCAAAGCCCGGGATCAGCGTATACCAGGGAAATCCGCGCAAACGGATGTCGGCACTGGCTTCGAGGCCCTCGCTCCAGGAGACATTGCCATTGGCCACCACAGTGTCTTGCCCTGCACCATTCTCCTTGTCTGCGGCCAACTCGATCCGGATGTTCTCCGCCGCACGAGTCGTCGCCAGGCCCTCCAGCGTCAGCCGTACCGGGCCTGTCGTGCCCGGAAGCGTAGCTTGCCCCCGGGTGCGAAAACCCTGCTGAAGGCTACCCCTGGCGTCCACAGACCAATCATTGAACACAAGGGTCTCCGGCAGCGCCTGCGCTGCGCGGAACTGATCCGAGGTTAGCCTCAACTGTGCCGGCAGGGCCGGATCGAGCGGCTCGACTTCCCCCGAGAGTTCAGCATCCAGGTAGCCACGGCTGGATGCAGCGACCATCAGGTCCCGAACGCTGCCGGAGAGCCGGGCGTCGAGAAGCCACTCGTCTCCATAAGGCGGCGGGATGTCCGCTTTGACTTCCAGATTGACAGGCCAGTCCCGGCGGGTTTCTATCCGGCCAGCGGCGGACACCGTGTACTCACCCAGCTGATACCAGGCGCGCTTTATGTTCCAGGCGGCGCCCGACCCTCCGGCGTCCAGCTCAAACCGGTCCCAGACTCTGTTGCCGTTGAAGGTAAAAGGCCCGAGCCGGACGCCACTGATATTCAGCGCCAGCGGCAGGTCCACGCCCGGCAGTGTAATGGGGCTCCCGCCTTCGGCTTTGTCCGCCGGGGGCAACTGCGAGACTTCGAGCGTCTCTGCTTCCAGATTCTCAATACAGAGCTGTTTTCGGAACAGACAGGAAGGGGACCAGTCCACGAGTGGCGACTCAACGACCACTTCGACCCCGTAACCACGCCATTGCAAGTGGTCGGCCTGCCACCGACCAAACAGAGATCCCCGGTCATTTTCCACCTGAAGCCCTGGCACCTGTTCTATAACCCAGGCGGTTCCCGTCTCAGAGCGCAGGGCCAGCAAAACAGCGGCCACCACAAGGACAGGCACGAGAATCAATACCGCCAGCCCTACCAACAGCCAGAACCGGAGGCGGCGCGGGCGTGCCGATGGCTTGTGCGGCCTGTCGTCCGAAGTTTCCGGTGTCCTCGTCACAGCTCAGGCCCCATGGAAAAGTGAATGCGCCAATCCCCGCCAAATTCACGATCCAACCCTTTGGCGATGTCCAGCCTCAACGGCCCGACCGGGCTGATCCAGCGTATGCCGACACCAGCGCCGGTGGCCAGCGGGTCGCTCGGATTGTTGATCGCGTTGCCGTGGTCGACGAACATGGCGGCACGCCATTTGTCCGCAAACTGATACTGATACTCGGCACTGCCAACCATCAGGAAGCGTCCGCCCACCGGCACGCCGTTATCATTCTCTGGCGACAGGGTTTCATAGCCATACCCTCGCACACTCTGGTCACCGCCAGCGAAGAAACGCAGGGATGGAGGCACATCTTCAAACCGGTTGGTTGCCACAGCCCCCGCCTGCAGACGACCCAGAAACCGGTGCTTGTCCGCCAGCGTAAACAGCCCCTTGACCAGTGCGTTTACATGAAGGATATCCACATCGGACAGCGCCGCCCGATGCGAACCGGTAACATCGAACTGCAGGCGATAGCCCCGGGATGGGTCCAGTGGCGAGTCCGTGTGTATTTTCGAGTATCCCGCACCGGGCAGCAGGAGTGTGCTTGTGCCTTTCTCGTCATTGCCGATGTTAAAGCGCTCACCTTCCCAACGCAGCGACAATATCTGTAGCCAGCCGTTATCCAACTGATGCTGCCACTGCTGCCCCAGGCTCAGAAGTTCCGATTCCACATTCTCGATGTCCTCGCGCTGGTAACCGGCGCTCAGGCGGATCAGGTCGGTCATGGGCGGATCCAGGGGCAGCTCGTACCAGGTACTCAGGTTCTGCCTGGGTACCGAGAGTTCTGTCTCGGCGCCCCGCTTGTGCCCCATGGGATTGATCCAGTGTTCCCGCCAGTTTCCACGGAACCTGGGTCCGACATCGGTCGAAAACCCCACGCCCGCCGCCACAGAGCGGGCCTCGCGCCGGGTGAGATCAACGCGGACCGGAATCACGCCGTCCTCGGCACTACCCGGTGAGGCATCGATATCAACACTGCTGAAATAGCCGCTGTTCAGGAGATCCCGGTTGAGCCTTGCTACTTCATCAGCATGGAAGGGTATACCTGGCTCGAAAGAAACGAACTGCTCCAGTAGACCGATCTCGAACCAGTGTCCCTCGGCAAAGGTTACCTCTCCGAGCCGGTGCCTTTCGCCGCTATCATAGATAAGCGTAACCGCAGCGCTTCGGGTTGCCGGATCCACTTCCAGGGTACGGGTAACAAATGTGCCGTCGAAATAGCCACGCCGTCGGGCACGGGTCTGGATGGTGTCTCGCAGGCTGGCATATTGACCGTGGTTGAGAATGTCGCCTTCCGCCGGGTGCTCTGGCAGATCGGCGTTAAACCGTTCATCTGACGCAGCTGCCCCCCTGATCTCCACGGTCCGGGACGTAACTCGCACCGGCTCCCCCGGTGTAATGGACAGAACGAGCGTTGCCGTTGTGTCGGAACCACCCTCTTCAATCCGCCAATCAATCAACGGGCTGTAATACCCGAGCGCCCGCAATGCCTCCTCGGCCTGACCAACGGCCGTGGGGGCATAACGCCTGAGATTACTGGCACTGCGGCCTTCAACCTCCCCGATAAACGCCTGGGCATTTGATTTCAGATCCGGGTAGTCTCCCTCCATGTTCACGACGACCTGTTGCGCGCAAACCCACGACGGCAGCCAGCAGAGCAACAAGATCAAAAGCCGGACCCGGCCCGAATTCACGACTTGATAGATTGATAGCATCCGGCTATTTCAGTTGTTGGTGGTAACAAGAAGGATTTCCTTTCAAGCGTGGGAGTTTAATGGCAGACGGTCAAGTTAATCCATGGTTGGCCAATCGGCCGGCGTTAACCGGCCTCAGGGCGAGTCGTTTGTGGCCTCGAAATAAGCTAACCTGTCAGATACTTAGCAACAGACCGGACCCTGGCGAATGCTGAAGATAAATCGAGAAAACCTGAAATCCAGCCACCAGCTTGTCTGGTTCATCATTGATTTCCTGATGCTGGGCCTGCTGATCATCAACCTGGCGTTCATCATCTGGGACTCGATCTATAACTTTGTAGCCGTTCAGAATCTGCTGAAAGAGCATGCTCCGGCCATACAGTCGGCCTACCACCCCATCCATGAACGCTTCATCTTTTACGATCTGATCTTCGTCAGCATATTCCTGACCGAGTTCTTCGTCCGCTGGGGTTACGCCATCAAGGCAAAAATCTACGACCGCTGGTACTTCTACCCGTTTATTCACTGGTATGACCTGGTGGGCTGTATTCCGGTGGGAAGCCTGCGTTTCCTCCGTATCCTCCGTGTGATCTCCATCATCTATCGACTGCACCAGTACAAGATCATTGACGTTACGAACACCAAGATTTACCGCTTCGTGAATTTCTATTACGAAGCCTTTATGGAAGAGCTCTCTGATCGCATTGTGCTGAAGGTGCTGAGCGGCGTGCAGCAGGAGGTCAAACTGGGCTCTCCGCTGTTCGACAAGATCCAGAAGGACATTCTCTATCCCCGACGGGACATGCTCTCCGACTGGATTTCCAAACGGGTTGCCGAGGCGGCCCAGGAAGGCTACGTACCCAATCGCGGAGCCCTCAGGAGCTACCTGGAAGACAGAGTGGATAATGCCCTCAAACAGAACCTGGAGCTGTCACGACTGAACTATCTTCCGGTGGTGGGCCCCACCATTCAGGAAACCCTGGAAGAAGCGGTCGGCGACATCGTTGCCCACGTGATCCACCAGATCCTCGAAGACCTGGCCTCAGCCTCCAATCATGCCTTCATTGAAGACATCGTGAATGTTTTCCTGCCGACACCCGGTGAAGTGAAAGCCGACGACGCCCAGAACGAGGCCTTGATTAACCTGATTATCGAAATCATCGACGCAGTCAAGGACCAGGTGAACGTAAAACACTGGCGATCAGAGCTGCCCTGACTCGCTGGCGACAGGCCTTAAGACCAACAAAAAAAGAGAACATCCATGGATGTACAAGACACCCCGACTCATTATCAGCCGGCCCATGAGCTCCTGAAACAACTGGAGGCCGGCACCCTGACCAGCGAGGCACTGATTACCGCCTTACTGGAAAGAATCCGGGACCAGAACCCTGCCATCAACGCGATTGTGGCGCTGGATGAACACAGCGCACTGGCCAGCGCCCGCGAAGCGGATAAGCAACGCGCGCTCGCTGGTTTCCTTCCGCGGCCACATCCCCGGCCCGCCAGGCACCCAGTCCCGACCGGATCTGGTCGAGGGCGGCCCCATGGCCCGCAATGCCCGGGTCGGTTTATGGCTGGAGGATCCGCTGTGCCCGGTGGAGCATGAGCTCACCGGGGGTTATCGCACCCTGGGCAAGTCCCTGGCCGACAGGGGCGCCCTGGTGAACCTGGATATCGATCCGGGCCGAAGTAAGCCAAGATCATCCGGAAATACAGGAGTACGTCCGGATGGCCGGAAAAGACTTCCGTAGTTCCGGTAACTCCTGCAAGCGTCGCAGTTTCCGATAAGGTTTGACGAACAGCAGTTGCCTAATAAATGATAGTCCACCTACTTTTTAACCCACTGAAACTTGCTGGGAACAGCGTAAGGATGGAAAGGCATGAGCAGGGAATCCTTGCCGGAAGGCGGGCACCTGGGGTCCCGGGAAAAGCCAACGGGAAAGACGAGCGCAATTCACCGTAATCTTTTCCTGCAGGCGCTGAAATCTCTTCAGTTCGGTTCGTTATCGCTTACATGGCCGGATGGAAAGACGACCCGCCATGAAGGAAAACAAGACGGTGTGCATGCGGAAATGGCATTGCTGCAGTGGGATGTCATCGATCACCTGATCACCCACGGTGACGTGGGATTGGGCGAAGACTACATGGCAGGCAAATGGTCCACACCCGACTTGCTTGCCCTGATGCGCCTTGCCGCAGGCAATATCGTTGTTTTTGATCGGGTTTTGCACACCAGCGTATGGCTCAGGTTATGGCACTGGTGCAGGCACCGGTTGTCTTCCAATACACTGAAACGCAGCCGTAAGAACGTCCAGGAGCACTATGATTTAGGCAACGACTTTTATCAGCTCTGGCTGGACCGGAGCATGACATACTCCTGCGCCCTGTTTGACGGCAATACGTCCCTCTCGCTTTACGAGGCCCAGAAAGCGAAATATGAACGCATCCTTCAGCGACTGGCACCGGAACCGGGAAGCCGCATTCTGGAAATAGGCTGTGGCTGGGGTGGTTTCATGGAAATCGCAGCCACACACGGATGCCATGTGACCGGTGCGACCCTGTCCGGCGAGCAGGCGGATTATGCCCGCCAGCGACTCGAGTCCGCCGGACTGGCGGAAAATGCCGAGGTTCGTTTACAGGACTACCGGGAGCTGTCCGGCCCCTTTGATTACCTGGTATCAATCGGGATGTTTGAGCACGTTGGCGAATCGTACTGGCCCGCCTACATGAGGGATGTGCACGACTACCTGAGACCTGGCGGCAAGGCAATGATACAGACCATTACCATTGCCGAGGAGCGATTTGAGCGATATCGCTCCGGCAACGACTTTTTGAGGGAACATATTTTCCCCGGTGGTATGCTGCCTTCCAGAAAGCGTTTTGAAGCTGTTGCCGCCGATAGCGGCCTGGTGGTGAACGATGTGTTCGAATTCGGGCAGGATTACGCCATTACGCTGGAAAAATGGCTGGCGAACGTCGACGAACAGATACCGGCGATACGGGCGCTCGGGTACAGCGAGATGTTCGTGCGAAAGTGGCGGTTTTACCTGGCCAGCTGTGCCGGTATGTTTCGCGCCGGAGGTATCAATGTGATGCAGGTGGAGTTAAGCCGGGAGTAGCGACCCGGCTTTTCCGCAGCGACGAGCGTTATTGGCTGCAGGCATGGGAGCCTGCAGCCATGGGAATTATTCTTGACTTCGGGTGGGGTCCGCGGTTGCCCCCCAGCACCATTGGGTAATCTCCGGCATATCCACGCCGTGCTCGATGATGTGATGCCGATGCTCGATCAGCCGGTCACGCAGCCATTGCTTGAGATAGGCGGCCAGTGACCCCAGTTGCGGAACCCGATCAATGACATCCGCCACCATGTCGAACGGCGTGGTGGTGGTGCCTTCCTCCTTGTAGCCACGCACGTGGAGGTTCTTGTGATTGGTGCGCCGGTAGGTCAGGCGATGGATCAGCCAGGGATACCCGTGATAGGCGAAGATGATCGGTTTATCGGTCGTGAACAGGGTGTCGAAGTCCTTGTGTGACAGCCCGTTCGGGTGTTCCGCCTGGTCCTGCAGGGTCATGAGATCCACCACGTTGATCACACGCACCCTGAGCTCGGGCAGGTGGCGGCGCAGGATATCCACCGCCGCCAGGATCTCCAGAGTCGGCACGTCGCCGGCGGGCTCGGCCCGGCACTGGCTTGTTCGGTTTGTATAGGTTTTTCAAGATCAGGTCCTCCACAAAGTCAGGGATAGGAGTGCTTCAGGTCAGGCTCAGGTTTCTGTTGCGGCCGGATGACCTGCAGGCAAGCCCAAACTTCCCAGACCAGGAAAACCGCCAGCGCGACACGCTCCGCCAGGCCCGGCGCGATATCCAGTTGAATGGCGATCACGAACGCCGTCACCGCCGTCGCCGCGATCACCGCCAGCACCAGCGAGGCGGCGCGCTGGCGGCGCCAGTCGAGCTGACGGCGAAAGGCCGCTGAAAACACGAACAGCGCGGCGAGTTCCAGTGCAAACGCCAGGCTGGCTGCCCCCCGGTGTATCTGCCCGGGCAGGTTCGGCGCCTGGCCGGGTGCCTCGATGGGAAACAACGCCGCCAGCAGGATACCGACCGCGGCCAGGCCGAACAGCAGTACCGACCAGGTCCGCAGCGGCCCCGGGCGCAGCGCGCCGCGCAGGGCCAGGGTCAGCGCCAGGTTACCCCAGCCATGCACGAAGGCGCCAACCATGAACAGCCAGCCAAACGGCTGGTTAGCCAGGTCGCTGACATAATCGCTGGTCCAGTCGACCCCGCTGCCGGTCAGGTGCAGGGCGATAATTGCCGCCCCGAACACCGCAACCCCCGCCAGCCCCAGCAGCGCAAGCCTGCGCACCGGCCATGAAAACCTGTGTTCCCTGGTCATACGTGCTTTCATCTCTCCTGAGTGTCTCCTGCGCGCCAGGACACCAACCCGACTCGCGATCTTCCTGGATGCGCGATACCCGCCCGCTCACCGTTGCCAAAGGATGTGAGCAGCTTCCAGGGGGATCGCCACACCATTGTGATGCGGAATGAGTCGCGCGGTATAGTCTGTCGCCGGGCGGGCCGCAGGGGCTGCTGCGCGATAGCTGTAGCCGCTTTCGCCGTCCGTCGGTTGCCGCAGGCGCTGCATCTCCACCCGTTCAGGTGCGCTACCGTCCCTGCCGTCGGCGTAGAGCTCAACCCGCACGGCCTCCGGATCAAGGTCTCCGAGGTAGACCTGAACCTCGAAGAGGTGTTGTTCACCGTCAGGCTCGACCTCAACGTCGCCGAAGCGTATCGCGGCCCATTTGTGATCCAGCGCGTGCCGCCATTCAACCAGTTCCGCGCCGACTCCCCCTTTGCCAGCGGCCCGCTCACGGTATGCAGCGGCAGCCGGGAGGTAGTGTTGCTCGGTGTATTCGCGCACCGTACGGTTGGTAGAAAAGCGCGGTGTCAACCGCGCCATGCTCTCGCGCATCCGGTTCACCCAGGCGGAGGGAATGCCTTGTTCATCACGCGTATAGAACTCGGGGATCACTTCGCGTTCGAGCAGGTCGTACAGCGCATCGGCTTCAGCCGCATCCCGGAACGGATCATCGCCATGTTCCTGGCCGTCCCCCAGTGCCCAGCCCACATCCGGAGTGTAGGCTTCCGCCCACCAGCCGTCCAATTCCGACAGATTGATACCACCATTGACAAGCACCTTCATGCCACTGGTGCCACTCGCCTCCCAGGGCCGGCGCGGCGTGTTGAGCCAGACATCCACGCCCTGCACCAGGTGCTCACCCAAGTGCATGTCATAGTCGCTCAGGAAGATCACACGGGCGCGCACCTCGGGCCGCTGGATGAATTGCATCCATTGCCGGATCAGGGCCTGGCCCGCCCGGTCCTGCGGATGAGCCTTGCCGGCCATAATGAGCTGCACCGGGCGCTGCGGGTCAGTCAGCAGGCGCAGCAGGCGCTCCGGGTCATGCAGCAGCAGGTTCGGCCTCTTATAGGTGGCGAAGCGGCGGGCAAAACCCAGCGTCAATACCCCGGGATCAAACAGCTGGTTCGCAGTATCAGCGGCCTCGGGCGCCTCGCCGGAGGCGGCCAGTTGCCGGGACAATCGATCACGGACGTAGTCAACCAACGCCTTACTGGCCGCCGTGCGGAATTGCCAGAGACGGGCGTCAGAGAGGGCGCGAATGTGCTGCTCATGGGTTTCCGTGGTCCCCAGCCAGCGTTCCTTGCCACAGGCCTCGGTCCAAAGATCATCCGCCGCCGCCGAGTCCCAGGTCGGCATGTGAACGCCGTTGGTCACGTGCGTAACCGGCACCTCATCCACGGGCCAGCGCGGGAACAGCGGCGCAAACAGGTGCCGGCTCACCTTGCCGTGCAGGCGACTTACGCCATTCACCGCCCCGCTGCCGCGGATCGCCAGGTACGCCATATTGAAATCCTCGGCCGGATCGTCCGGATTCCGGCGGCCCAGCGCCAGCAAATCGTCGAGCGTAATGCCGAGCTGGTTGCTTGCGTAGCCACCCAGGCAGTGCTCGATGAGGCCTGGTGGGAAACGGTCGAAGCCAGCGGCCACCGCCGTGTGGGTGGTGAAGAGATTGCCCGCGCGCGTGGCGGCCAGCGCAACGCCGAACGGCTGACCGGTCCGCTGCATGAAGTGGCGGGCGCGCTCCAGCACGGCCAGAGCCGCATGCCCTTCGTTCAGGTGGCAGACTTCCGGTTCGATACCGAGCGCGGCGAGCAACCGCCAGCCGCCAATCCCGAGGATCACCTCCTGCATCAGGCGTTGATCCGGCGCGCCCCCGTAAAGCTCACTGGTTATTCCCCGGTACGGCGGGTAGTTCGCCGCATCGTTGCTGTCCAGGAGGTAAAGCTTCACACGGCCCACCTGGACCTGCCAGGCGCGCAGCCAGATCGGGTGGCCGGGCAGGCCGAGCTGTATCCGCAGCCACTCCCCGTTGGAATGACGCAACGGCATGATTGGCAACTGGCCGGGATCGTTATACGGGTAAAGCGCCTGCTGTGCACCGTCCCGGTCGATCAGCTGGCGAAAATAGCCTTGCTGGTAGAGAAGCCCCACGCCAATCACCGGAACACCCAGATCGCTGGCGGCCTTGAGCTGATCGCCCGCCACGTTGCCCAGCCCGCCGGAATAAATGGGCAGGGCCTCGCTCAGCATGAACTCCATGCTGAAATAAGCGGCACAGGTTAAAGGCGGCCGCGGGTAGGTTTGCTGAAACCACGCCGGCGCCCGAGCGGCATCTCGCCTGGCCTGCACCAGGTCCCCGACGTCTTTACGGAACGCCGGATCGGCCAGAAGTCCCTGGAGCTTCTCCCGCGAGACCGTCTGCAGAACGACCCAGGGGTTACGTGTGGCTTGCCACAACTCGGGATCCAGCTGCCGCCACACCTGGTCGGTCGCATGATTCCATGACGAACGCATATCCAGGGCCAGCTCGGCCAGGGCATCAAATCCCTCGACATCCGTATGCAGCGGGCCGTATAGCAGCTGGCTGACAGGGGTTTCATTGTTCATGGGGTCTCCTTCCTTATTAAGACCGGGGCCTGCGCCCGTTGATAGCCCTTGCGCCGCCGCTCACCTGCGCCGCGGCTCACCAGAGTGGTGCCCCTGCCAGGGTCAGTTGTGCTCCGGGGGATTAAACCGCGGTTGCGTGGACGGGGGCGGACTCAGTCCCCACTTTGCTTGGCATCGAAGTAACGGTGAAGTCGATTGTAGATCGGGCAGAACACCAGCCCGGCATAGGCGCCATATAGGAAACTCTCAATCAGGCCGACCACAAATCCCCACCAGGTCAGCCACTTGAATCCCGGCAATACCTGCTCAAGAAACGCATGCATATGCAGGCTTTGGGGCGTTACCAGTCCATAGATAACGCAGACGATGAAGGTGACCGCTGCGAACAACCCCAGCGCCCAGGTAACCAGTTTCGTGTTAAGCATGTTCCACTCCCATCAATGGCGATGACCCGAGGGTCGGTCCTGATTGCTGTCCGGTTTGTCCGGCTTGTCTGTCTTGTCGGACGCGCCATGTCCGCCGTGCCCGCCTCCGCCGTGACCACCATGCCCACCGTGGCCGAACATGTGCATGGCCACGAACAGGATGCCGATAACCACCCAGAACCAGTTTTCCGCTAACCATTCCATATAACCCTCCTCCGTCTGCGGTTGCGCCCGACTGCCATTGTGTGATCTCCGGAGCGGGCATGCATCTCCAGCGAGATAAGCAAACCACAGTCACCTGAGTTCAACCTGAATTATTGGAGCGAACCGGATCGGGATTTGACCTCAATCAAGTCAGGAATGGGAAACTTTCTGCGGACAAATAAAAAAGGCAGACCAGTAGCTTACTGATCTGCCTTTCTCTTAGATGGTAGCGGGGGCTGGATTCGAACCAACGACCTCCGGGTTATGAGCCCGACGAGCTACCAGACTGCTCTACCCCGCATCAAACTGGTTGTTGCTCAGGGAACCCCTGATCAACGTGGCGCGCATGATAAGGGCTGAGCCTGGCACTGTCAAAGGAAAGTTCCGGTTTTCCGGAAACTTACCGCTCCAGAATCGCTGTTACCCCCTGCCCGCCTGCGGTGCAGATGGAGATCAGGCCGCGGCCACTGCCCTTTTCCTCCAGCAACTTGGCCAGGGTCGCAATGATGCGCCCGCCGGTGGCGGCGAACGGATGGCCGGTGGCCAGGCTGCTGCCTTTTACATTGAGTTTGTCCCGGTCGATGCTGCCCACCGGCTTGTCCAGCCCCAGACGGTCCTTGCAGAAGGCGGGATCCTGCCAGGCTTTCAGAGTACACAGCACCTGCGAGGCGAAGGCTTCGTGGATCTCGTAGAAATCGAAATCCTGAAGTGTCAGCCCCGCTTTTTCCAGCATCCGGGGTACGGCGTAAGCTGGCGCCATCAGCAGCCCCTCTTTCTTGTCCACAAAATCCACCGCTGCCACCTCGGAGAACGTCAGCCACGCCTTCACCTCATGGTTATTCTCTTTCGCCCACTCCTCACTGGCCAGCAGCACGCAGGAGGCGCCATCAGTCAGCGCCGTGCTGTTGGCCGCCGTCATGGTGCCGTTGTCCCGGTCAAACACCGGCTTGAGCGTCGCCAGCTTCTCAAGGGTTGTATCCGGCCGCAGAATATTGTCCTTGTCCAGCCCCGCCAGCGGCGTCAGCAAATCTTTAAAGAACCCCTCTTCATAGGCCTTGGCAAGCTTCTGATGACTCTCCCAGGCCAGCCTGTCCTGATCTTCCCGGGGAATGTCCCACTCCCTGGCCATCACCTGGGCATGCTCCCCCATGGACATGCCGGTGCGAGGCTCCCGGTTCTCCGGAACCAAGGGCACGAGGTGCGCGGGCCGGAACCGCGCCAGAATCTTCAACCGCTCGCCGGTGGTTTTGGCCCGGTTCAGATCCAGCAGAATCTCCCGAAGCCCCTCGCTTACACCAATCGGCGCATCGGACGTGGTATCGGTACCACCGGCAATACCACATTCGATCTGCCCCAGGGCAATCCTGTTGGCCACCAGAATGGCTGCCTCCAGCCCCGTCCCGCAGGCCAGCTGAATATCATAAGCCGGTGTCTCCGGCGCCAGACCACAACTCATCGCCGACTCCCGGGTAAGGTTAAAATCCCGGGAATGCTTGATCACCGCCCCTGCCGCCACTTCCCCGAGGCGCTTGCCCTGAAGACTGTACCGATCCACCAGCCCCCGCAGCGCGGATGTCAGCAACTCCTGGTTACTGATCTTGCTGTAGGCGGTATTGGACCGCGCAAACGGAACCCGGTTACCACCCAGCACTGCTACGCGGCGAATACCCGAAGGGGCTGTGCTGGTCTTTTTTGAAGTAGCGGTTTTCTTGCGTGGAGTTTTCGATGCTTCTGCCATGATCAATCCAATCCTTTTGCGGAAAATTTCATTGCCGGATGGAGCATTGGGGGCTGGCCTCCCAAAACCGTGCGGAGCCATGGATGGCGGAGCCGAGCGTACAAGGACGTATTCACAGCGTGTTTTGGGAGGCCAGCCCCCAATGCTCCCTGCACCCAGGCTGGCAACAAGTGTAGCGACAACGCACAATGCCTCATTGGCACCCCTGACAACACCCTACAGGCATTGAGTCAATCCAAAAACTGTCCGATTCTTTACCCTGTAGACAATCCGCATCCAGAGAACCGATTGCAACCACAAGGAAGCCCCCATGTCCGACCTCTATCTTAGACTGGTAAACACCCCCGTTGGTAGAACCGCCGCACAATCCCTTGGTCTCCCCGCGCCCGCGCCACTGAAGCGCCTGAAGCGCACCGACCAGCCATTTATCGAAGGCGAGGTGCTCATCGGCGCCGCCAACGGCGGAAAAGCCATTGCCACTTTAGGCAGTATTCTCGGCGCCAGCGCGGCCACCCTTCATCACGCCAGCGAAAGCAATCGCCTGGCGGACTCATCGAAAGCCGGCAATAAAGCCCGGCCGCTGGACCTGGCCTCCGACATCAACCAGCGGTTTTCGGCCCTGGTGTTTGACGCCACCGGCCTGAAAGGTCCGGCCGACCTGCGGGCACTATACGACTTCTTCCACCCCACCATCAAAAAACTGGGCAGCAACGCCCGGGTGCTGGTTATTGGCCAGAACCCTGCCAGCTGCCGCAAGCCACCCCAGGCGGCCGCACAGCAGGCCCTCGAAGGCTTCGTACGCAGCGTTGGCAAGGAAATCGGCAAGAAAGGCTCCACGGCGAACCTACTGTGGATGGCCCCAGGGGCAGAGAAGCAACTGGATTCCAGCGTGCGGTTCTTCCTGTCTGCCCGCTCTGCCTATGTGTCCGGCCAGGTCGTGAAGGTCGGCAAAGGCAACGCCGCCCCTGCCACCAATCCCGTCGCACCACTGACTGGAAAAGTGGCACTGGTCACCGGAGCGTCCCGGGGTATCGGTGCTGCCATTTCTGAAACCCTCGCCCGGGACGGCGCCACCGTGATCGGCCTCGACATTCCGCCGGCCATGGAAGAACTCGAAAAAGTCACATCCGCTATCAAAGGTAAAGCTCTGGCCTGCGACATTACCGACGACAAAGCACCAAAGCTGATCGCCGACTTCATCGAAGAGCATTTCGGCGGCGTCGACCTGGTCATTCACAATGCCGGCATCACCCGCGACAAGACCCTTGGCAACATGCCGGAGCACTTCTGGGATATGACCATCGCAGTCAATCTGACCGCGGAGGAGTTGATCGACGAGGAACTGGCAAAGCGGGAGCTCATGAAAGAAAACGGACGCATTGTCTGTATTTCCTCCATCAGCGGCATCGCCGGCAACTTCGGACAGACCAACTACTCAACCGCCAAGTGCGGAGTGATCGGCTACGTGGAAGCCATGGCCCGGCAACTGAAAAACGGCATCACCATCAACGCCGTCGCCCCCGGGTTTATCGAAACCCGGATGACCGCCGCCATGCCGGTCACCATCCGAGAGGCCGGTCGTCGGATGAACAGCTTGTCCCAGGGCGGGCAACCGGTGGATGTGGCCGAGGCCATCGCCTGGTACTGCAGCCCTGCCTCCAATGGAGTGAATGGCAATGTTGTGCGCGTTTGTGGGCAGTCTTTGATTGGAAAGTAAAAAAGGGCCGATCCTCGCGGATCGGCCCTTTTTTGGAATTTTGGTGGGTGGTACTGGGATCGAACCAGTGACCCTCGCCTTGTAAGGGCGATGCTCTCCCAGCTGAGCTAACCACCCGGGAATACTTCATAAATAAAAGTGGCGGAGCGGACGGGACTCGAACCCGCGACCCCCGGCGTGACAGGCCGGTATTCTAACCAACTGAACTACCGCTCCGCATCAATTCCGGCCCTTGGGCCCGAACCTGAAACCGGATGGGGTGATCCGGTGATGCAACTGAAAGTGGTGGGTGGTACTGGGATCGAACCAGTGACCCTCGCCTTGTAAGGGCGATGCTCTCCCAGCTGAGCTAACCACCCACTTTCAAGCCTTCCTATCTAATCTAAAAAGGCATTCACTTGCTTGCCAGCCGTGCTGTCTCAATCAAGTGAGAGGCGCATTTTAAGCATTTGGCTGACGGTGTCAAATATTTTCCGGCAATTTTATAAAAAAACCTGCAAGCCATTCAAAAGCGTACAGTTTTTAAGCAAATTCAGTTTTTACCCGAGGTCTTGCCCGCGGTTTTGACTGCCCGTATGGCCGGGCGATTCTGGCCCGCCTGCTGAGCCTTCTCCTGGAGGGACAATTCACTGACACGGCTGCGCCTGTCTTCCGGAACCGCCCGATTGGCCAGGGAGCAGTTCAGGTCATCAAGCCGTTTCTGCAGATCGCCCCAGCTATCGAGTAGTTGGGGGACCACATCATCGGCCAGTTTTTCAAATCTGAGTCGAAGAGAATCCTTGAGAGCCATTGTTTTAATTTCCCGAGTCCTTCACCTGCCGTCAGTGTAGTCAGCACTCAGAAAATCCACCAGCCACCATCCGATTCTGCTTCTTCCCGACGCTCACGTTCCTGCTCCAACTCCGCGTATTCACGCTCCAACCTGTCGATTTTACGTTCCGTTTCCAGGGGAACCGTGGGACCACCGCCGAACGGCCAGAACCAGGAGGCCGATTCGTACTTGCCCTCCTCCTTCAGGCGCTCGATCTCGAGCTCCCTTTCCTCTTCCAGCAGCACCAATTGCCGCTCGTAATCGATGTCTTCGTTCACCTCCACAATGGAGGTAGCCGCATGGTTCGGCGCCAACAGATCACTGTTCAGAAAACGGGTGGAAACAATTTCCTCTGCCTGCATGGCATATTCCCGCGTCACCAGTTGGAGCTCGCCCTGAGTCAGCGGGTGGTCCGGATCCAGATCAGGATGCCGTTGGCCCGGCTCGGAAAGCTCATTATAACGCAGGTAATAGATCTGGCCTGGTTCAACTTCCAGCGTCGCATCGGCGATCAGGCTCAGACTGAAAGAGTTCATCCCCTCCAGCCCCAGCAACGGTCGGCGCATGGCGATATGGCGCTCCCCGGGACTTACCTCAAGCCAGGTAAAGCTGTCATTGCGGATGTTGAAATAGTGGGTGTCGTCAATGTAGACACTGGGGGCTTCGATCTCGTCGGCTGCCCATTGGGAATGGGTCCGGTAGAAATACAGCACGGCGTTGCGCCGGTCCCAGCTGTCGTTATCAATATGGACGAAATCATGGCCGGAAACCGGATGCAGGAACGAACCAACGCTCTTGCCGATGGACTGATAAATGGTACAACCCGACAACGCCAGCAACAGAAATACCGCCACCAGCGGTCGGAGAAAGGGAAAAACAGAAGGCACTCGGGTTTTCATTGTTGTTAACTCTTCATCCTGATTGCGAGTTGCCTGATCATAACAACTGCAAATCGCCAGAAATGAGAGCTACCGCAAGGGATGGCTACAAACCGTTACAAAACCCGAAATGCCTAAGACCAAAATCCTCTGGGGGCCAGTTACTGCCCGCTGACCTGACTCCGCAGCTGGTTCACCTCTTCAGACAGCCGAACCAGACGAGAAGTCAGCTGTGAACGGGAAGCATCGATCGACTCGACCGTTCGCTTCAGACCGGCCACCTCATTCCGGAGTGCCTGAACCCAGCCATCGCCGGCTAGCTCATCCGTCTCCCGCTCCAGAGCCGAAATCCGCCCCTCCATACCACTGATTCCAAGCTTCTGCTCCTGCTCGAATCGCCGGATACGGCTCTCGATCACCTGATCCACATCCGCCAGCTGCTGACTCAGTTTCGTCAACTGATCCGTTGCCTGCCGGTTGGCATCCTGCAGCGCCGTAATCGACGTCTCCGTCTGCTGCTTCAGAGAGGTAATATCTGCTGAAAGCGACGACCGAACTTTCTCTACCGAGGTTTCCAGAGCGCCAATAGACTTTTTGCCTTCCGCAAGGCCGGATTCCAACGCGGCGATCCGCTCCTGCTGCTCATCCAGACGTTTCTTGTTGCGCTCATTGGCAATGGCCCAAAGCTTACGAATCTCACTGTCCGCCGTATCCAGACGCTTGCTGTGCGCCGCTATCTGATCCTCCAGGGACGCTCCCCGCTCCTGCAGGTTCTCACCCGTCTCCGAAAGCTCACCCTCAAACCGGGCCAGCGCCAGCTTACTCTGCCGCGCCCAGTAATCCGCTTCCTCAAGCTGGCCTTCCAACGCCTGAACCCGCTGCTCCTGCGAATACCACCCAGCCCCGGCCGCAACGGCCAGTACAATCAACAGCAGCCACAACATCCCCGTGCGACCACGACCATTGCCGCCACTGCCCCCGTTAACGCCCTTGCCACCTTTGGGCGGCTTCGGCGGCGTTGATGGTTCGCCATTCCCACCGGCAGATGGCCTGGACTTCCTCTCGGCCGGCTTCTTCGTCTCGGCACTACCAATCGGTCGTTCAGCCCTCAGCTCATCTTCATCTGGACGGATGGGTTCCATTACAGCTCCTGACTATGGACGGTTAAAACAATAAGATCCGATAATACCTGTACTTACCCGCAGGTAAAAATGAAGCTGCGCTCATGCCGAATCTTCCAGAGCGTTAGGGGCGGAGTTGAGAGGCCTTTTCCGGAAATGTCTGAAGCCAAGGATGGCTTCAGTCAAGCGCACAGGGATGTGCTCGTAGCGGTTTCCGGAAAAGGCCTCTCAACTGCGCCTTCCGCCGAGGTTTGTTGCATGGTAGGTAGCCAAAACATACAATGGCCGGCTTTCCAATTATCACAGGACTGTTGCATATGCAGCCGCTTGTAGGTCTCATCATGGGCTCCAAATCCGACTGGCCCACCATGGAACACGCCGCCAACATGCTCGAAAAACTCGGCGTGGCCTATGAAACCAAAGTCGTCTCGGCCCATCGCACCCCGGATCTGCTGTTTGACTACGCCAAAACCGCCGCAGACCGCGGTCTGAAAGTCATTATCGCCGGCGCCGGCGGCGCTGCGCACCTGCCGGGTATGGTTGCCTCACAAACCGCTCTGCCAGTCCTGGGTGTACCGGTTCAGTCCAAAGCCCTGAACGGTCTGGATTCGCTGCTGTCCATCGTTCAGATGCCTGGCGGCATCGCCGTCGGCACCCTGGCCATCGGCAAAGCCGGCGCCACCAATGCGGGGCTGCTGGCAGCACAGATTATCGGCACCTTCGACGACAACGTTCGCAAAGCCGTGGAACAGTTCCGATCAACACAGACCGAAACGATTCTGGAAAATCCCGACCCGCGGGACCAGTAACGGAACATTCGGAGCAAGAAGCGGGCGGGACCTTGTGTCCAAAACACGCTACGAGCACATCCATGTGCGCTTGTTTCGGGCCGTCCCTGGCCCTCAACAGTTTTGGACACAAGGTCCCGCCCGCTTCCCGAACATTCGAGCAATGCCTGGATCAGGCAGGAGAACACAAATGAGAATTGGTGTACTGGGCGCCGGCCAACTGGGAAGAATGCTGGCACTGGCCGGATACCCACTGGCCAAGACCTTTGTTTTCTATGACATGTCCGGCAGCCCCAGTGCCGGCCTTGGTGAAGTCATCATCGACCGCGACGGCGAATACCTGGATGACTTTCTCTCAAGGGTTGACCGCGTTACTTACGAGTTTGAACACCTGCCGGTGGACGTCGCCGAGAAAATTGCTGCCCACAAACCTGTCCATCCCTGCCCCCGGGCCCTGCAGGTGTGCCAGAACCGGGAAGCCGAGAAAACCCTGTTCGGCCAGCTGGGCATCCCGACCCCGGAGTGGAAGATTGCCGACAGCGCGGCCTCATTGAAAGCCGCTGCCGAGGAACTTGGCTGCCCGGTGGTGGCAAAGTCCAACACCGAAGGTTATGACGGCAAGGGCCAGGCTGTGCTCAGAATGCCCGAGGAAGCAGAGGCTGCCTGGGAATCCATCGGCCACCCGCGCCTGATCGTGGAAAAGTTTGTCGACTTCCACCGGGAAGTCTCGATTATCGCGGTGCGCGCTGAAGACGGTGAACTGGCATTCTATCCGATTGCTGAGAACACCCACCACGAAGGCATCCTGCGTTACTCGATTGCGCCGGCACCCAAGCTCGAAAAACATATTCAGGGAGATGCCGAGCGCTACATCAAGGCACTACTGAACGAATTGGATTATGTCGGCGTACTAACTCTTGAGCTGTTCGAGACCGCCGATGGCCTGGTGGCCAACGAGATGGCCCCGCGGGTTCATAACTCCGGGCACTGGACCATCGAAGGGGCGATGACCAGTCAGTTCGAGAACCACATCCGCGCGGTGAGCGGCCACCCTCTTGGGAATGTCGCGCCCCGTGGCGTAAGCTGCATGATCAATATCATCGGCGAGCATGGCGACATCGAGCGCGTCCTCGAACTGCCCTATGCCCATATTCACCTCTATAATAAAGGTGAACGGCCGGGCCGTAAGCTGGGCCATGTGAACATTCTGGCAGACAGCTACGAGGAGCTGGTGTGGCGGGTGAAGAACTGCGCGCAGTTCCTGCCCGGCAGCCCTGAGTTTAAAAGTTCTTTGACAGCAAAGACTTGATATAACTCACACCGCCCTTATATTGGGTTGGTGAACGTAACCATAAACAGAGAGACAGGGAGAACGACCTCATGGCATTTGAACTTCCCGCACTGCCTTATGAAAAGAACGCACTGGAGCCGCACATCTCTCAGGAAACCCTTGAGTACCATTACGGCAAGCACCACAACACCTACGTTACCAAGCTCAATGGCCTGATCGAAGGTACAGACAACGCCAACAAATCTCTTGAAGATATCATCAAGAGTGCCAGCGGCCCGCTGTTCAACAACGCCGCGCAAGTCTGGAACCATACCTTCTACTGGCACTGCATGAGCCCGAATGGCGGTGGTGAGCCCACTGGCGCTGCCAAGGAAGCCATCGAGAAGGCTTTCGGTTCTTTCGAGGACTTCAAGAAAGAATTCAACGACAAGGCCGCCAACAACTTCGGTTCTGGCTGGACCTGGCTGGTCAAGAAAGCTGACGGCAGCGTTGGCATTGTTAACACCAGCAATGCTGAAACGCCGCTGACCGGTGCCGACAAGCCAGTGCTGACTGTCGACATCTGGGAGCATGCGTACTACATCGATTACCGCAATTCCCGCCCGAACTATCTGGAAGCTTTCTGGAACCTGGTCAACTGGGATTTCGTGAACGAAAACCTCGCCTGATCGAGGTCTCGCTTCCGGATACAGTCCCTCAGGACTGTGTTGAAACGCCCGCCCCAGGCGGGCGTTTTTGTGTCTGTCACATGAGAGCAATTACAATTTGATACAAGCACACCCTGAAATCTTTGAAAAAATCGCCGATACTCCATGAACATATCGAGACTCTGAACCATACTTAAAACCAATAATCAGGGTGAGGCCCCAAGCACGTCGCCCGAGGTGTGATACTTTCGCCCTGAATAATGCGGAACGATCGTCCTGCAAACCGGAATAAGACAGGCCTGAATGCAAAACTCCTTCGAGGTTGAACATCGCCTGGGCTATCGAATCTTACGGTGGATTCTTGCCGTGGCCCTTGTCAGTGGCGTTATTGTCAGCACCATACAGGTTATCCTGGATGCGCAGCGCGTGTCTCTGGGACTGGACAACGACGCAGAACAGACAATCGCGATGGTAAAAGACGCAGCCACCCAGGCAGTGTTCAGCATCGATGCCGAGTTGGCCCAGCAAGTGGTGGACGGCCTTTTCGCGAAAGAAGCCGTGCATATGGCCCGCATCGTCCACCCGAACGGCGATCCGCTGGGAAACCGCAACCGCCCGCTCCAGGAAACCGCCTTCCGCCCGGTGACCGATCCGATTTTCGAAGCCGAGCGCCTGTATCGGGAACCGCTGTTCCGGGAAGGCAGCCCGGAGAGCGTCTATGGCTATCTCGATGTTCACTATGACACCGCGCCGGCAGCCCGCACGTGGCTGGACAGGGCCGCGGTGACCTTCGCTTCCGGCATAGCGACGGCACTCATACTCGGAATGGTGCTGTTCTATGTTTTCCATCTGCTTCTGACGCGACCGCTGCTGAGAATCGTCAGTTCCGTGAAACAGGTGGACCCTGCTCATCCGGATGACCGCCTGGTTTCCACGCCTTCCGGCCACCAGAGCGACGAGCTCGGCCTCTGGGTAAACGCCACCAACAATCTCCTGGTCGCCATTGGTGACAGTCAGAAACGCCACCGGGAGGCGGAAGACCGTGTAAGCCGGCTGTCCCGCTATGATCAGCTCACTGGCCTGCCCAGCCGGGATACCTTCATGGAACTGCTGGTGCGGGACATCGAGGATGCCAGCAAGCGCAACGCGCAGCTGTCCCTGATCGTCTGCGGCATTGATGACTTCAAATCGGTAAATGAGCAGTGCGGTTTTCGCTCCGGCGACCTGATCCTGCAGACCATCGCAGACCGGCTGACCAGCAAGCTGGACAATGCCCGCTTTACCATTGCGCGCCTCGGCAGTGACCAGTTCGTGATTGTTCAGAAAGGACTGCGGGACGGGTTTCAGGCGGCAGACACGGCCGAGCGTATCCTTGCCTGTATCAGCGCGCCCATGCTGGTCGAGGAGCAGCACATTTCAATGACTGCCACCATGGGGGTTGCGCTGTTCCCGTCGGACACCAATCAGGCCGACCGCCTGCTGCAAAGTGCCGAGCAGACCATGACCCTGGCCAAGCAGAACGGCCATAACCACTTCCAGTTCTACGTTGCCAGCATTGACCAGGAAATCCGGGACCGTAAGCAACTGGAAAAGGATCTGTCCCAGGCACTTGCCAACCATCAGTTGCACCTTGTTTACCAGCCTCAGATAAACCTGGAAAGCAAGCGGGTGATCGGTGCCGAAGCGCTGTTACGCTGGGAGCACCCGATGCGGGGCATGGTGCCTCCCGACACGTTCATACCAGTAGCCGAAGCGAACGGTTCCATCGTTGAAATCGGCCAGTGGGTGCTGGACCAGGCCTGCTGGCAGGCCGCCCGCTGGGCATCGGATGGCTCTCCGCTGCGCATAGCCGTTAACTTGTCAGCGGTTCAGTTGCGCCAGGAAACCATCGTCGATGACATTCTCGATACCCTGCGACGACACAGGATTCCTGCTGGGCGCCTGGAGCTTGAAGTGACCGAAACCAGCTTCATGACCAACCTTTCAGATGCCGTGGCCAAACTTCACAGGCTCAACAAGGCGGGAATCAGCATCGCCGTGGACGACTTCGGTACCGGCTACTCATCTCTCACTTACCTGAAACAGATGCCTGTCCAGCACCTGAAAATCGACAAGCAGTTTATCCAGGACCTGCTGGTCAACGAGGAAGACACCAGAATCGCCAACACCATCATCGATCTTGGCAAGAGCCTGAATCTGACAGTGGTTGCCGAGGGCGTGGAAACAGCAGAGCAGGAATACTATCTGAGCCAGCGCGGCTGCAAGCTGGCCCAGGGCTATTTCTTCAGCAAGCCTTTGCCGCCCCGCGAATTTGAGACCTTCGTAAAAGGTTTTCACGAGCAAATCGTGGAAAATAACGCCTGATCAATCACCCTGAGGAGTAGCCATGGGAACTACCGTTATCGGCCTGATCGTTATTGCCGTCGTCGTTTTTTATCTGGTCTTTATCTATAACCGCCTGGTATCACTGCGCAACCAGTTCAAGAACGGCTTTGCCCAGATTGATGTCCAGCTACAGCGAAGGCACGATCTGATTCCCAACCTTGTGGAAGCAGCCAAGGCGTACCTGACCCACGAGAAAAGCACCCTCACCCAGGTGATGGAAGCCCGCAACAATGCGGTAAGCGCCCAGAAGGATGCGGCCAAAGATCCCGGTGATGGCACCAAGATCCAGCGCCTGGGCAGTGCCGAGAACCTGCTGACCAAGGCGCTTGCCAATTTCTACGCGGTGGCGGAAAACTACCCGGAACTGAAGGCCAACGAAACCATCCAGCAACTGATGGAAGAACTCTCCAGTACCGAGAACCGCGTCGCCTTTGCGCGCCAGGCCTATAACGATGGCGTGATGAGCTACAACATTTTCCGTGAGCAGTTCCCCAACAACTTTGTTGCCGGCATGTTCGCCTTCAAGGAAACGTCTCAGCTGGAACTGGAATCACCGGAAGCCCGCCAGGCACCGAAAGTGGCCTTCTGAGGCCCTGAGGCATGGCTCACCCCGGTTTCTTTCAGCGCCAGGCCCATGCCCGGCGCAACACCAGTCTGCTGGTTTTCCTGTTCCTGACGGCGGTCGCGTTTATTACGCTGGCCGTCTGTCTGGTGGGTTATTTCGTGACCCGTAGCGAATCCTCAGGTCTTGCCTTCCATCACTGGCTGCTCTCCAATCACGGTCTGTTAACGGCCGTTACCGTTGTCGGGCTGATTGTACTGGGTTCGCTGCTCCGTTGGGTCGACCTGGCCGGCGGCGGCGACCGGGTGGCCAAAATGGTCGGCGCGCGACCGATTGATCCGGATACCCGGGACAGTGACGAGCGCAAACTGCGCAATATTGTCGAGGAAATGGCCATTGCCAGCGGTGTTTCGGTGCCGGAGCTCTACGTAATGGACCTGGAAACCGGTATTAATGCGTTTGTGGCCGGTTACACGCCCGGCGAGGCGGTGATGGTTGTGACCCATGGCGCCATCACCCAGTTGTCACGAGACGAACTGCAGGGTGTAGTCGCTCACGAATTCAGCCATATTTTCAACGGGGATATGCGGCTGAACGTCCGGCTCATCGCCCTGCTTGCCGGCATTCTGATGATCGGGCAGATCGGCGGCTTCCTGCTTCGGGCCTCGCTCTACCGGGGTCACCGAGTGGGCCGATCCCGGGACGGCCGAGCCCAGGCTGCCATGGGCATTATCGGTCTGGCCCTGTTTGTGATCGGCTATGTGGGGGTTTTCTTCGGCCGGCTTATACAGGCGGCAGTCTCCAGACAGCGGGAGATGCTGGCGGATGCCTCTTCAGTGCAGTTTACCCGCAACCCCGAGGGTATCGCCGGCGCCCTGTTCAAGATCGGCATGAAGGGCGGCTACCTGGACACCACCAGCCACGCCAGCGATATGAATCACATGTGTTTTGGCGAGAGTGCCCGGATGAAATTTACCTCTTTGCTGGCATCCCACCCGCCGATCGACGAGCGAATCAATGCCATTCAACCGGGCATGCTGGCCAGATTACGCAGCCGGCTTCGGGATACCGAGCCCGGCTCCGACCTGTACCGCAATTCCACACCAGCGCAGGAAGCGGGGGCATCGGGCTTTACCGGCGCGGCATCCGACATCCTCGGACCGGTCACCGGCAGGAGCGGGCGAACATCACCGCTCGCATCAAGCCCGGAAAGGACCATAAAGCCGGGCCGGAAATTTTCAGATCAGGTGGGAACCATAAACCGGCAAAGCGAAGATTTCGCACTGCGATTCCTGGAACGGCTGCCAGCCACCTTTCGGAACCTTCTGTACACCCGTGCCGGGGCCACACAGCTTTGCTATGCCATGCTGATCAGTGAACTGCCACGCCCCCAGCAAACGGAACGACTGGACCTGCTGCCGGCTCACCCGGTATTGGGCTGCCAGCCTGAACTGCTGGAAAAACTGTTGCCCGCCCTGAAAACCATTGGTGAGGGCGTCCGCTTCCCTGCTCTGGAACTGGCCATGCCGGCACTACGCAAGCTGGACCCGGAAGAACGGGAAATGCTGATCACCAACGTCCAGAAACTGGTCGCAGCGGATAACCGGGTAACCCTGTTCGAACTGGCCCTGACAAGCTTTCTGTCCCGCCATCTGGGCGATGAGGCAGCCAGAGTGGTACCGGTTCGCTACAGGAGCTACAAGCCGGTCATGCCGGCCCTGCAGCGGCTCCTGAGCCTGATGGCGCGGGCTGGCTCTGAGTCCCAGGCTGACGCCGAAAAGCTGTATCGGGAGGCCATGGCAGGTTTCATGAGTGCGAAGGATGGTGTTGAACCGGTTCTGGAGAAAGTCACCATGCGCCAGCTGCGGGAGGCGTTGACTGCACTGAACGGCCTCTCGCCTCTGCTGAAACCGGCCATCATTGATGCCTGCGGGCACTGCATCACCCACGATGGCAAGGTGGAAACAAAGGAATACGAGCTGATGCGACTGGTGGCGGATCAGATGGATTGTCCGATGCCGCCACTGGCTGTCTGAGGGATTACTGGACCCGGGAGCTCCCGCCTTCGAACAGCGCGTCCACCGTCGGGCGCTGTTCTTCCGTCGGGACACCCAGTTTTTCACGGATGTTCAGATTCACGTCCCATAGCTGATTGAATTTGTCGGAGGTGGCTGCAACGGCCTCCTCTTTGCCCAGCATGATTTTCGGGCGCAGGAAAACCAGCAGGTTACGCTTGACCCGACGTTCCGACTCCGATGAGAACAGGCGTCCGATAAACGGAATATCACCCAGCAGGGGCACCTTGCTCCTGTTGACCTGGTAATCATCCCGGGTCAAACCGCCCAGCACGATGGTCTCACCGTCATCTGCCAGCACTGTGGTCTTGATTTCCCGCTTGTTGGTGACGATATCCGAGGCGTCCTCGATGCTGTCTGCCACGTTCTCCGTGGTCTGTTCGACGACCAGACGAACCAGACCATCGGCGCTGATGGTCGGGGTAACCTTGAGGGTCAGACCAATATCGCGACGCTCGATGGTGGTAAACGGGTTGGTGGTGCCGTCACCGACAACCGTCGACTGGCCAGTGCGGAACGGGACATTCTGGCCCACGATGATCTCCGATTCCTGGTTGTCCAGGGTGATGATGCTCGGCGTGGAAAGCAGGTTTGCCGCCGCCGAGGTGGAAAGCGCCTGCAGGAGAATCCCCCAACTGACACCATCCTCGTTACGCTGGCCGGCGCCGATGGTGATACCACCTGTTGCGGGGGTAATGGCGGATTCAGTCAGAATCGCGCTCAATACCTCACCCAGGCTGCGACCCACGTTGCCGAAGTTGGTGCCGGCCACTGGTGAGGATTCACCAGACTCGTCACCGACGGCAACCTGGACGCCCAGATCCTGACCCAATTCGTCACTGATCTCGACAATCGCTGCCTCAATCATGACCTGGGCACGACGCACATCCAGAGCAGCGACAATCTGCTCGGCTTCCTGCATCAGGGACGGCTCGCCCCGAACCACCAGCGCGTTCAACCCTTCATCGGCAAAAACCGCGAAATTGCTCTGCGGTCGTGAGCCTCCAGCGGAGCCCCCTGACCCTGAGCCTTCTTTAACCAGCTCGCCCATCACACCCTTGAGAATTTCAGTGAGATTCTTGGCATCGGCGTGCTTCAGCCGCAGCACCTTGGTAGCGCCACCGGTGGCTGACGGCTGATCCAACTGCCGGATCAGACCGCGCATCTTGTCCCGGAAGGTCTCATCACCCCGTAGAATCAGTCGGTTACTGCGCTCGTCCGCGGTAATGCTGTACTTTCTGGCGGCATTGTCACCACCGGCCCGACCCAGTTCATCCGGGGCCAATTCCTGCAGCAGAGTCACCATGTCGCCAACCCAGGCTTCCTGAAGCTGAATGACTTCCACTTCGTACTTGGACGGGCTATCCAGCTCCCGGACAATCTGCTCGATACGCTGGATGTTCGAGGAATGATCGCTGATGATCAGCGCGTTGGCCGCGGCCACACCGGCCAGGTGGCCGTACTTGGCCACCAGCGGGCGCAGGATCGGCACCAGCTCCAGGGCGTTGGCGTTGTCGATCTGGATAACCCGGGTGATCAGCTGCTCGGAGGGGGTTTCGGGAAATCGCTCCAGGATTTCCGCGGACTGTTTGGCATCAACCTGCTGCACCACCTTGATCACTTCTTCACCGGGAATCGCGGTAAAGCCATGAACATTCAGAACCGCCAGGAACAGGTCGTAAATCTCATCCTTGTTCATGGGCGCGCTGGAGAGCACGGTTACCTTGCCCTTCACCCTCGGATCCACCACAAAACTGTACCCGGTAATATCAGCCACCTGGGTCACGAACGCGCGGATATCGGCGTCTTTCAGGTTCAGCCGCCATGTCTCGGCTTCCTGCCCGTGCGCCAGGGACATAAAGGGAAGGAGAACAAGCAGGACAATAGCCCGCAAAAGATTGGTCTTATGGTTATACATCTGGCGATTTCGTCCTGTTTCGATGAACCCGGTCAGCGCCACTGCTCGGGTATGGCATAACTGATGGTGAGGATGGATCCGTCACGCTCGATTTCTATTTCCAGCTGGGCCTGGCCGCGCCAGTTCTCAAGCAGGGCCTTGTCCTGGCTGATATCACCCAGTCGCTGGCCGTTGATGGCGGTTATCACATCACCGGCCTGCAGGTTGACGGCATTGAGCATGGCGTTAGAGCCGTCGTATACATAGCCGGACATACCGCTGTCGTCCACCGGGCTCAACCCGAAAGGCGCCAGTGCGGCTATGCCCTGACTGTCAATCTGTTCGCGGGCGCTGGCCAGGAACTCATCCGGTCCTGATTCTGCCGGCTCGGCGGCCACCTCTGCAACCAGATCCGAGGATACCTGCTCTTCAAAGGTCAGGGTCTCGTAGCGTCCGCCCCGACGAATCAGAATGCGCCCGGGCTCCACTTCCGCAAGTTCCGCATTGCCGGGCAACATTTCCCCGACCCGGTAATACGCTGTTTGACCATTACTTCCAGCAACTATAGCACCGGAGTCCTCCGGGCGCTGTGCTACCAGTACGCCTTCCAGCCGAAGCCGAAGGCGGGTTTCCGGCGCCGAGCGGCGAACGGCTTCCGCCACTTCAGCCGGCCGCTCCGAACGCCCGAAAAAATCATACACTGCCATGGAGGTCGTCAGGCCGCTGGACCCGGCCATGTTGCCGGCGCCGTCTGTGGCCGGCGCGCTGGGAACCGGCCTGTCGTCCCAGGCGAACAACCAGGTCATACGGGCGAGACTCACAGCCAGGTACACCACCAGCACCAGCAGCAACAGGTTCGCCAGGGTCCGCGATATCCGGCGCTGAGCCGGAGTACTCAACAGAGCCATTATCGTGCCCCCGGTACGAGAGGCTGGCGTACCCGGAACACCACATCGCCGGCGCTGGCAGAATCCGGCCAGGGTTGGCCGGCCAGGTCCACCATCCGCTTGTAGACACGCAGTTCCATCATTCCGTTCCACATTACCGTCGCATCCGCCGCCGGTCCCTGACCGCCCTGCTCGGAAACGGTCAAGGCAACACCGCCCTGGGTGGTGTCCATGGTCGCCTGCATGGGCGGAAATTCTGCCTGACCCCGCTGATCACCCATTGGCCAGGTTACAAGGCCGCCGTCCCAACGCCCAAGGCCTTCGGCCCGGGTAATCCGGTTGTCGGCCCAGGCCATCTCCAACCGGTCAATAACCACTTCGCCTTCGATCATGGCGCCGCCGCTCTGGCGAATCAGGTCCTCAAACTCGGCCACCATGACCCGCCCATTGGCATCCAGCTGAGCGCTGGCGGGCCAGCCGATCGTAACATTGCCGTTGAGCGAAGATTGTGATGATTCCACGGAAATTCTGGCGGGCCATTCGAGGCTGGTGACAGAGGGCATGTGAAGGCGCCAGTCAACCCGCAGCGGAAACCCGGCCAAGACGACTCCGGCTTCTCCATCCCAGAGTTTGCCGGCGACCTGCCGGACCTGCACCTGAGGCGGCAAAGGCACCTGGGCAGAGGCCTGCTGCCAGACCCATCCCGCAGGTACCAGAAAAACCAGTGACAGCAGATAAACCAGAGCGCCCAGTAGCAGAAGCAGTAATAACTTGCCGGGGCGAAGAAAGGATTTGGGTTCAGCGTCACTCATTCGGCGTTGCACAGATAATGGACCGGAAGCCGAGTCTAGCAAAGGCATGGGGCAAGTTCATGACAAAAAAACAAAAACCCCGCGTTAGCGTGAACCAACGCGGGGTTTTCGTAATGGAGCGGGCCACGCCCATAATCCTGAGCGTGGCTGGGCTCAGATAGGCATTACATCATGCCGCCCATGCCTCCCATGCCGCCCATTCCACCCATGTCGGGCATACCGCCACCGGCGGACTCGTCCTGCGGCTCGTCCGCAACCATCGCCTCGGTGGTGATGATCAGGGAAGCCACAGAAGCAGCTGCCTGCAGCGCGGAACGGGTCACCTTGGCAGGATCCAGGATACCCATTTCCAGCATGTCGCCGTAGGCTTCGGTAGCAGCGTTGTAGCCGAAGGAGCCTTCGCCGTCGCGAACCTTGGCAACCACCACAGAAGACTCACCGCCTGCGTTGTATACGATCTGACGCAGAGGAGCTTCCATGGCACGGCGCAGGATGTTCACACCGGCTTTCTGCTCTTCGTTGATCGCGTCTACCTTGTCCAGAGCCGCGATGGCACGGATCAGGGTAACACCGCCGCCCGGTACGATGCCCTCTTCTACCGCAGCGCGGGTAGAGTGCAGCGCGTCTTCAACGCGAGCCTTCTTCTCTTTCATTTCCACTTCGGAACCGGCACCAACCTTGATGACGGCAACACCGCCAGCCAGCTTGGCAACACGCTCCTGCAGCTTTTCCTTGTCGTAATCGGAAGAGCTGTCTTCGATCTGCTTGCGGATCTGCTCAACGCGAGCTTCGATATCCGCCTGCGCACCAGCACCGCCAATGATGGTGGTGTTTTCCTTGGTGACGTTCACACGCTTGGCTGTGCCCAGGTCGTCCAGGGTGGTGTTCTCAAGAGTCAGGCCGACTTCTTCAGAGATCACGGTACCGCCGGAAAGGATCGCGATGTCCTGCAGCATTTCCTTGCGACGGTCACCAAAGCCAGGCGCCTTCACGGCGTTGACTTTCACGATGCCACGCATGTTGTTTACTACCAGAGTCGCAAGCGCTTCGCCTTCGATATCTTCAGCGATGATCTGCAGCGGCTTGCCAGCCTTGGCAACAGACTCCAGCACCGGCAGCAGTTCGCGGATGTTGGAGATCTTCTTGTCTACCAGCAGGATGTACGGGTCTTCCAGCTCGGCAGACATGTTGTCCTGGTTGTTGATGAAGTACGGAGACAGGAAGCCACGGTCGAACTGCATACCTTCAACCACGTCCAGCTCGTCTTCCAGGCCACGGCCTTCCTCAACGGTGATGACGCCTTCCTTGCCAACTTTCTGCATCGCATCGGCGATGATCTTGCCGATGGTCTCGTCGCCGTTGGCAGAGATGGTGCCAACCTGGGCAATCATCTTGCTGTCGTCGCAGGGCTTGGCCATCTCGCGGATCGCCTTCACAGCTTCGGTCGTGGCCTTGTCGATGCCGCGCTTCAGATCCATCGGGTTCATGCCGGCAGTAACAGCCTTCACGCCCTCGTTAACGATGGACTGAGCCAGAACGGTTGCAGTGGTGGTACCGTCACCAGCTGTGTCGTTGGCCTGGGAAGCCACTTCTTTCACCATCTGGGCGCCCATGTTCTCGAACTTGTCAGACAGTTCGATTTCCTTGGCCACGGAAACACCATCTTTGGTGATGGTCGGCGCGCCGAAGGATTTTTCCAGAACCACGTTACGGCCTTTCGGGCCAAGGGTCACTCTAACCGCGTCTGCCAGAACGTTGACGCCCGCGACCATGCGCTTACGCGCGCTATCACCGAATTTAACGTCTTTTGCTGCCATGTCTTCTATTCCTGTTCGTTAAACCGAAGTCGTTGAATCAATCGGATTAATGAGAGTTCGTGCGATTCGCCTCAGCGATCACTCAAGCACGCCGTAGATGTCGCTCTCGCTCATGATGAGAAGCTCTTCGCCGTCGATCTTGACGGTGTTACCGGCGTACTGGCCGAAGACCACGGTGTCACCCACCTTGACCGCCAGTGAGCGGGTTTCGCCGTTATCCAGGATGCGACCGTTACCAATGGCAATCACCTCGCCCTGGGAGGGCTTCTCTTTGGCGTTACCCGGCAGCACGATGCCACCCGCAGTTTTCTCTTCTTCTTCCTTACGGCGCACGACAACACGGTCGTGTAGCGGACGAATTTTCATTGCTCGGTTTCTCCAATAGTCAGATTAATGTGGCAATGACATTGTTGATGTAGGTCGGATTAGCGAAGCGTAACCCGACAAATTGCCCGGCTTGATAACCAACTGTTTTCAGAGGAAATCAGCCCGCAGCGAACTTGTGGTTCCTATTTGGGGTAGCAGGTAGGTGTTTTCAACACCCCGGAGAGAAAATTTTTTCACTTTTTTTCGATCCGGTCCCGATCGGATTCCGTCTCGTCCTGATACTCGCCTTCGATGATGTCGCCATTGCTGTCACGGTCAAATGGACGCTGCCGGCCAAACGGGTTTTCCCGGCCACCAAACGGATCCTGCCCGAAGGGACTGGACCCGCCACCGGCACGGAAATAGAAGCTGCTGCTGCGGTTCTGACCAGCCACGACCATGCGCTTCAGCGCCTGCGCCGCGAGCCAGTGGCGGCTCCCCGGAATCAGGCACAAAAAGCCGACCGTATCGGTGATAAAACCCGGCGTCAGCAGCAAGGCGCCACCAATAGCCAGAATCAGCCCCTCGGCAACCTCTTTGGCAGGCAATTCACCACTGTTCAGCCGCTGATTGGCCCTCAACAGCGTTGCCAGACCCTGCTGGCGAAGCAGCCACGCACCGATCACGGCGGTCAGCAGCACCAGCCCGATGGTATTGAGCACACCAATCATGCCGCCGACCTGGATCAGGACCGCCATCTCGGCGATGGGCATGACAATGAAGAGAAAAAGGAAAACGGACAAAGTGCCTCCATTGTTTCGGATCTTGTCGGGCTACGCTTCGCTAACCCAACAAGGATAAAACCCCACCATAGTCGTATTTGGTATACTCCGCGCACAAAAATAACCGCACAGACGCACAGCAACCGTAAAACCACCTGATAACAGTAGTTAGGGCAAAACATGAAACTTCAAGATTCCGTGATTGCAATTACCGGCGGTGGCCAGGGCCTTGGCCGCGCCATGGGCGAATACCTTGCCGCCAGAGGGGCAAAAGTCGCGCTCATCGACCTGATGCCAGAGAAGCTGGACGACGCCGTTACCGCCTGTGTGGCCGCAGGCTCCGAGGCCAGAAGCTACGTCTGCAACGTCGCGAAAGAAGAAGACGTGGAAAGAACCTTTGAAGCCATCGTAAAAGACTTCGGCCACCTCAATGGCCTGATCAACAACGCCGGTATCCTGCGGGACGGCCTGATGGTCAAAGTGAAGGATGGCGAAGTTGAGCGCCGCATGGAGCTGTCACAGTGGCAGGCGGTTATCGACGTCAACCTCACCGGCGTCTTCCTCTGCGGCCGCGAAGCTGCCACCCAGATGATCAAGAACGGCGACCAGGGCACGATCATCAACATCGCCTCCATCTCCCGCGCCGGCAACATGGGCCAGAGCAACTACTCCGCCGCCAAAGCCGGCGTCTCCGCACTGGTTCCCGTGTGGGCCAAAGAACTCGCCCGCTACGGCATCCGCTGTGCCGGTATCGCCCCGGGCTTCATCGAAACCGAAATGACCGCCTCCATGAAACCGGAAGCCCTGGAAAAAATGACCGCCGGCATTCCGCTGAAGCGCATGGGCAAGCCGGAAGAGATTGCCTCTGCTGCGGCGTTCATCTTTGAGAACGACTATATGTCCGGGCGGATGCTTGAGGTGGATGGGGCTCTGAGGCTGTAATCCCTCAGATCCATCAGAGAAGTGATGCCAGCTCAGGGACGAGCCGGCTTATAGCTCAAATACTTTACATATCGAAAGATAAAGACAATAATGTAAATTATTTTCGACAAAACAGGCCGGCAATGGATTTTCAGACCCTCGGACACGAAATCTCTGCATTCCGCCAACAACAAGGCGTCTCCCAGCAAAAAATGGCAGACCACCTCGGCATCTCTCGCGCCACAATCAATGCGCTGGAAAACGGGCGGTCTGGCGACATCGGCATCCGCAAGGTTATGAAAATACTCGACTACCTGGGCAAGGAGCTGGCTGTCCGGGACAAGTCTCCATTCCCGACCCTGGAGGAGCTGCGTGATGAGCGATGAACTGGACGTTCATGTGAATCACAGGCCTGCGGGGAAACTGTTCCGCGAGTCAGGCGAATTTGTCTTCAGCTACTCCGAGAAAGCCAGCCCCGCCGCCTTCGTCTCGCTGACCATGCCGGTCCGAAAAAAAGATTATAGCCATCCCCAACTGCACCCGGTTTTCGAGATGCATCTGCCGGAGGGCTACCTGCTGTCGGTAATCAAAAAGCAGTTTGCCAAACTTACGGATACCGACGACTTTGGGCTTCTTCGACTCCTGGCGCCGAATATTCGTGGCAGGGTCGAGTTCAATCCTGATGACCAGGCTGGCGAGACTTCATTGAGTCTCGAACAACTCTTGCACTCTGACACCCCCACCCTGTTCGAGGAGCTGGTGTCACGGTTTGCGCTTCGCTCTGCTTTAAGTGGCGTACAGCCCAAAGTCCTCGCGACACTGGAAAACAAGGCGACACTCCGGCTCGAAGACTACATCGTCAAAGCCTGGGGCCCTGATTATCCCGAACTGGCTCTCAACGAATACTGCTGCATGCTCGCCTGCCAGTACGCCGGAATTCCCGTTCCCGAATTCTATCTATCGGATGACGAATCCCTGTTCATCATGAAGCGGTTCGATTTGAAAGACGGCGGCGAGGCGCTTGGCTTTGAAGACATGTGCGTGCTTCAGGCAAAACAGCGGGAAGAAAAGTACACCGGCAGCTACGAGCAAATTGCCAAAACCATCAAAACGTTTGTTAGCGCAGAGAACAAGAAGGCCTCCCTTGAACAGTTTTTCAAGATGATGGTCCTGAACAATATCCTCCAAAATGGCGACGCCCACCTGAAGAACTTTGGCCTGGTCTACGAGAGCATCGATTCCATCAGGCTGGCGCCCGCCTACGATGTCGTGTGCACAACCGCCTATATCAGGCAGGATATCTCCGCTCTCACCCTCATGGGCAGCAAGAAATGGTGGCCCAGAAAACATATGGAGCGGTTTGGAGTTCAGGTCTGTGACCTGAGTGCGGTCAAAGCCAGAGAGTTGTACGAGGAGTGCCTGAGGGCAATTGCAAAGGTTCAGCTCTATATCGCGGACCGGCTTTCACGGGAACCTGCCGGAGAAAAAGCGGTGCTGTTGGCTCACCTCCAGACGCTCATTGCCAACGAAACCGCGACATCGAAACCCGCCCTTCGGTAACTTCGACACCCTCGGACTCAAGCCGGCTTACCTGCTCCCGGTATTTCTCGGACCCCGCGGGAAATGCAATCTGGCCGTTACTGCGAATCACCCGATACCAGGGCACCGCATGCCCTTCTGGCAGCTTGCCCAACGCCTTTCCGATATACCTCGCCTGCCGCCCCAACCCTGCCATCTCTGCAACCTGGCCGTAACTGACCACCTTTCCCTCCGGCACGGCCAGCACGACTTGCCAGACTTTCTGGTCTTTGGTCGGTTCGGACATCAAGGGCTCTCTGCTTCGGCATCAGGCTTCGATTCATTGCGCGGCGCCAACGCATCCAGTCGATGGCCATTTCGGATCATGAACATGGCCAACAAAATGGCAGGGACGCCCATTATGCCGGCCACCAGGAAGAACTCCGCATATCCGAAGCCCGCTACAACGATCCCGGAGAAGCCCCCCAGAAACTTGCCAGGCAGAGTCATCAGGGAACTGAACAGTGCGTACTGCGTAGCCGTAAACGAGGCACTGGTCATACTGGAGAGCCAGGCAATCAGGGCCACGTTGGCAATACCGCCACTGAGGTTATCGGCGCTGACCACCGCGGCCAGGGTAACGATGTTGGGCGGGTACTGGGCCAGAACGACGAACAGAAGATTGGTGGCGGCCGTCATGATCGCCCCCAGCAGAAGAATTCGACGAACCCCGTAACGAACCACCATAACCCCACCAACCAGCGAGCCGGCAATGGTCATGAAGAAGCCGAAAATCTTGGTCACATCAGCCACCTGGGTTTTGCTGAACCCCATGAAGTCCAGGTAAAAGGGATTGGCCATGACGCCCATGGCAATGTCCGAGATACGGTACACGGCAACCATGAGCAGGATGACCAGCGCCAGCTCCTTGTACCGCCTGAAAAAATCCAGGAACGGGCCTGCGACAGCAGCGTAGAACCAGCCAACCAGTCTCGCCAGGCGCGGATTCAGATGGGTGCGCCTGGCGGCCTCCTGCTCAATCTTGTGAGCAATGTCCTGGGCGGCAGCAAAGTGGTTCACGCTGGGCTCGCGAACGATGAGAACGGTGAGTGCGCCAACGCCTACGAGGGCCGCCATCACCTCATAGGACACCTGCCAGGACCAGAATTCCGCCAGGTAAAGAGCCCCGGCGCCGGCCACCAGAAGCGCCAGACGGTAACCGAAGATATACGTTGCGGCCAGCGCCGCCTGCAGCCGCTCCTCGGCAATCTCGATGCGGTAGGCATCAATGGCCACATCCTGAGTGGCGGAGGAAAAGGCCACCAGCAGGCCGCAAAGAGCCATCATTTCAGGCGCTGCCGTAGCATCCACGTGAGCCATCAGGTACAGCCCCGTGGCGATACCCGCCTGCGCAAAGATAATCCAGCTCCGCCGCTTGCCCAAAAGCCGGTCGAGCAACGGCAGTTTCAGGCGGTCCACCACCGGTGCCCAGAACACCTTGATTGAATAGGTAATACCGAGCCAGCTAAAGAACCCGATGGTGGCGGTTTCCACTCCCACATCCGCCAGCCGGGCGTTAAGGGTGGAAAACACCAGCAGAAACGGCAAACCCGCCGAGAACCCCAGGAATAACAGGGCGATCACCTGCCAACGGGTGTAGGTGTAAAGCGTATCCCGAATCAGGGTCAGGCGGGTGCCGGTTAAGATGGTAAAGCCTCCGGATCAGTCGCGGAAATTATTGAACTGCAGCGGGATATCCAGCTCAGCTTCGCGCAGCATAGCGATGGCCTCCTGGAGATCATCCCGTTTCTTGCCGGTCACCCGCACCTTATCGCCCTGGATACTGGCCTGGACCTTCATCTTCTGGTCCTTGATCATCTTCACGATCTTCTTGGCCATATCAGTTTCAATGCCCTGCTTCAGCAGCAGGTGCTGTTTGACCAGCTTGCCGGACTTGCTGTCGCCGCCCTCGGCCAGCGCGCGGGCATCGATATTGCGCTTGGCAAACGCCATCCGCAGCATATCCAGCAACTGCTCGAGCTGGAACTCCTGCTCGGCACTGACGGTGATGCCCTTGTCATCCAGCTCAATGTCGGCTTCAACGTTCTTGAAGTCCCAGCGATTGCCCAGTTCGCGCTTGGCCTGGTCGACCGCATTGGTGACTTCGTGCATATCGATTTCTGAAACAATGTCAAAAGAAGGCATGGTCGTTATTCTCCAACAGGGTAAGAAGGTATACTTCTTGAGTTTGCTGGGGATGATACCAACCCCCGACAACTCCCGCACCTGACAACGGACTGGTAAAAGTAGATAACAATGCCAAATCTGGACCTTCCCATCCTCGTAGTAGACGACGCGAAATTCAGCAGTATGGTGGTTGGCCGCACGCTGCGAAATGCCGGATATCGCGACGTACGCATCGTTAATAACGCACCGGAAGCCCTGCAGCTGATCGAACAGCGCCCGGTGAGCGTGCTGATTGCCGACTGGCTGATGCCCGAGATGGATGGTCTGGAACTGACCGATCAGGTCCGCCAGCAGGACGAACAGAACAACCATTACACCTACGTGATCCTGCTCACCGCAAGGGAAAGCGTCGAGGCCCTCTCGGAAGCCTTCGACCGGGGCGTGGACGACTTCATATACAAGTCCGACATGACCAAGCAACTGATCCCCCGTATCTTCGCGGCAGACCGAATGGCCGACCGCCAGAATACCCTGCTGAAGGCAAACTCACTGCTGATCGAGAACAACCGGGAACTGGAATCCACCAACATCATTGATCTGGAAACCGGCCTCTGCAACACCAAATACGGCCGCGAGCGGCTGACCAGGATGCTGCGCCACGCTGAATCCCGCGGCGGATGCTCTGCCTACGTGCTGTGCGGCATTCGCAACTGGCAGGAACTGAAACGCAAACACCCGCCCACGGTGATGAGTGAGCTGGGCATCGGCATCGCCCGCCGCCTGAGCACCCTGATACGCCCTATTGATGCCCTGTGCCGCGTCGGCGACAACCAGTTCGCCATCATTGCCTACTTCCCGAACAGCGACCATTGCACAACCACCGCCTTCCGGCGCGTGTTCGACGGCATCAACCACAAGGCTCTGAAAACCACCGCCGGCTATATTTCCGTGGAAGCCGGCATGGTACTTTGCAAAGCCGACGCCCAGAACGGCACGCCCTCGATCCAGGATATGGAACGGGCCGCGGTGCAGGGGCTGGTGGATGCCTATGATACGCGTCGGTTTACCGAGACTGCGCCGGAGATCGGAGCGACCGCCTGAAGCGGCGACACACTCGGTAACACTGATACACACTTCACAAACAGACAGGCAGAAGCGGAAGACCTATTCTGCAATTGTGGATTCAAGCAGTATCCCCCATGGTGGAGGAGCCGAGTAGTACCTCCGCCGCCATATGGGGAATCGAATCCACCGGATTAACGAATTTTTCAGGCACTTTCGTTCTTTCCTTGTTTTTTGGGCCAGCTTTTTAGCTGGCCTTTTTATTATAAGCCTGACACCCATTACCCTTCGGAAACTTTCAATAACGCCGACCGCTTTAACTCCTGCTCAACCGTCTCCGGGGCAATATCCTGACCATTGGGCCAGGTGATTGCACCATAGGTGATGCCTGCCTGCCGGAAATAATCCGTATCTTTCAACTCACGAAAAATGCCTTTTTCAAGGTAAGGCGACATATCCAGAACACCTTCCAGGCCATCAACACGTACTACCTTCAGCTTATAGTCATCCAGCGCCTCAACACTCTTTATATCCCAATACATCCGCACCTCCTAGAGCGGAGCAACCCTGAAGGGTAGCTCCCCATGAACAGCCAAATCCCAGTCTACCAGCAATTCTTCCCTGTGAAGCTCAATCCATGCCTGAACGAGACGGAGCTGTTTTCTCGGTAGGGTACCGGCGAGCAACTCTCCATCATGCAGACTCACCGATGCTTCAATCTCTGCGTACCGAGCATGAATGTGTGGAAGATTGTGATGATTATTATCCAACAGGTACATTCTTATCAGAATGCCATAGAACATCGAGATTACTGGCATTTTTGCTCTCCTTGGCTTGCCATCCACATTCAGTTTTTACGAAAATCCCCCGGAGTCTGACCCATCACCGCCTTGAACTTGCGGTGGAAGGATGTCGTCTCGCTGTACCCCAGCCGGAAGGCGATATCGGGAATACTCATTTCGGTGTTTCGCAGGTAGTCTTCAGCCATCTGCTGGCGGACTTCATCCAACAGCTTCTGGTAGGACACCCCCTCCTGACCCAGCTTGCGTTGCAGGGTGCGGCTGGTCATACCCAGATCTTCAGCAATCATATCCTGCCGGGTGACTCCATCCGCAAGTTGTTTCTGAATACTCTGTTTTACCCGGCTGGTCAGATCCGTATCAGAATCCAGCAGGGCCAACTGTGATAACGCATGAGTTTCCAGGGTCTTGCGCAACAGCGGGTCTGGCTGGCGCAGGCGTGTGGACAGAAGACTCTGGCGCAGGATTACGCAGTCCTCTTCGGCACTAAATTCCACCGGGCACTGCCAACGCTCTGCATAGGCCTTCTCGTAATCGCTCCCCGGGGAGGAACGCCGAAGCTGTACCCGCAGCGGCGAAGCCTTCCGGTTATCCGCCAGCCAACGGGCATAGTTGATCCATGAGGCAAACACATTGTCCACTACCTGGGGCCATACCAGCGGATCCGTAAAGTTGCAGGTCCACACCAGAGACACTTCATCACCATTCAACCGCAGCCCCGTGGTGCCCATATCTCCCACCAACTTTTCATAGGGTGCAATTCGAGTGACAGCCTCTCCAAGCGTCACACAACTCATCGTTATGTAACCAAGCACGCTATAGGAGCCTGGCTGCACGTAATCACCGGTTTCCAGGCCGAGAATAGGATTACCCGTTGTTTCGGCAAGCAGGCGGATAAAGATTTGAAACTGCTCGCCGTTCAGGCGACCGTCACCGGTATCGAGAATGTTCAGCTCAAGGCCCGCTTTGCTGAAAAGACGGGTGGTATCAATGCCTTTGGCATCGGCGTAGCGAACATATTGGCGCAGGGCAGAGACGGAAGCGGTTCCGAGAGGGGGCATGGTGACTTAAATCGTTGTTGGCATTTTGTCGAAGAGTATAACCAAAAACGCCGGATTGTGGATGAAAACGGGGTCAGATGAAAATGGGGTCAGATGACTTTTCATCCCATTTTCATCTGACCCCAAGTTCACGCTCTAAAGCTTGCGGCCTTTGCCAGCGGCAATCCGCAGGCGCAACGCGTTCAGCTTGATAAAGCCTTCCGCATCTTTCTGATCGTACGCACCCTGGTCTTCTTCAAAGGTGGCGATCTTCTCATCGAACAGAGAATCGTCAGACTTACGGCCGACCACGTCCACATTGCCCTTGTACAGCTTCAGGCGAACGGTGCCGTTCACGTAGTTCTGGGTCTGGTCGATCAGCGCCTGCAGAGCCTCACGCTCCGGTGACCACCAGTAACCGTTGTAGATCACCTCGGCGTAGCGCGGCATGATGCTGTCTTTCAGGTGCGCCACTTCGCGATCCAGGGTAATGGACTCGATGGCCCGGTGGGCGCGCAGCATAATGGTGCCGCCCGGGGTTTCGTAACAGCCGCGGGACTTCATGCCCACGTAGCGGTTCTCGACGATATCCAGACGGCCGATACCGTTGGCACCCGCCAGCTTGTTCAGAGTTTCCAGAACCACGTGAGGCTTCATGTCCTGACCGTCAATGGCAACAATGTCGCCCTTCTTGTAGGTCAGCTCAACGTAGGTCGGCTCATCCGGCGCGGCTTCCGGAGACACACTCCAGCGCCACATATCTTCCTCGGCTTCCGCCCAGGGATCTTCGAGGTTGATGCCCTCGTAAGAGATGTGCAACAGGTTGGCATCCATGGAGTACGGGCTCTTGCCCTTCTTCATTTCCACCGGAATGTTGCGCTCTTCGCAGTACTTCAGCAGCTTCTCGCGGGAATTCAGATCCCACTCACGCCAGGGTGCAATCACCTTTACACCCGGCTTCAGCGCGTAAGCACCCAGCTCGAAACGCACCTGGTCGTTGCCCTTGCCGGTTGCGCCGTGTGAAATGGCATCGGCGCCGGTCTCATTGGCGATATCGATCAAACGCTTGGCAATCAGAGGACGGGCAATGGACGTACCCAGCAGGTACTCACCCTCGTAGATGGTGTTCGCGCGGAACATCGGGAACACGTAATCGCGCACAAACTCCTCGCGCAGGTCCTCGATGTAGATTTCCTTAACGCCCAACGCCTCAGCTTTCGCCCGCGCCGGCTCAACTTCCTCGCCCTGGCCGATGTCGGCGGTAAACGTTACCACCTCACAGTTGTAGGTATCCTGCAACCACCGAACGATGACGGAAGTATCCAGGCCACCGGAATAGGCCAGCACCACCTTTTTAATATCAGACATGCCCTTGCTCCAGACTGAACAGAATGGATGTGTTGAAAATAAGGGCAGTATTGTACGGGAGAGCGCGAGGAATGGCTATAAAGCCCCTCTCCCCTGGCGGGAGAGGGGTTGGGGAGAGGGGGTTATTGATCAGCCAGCAGCCTGCTGACCAATAGCCTCTTCCCGAATACCATCCCACCCTTCTTTAACAGAACGCAGAAGGGTAAGAACCTCATCCAGCTTGGCCAAATCATTCTTGGCACTGGCTTCCAGCAAAGAGCGCTCCATATAGTCATACAGCGCCTCAAGACGCGCAGCCAGATCGCCACCTTGCTCAAAATCCAGGAAGGAACGAAGTCCACCTATGATCTCGATGGCCTTGTTGATCAACTGGGCCTTGCCGGAGTAATCCTTCGCCTGGATCCGAGACTTGGCCATATTGATCCGCTCAATCGCACCGTTATACAGAAGCTGGATCAGCCTATGCGGATCCGCATCAGTGATACTGGTTTGGGTGTTTACGCGCTGGTATGCCTGTAAACCGTTCATATCAGACCTCTTCGTTCGCTAACCGACCTGGGCCGATCAGTTGTTGTTCCGGTTGTTTTGAGGCGCAAGCGCAGCGAGCTGCTGGCTTACGTAATCCTGCGTGCTGTTGAGCTGGGAAATCAGGGAGTCTGCCGCTGTGAACTGGCTAACCAGCCGCTCACGATAAGCAGCAATCCGCTCCTCAAGTCGCGCCTGATTCTCCTGAATCTGTTCCAGATCCCGATTGAGACTTTCAGTCCGGGACTCAATGGCGCCATCGGCGCCAACAAAACTGCTGACCAGATCTACGGTTCTTTCGGCAACCCCTTCAACAAAGGTAATGGAGCCGCGACTTCCGGTCTGATCGCCCAGAATACGAACCTGAAGACCAGAAGCACCCCCGTTGCCATTTCCCAAAAAGAGCACCTGGCCGTCACCCTCCGCGGTTCGGCCACCAATCGTGCCAGCCACATCGACACCCGACGTGCCGGTGGCAGCGGACAATCCGTAAGCGGAACCATCTTCTACTGAGGTCAGGCTGACATTCGAATCACTGCCATAATCTGAAGACGTAAATGTGAGCTCGCCGCCACTGCCAACGCCAACCTGAACACCGGAGCCAGACGCATTCAGAGCATTGTTAGCGTTCAACTGTACCTGAATCTCGTCTGCCAGTTCCTGCGCGGTGTTATAGGTTTGCTGAGTGAGCTGAATGCTCACCGAGGTCTCCCCATTAACCTGGAACGTCAGCTCGTCGTTGCCGGCGTCGATGTCAAACGGCACACTCGAAATCGTAGCCCCGGAGAGTGAGCCCTGTGTCGCGGCCTGGGTGATATTGATGTCGTACCTGCCTGGCTCAGTGTTCAAACCACTGCGAACAAACTCAACCTGGCTATCCGTTGTCCGGCCTTGCTCGGCAAACAATGCCGTTACATCGTCCGGATTATTCTTCAGCTGCTCTTCAAACTTGGCTCGATCAAACTCCAGGCCGCCAGTCTCAAAGTTGGTCGTGATGCCCACATCCGCCAGGCTACGAACACTGGAATTTTCCAGGCCCGGCACAACCCGCGTCAGAACCTGACGCAATTGATTCTGAATAGAACGGACGGTACTGTCACCCGTGAGCAGACTGCCAACGCCTGCCTCAGCGTTAAAGCCAGCGAGACTATCAATAGTGGACTGAAGCGAATTAAATTTATCAACGAAGCCTTGTACGCGATCAGCAACCGCACCCAAGTCTTGCTGAACCTTGATAGTAGAGGAACCAGTCTCGGTGATATCGAAGGTCAAGCCATCAATTACATTCTCAAAACTGTTGGTGGACCGAGTAACCTCAACGCCGTTGATTTCCATCACGGCATCTGAAGCGGCAATTGTTTCTTGCAGACCGGAATCCGCATCCATTCCGGTGTTAAACGCAAAACGGGACAGGCCCTGGTTATCAGTATCTGTGCCACCCGTGTCGCCGGAAACTGAGATACTTACAGCGTTGGCAGTTCCGGTCTCATCCGCAGAAAGAACCAACTGGAACCCGTTCCCCGTATCGATAACACCGGCAGAGACGCCCGCATCTGAATCATTGATCGCGTTTGCCAGCCCCTGAAGCGTGTCGTTGCTGTTATCAACAGTGATATTCGTGGTTTTATCGCCTACATTCAGCGTCAGCGTGCCTTGCCCCACACTGGTCGCATCGCGATCCGCGAACACATCCCTGGAAGCCAACGCTTGCGCACCAGCAATACTGGTTACCTCAACGCTGTATGTGCCGCGACTCGCCTTAGTGCTGTCTACGGAAACCCCAATACCTTCGTTAGAAGAACTTGCAGAAAATGCCTTGAGATTATCCGGAGCGCTGAGCTGGCGCATTGGCAAACGCAATTCGGTAACAGCGCTGCGTAGCTTACCGTAGGCGGACAGCAAAGCCTGGGTTTGCTCTGTCTTCTGTGTAAGCCTATTTTCCGTAGGCGCACGCTCTGCCTGTACCAGTTGATCAACCAGATCCGAATTCAGAACGCCTGAACCAAGACCCAACGATGATATGTTTGCCATGCTCATGCCTCCTCAAGGGGGCGAATCTCTTCATTGTTCAGTTTATCGGCAAAAAGCGGCAAAACTTTGCCTTTTTCTTTCGCCGATTTGTAACACCCTGTAACAGTTAACAACACCTCCCCTCTCCCCTCGCGGGAGAGGGGCCGGGGGAGAGGGAGAACCCTCTCACCCCAAAAACGCAGAACACCGCCGGCCCCTCACGGGTGCGGCGGTGCTGAAATACCGTCATTTAACTTGGTGTAAAGGCGAGCGCCTTTACACTTTGATATTAAACAACGTCAGCGGCTCATCCTGAAGCAAGTTTTCTGCCAACCTCAATGCTAGCTCATCCGGAATCTGGCGAATAACCTCTTTGGTAGACTGATCAACGACCTTCACGATTGTCTGACCAAGATCATTATCCACTTCGAACTGCAAATCCCGCTGCACATTCTGAACAAAATCGTTCAGTTGGCTAACCGCATCATCCAGTTGCTCCCGTGTGGCTTCATTGCGAGCCTGGAGCTTTTCAGCCTTGGACACGTCCGAAGTTACCTGGGAATTCTGGGCCTGGCTGACTGCGGCAGACGAACCAGCAAGGTCGGAGGCATTCCTGCCTTCGGCCTGAGATGACGAAATTGCCCGAGCCGGTGTTTGCTCACTGGTGCGAACCAGCTTCAGATCCGGGCTGTTCAGGTTAACGTCATTCATAGCTTTACCTCGCTATCCTAAAACGGCGTTAAGCCGGAACCCGAAGGTTCCGGCTGTTACCGCTAGCCCCTTACTGCAGGAGGGACAGAACCTGCTGCGGACGGGCGTTTGCCTGAGCCAGGACGGAGATACCGGCCTGCTGCAGCACCTGGGACTTGGAGAGCTTCGCGGTTTCGGCGGCGAAGTCTGCGTCCAGGATTCGGCTGTTGGATGCACTCAGGTTTTCTGAAGTAGTCGCAATGTTCGCGATTGTACTTTCGAAACGGTTCTGAATCGCACCGAGCTCTCCGCGGAGACTGTTTACCTTGTCCAAGGCGGCATCAGTTCTGAGAATCGCCTCATTTGCGCCAGCCACTGTACTGATATCAGCGCCACTGACTCCACCGGTAGTTTCCAGAGAAATAGCGCCCGCACTCTCAGACGCGGAAGAAAATCCTAATGTCACGTCAAGCTCATCGTCCGCAGAAATAAAGTTTATTTCTGAATCTGCCGAAAACTTGACCTCTCCGTAAAGATTAGCAACGGAACCATCTCCCACGGTTTGAGAACCTGCAGTTGCAGTAGTATCGATTAAGCCCTCATCGGCGGTAGTAATAGCCGCACCGCCGATTGATTGTTGGAGGTTGATAGTCCTTCCGTCACTCGATGACAAAACGAGACTTCCGGAGTCATTAATTGCGCTGATACCAGTCGCACCGCTTTTGGAGTTGATCGAATCAACAATGTTCTGCAGGTTAAGTGTAGCAGCAGCACCCACTCCATCGGCATCGGCAGTAGTATCATCGGAGTCCAAGTTTACGGTTTGGCTGTAAACGACTTCCCCGTTGATCTCTATGTTGTAGTCGCCCTTTTGACCACCGGAACTTGCGGTCAAACCCGCCAAACCAAACGTTTGCTCATTACTTGCAGAGGCGGTCAGCCCCTCGACGCCGGACGCGTTGACAGCCTCAGCAATGGCAAAAGCACTGTTGGCCTCATAACCACTTGCTCCTACAACAGCCTCAGAAGCCTGAATTTCCGTGAAGGCATTGTCACCGACCGCTATCGAGACTCGAGCGCTAGAGCTGATAGCAGTGCCGCCAACAGTAAAACTACTTGAGGCGATTCGGCCAATTTGGTCAGTCTTCGTACCCTGAGTCAAATCAATCCCAATGGTCTCCCCAGCATTCGCACCTACCTGGAAGTTCTGCTTACCAAAGGAACCGTCCAAAACTTTCAAGCCGTTAAAAGCCGTCTGATTGGAAATTCGGTCAATTTCCTCCAAACGGGCAGTAACCTCATCGTTCAGTGCCTGACGGTCAGAATCACTGTTTGTGGCGTTCGCGGACTGAACCGCCAAATCACGAATACGCTGAAGGTTATTGGTAATTTCTTCCAGAGCACCCTCGGTAGTCTGCGCAAGGGAAATGCCATCATTGGCATTGCGCTGAGCCACATCGAGACCAGAAATCTGAGACTGAAAGCGTGTAGAAATGGCCAAGCCAGCCGCATCGTCCTTGGCAGAGTTGATGCGCAGACCAGAAGAAAGACGCTCAAGCGCCTGATTGCTCAGATCCTGAGACTTTTGAAGCTGATTCTGTGCAGACAGAGACGCAACGTTAGTGTTAATACCGAGAGCCATAATGCTTCTCCTTCGACTGATGTCGTTATTTCATGGAAAAGGTCTGGCGCCCGTTTTCAGTTTGGGAGCGCCGCCCTGTTACACCACTTAACGGCGCCTTCTCAGGTTGCTTTAGAAAAAAAACCACTGTTTTTGTTAACAAATGTAAAACCGGCAATTTAGTTCCCTTCAAAGCGGCAGCGCTTTGGCGTGCCATGTTTCCCTCAAACGGCTACCAGAACTGGAAACCTATTTAAAAACAGAAAGATAAATTTAAATCAAAGAAACTGGCACACCCTTCGCTTGTCACCCTGCAAAACGGCAATTTAACGAATTTCAGCCGGCAAGGGTTCCCATTAAAGATCGGGCACCAGGCTTCCGGCACCTCTGAGCAGGGAGAATTGATATGCCTCAGGTCATTAATACCAACATTGCTTCGCTGAATGCACAACGTAATCTGAACGCCTCTCAGGGGCAGGCCAACGTAGCTCTCGAGCGCTTGTCCTCGGGCTTGCGCATCAACTCTGCCAAAGACGATGCGGCTGGCCTTGCGATCTCTGAGCGCTTTCAGTCGCAAATCGCTGGCCTGAACCAGGCTCAGCGTAATGCCAATGACGGCATCTCCCTCGCCCAGACCGCTGAAGGCGCCATGGACGAGATTACCAATAACCTGCAGCGAATTCGTGAACTGGCCGTTCAGTCTGCTAACGCTACAAACAGTATCTCGGACCGTCAGGCTTTGAACCAGGAAGTGCAGCAACGGATTGAGGAAATCAACCGGATTGCGGCACAAACTTCCTTTAACGGATTAAAGGTACTGGACGGAACCTTTGCTACCCAGACTTTTCAGGTTGGCGCTAACACGGGCGAGACCATTGCTATCAGCGGTTTGGACTCCAGAGGCAGCCAGATAGGCTCGGTTCTAGAGCGTACGAACAATCTTGGGACTACGGTCGTTGGGGAAGACAGAGCGCCTGGCTTGCTCACAACGAACGACCTTACACTCAAATACGGAGACGGGACCGTTTCTGGAACGCTTACGATTGGCGACACACAGATCCCGATCACCAGCACACCAGGCTCAATCAACGACTTGCGGTCAGACATTGAGACAGCGATTAACAACTCCCCAGATATTGATGGGACAGCTATCACTGTCGGTGTCGATGGGGATGCGCTGACCTTCTCTAGCACGCTTCCCGAAGCTCAGGATTTTGAACTTTCGCTTTCCAACCAAGCTGCAAGCGCGACGACCTTCGCAATTGGCAACCTTGGAGGTGCCATTGACTCCGGGACTTCAGACACCGAACTTGAGGCAACCGGCGTTGCCACTCTTGACCTAACATCGGCCTTTGTTGCGTCAAGTTTCGCGGAGGGCGAAATCATCGTTGACTCCAATACCATTGATTTGAGTCCAGCATTGGCTGGCGTCGAATATGGAGATTTAAATAGTGTCGCCGATGCAATCACCACGACGTTGCAAAATGCAGGCATAGATGTAACGGCTAGTATTACAGGAGGGACAGTTCTCAACCTCACCAACAATACCTCAGGGACCAACTACAATATCTCCGGGTTCTCGCTTGACGATAACGCAGATCAATTGAACTTTTCCCAGAGCTCAGAGGTGCCGGCGGAGGCCGGCGTATCGCTCAGAGATTATTTGGAAGAGGGAAATGCTGTCGACTTCTCAGTCACCATCAATGCCACAACTCCAGAAGAGCTACTGATCGACGTGTCTGGCGCGACGTCGCTCAGCGACATTGTGAGCCAAGTCAATGCAAAATCGAACGACACCGGAATTCAGGCAAACCTCGATGCCACGAATAACGATATCTATTTCTCATCACAATTTGGTGAGGCCTTTACAGTCGATATCGATGCCGACATTGATGGCGACGGTCTTTTCACTGGTGATAGGGATATAGACTTTTCAGTCGCTGGCGATCCTGCCACAAACACGGTTAGCATGGTCGACATAGACATTTCTACTCGTGATGGTGCCGACTTAGCCATGATCGCAGTTGATTACGCAATCGACAGCATCAACGGCTTCCGAGCCGAACTCGGTGCCGTCCAGAACCGCTTCGAATCCACCATCGCAAACCTGGCTACCACCTCTGAGAACCTCTCAGCCTCCAACAGCCGCATCCGCGACGCAGACTTTGCGGCAGAATCGGCGGAGCTCGCCCGAACCCAGGTCCTCCAGCAAGCCGGCCTCTCTGTTCTGGCCCAGGCCAACGCAAGGCCGCAGCAGGTGTTGCAGTTGCTACAGGGTTAACGGCGTTTGACCTGAAAAGTGGAACCAGAGCGGCCGGGGTATTAGCTCGGCCGTTTTGGTTTTAGATTGCTGTTTTTTCAAAGTGGCTCGCACAAAAACCGGGTGTTAGGCTAAGTCTTAATAGCTAAGCTTAGGTGCGCAAACCATGGAATCCGTCAACATGCACGAAGCGAAGACTCGCCTGTCACAGCTTGTGGCCCGTGCAGCCAAGGGCGAGGCCTTCATTATTGCGAAAGCCGGCAAACCGGTTGCCCGCGTAACCGCTTACAATTCCCCGGAAGCAGGCCAGCAAAAGAGAATCGGCTTCATGGCTGGTGAGTTCACAGTGCCAGACGATTTCGACAGGATGGGTCAGGATGAAATAGGCGACATGTTCGGAGGCTGACGTGAACCTGCTTCTGGACACTCACGTTTTGCTCTGGGTGGCGGCTGAACCCTCCAAGTTATCCCCTCGGGCTACAGGGCTGATTGGCAATGAAGAGAACCGCCTGTTTTTCAGTGCTGCCAGCCTTTGGGAAATCGTTATTAAAAATGGTCTGGGCCGGCCGAATTTTCGGGTTGATCCTCATTTGCTGAGGCGCGGGTTTGTCGATAACGGCTAATCAGAATTGCCAATCACCTCGTAACACACTCATGCAGTGAGCCACTTTCCCGGCATACACCAGGATCCTTTCGACCGGATTCTGGTTGCCCAGGCAGAGACTGAGGGCTTTTTGCTACTTACCCCTGATGAGCTGGTTGCACGTTATCCGGGGCCTGTGCGGCTGGTCCAGGGTAACTGACGAAGAAAGTTACCCAAGTCTTGGCAGGCAGATCACCCGATGGCATTATATGCCAATGCACATTAGAGGGAGACTTCCTATGGCAACCCGAAATATCGTTTTGACCAACCACCAGGAGCAGTTGGTTGGCGCCCTTGTAAAAACCGGGCGCTACCAGAATGTAAGCGAGATTCTGCGTGAAGGATTGCGTCTGGTAGAAGAGCAAGAACTGCAATACCAGAACAAACTCCTGAAACTGCGCGAGGCATTGGCCGAAGGTCTGGATGACATCGAGAATGGGCGCACTGTAAGCCTTGGGGTTGGCGAAGAAATTACAGACTACCTTATAAGCCGCGCCGCTGACCTTACTCGCAAGGATTGAAGCAGATGGCTCAACTATGGACGGTAGAGCTTGCACAAAAGGCAAGTGAGGATCTCGATCAAGTAATCCTCCACACAGAGGAAAACTTCGGGCGTGACCAGGCGGTTCGTTACAGCGCCTTAATAGGTAACGCGCTCCAGGAGCTATCCCGGTCAGGCCCTGCACATCCATTAGCCAAAGAGCGATCGGAAGTGCTTCCCGGTATCCTAAGTATGCAGGTGCAGAGGGCCGGGAAGAAGGCCAGGCACATTCTCTTTTTCAAGGAGCATGAGCAGAAAATCGTTATCGTACGCATCTTGCATGAATCCATGGATTTCAGGGAACACCTCTAATCTGGGAAATTCGCACTTAAGCGGCAGGTCGCCCAGGCAGAGGGTTTCTTGCTACTTACCTCCGATGAGCTGGTTGCAGGCTACCCGGGGCCTGTTCGGTTGATTTAGAGAACTGGCATACCTTTCGCAACACCTCTCTCAAAGCACGGCAAACCGTCAAAAAAACTGCAGACCTTTGCCGCTTCCAATTGCGGCTGTATTCATGAGGTGTCCCATGCAAGCCAAGCATCAAGTCCAGGTATCCCAATCCCAACAGGCCCAGGTTGCCCGCCTGCTTTTGCAGGCCAATCTTGCCTATGGGGAGTCCAACAGCAACGGCCTGAGCCATATTCAGCGGCTGAAGGCCCGGCAGGAATGCCGGCGCTACCTGAACGAGGCGCTGGTTCTGGAGCCGGAGAATGCCGGTGGGCTGGGGCTGCTTGGCCGCGTGGAGATGGACGACGGGCAGCTTGAGAAAGCCCACACTCTGTTCAATGCCAGTCTGAACCATCAGCCGGTCCAGGCGCAGCAGTACTGCAACCTGGGTTACTGGGCTCTGAAAACCGAGCGGCCGGCGCTTGCAGAGCAGTATTTCCTGCAGGCCCTGGACTGCGACCGGCAATCTGCCGCCGCTTTCTGCGGTGTTGCCCACTCCAAGCGTTTGCAGGGACAGTTCGATGTGGCCTATCTGCATTACCGCAAGTTGCTGGAAACCGGCGCCGAATGGGATTCCATATACAGCGGCATGCTCACCTGCGCCCAGCACCTGGAAGTGAACAAGGCGGATTCCGCCCTGGCCCAGGATGCTATCGCTCTGCTTCAGCGGGATGGTCTGCCGCATCAGGAATTGGGCCGGTTTGTCAGCGCCATTATTCATCAACAATACGATCTGGATAACCCGGATGCTCAGATTTTCCTGGATGCCGCCAGCGAAGATGAACTGCTGATCCTTGCCCTCCAGAAAACTCTGATGCCCAATCCTGCGGTGGAAGAGCTGGTTACCCTGCTGCGTCGGGCGATCATTGCCGAAGTCGCACAAACCGTTGAACTTCGGGACGAACTGCAGCGCCTTACGCTGGCCATCGCTCAATACGCCGACAAAACCGGCTATGCCCTGGCAGCTGAAGACGATGAAGAACGACTGGTGTCTGCCATCAACGACAGCATCCAGGCCCAGTTTGCCCTTTGCGAGGAGCAGGATGGCCTAATCGGCTCACTGATGATCAGCGCAATGTATGGCGCCCTCTTCCACCAGCCCTTCGCCGTGCAACTTGGCCAATGGAACCTGGTGGACTGGCCCCTGGCATTACAGCCAGTTCTGGCCGCCAGCTATTACGATCGCGCCGAGGAAGAGGCGATCAAACAGAATTTCGATGAGAAGGCCGAGGAACTCTGTCTGGATAAGACCGATGTTCCCCAGGCATGGCCGTCCTGGTCTCGGTTGGCCTACCGCACCGAAAGCAGCCTTAAAACACTGATGGCCACCGAACTGGGGCTGGACACCGACAATCTCCCGGCCACTCTTCGCATATTAGTGTGCGGTGCGCAGTCCGGCCAGCGCGCCATGGAACTGGCCAGCTACCTGGACGATGTGGAAGTGATCGCGGTGGATGAATCCCTGGCCAACATCGCCAAAGCCACGCGCATGGCGAATGAGATGGGCATGGACAACATCGTGTTCTGGCCCTGGTCCATCGCCCAGCGTTTCGTGGCCGATGGCCACCAGGTGCACTGGATTGAAGTTGGTCGCCTGCCCTCACTGGCCATGACCACACTGTCTCTGGCGGCTCTGGTTAACCAGGCCACCGGCTCCGGCGCTGTGGTGCACATGCACACCGCCATTGCCGAACAAACCTCCGGCGACAAACAGATTCGCAAGCTGGTTGCCGAGCATAAGCTTCAACCCACCCGCCAGACGCTACGCCAGCTCCGCCGGATGGTCCTTGCCAATCGACACGACTCAACCTGGCAGGAATTGACCTCCGACGCCGATTTCTACAGCCTCGGCGGCTGCAGGGACAGATGGTTCAGGCCGCAGGACACAGCCCAGCTGAAAGAGCTGATGGCTATGGCGAGTAATGAGGTGGAATGGAAGCTCGTGAAAGCGCGGGATGTGGATGGCCACAGCCTGGCAACCGGGCCGGTTCAGAAGCAGATTCAGGCGGAGGCGCTGGGCAGTGAGGTGCAGAGTCTGATGGGGCAGAATTTGAGTGTTTATTTTGTGAAGCGGCGGTGAGATTGAACTTGGGGTCAGATGAAGTTCTCATCTGACCCCGTTTTTAACGCATTCCTGCAATATCAACTTTCGATGATTAATCAGCGCTCAGAGCTTCCCGCGCCTGATTCAAAACGTCATTTAGATTGCTTTCCAGCACACCCCAAACAATCACCGGATCGATAGTCGCATAGCCGTGAATAAGCACGTTCCGAAATGCGATCATCTTTTTATAATCGACAAACCGCTCAGCCTCGTCCGGAGCAATCTTGTGTAACTTACCCATTGCCTCTCCGATGATTTCGAACTGGCGCTCAACAGCAGACTGCAACAACTCATCACTCAGATAATCGTCTTCACTGCTACCAGCAACAAAACGCTGAACCTTCTCAGCAGCTGCAAGAATATCGTAAAGGTACTTGAGAGCCTCACGCTGCATACAAGGAATGCCGCTCTTCAAGAACCGAGGCTCTGAAATAAGGGTTGGTCAAGGAGGACACAGTGACCAGATCCACGGAGCGAGAAAACATCACTTCAAGATCTTCTTTTAGTCCGAAAAACGCCGCGGCTTTTTGTGAGGCCGTTAGCGCCGGATCAAAATCCACAAGAAAATCCAGATCACTGCTCTCATTGAAATGCCCCGTAGCAGCAGAACCAAAAACATCGAAAGACATTACACGGTGCTTTTCACAAAGCCGCCGAATCTCGTCCTGTTTTTCTTTCAGCATCTCCAGTGCATTAAATGCGGCCATACTTTACTCAGTCGCTTACGGTATATGTCTGGAGTTTAAACCTTGCCCCCCAAACAATAAAGAAAGCGGCGGCCGGAACGGCCAACATCGGGGCGCTTGGCAATGAACCAGGATACATTTTGGCGATCTTTATGCTTATCCCGCCTTTGAATGCCAAGATAACCGGCATCACCGAACACGCGCTGCTCGTCACCGTGAAGAAGGTTGCCGGCGGACACGATGTCGTGGACATTGGCAGCGGTGGTATCGATGCTGTGGATCAAGCCGAGCGTATCGTCCACGCCGATATGCATCTTCATGCCAAAGTACCACTGGTTGCCTTTTCTGGTTTGTCGCATCTCAGGGTCGCGCTGGCCGCTTTCATTCTTCGTGGAGCTTGGTGCAGAAATGATGGAAGCATCCACAATGCTGCCTTCACGCAGCATGGTCGGCAGCGGATACGGTGGCCGGCCAGTCTGGCCCCTTGGGGTAATATCGAGCTACCTTCTTCTCCAACTGCTTCCACGGAATCAGCTTGTCCATCCGTTCCAGAAAAATCTCGCGGCGGGTTTTACGCTTCTTGTTCTGGTACTCGGCTTCGGAGACGGTAATCTGATCCATGGTGGTGATGAATCCTGTGCGGTTGACAATGGCCGTATTATCGCTGATTTTGAGACTTATTCAGAGTCTCCCTAAGTTCTTTTGAACAAGTTTAGATGGCCGGTCAGGTCAATCATGAAATCTGTCAATTTGCAGGAAGCGAAAACCCGCTTGCAGCAACTGGTTGCCCGTGCAGCCAAAGGTGAGCCCTCCAAGTTATCCCCTCGGGCGACAGAGCTGATCGGCAATGAAGATAACCGCCTGTTTTTCAGTGCTGCCAGCCTCTGGAGACTGAGGGCTTCTTGCTACTTACCTCGAATGAGCTGGTGGCGCGCACCCGGGGCCTGTGCGGCTGGTCCAGGTAGACTGAGGACAAAACTTACCGCAGCCTTGGCAGGCCGATCACCCGATGGCTCGACTATGGACGGTGGAGTTTGCAGACCAATCTTGCCTATGGGGAGGCCAACAGCAATGGCCTCAGCCATATCCAGCGGCTGAGGGCCCGGCAGGAATGCCGGGGCTATCTGAAGCCGCCAGTGAAAACGATTTGCTGATCCTTGCCCTCCAGAAAACCCTGATGCCCAATCCTGCGATGTTTGCCCTTGGTGAGGAAAAGGACGGGCTCATCGGCTCACTGATGACCAGCGCGATGTATGGCGCCCTTTTCCACCAGCCATTCGCGGTACAACTTGGCCAGTGGAACCTGGTGGACTGGCCTCTGGCATTGCAGCCAGTTCTGGCCGCCAGCTATTACGATCGGGCAGAAGAAGAGGCGATCAAACAGAATTTCGATGAGAAGGCCGCGGTGGTCACCGAACTGGGGCTGGACACCGACAATCTCCCGGCCACTCTGCGCATCATGGTCTGCGGCGCCCAGTCCGGCCAGCGGGCCATGGAACTGGCCAGCTATCTGGACGATGTGGAAGTGATCGCGGTGGATGAATCCCTGGCTGGTTTCTTTGCAGAAACTCTCAGTTCATCCATTGAACAAGTCCCTTTGCCACTGGCAATTCCCGCTGTAACGAGACTTTGTAACTGGTCGATTTTGTGTCGCCGGTCCTGATCTTTACGAATAAGATCACGAACATAATCGCTGGTATTGGAATACCTACCAGATTCGGCCTGTTGCTCTGCCCAGGTTTTCATCGCATCGGGCAGGGATATATTCATCGTTGCCATAATTAAGCCCTCTAATGGTCAGATAATGGCAAAAGTTGCCAAAGAATGCACCGCCACTACTTTGGAGCCAGCCCCGAAACTTATACTCTGGTAAATAGCCCCTCAAACAACGCCGTCCGCCGCATCATCTGCTCACCCTCACTCCGCAACCGTGCATGCTCAGGATCCAGCTCGATCAGGCCAAGTAGCTGGTACAGCGTCAACATTCTTGAGCGCATCGCAGATCGTGCCTGCTCCTCATCGCTCATGTAGACCACCGGGTAGGCGGCAAGCGGCAGCCGGGGAAAGGCCTTGAGCATGTCCTCCAGGTAGTCGTCCACCGGGCGCCACTGCTCGCCTTTCTCTGACAGCAGCCAGAAGCAGAATGGTGCGGTGTACTGTATTTCATCCAGGCCATCGTAGTGGTCCATGGAAGCCCAGCTGAGCCGCGAGAACGCGGTGGAGAGCAGATCCCTGTAAACCATTAACCAGCCTTTTTTCTCAAGCCTGGTTTCGGCGGTTTTTTTGAGTGAAAGTACACCTTTCTGCTTTTTGGTATAGCCGGCAATTTCCAGCAACACGCGGGTGAGAATCACGGCCAGAATGTGCTCCTCGGAGCGAATCGGAGAATATCTCGCCATCGGTGCCACAATCTCTTCTCCACCGGCTTCAATCATGGCCTTGACCTGTTTGAGAGGCAGGTTGCCCTTGCCGGTGAGGCGGATGCCCTTGCCTTTCATGGCCTCAACCAGAACTTTCGCCATCCGGATGACCGGCGCGGTGTCGAGTTCGCGGTTTACGGCTTCGGCATCGATCAGCGGCTTGAACACAGAGGGGCAATTCAGTGGGTTCTGCAGCAGCTCATAAACCTGGCTGGGGCTAAGGCCGAAGAAGTCTCTGGCCGGCGGGATATCGGGTTCGGATTCGGTTTCGGAAAACAGGGCATCCCGCTCGGCGAGCGCCTGGTTGATGTCATCAAGATCCACAAACTCCGGCTCGAACCATTCGCCACCCATCCACTCGCGCACTGCCACATGCTCCGGATGAGCGGCATCTTCCATGGCTTCCAGAAAATCGTAGAATCCGGGCAAGCCACCGACATCCTCTGGCGGGCACTGGCGCACGGCTTTTATGCAGCGGGGCAACGGCTCGCCCTGATCGCCCGGCAGGACCTTTTCAAGCCGTACCTCATGCTCCCAGCTGTCGCCGAAATCATAGTCATACGTCAGAGCCTGCCCTTCCTTGTTGAGCACAGCAGACACCGCCACCATGGTTTCATCCTGAAAATTCAGCATGCCATCGAAATCCTCCGCCGGATCACCAATCAACCGGTCATCACCCGCCTGAAACATATGCAGATGACAGGCCTGCCAGCCCATCGCCAACTGGATAATCCGGTGAAGATCCTGAAACGTGGTATCCGGCGCAATCAGCAACCGGCGCCAGATCGGCGGCCGGGCGCCGAGAAGTGATACTTTGAGTTGGTAGGCTTTGTTGGCTGGCGGGGGCATAAGGGCTCCGGTAGTTTGGGGTCCACTTCATGAGCACATTTCTAAACGCAATCATTGTACTTACGGCAAAGCTGGTTCAGTTCTCCGTGTCGATCCCTCAGGACACCTGGCAATCCGGATTTAGCCATTCCCGCTCCCTTATAAATAAGTCGCTTTCCCAAAAGTCTAACCCACACCTTCCCGGCACTCTACCTTGTTGCGGCATTGCCTAATCAGAAATGCGCCGGAAGGTAGCCCAACTACCTCGCCAGTGATAGACTAAGTTCAAAGAACTAAGTCTATGGAGGAAAAATGGAATCCGTCAACATGCACGAAGCAAAAACCCGCCTGTCACAACTGGTGGCCCGTGCCGCCAAGGGCGAGGCATTCATCATCGCCAAAGCGGGAAAGCCGGTTGCCCGGGTAATGGCTTACGATTCCCCCGAACAAAGCCAGCAAAAACGGATTGGCTTCATGGCAGGTGAATTCACGGTGCCGGAAGATTTTGACCGGATGGGCCAGGACGAAATAGTTGAAATGTTCGGAGGCTGAGGTGAACCTGCTTCTGGATACCCACATTCTGCTATGGGCAGCGGCCGAGCCGGATAAGCTGTCACCCGAGGCGGCAACCCTGATCAGCAACGAAAGTAACCGCCTGTATTTCAGCGCCGCAAGTCTTTGGGAAGTGGTTATCAAGAATGGGCTGGGCCGACCGGATTTTCACGTTGATCCGCATCTACTGAGGCGTGGCCTTATGGATAACGGCTACCTGGAATTGCCGATATCGTCGCAGCACGCACTTGCCGTAAGCCACCTTCCGGACATACACAAGGATCCTTTCGACCGGATTCTGGTCGCCCAGGCAGAGACAGAAGGTTTCTTGCTACTTACCTCCGATGAGCTGGTTGCACGCTATCCGGGGCCTGTTCGGTTGATTTAGAGAACTGGCACACCTTTCGCAACACCTCCCTCAAAGCACGGCAAACCGTCAAAAACTGCAGACCTTTGCCGCTCCGGATTGCGGCTGTTATCACGAGGTGTCCCATGCAAGCCAAGCATCAAGTCCAGGTTTCCCAATCCCAGCAGGCCCAGGTTGCGCGCCTGCTCCTGCAGGCCAACCTTGCCTATGGGGAGTCCAACAGCAACGGTCTCAGCCATATCCAGCGGCTGAAGGCCCGGCAGGAATGTCGGGGCTATCTGAAGCCGCCAGCGAAGACGAACTGCTGATCCTTGCCCCCCAGAAAACCCTGATGCCCAATCCTGCGATGGAAGAGCTGGTTACCCTGCTGCGTCGGGCGATCATCGCCGAAGTCGCACAAACCGTTGAACTTCGGGACGAACTCCAGCGCCTGACGCTGGCCATTGCCCAGTATGCGGACAGAACCGGCTATGCCCTGGCAGTTGAAGACGATGAAGAACGGCTGGTCTCTGCCATCAACGACAGCATCCAGGCCCAGTTTGTCCTTGGCGAGGAACAGGACGGACTCATCGGCTCACTGATGACCAGCGCCATGTACGGCGCTCTCTTCCACCAGCCCTTCGCAGTGCAACTTGGCCAATGGAACCTCGTGGACTGGCCCCTGGAATTGCAGCCCGTTCTGGCCGCCAGCTATTACGATCGGGCCGAAGAAGAGGCCATCAAACAGAATTTCGATGAGAAGGCCGAGGAACTCTGTCTGGATAAGACCGATGCTCCCCAGGCATGGCCGTCCTGGTCTCGGTTGGCCTACCGCACCGAAAGCAGCCTTAAAACATTGATGGCCAACAGGTGCACTGGATCGAAGTCGGTCGACTGCCCTCCCCGGCCATGACCACCCTGTCTCTGGCGGCCCTGGTTAATCAAGCCACCGGCTCCGGCGCTGTAGTGCACATGCACACCGCCATTGCCGAGCAAACGTCCGGCGACAAACAGATTCGTAAACTGGTCAGCGAGCATAAGCTCCAACCCACCCGTCAGACGCTGCGCCAGCTCCGCCGGATGGTTCTCGCCAACCGAAACGATACTGCCTGGCAGGACCTGACCGCCGACGCCGATTTCTACAGCCTCGGCGGCTGCCGCGACAGATGGTTCCGGCCGCAGGATACCGCCCAGCTGAAAGAGTTGATGGCTATGGCGAGTAATGAGGTGGAATGGAAGCTCGTGAAAGCACGGGATGTGGATGGCCATAGCCTGGCAACCGGACCGGTGCAGAAGCAAATTCAGGCGGAGGCACTGGGCAGTGAGGTGCAGAGTTTGATGGGGCAGAATTTGAGTGTTTATTTTTTGAAGCGGCGGTGATTTGGATTGTGGAGGCCAGGACGCTTCCGCCTCTCCGCCTCTCCCCCTCTCCCCCGACCCATCTCCCGCCAGGGGAGAGGGGAGATTAGGGGTACAGAAATGAGGACAACACCATCAAAGCCCCCTCCCCTGGCGGGAGAGGGGCTTTACTAACAGAAGTCCTGCACCCCCAGTCCCTCGCGGAGAAGGCTTTGCCCAGCAAAAGTACTGCAGCCCGAGCCCTTGCGGTAGAGGGGGTGGTTAAATTGTTACTCCTTCATTCCCCTCGGCCTTCAACTGCTTTGTAAATAACCGAGAGCACCACATCGGTCTGTCGTAGAATCTCGTGGTTCCAGAACCGAAGCACCCTGTAACCCTGCGCTTTCAACCAAGCGTCTCTTCGTTCGTCAGTTGCTGACTCACTGTGCTGCCCACCATCAGCCTCAACGATGACTTTTGAACCGAAATGCACGAAATCCACAATAAAGGGTCCCAACGGTTGCTGTCGGCGGAAGCGTTTTCCATTGAGTCGGTAGGCACGGAGGTGGAACCAGAGGCGCCTTTCGGCGTCGGTCATATTTTTGCGGAGGTGTTTGGCGAAGGTTGTTTGGTTCATGGTTCGTCCCTGGGTTTGTGGTGGGCTTCCTGCCCGTTTTGCGGAGACACAATAGCCCCTCTTCGGTAGCCCCCCCCTCTCCCCCGGCCCCTCTCCCACAAAGGGGAGAGGGGGGCTTTTGGATCAAATTCTCCGGATGACTCTGCCTTGCCCAACTCGCAGGCCAGCACAGAGGCGAGATTCTTAATCAAATCTCCGAGCAACTCCATTTAGCCCCTCTCCCCTCGCGGGAGAGGGGGCTTTTGGATCAAATTCTCCGGATGACTCTGCCTTGCCCAACTCGCAGGCCAGCACAGAGGCGAGATTCTTAATCAAATCTCCAGGCAACTCCATTTAGCCCCTCTCCCCTCGCGGGAGAGGGGTTGGGGAGAGGGGGGGGCAAGCCCTTACGGCGGCTCCAACGGAGCCAACATCTTTATCCTCAGATATAAGGAATCAAAGATTCCCCATACAAATGCAAATCCTCCAGGATATGCCGCCGCTCCGGCGTCAGTTCCGGGTCCGCCGCCAGACGCTGTAACTCCTGGGCATAAGCCTCCAAAGACCGCCAGCCCTTCTTCGGGTGCATTAGCCTCTGGCTGCGAAACTCCTCCCATCGCTCCAGCTCCTCACCCATCAGGCTGCCCGGATAATTCCTGGCCCGATAGCGAAACAGCAGCTCCTGCAGGCGATCATCTTCAAAGGTCACATCCAGCTCGCCGAGTGTTTCCACCGGCTGCTCCAGCACCCAGTTCAGCTTCTCGCGGTCGGTTTTGCTGATAAAACCGCCAGCATAGAGCTGTTCGTCCGGGTCTGTGAGGTCGCTTTCGTGGGGCTGGTCGAAGGCCTCGGCAATCCTGGCTGGTAGATCCGGAGCCTTGCGCAGCATGGCCAGGTTGGCCCGCAAAGTATCACCATCCAAGGCCAGTTCTTCCAGGCGTTCCTGTGAAAGGGTGGAAAGCATGTTCGCTGGCGCCAGCACCGGGCATTTGTTCAGCTGCACCCCTTTCAGCGGAAAGCGGCTCACCCCCTCCCCCAATTCCGCCTGGGAAGTAAATACCCGCTCACGAATCTGTTCAGCACTGGCGTTGATCAGCTCGCCGGGGTCTTCACGCAGGTCGTAGACAATCACCTGGTTCTTATTTGTGGAATGCTCGGCTACGGGTGCGACCAGGGCACAGCAACCCCGGCTCGCTGGGTACTTGGCGGACACGTGGAACACCGGCTTCATAGTGGCCGTATCCAGCATGGCCCGTGCCGAGTGTTTGTCCTTGTTCTGCAGCACAAAATCAAAGAGCTTTGGCTGTTTCTCCTTGATCAGTCTGGCTACCGCAATGGTTGCCTCAACATCCGACACGGCGTCGTGGGCCGCTTCGTGGGCGATGCCGTTGGCAACGGTCAGCTCCTCCAGCTTGAAACTGGGGCTGCCATCTTCCTTCCGGGGCCAGTTGATACCCTCCGGGCGCAGGGCGTAGGTCAGGCGCACCATATCAATGATGTCCCAGCGGGAATTGCCGTTCTGCCATTCGCGGGCGTAGGGATCACGCAGGTTGCGGTACAGGGTATGGCGGGTCACTTCGTCGTCGAAACGCAGGCTGTTGTAGCCCACCACACAGGTGCCCGGCTGGCTGAAGGCTTCATTAATCTGGGCGATAAACTCCGCCTCGGGAAAACCGTCTTGCAGGGCTTTCTGGGGCGTAATGCCGGTAATCAGGCAGGCCTCCGGCGATGGCAGGTAATCATCCGCCGGCTTGCAGTAAATCACCAGCGGGTCTTCGATGATGTTGAGATCCGCATCCGTTCGCACACCGGCAAACTGGGAAGGCCTGTCGTGAACCGGGTCTACCCCGAAGGTTTCGTAATCGTGCCAGTAAAACGAGCGAATCAAAACAGAAGCTCCTGCGTTCGCGAAATCGGGGTCAGATGAAATTGGGGTCAGATGAACTTTTCATCTGACCCCAATTTCAGAGGGCGGGAGAATCAGGCAGCAGTTTGCCGGGCGTCGACCGACAACATCGCCTCAATGCTCAGGTGATAGTCGATATCTTCCCACTCGATGCCTGTTGCATCGCAAATGAAACGATACTTGCGAAATTCCTCAATCGAAGCGCGCTCCAGCTCTGGATACCAATGGATAGGTGTCGATATCACGCGGCCGTCCTCCAGTTCTACATGGAGATGGCGATCGTCTATATGAACGGATTTACCTTTCAAACCAGGCATTCCAACGCTCCAGAAACTCCGACCGATGGCTTTCAACAATTCCAAGGCAGGCTCGCAGCTACTGCTGTTTCAGTGAGCTGTGCACCACCTTTAAATCACTTAACTGGATTTTAGCCCATCGCTCGCCTTTAAGTACATGGACGTGCGCAGGCCAGTGATCGTTGGCGTAAAAGAAGAGCTTGAAGCCAGTCAGGTAAAGAAGGGTTGGCACCGATCACTCCCTGATCCCATGAGCCAAAAAGTTTTATTCGGGAGCAAAAATGAGGACCACCTTAAAAGAGCTGCTTACCCATGTCATTGCGGTGGGTTTGCAACCGCTCCACGCCCTGGTTGATCAATTTACTCATCTCAACAGTCATGCTGGTGGGCAGGTTGATGAACACACCCTGGCCAGCGTTGATCACGGTGGCGCCGTCCGGGCTTTGCCAATCAACACCCTCGCGCTGGAAACCAACAAAGAAATCGTTGGTGAACCCCGTGGTGCCCTCAGCGTTCTCGTCACCCACAACTAGGGACTGGAGGTGAGTCAGCGGAGCACAGTTTGTGGCGGGAGCTCCGGTGCAATCGGCGGGAGCTGCTGCGGGGTCGACAATACCAATATGAGTGGCTCTTCGTGGAGTTGCCTGGCCGTTTTGATCCATCAACGTGGCGTCGTATATCGTGCCGGACCCATCATCGAGTTTCAGGCCGATGTTGCCACTGAAACTGCTAGTCAGCGAAGAAACCGAACCTCTCGCCTGCCCGAAGCCCATCCTGAAACCGGCCAGCTCATCGTTAGCGTCATTTGCCAGTTCGATATAAGGCTTAAACGCCTCAAAATGAACCGTATCGCCTTTGTTGTAAGTGCGGCCGTTATATTGAACCCCATCATTGCGGGCAATATGTCCCAGCGCCAAGTGCTGGGCGGCAAAGTCTACGCCACCGTCAATTTCACCGGCCTTCACATCATCAATGTTGACCCGGGTCTCGACGTCCATGCCCAAAGTCATTCGGGTGAACTGATGACCGTCAACACCGCCGTCAATGTTCTCAATCTGCATAAAAGCCTGCCCGGTCACCTCACCCATTGTTTCCTCAGAAATGGGCTTCAGCTCGGCCTGGGCAACGGGCGCAATACCCAGGCAGAACAGGGTGACGGCAGCGTATCCATACGCTCGCTGTCTCATAGTTTTGTGTCTCTGAAGAACCATTATTATTTTATTTGCCGCAGGCACACTATAACCAAGGCAGATCGGCCAATAGAGTGAGCAGAGTCACAATCACCGTTTACAATTCAGTAATACTCAGCCAACTTTGAATACAGTCACAAAACCTTTGGCCTATTATACTTACAGCCTCTTACCGAATGTTACGAATGCTGTAGCAAACGTGTACACAAAGAAGACTGCTGGTATACTTTCGCACCCTATGACGAACCCTCTACGGCCCCATCAATGACCACCCGCATACTCATCTGCGACGACTCTGCCCTTGCCAGAAAGCAAATGGCCCGAGCCCTGCCAGAAGGATTGCGTGGCGATGTCAGCTTCGCAAAAGACGGCGTGGAAGCACTGGAGAAATTGCGCCGGCACGAGGCCGAGCTGATGTTCCTCGACCTGAACATGCCTGAGATGGACGGCTATCAGGTGCTGGAACAGGTTCGCAAGGAAGACCTTCCGGTGATGACCATCGTGGTTTCCGGCGATATCCAGCCGGAAGCACGGGAACGGGTAAAAAAACTCGGCGCCCTCGACTTCATCAAGAAACCGACAGAAACGTGCATCGTCCTTGATCTGCTGGTGGAATACGGCCTGTACCGGCCTTGCGAACTCGAAGACTCCGCGCTCAATGACAGCAGCCTGAAAAGCACAGGCAGTACCGCCCCGGAAATCTCCGTTTCCCTGAACGACTATCTGCAGGAAATCTCCAACGTCGCCATGGGCCGGTCCTCGGATCTGCTGGCCCGCCTGTTGCGCGTGTTCGTCAAACAGCCGATTCCCAAGGTAGCCTTCCTGGCCAACTCCGAACTGCACATGGCCATTTCCTCGGTCAGCGACAGCAACACCTATTCCGCCGTGTGCCAGGGGTTCACAGGAGCCGGTATTGCCGGGGAGGCACTGCTGCTGTTCGCCGACGCCAGCTTCCGGGACATGGCAGAGATGCTTCACTACGACACCCTTGAGGGCGAAGCGGTGAATGTGGAGGTGCTGATGGACATGTCCAGCATACTATTCGGCGCTTTTCTCAAGGGCATCGGCGACCAGTTGGACCTGAAACTCGGCCTGGGCCACCCCACCGTGCTCGGCCAGCACCGGCAAATCTACGAACTGCTGGAACACCACAGCGCCCGTGAAGAGCAGCTGTTGTGCATCGAAATCTGCTACACCCTGGAAGACCGCGACATCGAATGCGACATGCTGATCCTTCTAACCGAGGATTCAGTGCCTTTTCTCGAAGATCGCCTGCAATATCTGGTGGACTGACTCATGGCCATAGAAGAATCCGAAGCCAACTCCTTTCACTGGCTGATGGACATGCTGGAATCCGTGGAAGTGGGCCTGGTGGTCCTGGATCTGGATTTCAGAGTCGAAGTCTGGAACGGATTCATGGAAAACCACAGCGGCATCACGGCAAGCAAGATCCAGGGCCAGGTATTGTTCGATGTATTCCCTGATATCCCCCAGGCCTGGCTGACTCGCAAAGTCGATGCTGTGGCCTTGCTCAACACCAAGGCGTTTACTTCGTGGGAGCAGCGCCCTTACCTGTTCCAGTTCCGCAATACCCGGCCTATTACTGGCACCGAACAATACATGTTCCAGAACCTGACCATCAGCCCGCTCTCCGGCACAACAGGCGAGGTCGAGAAAGTGTGCCTGATGGTGTACGACGTAACCGACATCGCCAGCAGCAAAATGGCGCTGGAACGGGCCAACGAGCAGCTGGCCAAGCTGAGCATGACAGACCGCCTCACCGGCCTGCTCAACCGTGGCACCTGGGAAAACCTGGTCGACGCCGAGTTCGAACGTTTCCGCCGCTACGGGCACACCACCAGCCTGGTGATGTTCGATATCGACCACTTCAAGCCGGTGAACGACACCCATGGCCACCTGGCCGGGGACGAAGTGATCAAACACACCGCCAGCGTCACCCGTGCCGCCATCCGCCAATCCGACAGCGCCGGCCGCTACGGTGGTGAGGAATTCGGCATCATACTGCCGGAAACCGACGCCGAGGGCGCACGCATTATCTGCGAGCGGATACGGGAAAGCATTGAACAGAGTGAGGTGGAAACCAGCGTAGCGCCGATCCGTTATACCATCAGCATTGGCATAGCCCAGCTAACCGAAGAGCCTGAGAACTATATGCAGTGGATGCAGAAGGCGGATGAGGCGTTGTATGCAGCAAAAAAAGGCGGGCGAAACCAGGTTGTAGTGGCTTAAGTTGGGGTCAGATGAAATTGGGGTCAGAAGAAAAGTTCTTCTGACCCCAATTTCATCTGACCCCGAGTTCGTGCACTCCGTCATGGAAGACGAGGCAGCACCGCGATAGGGTTCCAACATAAACCAAAACTGTCACAAGGACGTGATGCTATGCCCAGAACTATCAGATTCTGCCCTCCCGGCGTACCCCAACACATTATCCAAAGGGGGAATAACCGTCAGCCAACCTTCAAAGGTCGAGTGGATTTCGCTTTTTATTGCCGCTTGATGGAGCAATATTCCGAAGAACATGGTGTCGCCCTTCATGGCTGGGTTCTGATGACAAACCATGTGCATCTGCTAGCGACACCCTCAAAAGAGAACGGCATATCGGCCTTTATGCAGTCACTCGGTCGTCGATACGTACGCTACTTTAACCGTCGACACGACAGAACAGGTGGCCTGTGGGAAGGTCGGTTCCGATCATGCCTCATTGATTCCGAAAATTACCTGCTCGGCTGTCAGCGCTATATCGAGATGAATCCGGTTAGCGCTAGAATGGTCGCCAATCCCGAGGATTACTGGTGGTCGAGTTACCAGTGCCATGCGCTCGGGAAAACCAGCGAAATGCACACACCTCACCCACTATACCTGGCCCTTGGCAAAGATTCGCATGAGCGAAGGCACAGATACCTAAAACTCTTCGCCCGGCCTATGCCCGATTACCTCAAAGACGAGATCCGCAAAGCCGCCAGAAGCGGAAAGACGCTGGGCTCTGCAAAGTTCAAAAGCGAACTTCAAGCAAGGTGCAGCATTGTCGACTGAGAACCAGGATCAATTTGGGGTCAGATGAAAACGGGGTCAGAAGAATTTTTCTTCTGACCCCGTTTTCATCTGACCCCAAGTTCCATTAACCTCCGGGCTTTTAGGCAGAAGCGCTCCATGCTCATATCCCACACGCACCTCACCCAGATTTATGGTGAAACCGTTGTTCAACGGGGGCGCCAGTATTTTAATGAAGGTCGGGTCGATGCTTTCAGTAGTCAGTTCGAGGGCATGAGCATACGCTTGCTGACAGGCACAGTTGCCGGCAGTGAGCGGCGGCCCTATCAAACCCGGGTCTGGATCGACCCTCATTATCCCTTCGACCTGCGCACACAATGCAGCTGCCCGGTTCAATTCTTCTGCAAACATTCAGTAGCAGTGTTGCTTGCCGCGAATTTCAGGCTTGAAGCGGAAAGTCAGAATCACCTGCAGAACGTTCGGGCGCAGGAGCAAACGAAGCGTTGGTTTGCCAAGGTTCGCGACCGGACCGACAAGGCGAACGTCGCGTCGTCAGAATGCCTGGTCTACGTACTCAAACCACCACGGGCGTTTGAAGCTCTTTCCGTGTCTGTGAGAAAAGCCAGGCCCCGAAAAGACGGTAGCCTTGGACGCGGCAATCCTTGCTCGCCATGGCACCGCGCCCAGCTGGATTACGAGCGGCCAAAATATTTGCGCAAATCCGACATAGCGCCTCTCACCTGGATCTCAGCGTTTTCGTCCGGGTATTATTCAGAACCGAAAATCGAGGATTACACCGGCGCAAGCTTTCTGGATGCTGTGATCGAAACTGGACGTCTTTTCTGGGAATCAACCGAAAATCCACCCCTCACTCGCGGTGGCCCCCTGCGCGCCACCTTTGAATGGATGGCACTGCCGAATAATCACTGGCAGCTGGCATTGTCTTCGCTTCCAGACAGCATTGTTCTGGCGCCTACCGATCCGCCCTGGTACATCGACACACTCAATCATAGCGCAGGCATAGTTAATACCGGCACAGATACGGCTACCTTTGAGCTTTTAATGACATGTCCGCCGTTGACCAATGCACATATTGAAGAGCTCTTACCTGAATTGACCCCATTGATGCAGGAACTTGCAATACCTCTGCCGGAAGACCTAGTGCTTCCTGAAATCATTACGACCACACCGAAACCGGTCCTACAGCTGTATTCAACGGTACTCCCCGGCCATCAGGAACTAAAGGCCGCCCGGCTGGCTTTCATCTATGGCGATCACCGAATCCACTACACCGATAAAGGTGAGACTGTCCGGCTGGAAAGCAGCCAGGGCCCTGTCCTTATCATCCGGGATGAGGAGGCCGAACTCGAGCTCGCAGGCAACCTTGATCAGTTCATCTACATCTCCATACATGCCAGGGACTGGCAAGATCCGCCCCCCGCTCATAGCCTGATGGACTTCACCTTGCCTTCACAACGGGATTGGCTCAGTTTTCTGGCCTACGAGCTGCCGATGCTTGAAGCCAGCGGCTGGCTCATTGAGGTCGACGAATCCTTCGATCTGGCAGTGATCGAACCGGATCAATGGTATGGCCTCACCCAACAGACGGATGAGCCAGGGTGGTTTGATGTCGAGTTAGGCATTGAGTATGAGGGCCGGACCATCAACCTGATTCCCCTGCTTTCCTCGGCTCTTGAGCGACTGAAGCGGGAAAGTGAGTACGACACCGAGGGCGCATTAATACTGCCTGAGCACCTGTGGCTGCATGACGATGAACGTCTTATCCGGGTGCACTCCGACCGCGTTCGCCCCATGATCGAAACCCTGTTCACCCTCTACGGAAAACCGGATGTTGAAGGCCGCCTCAGGCTGTCGCGGCTAGACAGCGCCCAACTGCTCGGCCGCACCCGGGCCGAATGGGAGAACAGCGAAGAGCTCGAAGCCCTGGGCAAAAGACTGACAGGATTCACCGGCCTTGAACAAATCAGACCAGCACAGGAACTTAACGCACAACTGCGCCCCTATCAGCAAACAGGGCTGAACTGGCTGCAGTTCCTTGGTCACAACGGACTCGGCGGCGTGCTGGCGGACGACATGGGGCTTGGCAAAACCCTGCAAACGCTGGCAAGCGTTCAGGTCGAAAAGGCTGCGGGACGCCTGAAAAGACCGGCCCTGATTGTCTGCCCGACCAGCGTTATACAGAACTGGCAGGGTGAAACCAGAAAATTCACCCCGGAGCTTCGCGTGCTGACTCTCCATGGCGCAAATAGAAAATCACTGTTTGCACAAATCGAAGAAAAAGATCTAATCATAACAAGCTACCCGCTGCTCACCCGCGACATCGAACAGCACAAAGCCAATCTATACAGCCAGATTTTCTTCGACGAAGCCCAGAATCTGAAAAACCACCAGACCGCCGTCGCCAGAGCTGCCCGTAAACTCAGAGCCAACAACCGCTTTGCGCTGACGGGTACGCCCATGGAAAATCACCTGGGCGAACTCTGGGCGTTGTTTGACCTGGTATTACCCGGATATCTCGGTAGCCACGATGAGTTCCGGCAAAATTTCCGCAAGCCCATTGAAGAACACGGCGCTATCGAACAACAGGCCCTGCTCACACGTCGTGTAAAACCCTTTCTGTTACGCAGGACAAAAGAGCAGGTTACGCCGGAGTTGCCAGAAAAAACCGAAATCATCAAGCCCGTCGAGCTCAACCGGGCCCAGCGGGATCTCTATGAAACCGTGCGTGCAAGCATGGATAAACGCATTCGCAAACTGATGGCCGATAAAGGCGCGGCACGCAGCCAGATCGAAATTCTCGACGCCTTGCTCAAACTTCGGCAAATCTGTTGCCACCCCCGCCTGCTGACTCATTCAACAGAGGGCCAGTCGGCAAAACTGGACTACCTGATGGAAATGCTTGCGGAACTGATCGATGAGGGTCGACGAATCATCGTCTTTTCCCAGTTCACCTCCATGCTGGCGCTTATCGAGGACGAACTCAACAAACGCGGCACTTCTTACGCCAAACTGACCGGCCAAACCAAAAACCGGAAAAAACCAGTTGAAGAATTCCAGAGGGGTGAAAAACCGCTGTTCCTGATCAGCTTGAAAGCCGGCGGCACGGGCCTGAACCTGACCGCTGCAGACTGTGTGATCCACTACGATCCCTGGTGGAATCCGGCCGTAGAAAACCAGGCCACCGACCGCGCCTGGCGCATTGGACAGGACAAACCAGTATTCGTATACCGACTGATCTGTGAAGGCACCGTCGAGGAAAAAATCCAAAACCTCCAACAACGCAAGAGCCAGCTAGCGAACAGCCTCTACGGAAACAAAGAGGCTCTATCCACCGCCCTCACCTCCGACGAGATTGCCACCCTGTTCGAAAAAATGTGAAGTCGGGGTCAGAAGAACTTTTCTTCTGACCCCATTTTTTTAAAAATCTTCTTGCTTGCATATAAGCCCGCCCACCCTCAAAATATGACCTATTAAAAGGTCTTTGGAGAGAGTTATGACTAATCAAATCTATTCTGAAGTAACCGCAAGCATTTCAGAGTTCAAAAAGAATCCGATGGCGGCCGTGCATTCGGGAGAGGGGTTCCCTATCGTCGTTCTGAACCGGAACAAGCCGGCATTCTACTGTGTTCCAGCTGAAATCTACGAAGCCATGCTTGACCGACTTGACGACCAAGAGATGGTAGCAATTGTGAAAGAGAGACTTGCAGAGCCAAGTATTCGAGTCAATCTCAATGAGCTTTAAGTATTCGCTTGCATTCAAACCATCAGCTCTAAAGGAATGGAAGAAGCTCGCTCCGGCAATTCGAGATCAGTTCAAGAAAAAGCTTACGAAACGCCTTGATGAACCTCATGTTCCATCTGACGCTCTGTCGGGGCTGCAAGGTTGCTACAAAATCAAGTTAAAGAGTGTTGGATATCGTTTGGTCTACCAAGTTGAGGACGGCGAGGTTTTAGTGACGGTTGTGGCCGTGGGGCGGCGGGAACGCGGTGATGTGTACAGCAAGGCGAAAGATCGAGCGTAAATTTTGATAACGCATGTTGGAAACGAACGAAAGTTACCTACTTTATTCTGATCCCACACGTAGAACCCATGAAGTGAACTCGGACCTGATATGACTGCCGCTGAAGACACCTGCTGGTCAGTGCCGCCGAACAAAAGCAAAGCCCTGATGATTGCGCAAAGAGAGGTTTCTGTTTTTGTGTATGACGCCGTTCGTCTGGAGGGAATTAACTTTACGCTGCCGGAAATACAAACGTTGCTGCAGGGCATTACGGTGGGCGGCCACAAATTAAGCGATCAGCAGATAGCTATCAACCAGAGTGAAACCTGGAAAGCCCTGTTTCAAATGATCCGGGAAAGTCAGTTCCAGTTGACGAAAGAATGCGCTGAAAGCCTGCATGCCATTGCTGCGAAAGAAGAGGCGCTGGAATGGGGATGCTTCCGTTCAGGGTCCGTGCTTATCGCAGGCACCGATTATGAACCTCCCGCCGCTGGCGAGCTTCCCCGACTTTATGAAGAAATGGTCCAGAGCCTGAATGATATTGAGGACATCTATGATCAGGCCATTCATCTCTTCCTCACCATGGCCCGATGCCAGTTCTTCTATGATGTAAACAAACGGATGGGCCGCTTCATGATGAATGGCCATTTATTGAACAACGGATATCCTGCTATCAATATCCCCGCCTCAAGACAGCTTGAGTTTAACGAGTTGATGCTGGAGTTTTATGCAATCGGTGATGAAACGGCCATGAATCGCTTTGTGCGCAGCTGCCTCAGCGAAAAAGTCATCCGCATCATGAAGGAGTGAAATCGAGGTCAGATGAAAATGGGGTCAGAAGAAAAATTCTTCTGACCCCATTTTCATCTGCCCCCAACTTAAGCGCTTAGTCCTGCTGCCAGCTCTGCACAGCTTCCTTACCATGCTTCTGACGCCACTCGTTCAACGTCTTGTGATTGCCACCACGGGTCTTGACCACTTCCCCGGTGTGCGGATTCTTGTAAGTCTTCATCGGGCGCTTCGGCCGGCTGCCAGCGGTTGTGTCAGCCTTTGCCCCAGACACTGAGGGATCAATTGCAGAAAGAATCTGAAGAACATCCTTCGGTGACTTGTCATACTCCTTCATCAATGCGCGAACCTTGTTTTCAAACTCCAGTTCACCTTTCAGAGCCTGGTCTTCTTCAAGCTGTTCCAGCTCTGCAGCAAGCTTTTCCATAAGCTGTTTTTTCTGGTAGTAATCGTTAATCTTTGCCATGGAATTAAAACCTTCTTAAAATAGGAGTTTTAACAAATTAAGTGGAGTTGACTAAAAGTCAGGCACAATAATAATAAAAAAAATGTTGTCTGGCAAAATTATTTATTTACGAGCCCTTAATAAAAAGCCAATCAACTTGACCGGCTTTTAAAAACTCTCTTTATAAAAATGTATTTACAACCTGGATCTGCTTCGCCCCCTTGAGCCCCTATTCATAGGAGCCTAATACCGACGCGCTTCACATGATCCAGCAACGCTTTATTCTCCACCTGATGCTTCAAAGCAAGATCAACTTTCCAAGGCATCAGCAGGTCATCAATTTCTGCTTCAATCTGATTGAATTCCTGCCACGAAATTTCGGGGGCAATAAGCATTAAATCGATATCGGAATTGGCGCGAAAATTACCTTTTGCCCGGGAGCCGTACAGAACCACACCTTGCACTGCGGCGTGGTTCTTGAAAATACGCTTTAGATTCTCAAGCGCGTAGTCAGGTAGGCCAACTGACCGACCCGCTGCTGAAGATTCAGCCAATACCATGCTTTCCCGCCTGTTCTTGCATTCGATCCCGAAAAGCAGTGAAGAGTGGATGGTAAAGTCCAAGGATATTCTTCAATATTTCACGAGCGGTTTCTTCGTTGTAGGTATGCGAAGTGCGGTTCCGGTCCTTCAGCATCTGCATCCACTGTTCGCCCTGATCAACAAGGCCATTGGCAAAGGCCTCCCGGATTGCATCTCTGGAGCCCGTGATTCCCGAATTACCCTGCCACCGGAAATAGTCACGAATAACATTCCACGCCAACTCATAGGTGTACTCAAACGCCTGAATTACACCCTGCTTCTCAAGCTCTGAAAGCTCCCGGGCCTGGCTCAAAGCGACGGCCTCATCCAACTGCCGGTAGGCTTTTTCAAAGTTGCTGAGGCGCTGTAGCCATCTGATATCTTCGTCACCCATCTCTTATTATCCCGCCGATGTCTCAATATTAAGCCTAGCATATCGAGCTTATCTTGAGCCCAACCGTTTAACCTGGGGTCAGATGAAAATGGGGTCAGAAGAAAATTTCTTCTGACCCCACATTTACAATCTCAGGTCTGCCTCACCCAACGGCAAAACACCCTTCAGATCAAACAGGACGCCATTATCTTTCAAATAAGCACGCAACTCTTTCGACGATTTAGCGGCATATTCACGATGAGGCACAGCCAGAAACAGCGCATCGTAGTCACCGGCTTTCGGAGCCTCCACCAGTGAAATCCCATATTCATGCTCGGCTTCCGTATTATCCGCCCAGCAGTCTGTCACATCCACGGAACAGCCGAAATCCTGCAATTCACGGATAACATCAATCACCCGGGTGTTCCGCAAATCCGGGCAGTTTTCCTTGAAGGTCAGCCCCATCACCAACACTTTTGACGATGCCACGGTATGCCCGGTTTTAATCATTGCTTTAACCAGCTCGGCCGCCGCATACGGGCCCATATTGTCGTTTACCCGCCGGCCAGACAGAATAATCTCCGGGTGATAACCAATAGCCTGGGCCTTGTGGGTCAGATAATACGGATCCACACCAATACAGTGGCCACCAACCAGGCCGGGCTTAAACGGCAGAAAATTCCATTTGGTTCCCGCTGCCGCCAGTACTTCATGGGTATCAATTTTCAGGCGCGAGAAAATCATCGAAAGCTCGTTCATCAGCGCGATATTCAAATCACGCTGGGTATTTTCGATAACCTTCGCCGCTTCGGCCACTTTAATGGAACTGGCTTTATGGGTGCCGGCGGTAATAACACTGGCATAAAGCGCATCCACTTCATCGGCAATATCCGGAGTGGAGCCTGAGGTAACCTTTATAATGCTGGTTACCCGATGCTCTTTATCGCCCGGATTGATTCGTTCAGGACTGTAGCCAGCAAAGAAATCCTTGTTAAACGTAAGGCCGGAGACTTTCTCCAATACCGGAACACAAACTTCTTCCGTGGCGCCGGGATATACCGTGGATTCGTAAATCACGATATCGCCCTGCTTCAGAACCTGCCCAACCGTTTCACTGGCTTTTACCAGAGGCGTTAAGTCCGGCGTTTTGAACTCATCAATAGGGGTGGGCACAGTCACAATGTAAATCTGGCAATCGCGAATGCCTTCAAGATCATCGGTAAAAGACAAACCAGGCGCCGCAGCCAATTCTTCCCGGGAAACCTCACGGGTAAAATCAACGCCATCGTTCAGCTCGGCAATCCGCTTTTTGCTGATATCAAAGCCGACAATCTCACGCTTTTCGCCAAAGGCCGCGGCAAGAGGCAGCCCCACGTAACCAAGACCAATAACTGCAATCTTCTTCATTTGAAATCCTTTGCGAGGAAGCTCAATACGGCGACCATACGCCCTACTCTGATGGAATAATTATGTCTGTACCAGCCAGGGATTGAAAACACCTTTTATGATGCATCCGGGCCAGGTAATCCACGGCATTTGGATGGCCTTCGATCGAGCGGCCAGCGGCGAATAACTGCACTACACAGAGATATGCCCTCACCAAAATCATCGTTGATTCACATCCGGCAGATCGGCAAAACCTTCGGCTACGGCCTGCTCTAGCTCCGATGCAATGTCGGATTGCGCCAGCACCGGAAATTCCTTCATCAATTTGCCACTGACCCGGCCATGCTGGCGTATCGCCCGGATCATCCGATCAATGTGCTCATCGGGGCCTTCAACCCAATCCTTGATCGCCTCGCGGGTGCGATACCACGCCCGCTGAAAGGCGGCCTGATGGTGCATCTCGTGCTCCAACGTATGCCGAATGATCGCGAACAGATATTCCGTATGTTCGGTCAAGTCTGGATAGCTCCAGACAGGTGCTGCCTCCTCATAGGCATTAAAAACAAAGTCCGATTCAATACCATCTGCGTAGGCCACGCGTTCCTGGGTGAAATCGACCGCATCACGGTAAGCCGACATCAATGGCCGGGAGTAACGTTCAAGAATTCGATCATAGTCGGCCCGCCTGACCGCCGAGGACGTTATCGCCGCTGAAACCGGCAAAATAAAAGGCTCAGGCACCACGCCGTCGCGGCGAAGAGTATCATTCACCAGAAAACGGGAGATTCGTCCATTACCATCAGCCAGCGGATGAATGAAGACGAACCCGAAACTTGCCACAGCAGCGCGAACCACTGCATCCCCCGGATCGGTTTGCGCCAGAAAACGCTGCAATCCCTCCAGCATGCCTGGCAACCACTCCCAGTGCGGGCAGACGTAATGAACAACTGCACCGTAATCGATCGAACTACTCCCAACAAACACAGGCGATTGCCGAAGGCCCGTCCGGATCGTGGTGGTTCCCAGGATAGCTGACTGAAACTCACTCAGGGCGTCATCATCAAGGGGGGAATCCAGCCGGCCACAATACTGTTCCATGGCGGTGGCAAAACGGCGTATGCGATCCTGATGCTGCCCTTCGTGCTCGATCGCGAAACTGGCACGGCTCTCTTTAATAGTCAGCCACACTGCACTGCGACGCAAAATATCCGGTCCAAACTCCCCTTCCATCGCTAAAAGCCTGTCAGCGATTCCATATTGACGGGCTTCCAACACTGAAGTCGTGCGACGAACAAGGGGGCAGAATTCAGGGGTTCCCGGCAGGTTGTCATTAATCCGCCAGCGGCGGTTACGACACCCCCCGTTAGCCGCCGTAACATACAATTCGGGATCCAGCGCATCACGATAGTTGCCACCGACACCCTCCACTGCCAGAGTCTTGCCGGTTAGCCATTCGTAGAGAAAACCAGCACGCCGGGCATACTGGCCGGTAGGTTCAGAGCGTATCCAGTCAGCAAGCGCCTCTGCGGGCAATGCCCCAAACAACCTTGCCAGAAACTCCAGCGCCACCCCTTCGTGTTTTAAAGCGAAGGTCAGGTGCGCGCCCAGCGTGCCTTGCGGGCGCATCGCCTCTGTGTAGTATTCCAGGCGGCGGCCGGCCTGGTCGTAGGTTTGGCGCCTACGCCCGATACGGCTCTCCAGCGGCAGCGGCTGGATTGCCTGCACGTCGTAACGTGCTGCCAACCATGCATAGCCAATTTCATCACCCGCCATCGTGCTCAAAATGATTATCCTGCCAAAAAAACGATTAAAACTGCCAGCTTTTCAGAAAAAACAATTCTAGCAGGTGCCGGTCACGATATATATCTGGCAATGGCGTCCCAGTAGGGCTTCAGATCCCGGTATATCCGGGGGAATTCCGCCGCCAGAGAAGAATCGACGACAATTTCCAGAGATCCCTGGTGAAGGAGGGGTCTGCCCTCCCATGAAAAAACCCGGCCTGGTCATAACACCACCCGCTTTACCACAGCCTTTGGAAACGAAAAATTAACCAACAGACCAAGCTCTTTCCCTGTGGCTTTGAGGTAGTTGATTAACTGCGGCTCCGCCGATATCGGCATTTGCTTCTGGGCTTTAAGTTCGATGATGACGGCGTTCTCGACCAAAAGATCGACCCGGTGTTCGGCAATGGGCTCGCCTTTGTGATCTGCTCCCAGATGCCGGTATACCTCATACACACAGCCGGTAATACGGTAGCAAAGCTCTTTTTCCTTGAGCATCTTATATCCTTATTTTTAAGAACATTTTTGCCACTAAATCCACGAAAGAACACGAAAGGGAAAGACAAGGAAGCCCTGACTTTTAATCAGTCAGTCTTTGTTCGTGTTCTTTCGTGGATTTAGTGGCAAAAATCTTTATCTTTTCCATGTCAGGCCGCGTGATCACGTTTTGGGTGGGTTTGGTCGCCTTGGCCAGCCAGCAACCCCTGGATACTGATATCCTCATCCAACGAATCCCAGTGAATACCATGAACACTCAGTTCAAAGTCATCCCTGGCTTTTTGTTCCGCGTGCAGCAGACGCGGGAACCAGGCCAGCGGGGCACCAATTGTTCGACCATCCGAGAGAATGACCCAAAGATTATCTTCATCAAACCAGACTTTTTCAGGCGAAGTAGTCATGCCAAGCATCCTCAAACCGTTGTCGGTTCTGTTCTGTTACTTCCAACAATACCCGAATCGTGCGCGCATCAAAACCTCGCTACGCCGGGATCAGCACTTGGGAGCCAGGCAACACCCGTTGAAGCCTTACCTGAAATGCCGCCTTCGCATCCTCATCCCCATGCACCACCCGAATTTCCGTAGGTGCTCCAGGAATACCTTCAACAAACCGAAGCAAATCACTCTGCCCAGCATGGGCCGAATAGCCGCCAACCAGATGAATCCGGGCCCGGATATCATAGCGGTCACCATCAAGCTCCACCCAACCACCGCGAGGCCCATAAGTGAGGATATCCCGCCCCGGCGTGCCCGCAGCCTGGTAGCCCACAAACAGGACATCGTTCCGCTTTTCCCCAAGCATTGCCTTCAGATAATTCACCACACGGCCACCGGCGCACATACCGGAGCCGGCCAGAACCACACAAGGGCGGTGGGAACGGGCAAGGTAATCCACAGCATTCAGGTGGTCTTCATGGGAGTTGATAACCGTGAGTTGCTCGAAAGAAAGCGGATGCCGGCCCTGGCGCACCAAGTCTGTGGCCTCAGCGTCCCAGTAGGGCTTCAGGTCTCGATAGATTCGGGTGAATTCCGCCGCCAGCGGCGAATCCACAACAATTTCGAGGTTGCTCCAGAGCTCACCACCAAACTCATGAATCAGGCCCTCAATCTCATAAAGCAACTCCTGCGTGCGCCCAATACTGAATGCTGGCACCAACACCGTGCCGCCATCTTCCAGGGCGTGCTCGAGCACCGCCTTCAATCGATAGCGCCGCGTTTCCCGATCCTCATGGTCCTTATCCCCATATGTACTCTCAATCACCAGCCGGTCCGCCCGCTCCGGGGATTGGGGCGCCGGCAGCAACGGAGCATGGGGCGCGCCGAGGTCGCCACTGAACACAACCCGTTCTTTAGATTCGCCCGCACGTGCATCACACTCAACATAGGCCGAGCCCAGTATATGCCCAGCCCTCTGCAACCGAACCGACAGCGAACAATCACCCTCAGCAAACACCGAATGCCACTGGCCATAAGGCACCGGCACCAGGCGGGAACGGATCAGTCCCAGAACCCTATCAATCAGTTGCCGGTCGCGGGTGAAACCGATTTTCAGGGCATCTTCCAGTATCTCCGGCAGCATAATGGCTGAAGGCTCGGAACAAATAATGGGCCCATCGAAACCCGCAGCCAGCAAATAGGGAATGCGCCCCACGTGGTCGATATGCACGTGGGTGACCACCAGAGCCCGGATATGATCAATGGGAAAATCAATGGAGAGATCAGAGGCAGAAGCGCCGGGGCCCTCGTCCTGGCCCTGGAACAGGCCGCAGTCTATAAGGATGCCGCTTTTTTGGGTTCCTTGATCAAGGGTAAGTTCGTGGCAGGAGCCAGTTACGCCAGAGGTGGCGCCGTGGTGAGATATTGAAATCATGCTTGAACGTCCTTGTTGATAATTCTTAGCCCGGCCCGAGTCCCCTGCCAAGTCTTCTATCCGTTTACCGGTTACCGAAAATCCTCTTCCCTGACCGGAGAGTTCCTGCTTATGTCATGCGTGGCCACCTTGCCAACAACCGCTTTCAGGTGCTTCGACGCCAACCCGAAGCCGGGGCGAACACTCCGCACATCGTCCCCGGAAATGACGTCCCCGGCCTTGATATCATTCACAAAGTACAGGGAGCGACGAAACAGCGCGTTACCCTGCTCGCTGGATTTGCGACCGTAATTCACCTCGCCAAGAGCCTTCCACGCGGTCTTGCTATCCCGGCAAAGCGCTTTGAGATCCTCAGGTTCCAGGGAAAAGCTATCATCCGGCCCACCGCCAGAGCGATCGAGCGTGAAGTGCTTTTCAATGATCGCCGCGCCCAGCACGACGCTGGTGATTGCCGTTGTATTATCCAGGGTATGATCAGAAAGCCCTGTCACCAGGCCGAAACGCTGCTTCATGTCCACAATGGTTCGCAGATTATAGTCTTCCGCTGGCGCCGGATAGCCACTTACACAATGGAGAATCGCCAGCTGTTTACAGCCAGCTCCGCGCGCCGCATCAATGGCTTCCTGAATTTCCTCCGCATCTGCCATCCCGGTGGAAATGATCATCGGTTTACCAGTCCGGGCCACATACTCAATCAATGGCAGATCCACCGCCTCAAATGATGCGATCTTATAGGCTGGAGCGCCGAGTTCCTCAAGCAGATCAACGGCGGTGGTATCGAACGGCGAACTGAAAATCGTGATGCCCCGCTCCCGGGCCCGTTCAAATAGAGGCTTATGCCACTCCCAGGGCATGTGGGCCTCTTCGTATAGCTCGTAGAGGGTACGACCGTCCCAAAGCCCGCCTTTGATTTTGAAATCGTCGGTATCCGAATTCAGGGTAATGGTGTCGGGCCGGTAGGTCTGCAGTTTTACCGCATCTGCCCCGGCATCAACCGCTTCATCAATGATCTTCAGTGCCGTTTCGAGCTTGCCGTTATGATTGGCTGAGAGCTCCGCAATTATGTAAGGCGGCTGAGATGATGAAATTTCACGACCATCAATGACAATTTTGGCTTCACTCATAAACACGCCCTTAAACCTTTACTTCGAATTTTCCACTCGGCAGCCAGAAGGCCAAAACAGATAACGTCGTGATAACGTTCTCCGTCGCAGTGTTGCTCTCTGAGGACACCTTCCCGGGTAAACCCGAGACGCTCATGGAAGCGGACTGACCGCTCATTAAAACCGAGCGCCTGCCCACAGAGTTTATGCAATTCCAACTCTTCGAAGGCGTACCTCAAGGCAGCTTCACCAAGCGACCGCCCTGTTCCTGGCTCTGAATCCGGCGCCAGATAGAAGCCCCAGTCCGCAACCTGGGCACAGCGGGTCGAGGAGATATTAACGAAGCCTACAGGGGCCGAATCAACCTCGTAGATCAGCAGCCACACACCGGGGGCTTCACTGTTCCGGGCAAACCACTGCTCATGCTCCTCGGGGGAGATTTCATGGCTGGTGTACATAAACCGGCGCACATCGGGATGATTCCGCCAATTGAGAACCCGCGCGAGGTCCCCGGAGCGCATAAGTCTCAGCCGCCCACTACTCATCCGAACCCTCCTGGAGGGCGTCAGCCACACGCTGCACACCCAGACCATCGCAGATTGCGGCAGCATTCTGGCTCATCTCAAGCAACCTTCCAGCCGCGAGTACTTTACGCATCGCCCTCGGCAATGTCTCTCCAATAGCGTCAGGCCAACCCAAACTGAGTGATGCGCCCGCTCGTTTAAGTGCCTCAGCGCCCGGCCGCTGGTTGTCGGCCATCACCACAAGCAAGCTGGGCAAACCAAGGCAGCAGCGCTCCCAGGCAGAGCCTCCAGCAGCACCAATGGCAAGATCTGCCTGGCTCATCAGCTCCGCCATGTTGTTGGCATTTACGACCACCCGAGTAGCCAGGCGCATTGATTCCGCCTGCTCTATCACCTCGTCGATATGAGGACAGGCTGCCCCGAGAACGACGGTAACCCGATAAGCGGAAACAACCTCGATGGTATCCAATACCCGCAGAACATTGCCGGTAACATTCGCCGCATCCACGCCACCCATACTAACGAGTATGTTCCCGGGCTCCCGGGTTTGCCGTGCTTCAAGGGACATGGCACGTACCCGGCGGAACTCGGGCCGAAGCAACGCGTAATCAGAGCCAATCAGCTTTTTGGTATCGCCGGGTACAAGACCATCGTAATCGTGCGGTTCACGCCCAAGATTCTGGTCCAGTAGCAAATCACACTGATGCCTACGGTCTGCAAGATCATCAATAGCCATCAGGCGCCTGCAACATGTACGAACCTGAGTTTCCCAGCGATGATCGAGCGCGTAGTGGTCTACCACCAACCAGTCCAACTCGATGCCCTCGAGTGCCTGTAGCGTGTCAGAGGCATCCGCTTCCCAGCTCACTCCCAGCCAAGCGGCGTGGGGTGTTGCGTCGTCTGGAGAGCTCGCAGTTTCTCTGGATTCTACCGATGAAAGCACCAATACATGATGCCCCCTGCTGCCCACCGCGCCCTCCAGATTTCCCGGCATCCGCCGCATCACGAAATAACACCGGGCACCGGCTTCTGCCAGAGCATCCGCAAGGGTCAGGCAGCGCATAACATGGCCAGAGCCAATGAGGGTGGACGCGTCCACCCGGAAAGCCACCGCAAGCGCTCTACCCATGGTGCGCCCGGGCTCTCAACGCTTTGAACATATACTCTGCCGTCTCCCAATCCTCTGGAGTATCAACATCCTGAACACGGTAACGGGGAATCGGGATTCCGAGAGAGTCCTGCCCGAAGATCATCCGCTCCTCAAGCCAGGCCTCCGCGGTTCCCCAGTAAAACTGACCGGCATCGTGCCAGGCTTCTTCCAGATCCTGGGAACGTGTCGAAAACTGCTCCGGATGCATCATCTCCACCCGGCCACCATCGGCAAGGCGAAGTGCACGCTGAATAGGAAAGGCATAGCTGGTCACAGAAAAAGCGAAGCTACTGCCCGAAGATTCAAGCCGACTTTCGCCTTCCTGGATATCAGCAGGTTCGATGAAAGGGGCCGTCGCATAGATGCAGCAAGCACGATCGACGGTATGGCCAGCGTTTAAGAACCACTCAACCGCGTGCCGGACAACCGGAAGCGTTCCCGTATAATCGTCTGAAAGATGCTTAGGGCGCATGAAAGGAACTGCCGCTCCGAATTTCCTGGCCACGTTGGCGATCTTTTCATCATCGGTTGAAACGATAACCTCGTCAAAACAGCCACTCGCTCGGGCCGCGTCAATTGACCAGGCGATCATCGGTTTGCCGCAGAAATCCCGGATATTCTTACCCGGAATCCGCTTGCTGCCTCCCCGCGCCGGAATTATCGCAACCTTCATACCGAAAGAGCCTGGTTCAGCGCTTCAACCACCGCATCCTGCTGCTCAAAAGTGAGGCCGTGATACATGGGAATGCTGATAGCCTCACTGTAATAACCCATGGATTCCGGAAAATCATCGGGCGCGAACCCCATTGCTGTGTAATAGGGCTGGGTGTGGACAGGGATGTAATGCAGGTTGACGCCGATGCCCCGCTCACGGAGCGACTCGAATACCTCACGATGGCTGGCACCAAGCTCAGCCAGCTTCAATCGGATTACATACAGGTGGAGCCCCGAGTAGCTGTCCGGATGCTGCCATGGCGTCACCACCGGCAAATCCGCCAGCAGCTCATCATATCGCCGGGCCAACTCATGCCGGCGCTTCACGAAGTCATCCAGCCGTGCCATCTGGCTAACCCCCAGGGCCGCCTGCAACTCGGTCATTCTGTAGTTAAAACCCAACTCTACCTGCTGATAGTACCAGGGTCCGTCCGGCTCGTGGGTCATACGGCCCGGGTCGCGGGTAATGCCATGACTGCGGAGCATCTCCATACGCTGAGCCAATTCAGCGTCATTGGTGACAGCCATGCCACCTTCCGCGGTTGTCACAATTTTTACCGGATGGAAGCTGAACACCGTGATATCGCTGTACCGGCCACTGCCAATAAACTCGCCCTGATACTTGCCACCAATGGCATGGGACGCGTCCTCGACAATGCGAAAACCATAACGCTCAGACAACGCCTTAATCCGTTCCATGTCGCAAGGCTGGCCACACAGGTGCACCGGCACAACCACCTTGGGCAGACGATCCTGCTCCCTGGCCTGTTCCAGCTTTCGCTCAAGCGCATCCGGGCAAAGGTTGTAGGTGCGGGGGTCGATATCGACGAAATCCACCTTTGCACCGCAATAAAGGCCACAATTTGCCGAGGCCACAAACGTAACGGGCGAAGTCCAAAGCCAGTCCCCTTCTCCCAGGCCGAGAGCCGCGCAGGCAATGTGCAGGGCGGAGGTTGCGCTGTTAACAGCCACGCCAAACTTCGCACCAACGTGAGAGGCCACCGTGTTCTCAAATTCTGGAACTTCCGGGCCCTGGGTCAGGAAGTCCGATTTGAGAACTTCAACAACGGCATCAATATCCTCTTGCGTGATCTCCTGGCGCCCGTAAGGAATCATCAATCAGATACTCCCGATTTTTTCCCGGTTAGCATCGATCCAGGCCTGCAGATCTTCTTGGGACATCCATTCTGTGTTGTTGTCACTTGAATAAACAAATCCCTCAGGCACTTTCTTGCCGTCCTTGATGCGCGCAGCATCGGCGCTCCAGTCATGAATAGCAGGAAGAATCTTGAAGTGTTCGGGATACTCGTAGGTGTAATAGGAATCTTCGGCGCCTATCATCTGCTCATGTAGCTTCTCGCCGGGGCGGATGCCGACGATCTCGTGTTTGGCATCCGGAGCGACTACCCGGGCAAGATCGGTCACCTTCATGGAAGGGATCTTCTTCACATAGATTTCGCCACCTTCCATATCCTCAAAGGCGTGCCATACCAGCTCTACGCCCTCTTCCAACGAAATCATAAAGCGGGTCATCCGCTCGTCGGTAATGGGCAACACGCCTTGGTCCTTAACCGACATGAAAAACGGAATAACCGACCCACGGGACCCCATCACATTGCCATAGCGCACGACCGCAAAGCGTGTCTCATGGCCACCCGCGTAGGAATTACCAGACACAAACAATTTGTCTGAGGCGAGCTTGGTAGCGCCGTACAGGTTGATAGGGCTGCTGGCTTTATCCGTTGAAAGGGCAACAACACGCTTCACGCCTTTATCGATACAGGCATCGATCAGGTTCATGGCGCCGTTGATATTCGTCTTGATGCACTCGAAGGGATTGTATTCAGCGGTTGGGACAATCTTGGTGGCCGCAGCATGCACCACGTAGTCCACGCCATCAAGGGCCCGGTATAGCCGGTCTTTGTCGCGCACATCACCGATAAAGAAGCGAACGCGGTGATCGCCGGCAAACTTTTTGGCCATCTCCCACTGTTTCATCTCATCCCGGGAGAAAATAATCACTTTTCTCGGATTGAAACGCTCGAGGAGCATGGGGACGAAGGTATGGCCAAAGGAGCCTGTACCGCCGGTGATCAGTATGGAGCTGTTTTCAAACATTAGCTGTAGATGCCTTTAATGGAACGATAATCCGTCTTTTCCAAGATAGATTTACGCCGTAGAACATGTAGAGAACCGATAGTACAATCCCGCCCCTATCTTTCGCCAGACCAAACGGAGAACTGATGCAAAACAATCCCAGCCATGCCGGTGCCGTAATTGCTCGAAGTAAGATAGCTTTCGGCACCAGCGGAGCGCGAGGCCTGGTTGAGCAATTCAGTGACGATACCTGTGCTGCTTTTGCCGTCGCGTTCATTACCAATATGCAGGCAAAGTTCACATTTGATCGGGTAGCGATTGCCATCGACCGTCGCCCCAGTAGCCCCAAAATGGCGGCCGCCGTTTCCGGCGCTTGCGAGGCGTTGGGGTTATCCGTGGACTACTATGGCGTTTTGCCAACACCAGCATTAGCACTGCAGGCAATGGCCGATGGCATTCCCTCAATAATGATTACGGGGAGCCACATTCCATTTGACCGCAATGGCATCAAGTTCTATCGTCCAGATGGCGAGATAAGCAAGGAAGACGAGCAAGGAATCCTGAACAATCGGGCAGAGCTGCCCAATTACAGAGCAAACCTGCCACAACAATCCAACCTCGCAGAAGAGCATTACGTTGCACGCTACACCGGCCTGTATTCATCCGAACCGTTAAAGGGTGTTCGAATAGGCCTCTACGAGCACTCGGCAGCCGGCCGGGATCTTAGTCGGGCGATTTTTGAAAATCTGGGCGCTACGGTCATTTCACTTGGCCGCACAGACACTTTCGTTCCGATAGACACTGAAGCCGTTTCGGATCAAGACCGAATCCTTGGGAAGCAATGGGCACGAGAACACAACCTGGACGCCCTTTTTTCAACAGACGGTGATGGCGACCGCCCACTCCTGGCCGACGAGAACGGTGAATGGTTGCGGGGCGACATCCTGGGCCTGATTTGCGCACAGAATTTGGGTATAAAAACGCTCGCCGTGCCCGTTAGCTGTAACACTGCCATCGAGCTGTGTGGTGCTTTCACAACTGTAGCCCGAACCCGAATTGGCTCACCCTACGTAATCGAAGCAATGTCAGTCCTCAGTGAAAAGCACGATTCAGTGGCAGGTTTTGAAGCCAACGGGGGTTTCCTGTTAGGCGCCGACCTCACAATGGAGAGCTCCGCGCTCAAAGCACTACCGACGAGAGATGCTATTCTCCCGGCTGTGGTAGCCCTCATCGCCGCCCATCAAAAGGGCAAACCGCTCTCGAAACTACTTGGGGATTTGCCTGAGAGGTATACCGTCAGTGACCGAGTAACCAATTTCCCGACTGAAAGAAGCAAAGAACTGATAGCTGAATGGAAGGCCAGGCCGGAATCCCTAAAAATGGAACTTGAATTGCCACAAGACATCCGAACCATCGACTTCACAGATGGCTTAAGGGTTACACTTCAGAATGAGCAGATTGTGCACTTGCGGCCGTCAGGCAATGCGCCTGAACTTCGGTGTTATTGCGAAGCAAAGCGCCCGGAAGAAGTACAACAGTTAATCGAATCGTGCATGCTTAAACTGCGTGAGCTCGCCACTTAAGCAAAAGCGTGTCCTGATCAGTTAACTTTTACACTCTCAGGCCTCGTCGACTCCGACCTATCCTCAGTTACGCTGTCTAGATAGCCGTTGATGCTACCGCTGGGTTTGAAGCCCGTTGGTGCCTCCATCAACGTCTGTATAACAGCGTCACAATCAAACTGCCTGCTGGCAATCATCAAAGACTCCAGGATAGGTTCTAACTCAGGCCACTCCAGAGCAACTTCTCGTGCCATCAAAATTCGCGGATGAGAAGTTGCCAGCGGGCTATTGCCAATCAAGAGTTCCTCGTACAGCTTCTCGCCCGGTCGAAGGCCCGTGAACCGGACTTCGATTTCGCCTTCAGGCTGATCCGCTGTTTTCTCGGTCAGCCCCATGAGGTGGATCATTTTTCTGGCCAGATCCGCTATTTTCACCGGCTCGCCCATATCCAGGACAAAAACCTCCCCACCTTTTCCCATACTGCAAGCTTGGAGCACGAGCTGACTGGCTTCCGGGATCGTCATGAAATAACGGATAATGTCCGGGTGGGTAACGGTTACCGGCCCGCCATCACGAATCTGGTCTCGAAAAAGAGGCACCACGGAGCCAGACGACCCAAGCACGTTGCCAAACCGAACCATTGAAAAGACTGTCTTAGACTGACGTCGGGCCAGAGCCTGCAAAATTAACTCTGCCATACGTTTGCTCGCGCCCATGACATTGGTCGGGCGCACTGCTTTATCGGTCGAAATCAATACGAAGCGCTCCACGCCCGCTTCGATAGCGGCCTCCGCCACACGCAATGTGCCGAAGACGTTATTCATCACACCTTCTATCACATTATGCTCAACCAATGGCACGTGTTTGTAAGCAGCAGCGTGGAAGACTGTCTGAACGCCATAGGCCTCCATCACCTTACGACACCTCATTTCCTGGGTAATGCTGCCTAACAACGGCTCTATCAGAACACCAAGGCCATCAATATTATTAATCGCGGCCAGCTCTCTCTCGATTGAATACAGCGCAAACTCAGATCGTTCAAACAAAACAAGCCTACGCGGCTTGTGCCGAATAATCTGGCGACAAAGTTCCGACCCGATTGACCCTCCGGCCCCCGTCACCAAAACCACTTTCTGGTGAAGAGTTTCCGAGATTCCCTCTGAAGTTTCGGCAACTGGCGGGCGCCCCAACAAATCCTCAATCTCAAGATCCCGGATATCGTTAATACGGGCACGCCCCGATACCAGCTCCGAAACAGAGGGCACCGTCTGTACAGGTACTGACGCCTTTTCAAGCTCTTCCAGCAATAGCTTGCGATCGACCTTCGAATCCGGATCCAATGCCAGTAGGATCCGCTCGATGCTGTATTTTTGGATATTCTTGGCAATCAGCTCAATGCTGATAACAGGCAATCCATTTATGGTGGTTTTGTGGCTTGCTTTGTCCAGGGCGATAAAAAATGCAGGCCGATACTCAGTACCCTGCCTCAATGCCGACGCCAGTTGCATCGCTGTTTCACCAATCCCGACGATGGCCACGGATTCCTTATTGCGCTCGAAGGGATGATTCACGAGCATTCGAATACCCAGGCGGGTGCCGCTCACGAACACGAATGCAAAAGCCCCATAAATGACGGGCACAGAACGTGGAACGAGCACCTGAAACAAAAACCCGAAGACAATCAGTGCCAGGGCAGAAACAGCAACGCCGTATAGGATGGTGATAAAGGCCTTGTCGCCCAAATACCGGATTACTGCCCGATACAGCCCCAGTTTCACGAAAACCGCGACCGTCACCAACACAGTGAGAACCGAGGCTGCCAATTGCCCCCGGTTCGGTAGCCATGTCACATCCTCCAACCTCAGCGCGTAGGAAGCCCATATTGCAAACAGAAGAAGAGTGATATCAGAAGCAACAGAGATCGCTCTCTTCTGAGCACGAGGCAATTCCAGAAACGCATCAAGTATTTTCATCCTCGGACCCGGTCACCGGCGCCCCTACCCAGGGCGGTCAGAAATATGTATCGCAGATAAGTTGCTACAGAAAGCTCCTCTAACATTCTTGCATCGGTACTCGCCAACAGCTCTGGGGTAGACATATCAATGCCATTGATTTGGGCCAAACCCGTGATGCCCGGGCGAGCGTTCAGAACACCAAGAGCCTTTCGCTGTGAGATCAATTCTTCCTGGCTTGCCAAGCAAGGCCTGGGCCCCACGAGACTCATGTCGCCCCGCAAGACATTCCACAATTGAGGGATCTCATCAAGCTTGGTTCGCCTCAAAAAACGGCCATACCTGGTAATCGAAGAGCTGCTCGCCAAATGACTCGCCACAGACGCCGTGTCTTTTCTCATGGTGCGGAACTTGATGAGAGTGAACGGTCTACCAAACCGACCCACCCGTTCCTGGCGAAAAAGAGGAGAGCCGGTGTCAAACAGCCCCAGAACAATCAATACCAGAAGCACAGGCATTCCCAGCAAGAGGCCAAGCAATGAGATCAAAACATCCAGCAAACGTATCAATGAGTCACCAAAGAATTTAGAACCAGAAAAGTGTTCACTATACAGCTAAAGTCCGCGCCAGCCCCTCACGAACGGAATAGGGAGGATGCCAACCCAAAGTGTCCTTCAAGGATGAGCTGTCAACCAACAAGTTTTCCGTGAGCCTGCGGATAACATCGCCCTTGCCGACCGCCTTCCCCATGATTTCCAGAAACGCCGCTGGAACTGGCAAAAGCCGGGGGCTTCGGCCCTTAAGTACTCGTAACTCCCGCACAAGGTCGCTAAAAGAAAGGTCGTCAGCGTCGCTGATTAAAAAGGTGCGACCTGCAGCCTCAGGAGCTGTGCACAAACAACCAATGCCGTCTACCAAATTGCCCAGATACACCATACTTCGGCGATTGTTCAAACACCCGAATGGTAGCGGCCAAGGCGTATCAGACAATCGCATTAACGCGTCAAAGTTTGCTCCCACACCTTTGCCATAGACCAGTGGCGGGCGCACGATAACCAACTCCATGGATTCCCGCGCGCAAAGCGCGGCAAGCTGCTCTTCAGCCTCCAGTTTAGAATAACCATAAAAATCTTCCGGCGCCGGAGTATCGCTCTCGGTGAACGGTTTTCTGCCCTCTGTGGACTCACCATTCACCTTGATGGAGCTCAGGAAGACAAATCGCCTTACCCCTTTGCTGGCTGCAATTCTAGCCACTCTCAACGTGCCCTCCACATTGGAACGCCGAAACGCCCCCAGAGGGTCTTTTGCAGGATCGGTCATCACATGCACACGAGCTGCACAGTGAACAACGACTGAAACCCCGTTTAACGCATCACTCCACCCGGAGTCGCGCTCTATATCCAGGCCGACTTTCTCCTCCACAGCTTCACTGAAACACCCAGCACGTTTGCGAACAGCCGCTACAACCTTTTGGAAGCGCCGATTCGCCAGTTCCTCGACAAGCGCTCGGCCTACGAACCCGTTCGCTCCGGTGACAAGTACAGTTCCTTCTTCATTCATCCCGGGCGCCTCACCAGCTCCAGAAGCTTGAAAGGGATTTTTGAGAGCACCAAGACGAGGTTGGTATAAACTCCATTTTCCCGGCATGCACGCACAATTTCGCGGTTTAGTAACCAACTGCTCTTCGGCCCAGCCGTACTCACACCACCCGCCCTCATTGTGACAAGAACGCGGTCGATACTCACGAATTTAGCCCGAAGCTTCAGTAACCATCGAACAAACATTTCGTAGTCAGCTGCAATGGAAAAGTCTTTCCGATAGCCACCTGAGCGATCGTAGAGCTCTTTTCGAACAAAGGTGGCCGGGTGTGGCGGCATCCAGCCAAACCGGAGCTTCCAGCTGCGAAAGTGACCTGCACTGTAATACCTGACGACCTTTTCTCTTTGCTCTGGATCAACAAAAACCACGTCTCCAAAGACCATATCGGCACCCGGGTTTGAGACAAAAGCTTCAACAACCTCAGAAATAATGTCCCTGGACGCATAAAAATCATCAGAGTTCAGGATTCCGATAACATCACCGGTTGCGGCGGCTACACCCTTGTTCATTGCATCATAGATGCCATCGTCGGGTTCGCTGATAACCTGTGCTATCCGGCCTTCATATTCGCCGATGATCCTGAGCGTCGAGTCTCTTGAAGCGCCATCCACAACAATATGCTCAATCCACGGATAGGTTTGTTCAAGCACAGATTCAATGGTATACCGGATGGTTTTTTCACTGTTAAAGCATACCGTTACGATAGAGACTCTGGGCCCGTTGCTCTCAGTGCTCATGCCAAAGACTCTCCAAATTCCCCGGTCGCGACTTCATCGTAGAATGCCATGGTTTCTTCAAAGCAGGCCTGCCAGGAAAAGCGTTCGGCACGAGCAATTCCCTGCTCCACACACTTCGCCCTCACCTCTTCGTTGTTCAGACTTTCAATCGCAACCAGCAGTTCATCTACTTCAGGGCTGTTGACAAGGACCGCTGCGTCCCCGGCAATTTCAGGAATTGACGATAAATTGCAGGCAACTACCGGGCAGCCGGCCCTCATAGCTTCGAGAACCGGGATTCCAAAACCCTCATAGGCAGAGGGATACAACAGACAAAAAGCTGAGTTATAGAGCAAATTCAAATCTTCCGGTCCGATGCCTGAAACATGACTGAACGAACCACACTGATCCGATAGCCAGTCACTCTCATCCTCACCCATCGGCTCTCCACCAACGGCAACCAACCCCAATCCCTTCAACTGCGAGACAACGTCTACGGCTTTATCAAAGTTCTTGTAGCCGTTTCTGGCGCCAACGAACAATACAAACGGCCGATCAAAAAGTTCTGGAAATCGGTCACTGAGCAGGCCTTTCTCACGAGACTTCAAAGGAAAGAAATCCTCGCCAACACCGTTATAAATAACCCTCACACGGCTCTCATCTACCTCCGGGAAGAAATGCAGCAAGTCCCGCTTAGTATTCTGTGACACGCAGATCACCCCGGCACTTCTCAGAATCGCCTGTTTCTTCTGGGTTGAATGAACCAGGCGCCGTATGCCAGACCCAAACCGCTCATAGGTGAAATCATGCACCGTAGTAATCGTCGCCACACGCGGCTGCGAGGCCCAGCGATAATAACTGCTGTGAAAAACCGTCTGCGGTGGCAGCTTCTGCAAAAAAGGCAAATACCGAACCAGAGGAACTGGCAGCCGTGATTCGCAGTCGAATATTCTGGGTAAACGGCTTTCGAAGATATTATTATTGCGGCATGCAAACACCTTAACCGAGGGCCGTCCGCGCAACCGCTTTAGAAGCTCATACCAGTAAACCGATATCCCGCCAGCAGACTGCAGCGAAAAAACAATCGAATCCATTGCAATCTGATAGTTCTGGTTGCCTTGCTTCGGGTCATCGCTGCCCAAACTTTCCAACTCCCTTCTTGACCACCATCTTTAAAGCCTCAATCACAAGCCTCCAGCCGTAATAGGTATGAACCCGCAGGCCGCCTTTTACGACAGACCAACGCTCAATCGTCGAGGTCAACCGCTTACGGTCCGACACCCCACCGGCCTCATAAGACGCAACAACAATATCCCTGTGGCCGAACCGGTAGCCATCCAGCCAGGCTCGATAGAAAAATTCGTAATCCGCGACAATTTTCAAATCCTCACGAAACTTTCTTGCCTGCAGTTCCCTGCGAACAAAGGCAGACTGATGGCAGAACCGCGCGCCTTTCCATATATCCCTTACATCGCCTGCCTTCACGAGCCTTTTTCTTCCATCGCTGTATCTGACCTCATGATCGCCAAAGAGCACATCAAGCTCATGATGCCCAGAACCGGAAAACATCGAAGCAATCGAGTCTTCACTCCAGAACCAGTCACCGGCATTCATAAACAACACCCACTCGCCGGTTACGAGATCAATAGCCTTGTTCATGGCATTGTAGATACCGCGGTCTGGCGCACTTTGCCAGTAATCAATCAACGCCTCGCTTTCACGAATAACCTCCAACGATCCATCCGTAGAGCCGCCATCGATTACCACATACTCGATATTCGGATAAGTCTGGCCGGAAACGCTGGCTATAGTGTTTGCGAGCGAGTCACGCATGTTAAACACCACAGTCACCACGCTCACCAGAGGGTAACCGTTATTATTCTGTCGGGTACCCTGCAACCGCCGACCACCCTCAAGTAACTCCGGTTCAGATTCTTTCACCAAAACTTCTTCCTTCGGCAAACTCGGAACAATAAAAAAGATGCTTTCGGTACGCCAACAAATACAGAAACGAAGCCATTACCAAAAGCAGTCCGGGGGAGAAATACCCGTACCCACGGAAAAAGAACTCAACAAAGTAACCGAAAACCAGGCCTGCAGCTATCAACAGCTTTCCGGTCAACCGGGAATCGGCGCGAGATGACCTGTTCAAAAACTGTCGCAAGAAAAGACGTGCCCTGAAAAACCACCAAACACAAAAAACAAAGTAAGCAAAGCTGATCAAAATCCCGAAAACACCCAACTCTGCAATAACCTTGGCCGCCAGGAACCCTCCGTCCTGCAGATTCAGGTGGTAGCCACCGGTCAGACTGGATATTGCCTCCGAGAACTCATTCAGCTCGGTCGTACCGGAACCAAGGTTTTGAAAGCCGAGCCCCATGAGCAGGTTTTGCGAAAAGTTTTCAAACGCCAAGGCCCAACCCTGAAGAAAAACGAGCGCTGTCAGGTTGTCTGTCTCCAAACTCGGAGCGCGACTGGCGAAATAGCTGTTAAAGGTAAACAAGGCGAATAAAGCAAGCGGGGCCAGGAGCAAGCCCAAAACCATCCAAAACCGATAATCCGGCGAACGGCACAAGAAAGCCCAAAAGGCCATTATAGAAAACACCATCAGCGTCAGGCTTGGCTGAAAGAATGCCAGCAAGAATAGATTCAACAGCAGAAACAGCACACGGCGGGGGTGCCCTATAAGACTATACGCCACGGCGATCTGGCCGAGAGCCAAAGCATAGTGACTGGGCTCAGAGAACGGAAAAACCGGGCTTACCAGAGCCCCATAGGCAACCGGGATAGCCGAGGGAAATAACTGGCTAAACCATCCCAAGAATAGGAAGAGTAATACAGAAAGAAACAACCCTCGCAACAAGGAAGCCAGCTCAACGCGGCGAAAAACCTCGACCAGAGCGACAGCAGCGAGCATCACCAATAGAAACGCCAAACCAACTACAGCGTCCGTTTGCCTGTGCCAGAAAAACTCAATAACTCCGGCTCCCAGGAGCCATAGAATGCACACGAAAATAAAAAAGTACGTCAGAAGATCTGCTCGAAAACTAATCAACGCGCGTGAGAACAGTAAAAGAATACCAACTGAAATCGCCACTAATCCCGGCGCCGGGGAGCTAAGCGATAACATTACGTAGGTAAGCTGAGAGAACAACGGCGGCACTGAAAACAACAGAAATAAAAGGTACTTGTCAGCGCTGTAAAGAAGAGAGGGGTTATGCTCAGACCTCACATCGCCCGCCGTACATCTCTGATAAATTCCGCGAAGAAAGCCGCTACCAAAGCCAAAATCAGGGCGAAAAAAGCACCTACAACGATGATAAGCAAAGGCGCTGGCCCTTCCGATTCCGGCGCCCGCCGCGCTTTGGCCGCCACTTCAGCGGCACTCAGAGCCTCCAGGCGGGCCTTAACCTCTGCACGGCGCTCATATAAGGATGCCATTGCCATCGCCGTTTCCTGCTGTCGTGAGTCAGCAAGGTTCCGGAGGCCCTCATCAAGGGCGTTGAGCCGCGTTGTGAGACGCGCTTTCACAAGCTCCAGCTCCTGCATCTGATGGGCGATTACATCAGCCAAAAGTTGCTGGTGAACCTTCTCAACCAAGCCTTTGGAGTTCAAGGAAGAAATCGAAGTGATTTTAACCAACCGGGAACCTTCAGGACTTGAGAACTCCAGAGTAAAAGATAACGCTTTTTCCTCGCCTTCAACCAAATCCAGCCCCGCGGCCGGTCCCCACTGGGACTCCAGCAAGGAAACCAACTCCTCAGATCGACTCATACCTAGCCCCTCCTGGAGAGGGCCTAACTGCACTAGACTGACAAACTGGAACCGCTCCGGGTTAACCAGCGCATACAAAGCGCCTGCAGCAAACACACAAATGAAGACTACAAGAATCAGCCGCCAACGCCTGAACATCCTTGCAAACAAAACCACCAGGCTGACTTCTTCGTAATTGGCTGACAACTCGCCAGTGCGATCTTTCAAAAGATTCCATCCTTATCTTAATGACTGTTTTCCGGGGCTTCTTGCAGCACCCACAGCCTTAAAGAGTAAATCACAGGCGCCAGAATAGCGAAACCCGGCACAAGGCCGGGCTTGGAAGGAGACTAATTTAACTCAAGCAGCTTTTGAGCGGGAATACTTCCTGAACACAACCAACAGCCTCCACACATGGGTGAGAGCATAATCGTAAAGAAAGAAAACAACCAGAAACAGGGCAAACATCAACCATTCCGGGGCCTGCACCATCTCCCCAACCACACCAATACCCGCAAGAATAATTGAAACCATGGTAATCAGTAACAATGCCTGCCGATCACTGAATCCGGCGCGCATGCAAATATGGTGGAGGTGTTCCCGATCCGGCGCCATGATCGACTGGCCCTTGCGGGCTCGCCTTATCATTATTGCCACCATATCCATAAGCGGAACCGCAATTAGCCAGAGGGCCGTAACGGGCCGGAATGCCGCATCGGTCTCCTGAGCGCCATTAACCAACAGCCAAACAACAGAAAAGCCGATAAACATCGAGCCGGCATCGCCCATGAAGATTTTCTTGCGGAACGGATAGATCCGCAGGTTTGCAGCCATAAACGGTATCAGAGCCATACCGATGGTAACGGCCAAGGCCAACTCCAGACTGAACCCCGGCGCCAGGCTGAACAGACAGGCAAGCGATACCAGCGTTACCAGGCTCATGGAGCCCGCGAGCCCATCAATGCCATCCATCATGTTGTAAGCATTCGTGGCACCAATCACCGCGGCGACCGTAACCAGAGGCCCGAACCAGCCAAGGGAAATCGAACCGAACCCCAGCAGGTTACCAAGGGTGGTAAGGTAAACACCTGAACCCAGGGCTAGCAATGCCCCCAAAGCAACCTGAGCCCACAACCGAAATCGGGCAGGAATATCTCGTGCGTCATCGATAGCACCCAGAACCACCAACAGCAACGAGCACAGCAGGTAAATACCAAAACCATTTGCCACAGGCATCGAGATCAACCACGCCACCAGAAGACCTGCAAAGGCACTGACCCCGCCAATAAGAGGTACAGCGCCCTTGTGGGATTTTCGATGATTGGGCAAATCCACGAGCCGAATTTTTCTTGCGATGGGTCTTAATCCAACAACTGCAAGTAGGGAGATGACGGCTGCAATTGAGCCGGAGACGTAGGCCGCTTCCATGACGCTTCCTGACAACATGTAGATAAAAAGGACAAAACAGCCGGGATTGTAAAGGTTGCCAATCCGGTTGTGACTTAGTTCACAACATTTAACGAATACGGGCTCACACTACGCCGGCCAATCAAGCCCGGCCGTAGCGATCCTCAAAGCGGACGATATCATCCTCTCCTAAATATGAGCCTGACTGGACTTCAATCAACTCAAGATCTATCACACCCGGGTTCTCCAGAGCATGAACCTGCCCCACCGGGATATAGGTGGACTGATTCTCTGTAACGAGATAGGTCTTATCCCCATTGGTCACCTGAGCGGTACCACTCACCACAATCCAGTGTTCTGCCCTGTGGTGATGCATTTGTACGGACAGCTTGCACCCGGGCTTTACAGTAATCCGCTTTGCCTGATACCGCTCGCCCTGGTCGATCGAATCGTAAACTCCCCAGGGACGATAGACTTCCCGATGGTTCATGTGCTCATGGCGGCCATCGTGCTTGAGGGCTTCAACAACGGCTTTTACGTCCTGAACCCTGTCTTTATGAGCCACTAGCACCGCGTCTTTGGTTTCGACCACAACCAGATCCTCAACACCCACAGTTGCAACCAAACGGTGCTCCGCGTGAACCAGATTGTTGCTCGAACCTTGGGTTATCACATCTCCCTGAATTGCATTGCCGTTGGAATCCTTCTCACTCACTTCCCAGAGTGAAGACCACGAGCCAATGTCGCTCCAACCAGCATCAAGCGGCACCACAACAGCCTCGGATTCGCCGCCTGCCTCCTTACAGAGCGGTTCCATCACGGCGTAATCCACGGAATCCTCCGGGCAAGCCGCGAATGCGGCCTCATCAACGCGAGTAAAATGCATGTCTTCTGAAGAACCAGCCATCGCCGCCTGGCAGGCAGAGACGATGTCCGGTCGGTAACGCTCAAGAACTTCCAGATAACGGCTGGCACGGAACATGAACATGCCACTGTTCCAGAAATATTCACCCGAAGCCACATAGCCCTCAGCGGTTTCCTGATCCGGCTTCTCCACGAATCGGGCAACCGAGAAGGCATCTTCATTCACAGCTTGACCGCGATGAATATAGCCGTAGCCCGTCTCTGCATGGCCAGGTACAACGCCAAAAGTGATCAGCTTGCCGGCTTCCGCAAGAGGGAGTGCTTTCAAAACCTGCATCTGGAAGATGTCTTGATCCCTTATCAGGTGATCGGCTGCAAGAACCAAGAGCACTGGGTCCTGACCTACATTGACTGCTCTAATAGCACAAAGCGCTATCGCAGGTGCGGTATTGCGACACTCAGGTTCCAAAATGATATGGGCTTCACTATGACCTGCTTGCCGTAGCTGCTCCGCTGCAAGAAACCTGTGTTTCTCATTACAGACCAATGAAAGCTCAGACGCTTCAATGCCAGGCAGGCGTTTGACGGTTGCCTGAAGCATCGATCGGGAGCCTTCAACCAGAGAAAGAAACTGTTTTGGGTTTAGCTGCCTAGAAAGCGGCCACAGTCGTGTTCCACTTCCACCGGCCATAATAACGGGAAAAATCATATATCCTCCTAAACCAGGAAATCATTTAATAGGACAAAAAGTCTAAAGATTTGAATTAACACGCCCAAAAACTAAGAAAAATAAAAACATTCAGAATTCCATTAAATATCTCCAACTATATTACTCAGTCGGAAATGATTTATTAAAATTGTCTAAACATCTCAAAACTTGCAAGGCATTCAGACGTTGTGCTTAACCATATTCAAAACCAAATCTCGGAACGGAGCTAAATGTGCCTCCCAGCTCTGGTTTTTTTCAACGTATCTGCGGGCTTCCTCAGCAATCCTAACTCGCATCCCACTATCCTCAACAAGGTTTACAATATGCTCACAATACTCACTCGCGTTCTTTGCGACCAAAAGGTGCTTTCCGGGCTCCAAATCAAAACCCTCCAAAGCAGTTGGCGATATTATCGCGGGTAGTCCAAGCGCCATATATTCTAAAACCTTATTCTGAACGCCGGCACCTAATCGTATTGGCGCTACAGCAACACAAGCATCACCTACTGCCTCTGACACATTTTCCACATTACCCTTTACCTCTACACCGTCAAGAGCCTCTAACTCCAACATATTCTGGTCGTAAACTCTTCCAATGATCCGGAAAACAAAGTTCCCATGCGCTCTTAATAACGGCAAAACTTGGTGGGCGAAATATCGCACAGCATCTAAATTCTGATGCGAATATAAGTTTCCAATAAACGCAATTACTTTACTATTAAAATCCCGCTTCTCGTAGCCGTACTTCAGAACGTCAACGCCATTAGAGGCCACGAAAATGTTTTCGCAGGCACCATTATTAAGCAGGCTTATACGATCAATCTCAGAAACAACAAAGGAGGCATCAAACTCACAACTTACCCCGACCTCATATTTCTTCAAACGGCCCGATTCGAAACTGTAAACCATTGAACGAAAACTTTTATCGTCAGTTTGAGCCTTCACACGTTCATAATTAAGTGAGATAGCATCTGTCATTTCCAGTATCTTAGGCTTCTCAAGTCTTCTCAGATACTCCGCGGTACGGACAAGATGGCCAATACAAAGGTCGTGATCCTCCGCCTCCCTTTCCACAAGTCCTAGAAAAGATTTACTCCAATAATAGGAAACTTGTAGCGGTCTGGAAGAAAATATCGATAACAATGAATTTACTCGCGATCGGGTTGTAGACAAATAAAATCGCTCCACTCGCGTAAATACACCATCATCAGGAACTTCGAATTCGATTTCATATTTAGACTCACACAACGAAAGAAGCGTAAGGGAACAATATTTCGATAATTCTTTGCAGACTTCATAAATTCGAAGTCTGTCGCCTCCTACAACTGGATAGGGAAATCGCGGTGTTACAACAAGCACTCTTGGCTTACAAGATTTGTCCGGGTTCAAGCGAGCTCCCCCCAAAATTCTACGATTTTCTTACGAATCCTTTCCTTACTAAACTTTTCAACTTGATTGATTCCCTTACGTGACAAATCTAGCCACCTACCCTTATCCGACAGGAGTTCCAACATTTGATTTGCCATATCGGCTGGGTTCCGTGGGTCAAAAAATAAAGCTGCATCGCCAACGACTTCCGGAATAGCAGTAGTATTGCTGCAGATGATGGGCGTACCGCTAGCCATCGACTCCAAAAGCGGAATGCCAAATCCCTCGTAAAGTGAAGGAAAAACGAATCCATACGCCTTTCGATAAAGTTCCATTAACTGAGGCTCGCTCAAGAAATCCTCAAAGTGGACGCTCCCAGAAATTTTTAAGCGAAGAACATGACGCCACAACGCCTCTCTAGCTGCCTCTCCAACCCCAACTACCCGCAATTCAACTTTAGGCTCAAAACTAGAATGAATAACACAAGAAAAAGCCTCCAAGAGCCGCACCAAATTCTTACTTGGAGCCTCGCCAGACACTGCAAGAAAATATGGCTGACGATCTCTCAAACTAAAAATATCAGACTTAGGTCTAAGCCACGAATCGCTTATCGAATTTGGAATCACATGAATCTTTTTATCAGATATTCCAAATCGACGAATTATGTCTTGCTTCGAAAAATCTGACACTGTGACCAATACATCAGCATTCTTCGCAGCTCTTGGAACCACTACCCGTCGATAAAGCCTACCAATATTCTGATAATGGGATGAGGACCTTTCAAGCTCCTTAAAGTTCTTCATAAAAATAAGATCATGGATGACTAAAATCTTAAAAATTCCACGAAGCCCAAATAAAGGAGACGTATTTGATGGCGAGAGAAGATGAGTCACTGCATGGGATTTGGCCATAGAAGGTAGAAAAAACTGCTCCCATATCGGAAAAATACTAGTGCCTTTATTCGCATAACGAAGCTGTGTCATCTTCATATTCCTGGGCAAAAATCCCAGACAATTACTGGCTACTGGCTCCACAAGGGCGCGCGCATACTGTCCCATTCCCCTTGGATGGCTTGCCATCAAGCAAGCATCAGCACCAATTTTCATCATCACGATTGAGCCTCACGAAGTAGTAAGTTCAAAATAGAATCCTTTCAATCAAAATCAACTATTCTTTAAAAACAATCCGCGAAAATAGCAACAAAAAAGTGGAAAAAGCACAAAAGGGAGCGTCCTTATCGCGTTAAGCGAGTCGGACATAAATGAAAATAAGAAGCCAATAAACATTAAGTAAAAAATAACTTTCCCAATAGGTTTATTAAAATCCATTATAAAGTTATTGACAACCACAACCATAAAAACAGCCCAAATCCCAAGTACACCAAACGCTAAGATGGAGCCATGCCATATTCCGGACACAAAGATCATCTCGAAGAAAAATGTTGGATTTACGCCGGTAGCCCCCGCCCCAGCGCCGTATAAGTAGTTAGAAACGTACGGCCCTATAGCTTTCTCAATGCCAGTTCCGAAAACAATCTTATAAAACGGATTTAAGAAATACCCCAAAACACCCGACTTCATCGAGTCTTCGGGATAATATGCGGCAACTTGTATCGCCTCCGCACCTATAAATTGCCGAAGATATACTGTTGAGTGAGTATAGATCAATTCGACCATATAAAATGCCAACCCCTGAACATCGAATTTTATACCCACTGTACGCGCATACTGAAAGGCAATGAATAATAAGCCTAAAAGTGTAGCTAAAGAAACTTTAAAAAAAGGAAACCTTTTTTGTGCTCCCGCCAAACAAAAATGGACAAACAGCAACATACCAACCGCGCTAAGGAGACCAGACTTCTTCCCTGGAAGTATTGCTAAAAACATGATTAAAAAAACCAGAATCACTTTAATAGAAAAACGCTTCTGATAAGCAAAGGAAACCAAAAGGGAAGAAACACATAGAGAAAGAATACCGTAAGAAAACCATGTAGCTTTTTTATTTTCCTCATTAAGATCAACAATTGCATTGGACCCACCAATAAATATAGGAATACTACTCCAATTAAGATAGAACCAAGCGCACAAAACAACAAAAATAATAAAAATAACTCTTTTAGATTGCCGGTCACATCTTTCGCGATACCTTGGCTCGGCACGATAATAACTTAACCTATATGTTAAAGAAACAACATACCAAATACAGAAAATTAGAGTAGCAGACAGAAGCACAAGATACAGAAGATGGGTAAAAACCAAAATCGAGTATTTTCCATCAAACCCATTCAACATCAAAAAATCTACGCACCATATAATTGGCAACAAGCACCTGATAAACAAATAAAACCCAAAAGGCCCAACTAAAAGGTACGCCATAAATTAAGCCGCTTATAGTCTAAATAGTTCTCGAATACGGTGCGCAGCAAAGTAATATATTGGGCGTGCAATCAAGGTTAGCAGCTGAATGGTTACGATTTTTTTTGAATGGTGACAGTAAATAAGGGACAACTCTTTGATGGACTGGATAACAGAACGCCCGCTAGTACTCAGTCCGCCCAAAGTGAACACAACGAGGGGAACTTCTCTATATCGATACCCGTTTTCTTTAATATATTTTTGGATTAAATCGAAGTCCGAATGGATCAAGTAATCTAGCCTATAAAATCCAGTTGAAATCAGAGCAATTCTATTAAATACGGCTCCTTGGTGATGTATTATAGGCAACGGACCGCTCGTATCCGGACTAATAACCATCGCGCTTTCCTTTAGGACAGGAACAACTAACAACCTTAAATCTTTCGCATCTAGCTCGCTTAAAATTTTAGGAATGTTATTAACTACGAGCCGATCATCTATACCCATAAACAAAAGATAATCACCATTTGACTCAAGCACTCCTTTATTCATTGCATCATAGAGACCTTCATCAGGTCCCTCTATAATCTTTTTTATGATGTCTTTGTTGTTATCAAGTACAACTAGCGTCTGATCACTTGAGCCCCCATCTACTATAATTAACTCTATCCTCGTATCCGAAATTTTTCGAAAATCCTTTAAGAAAGTCTCAACGTTTTTCCCGCCGTTGAATACAGGGACGATTATCGAGAGCTGAATTCCATACTTTGGTTCATTCACGTTCAAAGACCTGACTTGAAAATAGAGACTGGTTGTGTATAAAACCCAAAAATTTAAAAGTATATTAGAAAGGAATAATTATCAAAAACCTGATCAGCTAAGGCCTTCATCATCAAGAGTATTCGCATTATTTTCCATCCAGCTATATGTATGCGCTAACCCTTCAGTTAAGGACACAGTAGACGTCCATCCCAAGCTTTTAAGCTTAGATTGACTCATCAACTTCCGGGGAGAACCATCAGGTTTAGATTTATCGAACGTTAACGTGCCTTCAAAGCCAACTACAGACTTCATTATTTCGGCCAGTTCACGAATTGAGCAATCGGTGCCGGTACCGATATTAATGTGGGATAGCATTGGGTCAGTATGCTGGATATAGGTTTCGTCACTTAACTCCATTATATGAACACTAGCTGACGCCATATCATCAACATACAGAAATTCCCGCCGTGGTCTTCCTGTTCCCCAGACAACTACTTCAGGTGAACCCGCAAGCTTCGCCTCATGAAAACGCCTCATCATTGCAGGAATCACATGAGAATTATCTGGATGAAAATTGTCATTCGGTCCGTACAGATTTGTAGGCATTACACTCCGGTAATCACGACCATACTGTCTATTATAGCTTTCACAGAGCTTTATACCTGCGATCTTCGCAATGGCGTAGGGCTCGTTCGTAGGCTCGAGAGTTCCAGTGAGTAACGCCTCTTCTTTCATTGGCTGTTCTGCGTATTTTGGATAAATGCATGAGGACCCCAGAAACAGAAGCCTCTGTATACCCGCCTGATGTGCGGCGTGAATCAAGTTGCATTCGATCATCAGATTTTCGTAAATAAACTCCGCAGGATAAGTATTATTCGCATGAATCCCGCCTACTTTCGCAGCCGCTAGATACACCTGTTCAATTTTCTCATCCTGGAAAAATGACTGAACCTGTTGCTGATTGGTGAGATCCAGCTCACTTCGGGTTTTCGTGACGATGTTGGTATAACCCAGCGCTTCCAGGCGCCTAACGATCGCGGAACCAACCATACCACGGTGTCCGGCAACAAAAATGCGAGTGTTGAGATCAGTCATTAGCCATTCTCCAATGCGACGGGAAGTTCAAGACCATGTTTTTTGAGCAGTGCAAAGCGGCGAGCAGTTTTCAGATCCTCTGCGACCATTTCTGCACACATCTGCTGGGCCGTAATCTCTGGAACCCACCCAAGTTTTTCTTTTGCCTTAGTGGGATCCCCCAGGAGTGTCTCAACCTCGGCAGGTCGGAAGTATCTCGGGTCTACACGAACAATGGTGTCACCCACGGAAACTGCGGGAGCCAAATCACCATCAACGGCAGTAACTATGCCTTCCTCTGAAGTCCCCTCCCCTTCAAACTTGAGCGTAATACCAAGCTCCGCCGCAGACCAGGTAATAAATTCACGCACCGAATACTGCTTACCGGTGGCAATAACAAAATCTTCTGGCTTGTCTTGCTGAAGCATCATCCACTGCATGCGTACATAGTCTTTGGCATGCCCCCAGTCTCTCAAGGCGTCCATGTTCCCCATGTACAGGCAGTGTTCCAGTCCCTGGGAAATGTTAGCCAGGCCGCGGGTAATTTTGCGGGTTACGAATGTTTCACCCCGGCGCGGGGACTCATGGTTGAACAGGATGCCGTTACAGGCATACATGCCGTAAGCTTCACGGTAATTAACGGCAATCCAGTACGCATAAAGTTTGGCCACTGCGTAAGGGGAGCGGGGATGAAAGGGGGTTGTCTCTTTCTGGGGAATTTCCTGTACCAGACCATACAGCTCCGACGTGGATGCCTGATAAAAGCGAGTCTTCTTTTCGAGGCCGAGAAATCGAATCGCCTCGAGAAGTCTAAGAGTCCCCATGGCGTCCACATCTGCCGTGTACTCCGGGGCCTCGAAGCTCACGGCTACGTGGGACTGCGCCCCCAGGTTATAGACCTCGTCCGGCTGAACTTCCTTCAGGATACGGGTTAAGTTGGACGAGTCGGTAAGATCGCCATAGTGCAGAACAAAGTTCTGGTTTTCTACGTGGGGATCCTGATAGATGTGATCTACCCGCTGAGTATTGAACAGAGATGCTCTGCGTTTGATGCCGTGCACCTCGTAACCTTTCTCAAGAAGGAATTCAGCAAGGTAGGAGCCGTCTTGGCCTGTGACGCCGGTTATCAGTGCTTTTTTCATTTAGAAAGAATTTCCGTGTACATTTCAATGTATTGATTTGCTACGAGCCTACTATCAAATCTGTCTCGTACAGATTCAGCCGCGCGCTTCCCCGCACCTTCCTTAACTCCTTGATTCAGTACCCACTCAATGCCGCGTGCGAGGTCCTTAATATCAAAGGGAGAAGCAAGGTACCCAGTCTCCAGATGGTCGATCATATCGCCATTACCTCCAATGGCGAATGCGACAACCGGTGTGCCGCAGGACATAGACTCCATTATTGCATTAGATAGATTCTCCTGAAGGCTTGGAACCACCATCACATCGGCCGCACTGTAGAGAATCTTAAGCGAGAGGTCGTCGTTTAACTGTCCTAAAAAGTGCACCTTCTGCTTGAAATCATTATCCTGCGAATCGCCGGATGCTCCGAACACAACAAGCTCTACCTGTTCATCCTCAAGTAGATTCAGAGCACCGCTTAACTCCGCGAATCCTTTTCGGGGATCACCGGTTGCATTCATCGCACCAAACAAAACCAAACGGCTGTCCTGAGGCAGTCCCAGTAGATCCCTAGCTATATCCTTTTCAACTTTGCTAAAGAACCCAGTGTCAATTGGGTTTGGCAAAGCCAACACGGTCTTTCCCTGAAGAAGCCGACTTTCGCTTGCAGCGTTGGCCATCCAATTACTAAGTCCGATAAAGTATAAATCCGATTTGCTTGAGAACGCCTTTTCCTTTTTCTTCTGTATCCAATAGCTAAGGTCCCGGGATTTAGTAGACCCTAATACTGGGCAAGATCCACATGTGGTTCTAAACAAACCGCAGTTTTCGTCATAGTGACATCCGCCTGTAAACGCCCACATGTCATGTAGGCTCCATACGATCGGCGCTTTGATCTTCGGTATATCTTTAACCGGCAACATTCCACTATTAATCCAATGAAAGTGAACTATGTCCGGGTTGATTTCATTAATTCTTCTGACTATCTCACTGGGTACCCACGCTGGACTGAATAACGTTTTAGTTTTCTGCTCATAACGCTTTGCAGGAAGAGAATCTAGAAAGGGTCGAACTCTTCCGCAAGCTTTCTCCAATGGCTTGTCGCCGGTAACAACGGATTGGAGATTCCCCGTTTTTGACTGGACCAGCATCTGACTTTCAATACCTTGATTCAGTAATGCCCGATGAAGTCTGTTAGCTGCTCTCGCGGCTCCTCCGGATATATCCGAGGCATTTACTATAAGAACCTTCATTGGACCACCGTTGACCAATTGATATTCTTCTCAGAAATCTCGAGGCCCATTTCCCGAATAGCATCAACGAATGTGAGATTATCGACGGAGTGCTTAGTCGAATACTTGCTTGAGAGCTGCGATTCAACTTCAGCGACAATGGATTGACAGCTCAACCCTTCAATATTAAGTGACGGTGTCTCAAATTTAGTGGCGAGCGAATTAACCTTACCTTTTCCCATGGTATAGTCAATTGCAACACATTTGACTCCAAGCGACAGCCCGAAAACCAGAGAATGAAACCTCATTGCGAGCAAAACCTCAGCTTCCTGAAATTCCTTTAAATACTCCGAAGGAGCCAGCTCGCGACGCAAAAGAGAATAATCTAGTCGCGCACCCAGATCTTCACATTCACGAAATAGCCGTCTGTAAAACCACCTATCATCACCACCAAAGTGATTTGTGCACATGGGGAGAGGCTTTACTATCAAGTCAGAGTGCCTTGAAATGAGTTCCCGAACTGATTTTATAACCTGATTTTCATAGTTTTCTTTAATTTTGAGAGCTTTGAACTCTGATATATCTTTCGCGTACTCTTTGTACGGAAAATCCCGGAGACCGAGTAACAATACTTTTCCCTTCTTGGCCGAGGCGTTTTCTGTAGGTAGATTAACCTTTTCCAACCATGTAAATGCTGGATCCTCAACCACCCTGTCGCCGATGGTGTTAATCCCCAGGCCTGAAGCGTTTTTGAGGGATCGCTCATCTCGGTAGAATCGATAATCGCAAAGAGAAAGTATTCTGCCGATGCTTTCATTAAGCCACTCTTCACCCAGGGGACCAACGCCTACGCCTGCCGCTAGAGTTATGGCGCCCGACTTTTTCGCGCGTTCAAAGATTATCTCCATAGGGGCTAGTGGAGGTATGGCCATAAGCGGACCACCTCCAAAAACAGCCATATCAACGGTCGAGGCCATGCCGATCGCACTTTCGATAGAAACTACATCAACGCCTTTGAATTCCGGCATTTGCCGTCTTGTCATTTCTGTGACGTAGGGGTTTAACGAGGCGACAACGAATTTCACATTTTCGCCAAAAACATCGCGGAAACTTTCCAGGATACCGCCAACGATTGCCTTATCACCTAAGGTTTCGGTGCCATACCAACCACATATGAGAATAGTCTTTTTACCTAGCCCGGAGCCTGAAATGTCCTGCAATTTAATTTTTTCGGGCAATGCGCTTAGTACCTCAATATTCTTATTGAAATTCCGGTGCCTTCTTTTCCGGTTAATATAGTCAAATCCAGGGATAGAAGAAAGTCGCCGTTTCAAACCGAATTTTTTATCTAACAGTTTAATAAATAGCTTTCGATATTCATCTCGATCCGGAATGCCAACGTAGTCATGATGGCAGCTATCACAGTCATTCTGGATGATCGAGCGAAGGTGCCCTTGATTATCAAAATATGCTTTATGACTACTCTCTTTTGAAATGTCCGAGGACAGAACTTTACTCTTGACAGCACAATAAGCGAGTTCACCACGAGCGGTAATAGTGGCTCCTTGATGCTGCCATGCACAGCCTGCTTTTCTGGGCGATTCGCAAATTATTTGATCAATCAGCGATCGATAAAAAAAGTTCTGCGTTGGACTGGCCTCATAATGCTCAATGAGGCCTTCCAAAAACTCGACAAACTCATATTTCTCTTCGAACATCAAAGCATAAGGCGCTTCCAAGGTGCTGGTATACAGTCTTTGGTGAGGGACACCTTGTCGATATTTTATATAAACGTCGTTTCGGATGCAGAAATCAAGCAGGTCGTGCAATTCATATACGTTTTCTCTTATTACAGTACAGCCGATCCTGACAAAATCGACGAGATCAGAACCTTTAATAAAATCGATAACCTTCTTGGCACGCTCAAAATTACCAACTCGACCGCGAACGCGGTCGTGAACTTCGCCATATCCGTCTAAGGAAACCATCACATCGAAGTTTATATTATTATCTGACAGGATTTTAGCGACTTCCTCAATGCGCTCAATAACCTGATCGTATTTATAAGCATTGGTGATCAGAGACACATACTTAAGGGTTTTAATTTCATCTACTACCACCTGTACCAAATCCTTTAGATCACTGCGCAGCGTGGGCTCTCCACCATTGAAACCGACCGCCTGAACTTCAGAAAATAGGGAATCACGTAGACCAGTTCGAAGCTGCTCGGGTGTAATATCGTCGCTTTTTTTATTTTCCCATATACGACACATCTGACAACGAGAATTGCAGATATCGATAACCGGAAATTGGATTACCTTCGGCTTTTCAAGAGGAAGGGGCCTTTCGTGAGTCAGGAATGTGATTTGCTTTTTGATTGTTTCAATCTTCAAATGTATCACCTTAACATGCGACTTAAATTTCAGCGACTAAAATTCAGCTTTTAGACCGACTTTGTAAATAGGTGTACGCCAAACGGATCCCCGACATCCCCATGGTACAAAGCGCGTAAGTCTTCATCCAGAATATGAATCGAAGCTTTGGCGTGAATGCATCGAAAATATAAAAGGCAGTAACAACGGCTATTAAGGTCGCAACTGCGGCGCCAACGCCACCATAGATTGGGATGAGAATGAGATTTGCCACTACGTTAACCAACAAACCAATGGCATTACGATGAAGATTCCATATTAATTTGCGCTCTGAGGCTAGCCATGAACCCGACACTGACCCCATAAAGATGAAAATTGCAGCGAAACAATGCAACTGCAGAATGATCCCACTTTCTGCGTATGAATCGCCGAAAAGTAAATGGATGATATCGTGGGCAAAAAACACAAACACTAAAGAAACAATAAACCCTAGTGCTACGATTATCGAAATCAAAATTGAGATTGAATCTAGGTACGCTTTCTCTGAGGCGGCCTTTAACTGAACAACCTTTGGAAAGCTTGCAGCAACTATCGCTGCTGGGACGAAATACCACCCTTCAGAAACTCTTGTTGCAGCAGAATAAATCCCAACACTTTCTGCCCCTTCCATAATTCTTAACATTACCTGATCCAAACGCACAAAAAGTATTCCTCCAAGTCCAGCTAGTATTTCAGGCCATGCTTCATTCAGGATTTCCCGGAGTCGTACAGGAGAAAAATGAATTAGTCGTATAAGTTTTCGACCTTCACCGACACCAATGAAGACATAAAATAAAGCTGCAACCAACGCATGCTCAAAAAGTACAAGACTGAATATCCATGCAGGACTTTGGTCTAACAAAACTACGGAAACTTTCAGCGCTGAACTTACGATAAACACGCCGGTTCGGATAACTGTTACAGGCTTGACCTTTGCTAAGCCTTGCTGGTGTAGATCAAGAACCTCAAAAGGCTGAAAGATGAGTGACGCCAAAACCAGTAGAAAAAGTAAAGCAGTAGCTTCGTATAAAATCAGGGCAAAGATGGAAGTTAACGCAAACAATCCTAAGGTAATAAAAAACCTAAAGAAGAACATGGAGGAAACAAGCTCTTCTCTACTTGCAAGATTGGCTCTGTCTTCGGTTACATTCCTTATCGTTATTCTGTTTGCGCCGGAGCTTGCAACAACAACCAGAATGGAAAACACGGCTAAAGAAAAGTTTAATTCTCCGAACAAACTGGTTCCTAAGTGTCTCGCGACAAGAGCAATAACGAGAAACCCGAGAACGAATCGGAGCCCTTTCTCCGAAACTAGCCATAGAGCATTTGCTATGAGTTGACTGTTAGAGAGCAACTTGATTATTTACTTCGCTGAAGGTTAATGAAGCCGTATACCACAACGAGAAAAATTGACAAGAAAAGACCCAGTAGCGTAAAGATAATCACGATCATAGCTCGCTTTGGTTCTGATTTTTCCTCAGGTATCACTGCTGGATCAACGGTCTTGAAGACATATTCTTTCTGGGCGTTTGCGAGCATTACTGTGCGTGTTTCATTTTCGATCAACTGGTAGAAAACCTGCTGCATCCCGGCAATGCTGGTCTCATTCAGTTTCTGTTCAAGGTACTGAATGCTAGCTTCTGCTTCTTCGACATCCTGTCGCCGCATGTGCTCATTTATATCTTTTACCAGCCATTGGGCCCATTCTTTCGCTGCGACAGGAGAGCGATTTTTAACAGAAACCGAAATCATGCCATTGTCTTGGTCTTCTGAGACTGAAATATGGTCTTCACGGAAAATCTTTACCAGATCCCAGTCTGAGGGCTTGAGCGAGTTGCCATTTTCGTCAACCAGCCATTCCTCCGCCTCTGGGTCATAGATCTCACGGTCGTAGACCCATTGACTATTGGATTCATCCCACGATTTCATTGCGGCGAGGGGTTTTACCAAGTCATGGCGGTGAATGAAATCGGTGATGAAGGCTCGGGACTGAAGAACTTCCTTCGCGATGGCTGTCTGGTTGGAACCACCGCCCAGACTTATGCCCGCAAGGCTTGCCAGGCCGCCGAGCTGGCCACCCAGGCCGCCGAGCTTGCTGTCTTCATTGTTAGCAGGGGCGACTAAAACGCTGGCCTGATAAATGTTTGGTTTGTACAGGGCGTAGGCCACCCCGGCTGCCGCGAATAACATCGTTACAGCTACGATCAGCCATTTGCCCTGCCAGAGGATACCAAAAAGTTCTCTAAGATCTATTTCGTCATCAGGGTAATACGGCTGTTCGATTTGTTGAACGGGGGCTTCCTGCTTACTCATCACAGATTCCCCACCGCTGCGGCGCCAAGTGCCATCTGGTAGACGATCTGGCTTACGTTGGTCCAGAGCTCCAGCTGATTCAGCCGGTCTACGTCAATCGGCACAATGATTGTATCTCCGGGCTGGAGTTGCTGGCTGCGACTCCCAAACCACGCGCTCTTTTCCGGTAACATTACAGAGCCGTCTGCCTTCACCACGTATACTCGGTCTTCATCCGCCTGGCGAGTTGGGCCGCCGCTCCGCTCGAGATAATCATCCACGGTCAGGCCCTCCGAGTGAAGGTGGCTGGTTGGGAATTGCACCTCCCCGAACACGCTCACGGATTGCGGAATGCCTGGCACGCTTAGTTCATCACCGTCCTGAAGCAGGATTTTCTGATAATCTGAATCCGCGAGCACGCTGGGCAGGTCGATTACCATTCTGCCAACCGGGCGGCTGCTTTGAACGTCTTCGAGAAGGCCTTTTACCTCATCCACTCGCTGTGCATTCTGGCCTCCGAATGAATCACCTTCCAGCTGCACCCCAAGCAGATCACCTTGCAGTCTTTCTTCTGCTTCTCGCAGGCGCTGCGCTTCAAGTTGGCGAAGCTTTTCGCGGGTGAAGACAGCCCCACGTGGAAATGCGTTGTCGGTGAGCCCGCCTGCACGCTCCAAGACCTCCTTGAGGGTTTCTCCGTCACGGAACGTATATTCTCCCGGGTAACGCACTTCCCCTTCGAGCGTTATTGTGCGGTTAGCACCAAAGGCAGGAATGGACTTTATCAGGAGCCTGTCGCGACTCTGCAAACGATTGTCGCTTTGCCCTTTCATGACTTTGGCCAGATCAATTTCAATGATCTCGGTCTGTTCTACACCCGCATCGTCGGTATAGCGACGGGCCAGCTCTGCCGAGTACATGGAGGCAGAGTCTCTGAGGCCACCCGCCACGAAGATGGCATCTTTTACGCTTCGGGTTGTGGGCAAGGGGTATTCGCCCGGATAGCGAACCGGGCCGGAAATACGCATGGTTTGCTGGGGTGAGTACGGGCCTGCTTGAGCTTTCAGACGCTTTAGTACCGGCGCAAATAGAGCTTCGCGCGTATTACCCTCGGCACGTTCTCTCATCTTGGCAAGCTCTTGCCTCTTTTCATCGCTAACACCCGGGCTATTCGAATTTTCTTCGATCGTTGATGACACTTTGCCTCTGTCGGTAAACAGCAGCAGCTTGTCTTTTTCCTGCAAGATGAGATCGTTGGAACTTCCAGGGGATGTGACTGCCGCCCTGAGTTCAAGATTGAGCACTGAGATGCGCTGCGTTTCGGGATCCGTTCTTACGATGGCGGCATAGTTGGTGTCTGCGAAACGAAGAAGATCGGCATCGAGATTCCGTATGATCGAGCTAACCCGCATGCCGGGTACCCACGCAAATTTACCGGTGCGAGTTGCCGCACCCTGAATCTCAACATATTGCCCGGTAACATCTGCAATCGAAGCCACCGAAGCCCGATCACCCGATTTTACCCGCGCCTGCTTACCCGAACTTTGGGTCAGGTCTGCCTCGGAGATGATCCTGAGAAACTCCTCATTGGTTCGCTCGATCCTGGTAACCTGGGGATAGGCCTGGGGTGTAAGCCCGCCAGCCAGTTTTATCAGTTGCTGCAAAGTGGTATCGGGCTCGATTTCATAGAGAGCAGGCCGATAAACCTCCCCATCGATACCTGCTCGACTGCCAACAGAGGGAATAAAAATGACGTCGCCGGCCTGCAGGCGAGCATCAGCCGAAGTATCACCCGCCAATAATAGGTCATACAGATCGAGGGTTCCGAGAAGCTTTCCGTTTCGCTTGTGTTGAACATTACGAAGCGAGCCTGTTTTCTTGATGCCACCGGAAACATACAACGCGTTGGTAATGGTGGACAGCGAGCTTACGCTGTAGGAACCGGGTGTTCGCGCCTCACCCAGAACAAACACCCGGATGCTCCGCAACTCCCCCAGGGAGACGGCAGCTTTTACCCCAATATACTGCTCTGAAACGAGCTGAATAATATGGTCGCGGGCCTGCTCAAAGGTAAGCCCTGCCACCGTTACCGGGCCGCGCTCCGGAAAATCAATGGTGCCGTCTCGAGAGACAGGAAGCTCCAGTTGCTGATTCTGGTTACCCCAGAGCTGGACATTGAGAACATCTCCTGGCCCCATCGTGTATTCCGCTGGAACCGGGATCTCGGTAACGGGCGCGAATGTTGTCGGCGAGCCTGCAAACAGATCATAACCGAACGGCTCCAATCCATTGTTTTTCTCTGCAAAGGCTTCGTCTCTTTGCGCTTGCTTTTGCTCTGCCTCGCGCTTTTTCGCCTCGCTCTCTTGGAGCGGCTTAACCACTTCCTGTTCTGGTTGCTTCGGTCGAGACTGGCCGGATGAGCCTGTCAATTGGCTCAGGTCCACACCGTACTGTTGAGCCAGAGCTTCCTGTTGGGCTTTAGGAAGCGATTTGAATTGCTCAATCTGGGCGGGCGTAATGGATTGAGCATAAACGGACATAGCTGGCAGAAGGGCAAGCGCCAGAATCAGTTTTTGTTTCAGGTTCACGGGTATTGGGTCCGGTTGATTTTACTGAATGTCAGAAACGGTAACGCCAGGCGGCAGAGATAGCCCATTGGTCTTTCTCGCCCCCAACTAGTTGAACTTTTTTGTCGGTAAAACTGGCATTTAGATCCAGCCAACCGTTCATTACCTCGGTACCATAGCTGGTTTCGACAACGGCAATGTCTTGGTCTTTCGTCGGCAAATACGCAAACACGCTGGTATCCGTTACCTTTGCCCCCTGCGCGCCATCCTTGTTCAGGCGCGCTGCGGTGAGGCTGATACCAAGGTTACTGCCATCGTGGAAGAAATTGAACACACCCAAAGTCAGGGCTTCCGCATCTCCATCTATGCTCGCGCCCATGCTGCGACCGTAGTAGTGATAGCCGGTTTGGTACCGAAAATGGTCGTAGGTGATATTCGGCATCGGATCACCCAGCACATCATCGGCCAGGGTATTGGCGTATTCCAGAAACCATTGCTGATCCTGGGAAAAGAGGGAGCTGGTCCAATCCGAACCGAAAAGCCAGGATTTTCTGGCTGGGAAAGCGCCCGCTTCATCTTCCCCCATCATTTGGGTGTAAATCCCCATACTCTGCTCGCCGACAGCAAAACCGTAACGAACGTCGATGCTGCCAAGCTGGTTGCCGGGATCGTTCTCGGCTCCGTCCTGCGAGTTGTCCCGGCCGATCAGGATGTCCCAAACAGTAGAGAGGTTTTCAGGCCTTCCCTCTCCGCCAAACATAAGTATTCTGGACAGCCCGACATCAAGACCGCTGACCGGCCGGAATCCAAAACGCATCCCGATCAACTTGGTATCCGGCACTACGCGGTTGCTTTCCATCTGACCGGCAAACACGCTGAACTGCCAGGGTCCGATCCATTCAAGCCACTTGGATTGCGGAGCGGTTGTCTCGTTGCGGTTGAGCCACGCAGAAGGCAGAGGCCGGGCATTATTCGATAAAATCAGGCTGTGCTGCCATCCTGGCCCCCACCATCTGTCTATCGCTCCCGCACCCAGCACCCAGTTGTTGACCGTGGCAGCGAGGTAACTGCCATCCAAACGAAAAGTGTCGTCGTCTTCCGGATTCGCAGAGACCGAGGGACTCAGGCCGAATGCCCAGTGCGCTCCCTGCCACTGAAGATCGAGGCTGAGTTCACCGGTTTGTTCTGGCTTATCGGCAAAACTCCGCAGAAGTGAAGGCTCAGTTGTCCCCGCCACTCTGGCCTCAGCCCGGAATCCTGCCGTCGCATTCTGCTCCATTTCGAAGCGGAGATATGCCCACTCGCTTCCGGCAGCCGGATCGCTAGCCAAGGAGGATTTCTTTACACCACTGTGGACATCGGCCCAGGAGACCGGCCACGTGGTCGCTACCCTTTCGAGGTGACCACGGTCTGCAAGCTTTTGGAGGGAATATCTGGCGCGAACATCACCAGGCTCGAGCCAGGGCGAGGCGATTACGGAGAAGCTGCTCAGACACGCTACCGCCCCACCGACCAGGGCCCAGTGTTTTAAGGTCATGAAATTAGGTTATCTATAAAGCGACGGGAAACAGGCAAAAGGAAGGGGACAACTGACTCCCAACTGTTTCCCTGTCGGTAGATGAATGTACTGTTTCAGAAGCGTGACGATTTTACGGCAATGTCTATGACAAGCAAGTGACAAAAAGTCTGACGCATGGGTTATCAGAGAGTTGGCAGCGTAAAGAATTGTTAAAGGTTCGGACCCACAATTACTTTGATCAAATGCCAATCAAACAAGATGCGCACTCAAGCTTTGATTGATGACACTGGCACCTTTACTTGCTGCTGCTTTTGCATAAAGTTGATCAGCACTATGGCGCGAGCCTCGCCATCATAAGCCTGAAAAATGGCATTGATGCCTGTAAACGGCCCTTCCTCGAGCTGAACAGCCTGGCCTGGCTTGATGCCGCCCTGCTCCGTCACTGAATCCAGGCTTTGCTTTACATGCTGGATCACATCATCACTGATAGCTGCAGGCTTGTTAGCAAAACCCACAATCCTCAACACCCCGCGAGTAGAGCGAAGCTTTGCCCACATTGGATCGGTTTGCTCGAGATTTACGAACAGGTAACCGGGAAATAGCGGCTCAAGTTTCTTAGTGCGCTTACCGGCTTTGATTTTCTCTACGGTAATTTTCGGGTAGAAGCAGACAATCTCCTGATTCTGGAGATGTGTAAGGGCGCGATCGCCCTGGGCGGGTTTGTGCTGGAGTGCATACCATGTCATGGCTGAGGAATGTACCAGCTTCCCGCTGCGATGAAATACGGATTTAACACATCTTGTTTACCGTATTTCAGCGGCTTGCCATCCACGGTCTGAACTTTCCCACCTGCCGCCACCAACACGGCCTGTCCTGCGCCTGTATCCCACTCGCAAGTTGGTCCCATACGTGGATAGATATCAGCATGGCCCTCGGCAATACGGCAAAACTTTAGGGCACTTCCAGCCTGTACCAGTTCGTGCTCACCAAGCTGATCAATAAATGCTCGAGTTTCAGGGTTCAGGTGGTTCTTACTGGCAACCACGCGCTTTACGTCCTTGGGCTCTGCCACCCGAATCCTGTGAACTTTGCCGGTGCGATCACGCATGTGAGCGCCCTCACCGACCACGCCCCAGTAGGCTTCTTTCAATGCGGGGGCAGTAACCACCCCCATAACCGGCTGACCATCCTCAATCATCGCAATGTTAACGGTGAACTCCCCTGTCCGCTGCGTGAAGTCCTTGGTGCCGTCGATGGGGTCCACCAGCCAGAACCGGCGCCACTGCTTACGCTCTTCCCAGGGGATATCCTTGCCCTCTTCCGAAAGGATGGGGATATCCGTGCTTATTCGGCGCAAACCCTGGGTTATGATTTCGTGGGCTGCGGTGTCTGCAGCCGTTATAGGGGAATCGTCTGCTTTGTAGCTCACCTTGAAATCAGACTGATAGATATGAAGCACTTTTTCACTGGCCTCGTCTGCTACCTTGATGACGTCCGGGAGAATGGAGCTGTAATGCATGCGATTCGCTTCCTGCTTCAGATCAAAACGTTATGAACTATGATGAGTAATAGTAACACTCCCTTAACGAAGAACCAGAAGGACGCCTCTATGAAACTTCGCTTCCTTGGCGGAACAGGCACAGTCACCGGCTCCCGTTACCTGCTCTCGGATGACAAGCACCGAGTGCTAGTGGACTGTGGTATGTACCAGGGCGTGAAAACCCTGCGCCGGCGCAACTGGGCGAAGTTTCCGGTGGATCCGTCCACCATTGATGCTGTAGTGCTTACCCACGCTCATATTGATCATTCCGGCTACCTGCCAGCCCTGGTGAAAAACGGCTTCAAAGGCAAGGTCTACTGCACCAAAGCCACTCATGAATTGTGTAAGGTTTTGCTTCCTGATGCCGGCTTTCTTCAGGAGGAGGATGCGAAATACGCCTTCCGCAAAAAGTTCTCCAAACACGAGAAGCCGGAGCCGCTGTTTACCGAAAAAGATGCGTGGGAGGCCCTTAAGCACTTTGAATCCCTCCACTACCATGAAGCGTTCGAGCCAGTAAAAGGGTTCCAGGTAACCTTCACGCCCGCGGGGCACATTCTGGGCTCTTCCTGCGTGCATGTTCATCACAAGGGTGCCGACCGAACGGTTGTGTTCAGTGGGGACGTTGGGCGACAGAACGACGTCATTATGCGGCCACCGGAGCCATTGCAGAAAGCCGACGTGCTGGTCTGCGAATCAACTTATGGGGATCGAGCCCATGGCGAGACAAACCCTGAGGCGGCGCTCGCTGAAATCATTACCCGCACCGCGGGGCGCGGAGGTATTGTGCTTCTACCGGCGTTTGCCGTTGGGCGCGCGCAAATGCTGCTGTATGTCATTCACAAAATTATGAGTAATGGCAAGATTCCCCACCTGCCCGTGTTCCTAAACAGCCCGATGGCCATCAAAGCCACGGAGATCTTCTGCAAGCACCATAAAGAGCACAAACTGAATGCCGCTCAATGCGAGCTGATTGATCAGAAAACCACGTTTGTTCGCAAGGTAGAAGAGTCCATCGAATTGGACGCTGTGCGTTATCCCTGTGTCATTATTTCTGCCAGTGGAATGGCTAGTGGTGGGCGGGTCCTGCACCACCTAAAGACCTTACTGCCGAATCCCCGGAACAGCATTGTGTTTGCGGGTTTCCAGGCACCAGGTACCCGTGGAGATGCGTTGGTAAATGGGGCGGAATCGGTGAAAATCCATGGGGAATATTGGCCAGTCAAAGCTGAGATTCATAACCTGGATTCGCTTTCTGCTCATGGGGATTACAACGAAATCCTGACTTGGTTGGAGCAAGGCACGATTAAGCCACAGAAGGTTTACGTCACTCACGGGGAGATGGTCGCGAGTGACGTTATGCGGAAGCGGATTCGTGATAAGTTTGGCTGGGAAGTTGAGGTGCCGGAGTTGTTTGAAGAGGTGGAGATATAAAGCCTCTCAATAGCCATAACCTTGCTAGAGAGAACAACTTTCTGGCAAGTATAGCGATTGCCAATTTGCCACAACCGCCGAATTTTCGAGCTTGCAAGACCACACCCCTGCCGCCGTTCTTTCCAACCTGATAACCAGCCCATGTAAATGGGGTTGTGACGTGCCACCCATCGTCACCACTAAGTGACCAGACCCGTCAGCGTTAACTGCTCCAATGTCAGTGGCCGCTGTCGCTGTCGTTAAGTCAGATGGGCTGACTCCTAAATCTGAATTGGTAACAGCCCCGTTATACAAAACCTGACCTTCGAAAGCAGCTTTATAACGCGAAAGCTCCACAACTGCTCGATTTATCTAACTTTTCGCCAAATACTTCTGATAGATGGGCACCGAGAACGCTGCAAGAATTCCAATAATTGCAACAACAATCATGAGTTCTACCAGCGTAAAACCATCCTGTTTTCTTACCATAATGTCACTCGCAACCAAGTTTGAAACGCCTACCGGATACATCGGAAGCAAGACTTCGGCCAATTTTAACGATGACTCGCTCAGAAATTCTTTAGATATCATCAACTCGGGAACCTCGAGCAATAGACTCCTGGATTGAATTACTAAAGACTGCCTCAGCAAGAATATTTTGGAGGAATATGATTCACCGGAATCTCATTAAAAATCGCATCTACCAAGTTCTTGCTTAAAAGCAAAACCATTATTTCTGAGCAAGACAATATCCGAATTGAGAACTCTTATGAATCTCGGGTATTTTCTCTTCAGCTGTCTATAACTCAAACAGGCATCAAATTCTGAACCAAGCATACCTAATAGCGTTAATCTTGTGAGCGCGAGCGGATTCGGCTGCCAAGCTAGAATATTCTTAGCCTCTAAAATCTGTTGTGAGATCTGTGTAGGCTCCGGCAAAAAGCGATAATATCTAACAAGAACTGCATCGCCACCGTACAGACTGTTACTTCCGAGCGAATACAAGGTTCTTTTATCATTTACGCTTACCTCTTTTTTATTGAAAATTTCTGTAATTTCAAAATAATGAAAAACTGTACTATAGATAACAACACAAAACACAGAGCCAAGCATAAATGCTGAAATTTTTGGCACGAATGTCGATGAGCACTTTACAGGCAATTCATCATCCAATAGCGTAACAAAAATCAGAAACACAGCCAAAAAATAAAAATTCCAAAAAGGGTACTCAAGCATACTATAGGAAAGGAACATCAAGATAGCCGACGAAACGAAGAACCAACTACAATCTTTATCTTTCTTTAAAATCAAACGAAAAACATAAAAAAGCATTAATCCTACGACTAAAAATCCAACCCAACCCCACTCAACTAAAGCCGATATCATAAGGTTGTGAGGATGATCCCACATCTTATCAACACCACAATCTGTCATTTCAGCCATATCACGTTGGAAACTGAAACTTGAATATGTGCCCAAACCTTGGCCTAGAGCCTCCACCTTCCCAGAGGACAAAAATTGCAGAGTCTTCTCCCACTCGCACAAACGCTCATTTGAAGAAAAGTCAGAGAATCGTTCGATACTTCTTTCGCCGCCACCCTGCTCGCTAGAAGTCCACGCAGAGGTATAGTTTGTCAGCGTTTCATCAATAAAGGGCGTCAACCCATAGCCCGCGATCAAAATCAGAATAAATGAACTGAGACCGAAAGCAATTCGTTTGCGCGAAACCTGAAATCCAAACAAAATAACCGCAACAGAAGCCACAATAAAAACTAGGGCATAAATAGCTGCGGACCTTGAGCCAGTTAAAAAAATTGCAAATATCAGAAACACAGAAACCAAAAAAAATAAAGACCTGGAAAGTCGGAACTCATAAAAAAGAAAGAGTGAGCTTAAACACCCTAGCGATAAGCTAAAAGCTGTCATATTTGACTGACCTAGAGTTCCTGATAGCCTAGAGCCACCATAATTTGCCCATGGAAATATTAACTCTAAAAGTCCGTAATACTGAATGAGACCGACAAGAACTTGGAGTAGAGAGGAAAACACTAAAGCCCAAGCAATCAAAATTGCAAGCGAATCACTTTCTAGCTTGTTTTTTACTATTCCTCCAAGCAGGAGAGCACACAACCCAAAAACCCAAAATAACAAGTGCCAAAGCCATGTAGACGACCTCGGCAGATCATTTGAAAAACCAACAAAAAGCCATAGAATTCCCAGAGCTGCCCAGAGGAATACGAACCTCGTAACAGAAAATTTCTTGTTAATTTCCAAAAGAACAAAAACCAATCCTAATATTAGAAAAGATGCCGCGACTGCCTGCTCTATAAAATTGGTAAATGGATAGAAATGAGCAAAAATTAAAGGAGGAAAAAATAAAGTTATAAATATAATAAAACGCATCACTCCTCCTAACCCCTACAAATCAATTAATAAAATAAATCTTGTAAAAGTCGTTACTACGCTTTCACACCAAAACAATTTAAGAGGAAGAAGCTTAAATTGAAGACCACGAATCCACGACCGGAAACACCTATAAAAAAGGGCGCTCAAGAGCGCCCTTTACAAATGCTTCGGATCTTTAACAACCAGCAGGAATAAAGCTGGGATCCCAACCGGCACCGGCAGCGCCTTGGCTGACTGAGCAAGACCATGCACCGTTTGCGGTACGGCTAATTGTTACGGTAGCACCATCAATCGCAGTACTAGCGCTTTCACCAAGAGTTGCGACCATGCTGCCTGCACCAGTGCCGTCGAAGTTAACGACGAACCCATCGATCAAGCTCGACTCAGTGAAGCCGAGGTTGTTGTTAGCGGCACCTTCTGTGCCACTTGGGGTGACGCCCCGCATCAGGTTTTCCTCAGCAGAAGTCTTAAGTGCAGAAACCTCACCAACAACGCGGTTAACCTGTGACCGTGCAATGTAATCCTGGTACTGCGGGATTGCGATTGCAGCCAGGATACCGATGATCGCAACAACGATCATCAGTTCGATGAGGGTAAAACCCTTCTGAGCATGATTGATTTGAATATTTTTCATTTATCGACCTCTGTGTTTGTCGTTGATCAACTCTTTCTGGCCCGGGCCCGGTGGAGTCGCGCCCCGTGACCGGTGTTTTGAGCCTGCAGCAATCAATGCACTCGCTGTGCCAATATCAATGGCACGTGAAATTTCGAAAAATAGGCGTTTTGTTTCAGGGTCCTGCGGGGCTTTGTGAGCAAGATCACAAAAGGGACTTGGGCTGGTTCAGCTGCCCGATGGCGTCATTGAGTGACGTTTTTGGTCACTGTTGTTCGAGATGGTCTGGAGTGGTAATTGAAAGTGGGGTCAGAAGAAGGCTTTCTTCTGACCCCGGTAAACCGCGCCTTTCCAAATGAGTGCTGGCCATCTAAACTCAGTGCAATTGACAAACCCCCGATTCAGTTACTTAGGCTGCGCTCTTTACTTAATTTATGTCTACCAATAAAAGCAATATCACGCTCACGGGCCTTGCGAGGCGTTTCGTAGATGACGGGCTGCTGGACGAGTCAACCGCAAAAGACGCTTTTTTGCAGGCATCCCAGAACCGCATTCCATTGATCACCTATCTTACCCAGAACAATCTCGCAGACAGTTCCAGGCTGGCTTTTTCGGCAGCTATGGAATTTGGGGTTTCGGTTCTGGACCTTTCCGCGTTTATGCCGGAAATGATGCCCGAGAAGGTAGTTGACGAGAAATTAGTTCGGAAACATAACGCTCTTCCCCTATACAAACGAGGCAATCGTCTGTTCATTGCCGTTTCCGATCCAACCAACATCCAGGCACTGGATGAGATCAAGTTCAATACCGGCCTGAGCACCGATGCGATATTGGTGGACGACGCTAAACTTCGGGAAGCCATCGACAAGTATCTGGAGTCTCAGGACACCACGATGGGTGATCTTGATGACTCCGATCTTGAGGGGGTTGAGACTGAAGGCGGTGAGCAAGAAGACGAAGGCGCTGTTGTTGCCAGCGAGGTGGACGACGCCCCTATTGTAAAGTACGTCAACAAGATGCTGCTCGATGCGATTCGCGGCGGCGCTTCGGACATTCACTTCGAACCTTATGAAAAAGTCTATCGGGTAAGGTACCGCACGGACGGTATCCTGAAAGAAGTTTCGCGCCCCTCAATTAAGCTGGCTCCGAAGATCTCCGCACGCGTAAAAATAATGGCCCAGCTGGACATTTCCGAGAGACGCGTGCCCCAAGACGGCCGGATCAAGATGAAGCTGTCCAAGACCAAAGCCATCGATTTCCGGGTAAACACCCTGCCCACTCTCTGGGGTGAGAAGATCGTTTTGCGGATTCTTGATCCCAGCCAGGCGAAGCTGGGCATTGATGTGCTGGGTTACGAGGCGGACCAGAAAGAGATGTACATGGATGCCCTGAAGCAGCCGCAGGGCATGATCCTGGTGACCGGCCCTACCGGCTCCGGTAAAACAGTTTCTTTGTACACCGGCCTGAATATTCTGAACACCCCGGATATCAACATTTCCACCGCGGAAGACCCGGCGGAAATCAACCTTGAAGGCATTAATCAGGTAAACGTGAACAACCGTGTGGGGCTGGGCTTTGCCGAGGCTCTGCGGGCGTTCCTGCGTCAAGATCCGGATGTAATCATGGTGGGTGAGATCCGGGATCTGGAAACGGCCAATATTGCGATCAAAGCGGCGCAAACCGGGCACCTGGTCCTCTCCACACTGCACACTAACAGTGCTGCAGAAACACTTACGCGGATGATGAACATGGGCGTGCCCTCGTTCAACATTGCCACCTCGGTAAGCCTGATTATTGCCCAGCGTCTTGGCCGCAGGTTATGTAGCGCCTGCAAACAACCCTTTGAGGTGCCGAAAGAAGTGCTGGTAGAGGAAGGGTTCACACAGGAACAAATTGATACAGGCTTCACGTTGTACCGCCCCAAGGGCTGTGATAAATGCAATGGAGGATATAAAGGCCGCGTCGGGATTTACGAAGTGGTCAAGATTACCGACGAGCTGGCGAACATGATTATGGAAGAAGCCAGTTCCATCAAAATTGCAAAGCAGGCTCAGGCCGAAGGCTTCCGTAACTTGCGTCAGTCAGCCCTTATGAAAGTGATTGAGGGCGTGACCAGCCTTGAAGAAGCTAACCGCGTGACGAAGGATTAAGCATGGCAGAGAAAGCACAGAAGCTGGAATCGTATGTTTGGGAAGGGAAAGACCGTAAGGGTAACAAGTCCAAGGGTGAATTAACGGGCTCCAACTTGGCGCTGGTTAAGGCACAACTTCGAAAGCAAGGCATTATTCCGGACAAGGTCAAGAAAAAACCCAAGCCACTTTTTGGTGGTAGCAAGAAGATCAACCCTTTCGACATTGCCATGCTGACTCGTCAGCTTGCAACCATGATGAAGGCTGGTGTGCCTTTGGTTCAGAGTTTCGACATTGTTGCGGATGGCCTAGAGAACAAAGGGCTCCAGGAACTGGTAATGAGTATCCGGAATGACATTTCATCAGGTACCAGTTTCGCAGGCGCATTGCGTAAACATCCTAAGTATTTTGATGATCTTTACTGCAACTTGGTGGATTCTGGTGAAAAGGCCGGTGCGCTTGAGGCAATGCTCGACCGCATTGCGACTTACCTTGAGAAGACAGAGCTTCTCAAGAAGAAAGTCAAGAAGGCAATGACTTACCCGATTGCCGTTATCGTCGTTGCTGTTATTGTAACATCGATTCTTCTGGTGAAAGTTGTCCCGCAGTTTGAGAGCCTTTTCCAGGGGTTTGGCGCTGAACTTCCTGTTTTCACCCAGTTTGTAGTAGAGCTTTCGGAGTGGTTGCAAAGCTGGTGGTTCGCGGTCTTACTGGGAATTGTGGGAACCATTTTCCTGTTCAAAGAGGCAAAACGGCGCTCACAGAGGTTCTCGGACTTGGTTGATAAATACGTTTTAAAGCTGCCCATTGTTGGAGAGATCCTCGATAAATCTGCAGTTGCCAAGTTCGGTCGAGTTCTTTCCACTACCTTTGCTGCCGGCGTACCTCTAGTCGATGCACTTGACTCGGTAGCAGGCGCCACAGGTAATGCAGTTTACCGGGATGCCGTCGATCGCATTAAGAACGATGTGGCCAGTGGTACCCAGCTTCAGGCCTCCATGCGTCACCAGGATATCTTCCCGGTTATGGCCGTGCAGCTGACAGCCATTGGCGAGGAATCCGGTAACCTCGATGAAATGCTCGGCAAAGTTGCAGAACATTATGAGGCAGTGGTCGACGACATGGTCGATAACCTGACGGCCCTGATGGAGCCGATGATCATGGCGGTACTGGGTGTTCTGGTTGGTGGTTTGATCATCGCCATGTATCTGCCGATCTTCCAGATGGGTCAGGTGGTTGGTTAAACCCCTCTCCCCCTCTCCCCAACCCCTCTCCCGCTCGGGGAGAGGGGCTTAACTGCCGATAGTTGAGCAATTTGATGTTGAGTCTCGAAACTTTTCTCGCCACTCCCTGGCTTGTTTTTCTTTCCGTCACCCTCGTATCCCTCTGCATCGGCAGCTTCCTGAATGTTGTCATTCTGAGGCTACCTAAAATGATGCATCAGGACTGGCGCTGCCAGTGCGAGGAATTCCTTGAGCTGCCGGAGAAGCAGCGTAAGCAGGAAGAGCGGATTACGCTCTCCAAACCGGCTTCCACCTGCCCTTCCTGCGGCCATGGCATTCGGGCATGGGAAAATATTCCGGTGGTCAGCTGGCTGGTTCTTCGGGGCAAATGCGCCTCGTGCAAGGCGCCCATTTCGCCCCGTTATCCGATCATTGAGGCCGTTACCGCGATTTTCTCGGTGGTGACCATTGCTGTCATCGGGCCGAATGAGTCGGCGCTTTGGGCGCTTCTGCTGGTTTGGGCCCTGGTTGCCCTGACCGTGATTGATTTCGACACTCAGCTTCTGCCGGATAGCATCACCCTGCCCCTGATGTGGTTGGGCCTGGTGCTGAATTATTTTGGTGTGCTTACGGACTTCAACAGTGCCTTTTGGGGTGCCGTAGCCGGTTATCTCTCGCTTTGGTCGGTTTATTGGCTGTTCAAGCTGGTTACCGGCAAGGAAGGCATGGGGCATGGTGACTTCAAATTGCTCGCCGCGCTTGGCGCCTGGCTGGGGTGGCAGTTGTTGCCAGCGGTGATTCTGCTTTCCTCGGTTGTAGGTGCCGTTGTGGGTATCAGCCTGATGGTGTTCAAGAAGCATGGGCGGGAAGTTCCGATTCCGTTTGGGCCCTACCTCGCGACGGCGGGGTTGATTTGTCTGTGGTTTGGCAGTGAGATTCAGGCGTTCTGGTACGGATTCCTGGGAGTCTGATTCATGAAGATTGTTGGCCTTACCGGCGGGATTGGTTCCGGAAAATCCACTGTGGCTCGCCTGTTCGGTGACCTGGGCGTGCACTGGGTGGATGCGGATGATGTTGCCCGGGAGGTGGTTGAGCCGGGGACGCCCGCGCTTGTGCGGATTGCGGAGCATTTTGGGGAGGAGATTCTGACTTCTGACGGTGCTTTGGATCGGGCGCAGCTTCGTGGGATTGTTTTTGAGAAGCCTGAGGAGCGGGTTTGGTTGGAGGGGCTGTTGCATCCGATTATTCGCGGGGAATTGGTTAGGCAGTTGAATCCCCCCCTCTCCCCCAGCCCCTCTCCCGCGAGGGGAGAGGGGGGTGAATACGAGCTTCCTTATGTGCTTCTGGTTTCGCCTCTTCTTCTTGAAACCGACCAGCATGAGTTGGTTGATCGCATTGTGGTGATCGACATTCCCAGAGAAACCCAGATTGAACGCACCATGGCCCGGGATACCAATTCCCGGGAGCAGGTGGAGCGGATCATTGCGGCTCAGATGTCCCGTGAGGATCGGCTGGCGCGGGCGGATGCGGTGATTGATAATGATCGCCCTCTGGATGATGTAACGCGTCAGGTGCGGGAGCTGCATGAAAGGTTGTTGGTGGATTTTGGCTGACTGTTTTTTCCGCTATCGTTTTGCAGGTATTGCCGCTGCACTTTCTCTGACGTTCTCTTCCCCAGGCCACAGCATCGAGCCGGTGTTTGAGGTTCGGGAACGCTCTGTGGCGGAGATTCTGTCTCCAGCTCAACTGCCGATCGGGTTCTACACGTTTGAGCCTGATGAATACTGGGCCGATCCGCGGGATTCCTACTGGCTCAAATTCAGCAACTGGGTACTGCGCCAGGAGCGCCTGCATGGTCAGAAAATCCAGTCGGTTGGGCAATGGGCTGACCGGACCTTATCGGGCAGTGAACACAACCTGCCCAACAACGAAAGCTATCTGCGAATTGGCTTTGCGACGGAGTCCGAATACGGCGATCCCGCTCAGTTCGAGCCTGAAGCGCGGTTCCGTATCGATATTCCGACCACCGAGCAAAAGCTGCGCCTGGTTATCGAGAGCGAAAGCGAGGAACTGATTCCACTCGGCGAGCGCCAGCGGGACCGGCAGCTCACCGAACCGGAGCGTTCCGATACAGAAGCGACGGGCGCGCTGCGTTACCTGACCCAGATTGGCGATGCCATCAACTTTTCTAACGATGTGGGTGTGCGCCTGCGGCTCCCCCCGGATGCCTTCTGGCGGGCAACAGCTGAAAAGAGCTGGCGCCTGGACGACAAATGGGTGCTGAACGCCCAGCAACGCTTTTACTATTTTCACCAGGACGGCTGGGGCGAGCGAACCTGGATTGGCGTTGGGCGCCCGGTGGGCAATGACTGGTATTTTCACTCGTCTTCAGAACTGGAGTGGGTTCACAACGACAAGGAATTTGTTGCGGCTCAGATATTCAGCATGCGTAAGCGCATGAATAACCGCTTGATTGTAACGCCCCGGCTGGGTGTGCTTGGGGAAAGCAAACCTTCCTGGCGCACCACATCAGCGTTCGGCGATCTCACGTTTCGTTACCGTCTACACAGCAACTGGCTGTATGCGGAGCTGATTCCAGCACTGGAATCCCCCCGGGAGGAGAGCTTTAAAGACCGAGCTTCTGTGGTATTTCGGGTGGAAATGTTTTTCTCCGGTATCATTGAGGATGATCGTTTGTAATGCCAAGACACCCCTCGAAACCCGCGACCGAGGCCCTTACTCTCACGCCTATCGCCATTACCCGCTCATGCTTTCAGGACAAGTTCGGGGTGCCTCGCCAGCCGGGGTTGACCCGTCATGCCCGGGCCGAGCTGATTATCCAGCCACCGTTTGACCGTGAAGATGCCTTCCGTGGGCTGGAGACCGCCAGTCATCTGTGGCTGACCTTCCAGTTTCACGAGGCGGTGCGGGCGGAATGGCGGCCAGTGGTGCGTCCTCCACGCCTGGGTGGCAACCGCAAGATGGGGGTGTTTGCCAGCCGCTCACCGTTTCGCCCCAACAGTCTTGGTCTGTCGGTGGTGCGCAATGAGGGGCTGATTCGCAGAGATGGCGAGCTTATCCTGCGCATCAGCGATCATGACCTGATCGAAGGCACACCAATTCTCGATATCAAACCTTACCTTCCCTTTGCCGATTCCGTGCCCGAGGCTACCCTGGGCTGGGCAGATTCGCCGCCAACGGAACGGCTGGAGGTGGTTTTTCTGCCGGAAGCGGAGGCGCAGATCCGTCAGCTTTCATCGGAAGACTATCCGGAACTGCGCCCGCTGATCGAGGATGTGGTCGCATACGATCCACGTCCCTCCTTTCGTAGAGGTCGGGAGGAAGAGCGCATTTACGGCGCGCATCTGTACGATTTGAACGTGCGATTCCGATTCGTGAATGATCATTCACGGAAACGTGTCGAAGTGCTGACGGTCTGTTAAACTGCTTTTGGTGATTTTGTAGTCGACACAGGGAATATGTGCCTTGCCTTCAAAGCGGTTCTTCAAACGATTGGGAATACGACCACTGGCGGCAAGGTTGCTCGCCTACGTATTGCTGTTCAGCCTTTTTCTGTCTCTGGTGGCAACGGGCGTTCAGCTGATCGGAGAATTCGAGCGGCGCAAGAACGATCTGCTGAATGACCAGACACGGGCCGCGGAGTTGGTTTCCGGGAGCATGAGCAACAACATCTGGCTGATGAATTTCAGCGAGGTGGCCAACAGCCTGGATGATATGAAAGCAGTGCCCGCTGTCCAGTACGGGCGGGTGGTGACCAGCACCGGCGAAACCTTCAGCACCGGCACTTACCCTGAGGGCCGGGTCATATCGCAGACCTTTCCACTGGTTTTCGACCGCTCCAACAACCGCAGTCCTGAAAACGTTGGCACACTCACCGTCACCTCCTCCATAGACCAGATCTACACAGACCTGCGTAACCGCGCGTTCCTGAACCTTTTGTTTCAATCCATTGTTGTCATGCTGGGCACCCTGGGCTTGCTGGTGATCGTTCGTTTAACGCTTACCCGGCACCTGGAATCCATGGCCGATTACGCCGCCCGGCTGAATCTCGACGCGCTGGTGGACCCACTGAAGCTGAAGCGCAAGGCGCGGAAGACGCCGGACGAACTCTCGGAGCTGGAGCAGGCCCTGAACAAGATGCGCCTGCAGATCCTTGAGGACACCCGTTCCCTGCGACAGACCACGATCCAGTCCCAGGGTGAGCGGGACGAGGCGGTGCGGGCCAACCACGCCAAGAATCAGTTCCTGGCCAATGTCAGCCACGAGCTGCGCATTCCGCTGCAATCCGTGCTGGGCTACGCCAATCTCCTGACGGATACGCCTCTGGATCAGGAGCAGCGAGAGTATGTGCAGACGCTGCTGAGTGCCTCGGAGAGCCTCTCTGCCATCATCAACGATCTGCTGGATATCTCCAGCATGGAAGCCGGCAAGCTGGTACTGGATGACATTCCCTTCGATCTTCGGGAAACCCTCAATGATCTGGTGCACATGCTCGGCGCCCGCGCCCGGGAGAAGGGGCTGGCACTGGAGCTTCGGATTGACGAGAACCTGCCCTGGGCCCTGAAAGGCGACCCGGTGCGCATTCGCCAGATCCTGCTGAACCTCACCTCCAACGCCATCAAGTTTACCGATTCCGGCCATGTGCTGATCAGCATTGAGATGCTTGGCCGCCGGGACGACAAGGCACGCCTTCGCATTGCGGTCGAAGATACCGGCGTAGGGATCAACCCGGAAGATGTTCCCCTGATTTATGAGCCCTACGTGCAGCTGGGCCAGCAGTTCCAGCGCCAGTTACCGGGTGCCGGCCTGGGCCTGACCATTTGCCGCCAGTTGGTGGGCCTGATGGACGGCTCCATGGATCTGGAAAGCCGGCCCGGCGAGGGCTCTACCTTCTGGATGGAACTGACCCTGCCCGTGGCCCCGGAGAATGCCGCCCGGGTTCGGCCGGATACCCGGATGGTGAAAAACCGCCGGATTCTGGTGGTGGATTCCTATGAGCTGTCCCGCAAGATTACCCTGGAGATGCTGTCCCGGCACGAAGTGCACATTGAGGCGGTGAAATCCGCCGGGGAGGCGCTGACATCCCTGCGCACCGCGTTCGATGGCCAGCAGCCGTTCGACGCCATCATTCTGGATGGGTTTGTACCCGATATGGACAGCGACCTGCTGTGCCGGCAGATTCGCAGCAATCCGTTGTGGTCCGATATGCGCCTGCTGATTCTGTCATCCAATCCGCAACGGGGTGACGCCGAACATTTCCGGCAGGCAGGTGCCGATGCCTTCCTGAGCAAGTCGCTGCGGGAATCCTGCCTGACGCCAATTCTGAACCAGTTGTTTGCCGATGCCGCCAAACAGGAACGGCGTTTCCTGACCCGGTTTTCCCTGCAGGCGGTTACCGATACCGCCAGGCGCCGGGAACTTCCCTGTGGCCGGATGAAGGTGTTGCTGGTGGAAGACAACCCGGTCAACCGTACCCTGACCCGCCGCCTGCTGGAGAAACTCGGTTGTGACGTGATGACCGCCAACGATGGCGAGGCTGCCGCCAGCCTGTGGCAATGGCATCCCTTCGACCTGGTGTTCATGGACTGTGTGATGCCCCGCGTGGACGGTTTCGAAGCCACCCGACGCCTGCGGGAGTGGGAAAAAACCCACAACCGCGCGCCCATCCCCGTGGTCGCTCTGACCGCCAGTGCCATGGAAGAAGACGAGGAACGCTGCCGCCGGTGCGGGATGGATTCTTTTGTTGCCAAGCCTGTCAATATTGAAATGTTGCGGGCAGTACTGGAACAATATTGTCAGGCGTCTGCTGCCTCCTGAAAGCTGTTTTCTAAAATCAGGGCACAGACATCCAGACACGTTTCCACTACCCGAAGGCAACCATGAACGTTGAATGCCCAACCTGTAAAAAGTCCGTGGAATGGACCGAGACCAACCCCTGGCGCCCTTTCTGTTCCAAGCGCTGCAAACTGATCGATCTGGGGGCCTGGGCCAACGAGGAATACCGGGTACCCGCAGAGAACGCTTCACCGGAAGATCTGGACCAGGGCGGCGATACCACCCGGCACTGACCTGCGAAAAATGAAAGTTAACGGGGACTTACCGGCATTTAAGTTGAGTGGCCCGGAACACCCCGTTAACATACCGGCAATTCTGCTAAAAACGTAACGAAGGTGCACATATATGAAAGCGTCCCGGATTTCCCTGATGATTCTCTCACTGGCTGCCGCGCCTGCCTTTGCAGGGGATGTCGACCTTAGCCTCACCAACGATTCGGTGAAGGGCCAGGTAAATTTCTTCGGCACCAACAACGACCTCCAGCTTGGCACCGGTTACACCTACCGCGAAGGTGGCCGCGATATTTTCAACGTTGATTTCCATGCCCAGGGCCGCACGGCAATCGGCAACCTGCCCACCACAGCCGGCATCGGCATGAGGGGTATCTATTGGGATCAAAGCCGCGCCGATGGCGGTGCTGTCGGTCTTGGCGGTTTTGCGACCGTCAATATCCCGGATGTCCCTGGCCTGTCGTTCACCGGTGGCCTGCACTACGCCCCCAGCATTCTCTCGTTTGGCGATTCCGATGATATGACCAGCCTTGAGCTGCGTGGTAGCTATCGGGTTATCCGCAACGCCGAGATTTTCGCCGGCTATCGCTATCTGAACACCGATATCGAGAACTCCTCACGAGACGTCAATCTCGATGAAGGCGTTATGGCGGGCATGAAGATTTTCTTCTGATTCCTGCCTTTTCTGAAACGGGCCCGGTGGGGCCCGTTTCGTGTTCCCTCCATAACCCTTTCGTGCTTTTCCTCACGCTTTCCCGAGAATCCCACTGTTAGACTGTTTGCCTGTATTTTCTGCACGGATAGCCAGGCATGCGATTCACACTCGGTTTATTGCTCTCTTCGACTCTATTACTCACCGCCGGATGTGGTGGCGGTGACGATGCCATTGAGGGGGCGGCTAGTCAGCCCAATGACTTCGCAGGCAACAAGAACCCGGTGGACGATTTCAGCTCCGGCAACACCGGCGATTCCACCAACACCGGGGGCCTCGCCAGCAACGAAGTCCGGGTAACCATGGAGGTACCGGGTGGTGTCACCAGCGAGGGCGAGCCTACCCGCCGTAACCTGAGAATCGTACCGCCGGACAGGGTGAGTGTTTACTACACCAATCAGGCCCTGTCTGTGCTTGATGAACCCGCGATTTCCACGCGCACCGACAGCGAAGGCTTCACCATTATCGAATTCACCAATGGCCTGCCCCTGGGTCCGGATGTGATTATCGATGCCAGTTACGGCAACACCCGCATGCGTGCCCTGGCCGCCGATGCTGACCGGGATGTGAAGGTGAATCCCTTCTCCGAGTACCTGGTGCGCAATACGCTCAGCAGCTACACCGCCGGCGAGTTCCAGACCATTATGGATTGCGTTGCCGATGAGGGCGGCGAGCCGTGCCTGAACAAGTATGTGTGGTCTACCCTGGCCGACCAGGTGCACGACTTTGAAATTGAGATTCCTTCCAATGTTGGCCTCGGCGGTGCCCTGGATATTCTCGAAGATCGGGGAGACTTTGCCCGTTACGTGAGCGCAATGGCCGACTACGCGGTGCTCGATGAGACGTCCTCGGGAAAGATAAGCGCCAGTTCCGCAGACTATAATTCGGTATTCCTGGGCATCGAGTTGGGGCAGACTTTTCTCGAGTCTACCCTGAGCGGGTCCGGACAATGGGGTGTTCGAACGGCCCAGGAAGAGGTGCTGACCGATGATAATGGCACCGGCTATGTCTATCCGGCTCTCACCCTGACCAGCTTTGATGCCTTCAACATCCGAGTGACCTCTCTGGCCAACGATATTCCATACGATCGCGAGGCTCTGATTCACCAGGCGGGAAACGACTTCTTCGTGCGGGGCTCTGAATACTGGGAACGGAACACTCATTCTTCATCCCCCGGAGCAGCCACGCTGTTGGAAGACACCCGCCTGCTGGCAGGCCGGGCCCTGTATCAGAGCATTACCGGCCGGGGCAGCTCGAAAATTATTGGCTGGACTCGCAATCCCTACTATCTGGACGCCTTCACAAGCGCGCCTGAGGATGAAACCACTGGGCCCGACCGGGTGATCAGCGGCTATTTCAGCGCTGGCAAAGCGATCGAGCTGGAAGCAGACGGCGACCAGTTGCGGCGGCTGGGTACTCTGGAGGATCAGTATCTGTCGGTTCTTGAGGTCAACCTCCTCAGAAAGGAGGGATTCGACGCCGACAGTCTGAATGGCCGCGACTACAACATGCTGTATCTTGGAACCCGATTCAGCGACGAGACAACGCCTCTCACCATCGAAACAGGCGTTGGCCAATGGCAGATTTCTGGCGGTACAGTTAACCAATCCCAGAGCTTTACGTCATTACAACGAGACAGTTCAGGCACTGTCTCGACGGACTCCAGCGGTACCCGAGCAGAATCCTGGACCCTGAGCAACCGAACCTCGCGGCTCAGCAACGGGGATGTGGATATCGGACGACTGAACCTTGACATCACCACCGCTTCCGGTGATTTCCAGCAGCCAGATATTGGTGTCGGTGCCAGCACCCCGGATGGCACCCTGATGGCATTCAACCTGGACGATAGTCCCTTGGGCGACGGTATCCTGATTGCCGCGGAACAAACCGCGAACACCGCACCGGCTACGGGACAGTTCAGGCTTCAGGGCGTGGCCCTGGCCCTGACATCGCAGACGAACCGCCTCCGACATTTTGACAATGCCCTGCTGACCATCGAATCCTCAAGCTCGGCAACACTCTCGCCGACTTCGCTGACCAGCACCCATTCCGTTGATGACGAGACCGTGACAAAACCTGCGCTGGAGAGCCTGGCGGACATCGACCTGGCGCTCAGCCAACTGGGCGACGGGAGGGTAGAGTTCACCTCAGGCAACCTTGTGCTTGAGGGTTTTCACACCGCCAGTCAGGACCAGTTCTATTTGCGTTTCCGATCCACAGGGGGTGGTGAGGAACAGATCGGTTTGCTTGTTGCAACACGACTGCCCTGACGGCAGTGGCATCCGACAAAACCCAACTGGCAAACGCTCTCGTATAACCTGTTATAATCATTGCTATATCGATTGAAACGAGAGGTTTTATGTCTGCGGGTAAACGGGCCGTCATACTGATGCTCCCCCTGATTGCATTTGCGATCGGCGGTGGCTTTTATACGCCACAGGCCAGTATTGACCGGATCAACTCCGATAACACAGGCTCCGAACCCGCACTGTCGTCCCTGCCCCCGCTCCCAAGTTGGGCCAACGACGACTTGCCAGATTTTTCTCAGTATCAGGACACCACGGAGAAGAAGGCCGCGTTCTTCTCGTTTCTCTACCCACGGATTGTTCTGGCCAACTCACGGATTCTGATTGAGCGCGACTACCTGGATAGCCTCGCTGCGAAGGAGACATTGACCAGCAAGGAGTATGATTGGCTGGCCCAACAGTCCGAGCGATTAAGGGTAGATGCCGAGCCCGGCAGCGATGAGCAGTTTGCCCTGCTACGCAAGCGTCTCGATGTAATTCCTCCGTCTCTGGTCCTGGCACAGGCCGCCAACGAATCCGCCTGGGGCACCTCCCGGTTTGCCACGAAAGGTAATAACCTTTTTGGCCAGTGGTGCTTTTCAAAAGGTTGCGGACTTGTTCCCCGCGGCCGGGCAGAGGGCGCGAGCCATGAGGTGGCCAAGTTCTCCTCACCCTATCGGTCGGTTCGTGCGTACATACAGAACCTGAATCGCCACCCGACCTATCAGTTGTTGCGAGACGTCCGGCTCGAAGACCGCCGTGATAATGCCCCTCTCTCAGGCCTGGAGCTTGCAGAGGGTCTGCTTGGCTACTCCGAGCGCGGAGAAGAATACATTGAAGAGATTCGGGCAATGATTCACTACAACAACCTGGAGTTTTACGACGACGATTTCCGCAGCGTGGTCAGAAACCTCGAACCTGGCAGCCTTGAACAGCTGGCTTCTACCGAAGCGGAAACCGGTTTGCTACCCCGCCAATCATCACTGAAAACCAACCCGGCTGAAGGTTAGAGACCCTACCCCATGCTCGATTTTCTTCCCGCGCCGCTGAAGGGGACTTTAGCGGCCCTTCTCATCCTGTGTAATACGTTGGTGCTGATTCCGTTTCTTCTCGCAGTCGCCCTGCTTAAACTCGTTCTGCCCATTACCGCCGTACGCAAGGGCTGCACGGTGATCCTCAACACCATCGCGTGGCTCTGGATTGGCTTCAACAATCTTCTGATGGATCTTCTGCACAAGGTCGACTGGGATGTGCGGGGCGTGGAAAATCTCAGCCGGAAGCACTGGTATTTTGTCACCTGCAACCATCAGAGCTGGGCCGACATTCCCGCCATTCAGTATGTGCTGAACAGCCGGATCCCCCTGCTGAAGTTCTTCCTGAAAAGACAGCTGATCTGGGTGCCGTTTCTTGGCGTTGCCTGGTGGGCGCTGGACTTTCCCTTTATGCACCGCCACACCAAGGAACAGATCGCCAAACGCCCTGAGCTGAAGGGCAAGGACGTGGCTGCCACCCAGGCCGCCTGCGAGAAATTTCGCTACACCCCGGTGACGATTTTCAACTTTATGGAAGGCACCCGGTTTACGCCGGAGAAGCATGACCGCCAGAACTCACCTTACAAGCACCTTCTGAAGCCCAGAGCGGGTGGTACCGCGTTCGTGCTTGGCGCCATGGGCGAGATGATTCATACCATGCTGGATGTCACCATCGTGTATCCGGAGGGCCGTGCCGGCTTCTGGGATTACCTGTGCGGGCGTATCCGCAGGATCATTATTGAGGTGCGGACGCGTGAGATCCCCCGAGAATTCCTGGGCATGGATTACGAGAACAACCGGGAAACCCGGATCGCGTTTCAGCGGTGGGTGAGCGATATCTGGGCCGAGAAGGATGCCCGGATCGATGAGCTTAAAGCAGTCCCAGCTCCCGGGCCCGGACAATAGCCTGAGTCCGGGATTTTACTTCCAGCTTGGCATTGATTCGGCGGGCGTGAGTTTTCACCGTGTGCAGGGAAATGTGCAGCTTGTCGGCAATTTCCTGGTTCGACAGCCCTTTGGCAATCAGTTCAAGCACGCCCTGCTCCCGCTCGCTGATCGGCTCGGCCAGTGTGTCAGCGCCTGATACGCTGGCCTGCAACTCGAACAGCTCACCGAGCGCCTCCTTGAAAGCATTCTCAGGCAACTGACCAAAGCCCTTACTCATCAGTTCCTGCAACTCACCACGCAGTTCCCGGAACGGACTGATGAAATGCTCGGCAGCGGCTTCGGCAACGACTGCCGACAGTATTTTCAGCGCAACCACTGCCCCTTTTTCATCCAGAACAATCACCGCTTCCAGCAGGCGCATGTGCAGCTCAACACCCCAGGGAATAGCCCCCTCGTAACGCTCACGGATACCCTGGAGCGTTTCCCGCGCTTTTATCAGGTCACCACGGGCCAGATCGACCCGCACCTGCAGGCAATCCAGCAGACCCGGCATCATCGGGAACAGCTCTGGCACACAACCGGCTTCCCGATACGGGGCCAGCTTACGGACCGCCTGATCCGCGCTGTCGATCTGGTTCTGGGACAGCCAGCAATTCGCTTTAAGCGCCTCCAGTACGGGTACAAACAGCGACTCGTCAACCTGCCAGGAATGCATGGTGCGTTCTGCCCGCCCGATCCAGACGAAGGCGTCGTCGAGCCGGCCTTGCCCACGGCACATCAGCACTCGGATGGTCATCGCCAGCAACAGCCCCAGATCCCGGGTCTGTTCCGCGTGGCGGCCACAGGTAACGAGCAAACGGTCCGCCTCGGCTTCCCGGCCCTGATGCCAGAGCACCAGCACCAGGTTCAGCTGCAGACGGGTCTCGCCGATACGAGCAGGACGAGCCAGCTCCTGCATGGCAGTGTCGAGGCCAGTGCGCAACAACTGCTCGGCGTGTTTGAGAGCGCCTTTGCCAAGTTCGATGCGGGCATGGGCGTAAACCGCCAGGGCTTCCGAGCCGGAATCGCCGGCTTCCCGGGCCAACCTCGACGCCGCGCGGTTGGCTTCCCGCGCTTCCTGGAACCGACCTGCTGCGCACAGGGCACTGGAGCGAACCATCTGGGTGACCAGTTGTCCCTGGGTACTGAGCTCACCTTCGGCCAGGGCTCGATCCGCCATTTCCAGGGCCGGGCCAACACTGCCCTCGCCTCGCAGAATAAACGCTCTCAGAGCACAGATGCGTGCAGCCTGTTCTTTCTGCTCATGCTCGGCCAGGCCGTCAATCAGAGCTCGCGCCTGGCGGAACTGGCCGCCAATCGCATGAACCCAGCTGTAGACAATCCTGAGACGCACGCTCCGTTCCAGCAGCTGTGCCGGCAGGCTCTTGCGAAGTCGCAGAAGCGAAGCAGTATCCTGCCCCAACAGCAGAGCCTCGGACCCTTCCGAGGCAATCCGAATGACCTCCTCCGCATCGCCAGCCAGCAAGGCGTACTTGAGTGCTTCCGGGAACTGGTCACGCACGCCAAACCACCGACTTGCCTGCAGCATTCGCTCCGAATAACCGGCCATGACCGGCGACTTCAGCCATTCCTGCAACAGCGGATTCAGCCGGTACCAGCGACCACGACCCGGCATCGACTTGAGGGGCAAACCCCGCTCGGCAGCCTGGGAGGGAACAAAGCCGGTTTCCGGCAGGAAGGGCTCAAGGGCCAGAAACAATTCATCGGAACACAGTTCAAGCTCGGCGATCCCACGCATGGAACGCATCTGGCCGGGCGTCAGATTGCCCAGAACCGATTCTTTGAGAAAACGCTCAACGCTTGGCGCTTCCTGGATCGGTTTGCGTTCAATCGTCTGGTACACCTCTCGGCGATACAGCGCTAGTGGCGTCGCCCAGCCCTCAGTCATGTCATAGAGGTTATCGACAGCAACACTGGTGAGTTCGCTGTTTGCCGTCGCGGGCCGAAAAAACTCGAAGGTTTCGGAACGAGAGAATTCAAGCGCTTCAGGCCCTATGCGGGTAAACCGGTTTTCCAGCTCAAGGCTGTGTGTTTCGAAAGGCAGTGCCTTGCGCGAAATCAGAACGATGGAGGAGCCAGCCGGAAAGTCCACAATCAGTTGGTGGAGCAGGTCCACAACGGCGGGGTTGCTGAGATGCTGGAGATTGTCCAGCACCAGAACCCGTGGCTGACTGTCACCGGTGCGAGCCAGCGCTACCTGCATCATCGACAGTGTATCGGAAAAGGTGGCGCCACTCTGAATCCCCTGCTCGGGGGGTTCGGGCAGATCCAGGGCAATGGCGAGCAGTGTCAGGAAGCGGGACGGTGCATTGTCCTGGGAGTTCAGGGCAACCCAGCGAACCTGATCGGTAGCCATTTCTGCGCCACCAAGCGCACTGACCACGGCGTGAGATTTGCCATAGCCACAGGGCGCTTCCACAAACAGAACGCTTCTGGAAGTCAGTGCTTCAGAAATCTTGCCATTGAGTCTTGGCCGGGCCAGGGAATCGGACGGAACCGGGGGAATCTGAACCCGTTGCCTGAGCAGGTCTCTGACCAGCTCGCCTCTTTGAAGACCACTATTCGCCGACTGAAATTCATCGTTGGCTGCACAGCCATCATTGAATGGTTTCACGCACTGCCCCATTTAGCTCCGGCTCGCACTGCCTTGCACCGCCGGAAAAGTGGATCTTGCACTGACTTTTCAATGGCGACCGACATCGGGTACGCCTTTAGTATGATAAGAAGGTTAAACCAATTGAGGGGTGGGCTGCAAAATTTTGACGTGAAAGGATTTTATCGAGTGATAAAAAAACGACGGACCCAAAGGCCCGCCGTTTTTTAGCGGTTCGGATGAACGCTTACCGTGTACCGGCGCGGCGCAGTGCGGCCGGCGAGTAGTCCCTGGAGCGACGTTCAACGCCAAACTCATAGGGATTTTCTTCTTCGTTGGTCAGACCAAGCGCGAGGTACCGGCCAGAGAGCAGGTCGTACAGCGTCTCAATGGCGTACCAGGGCACTTTCTGATCATAGAACTGCATATTGTGGGCTTCTGCAACACGCCAGAGTTCGCCACGGCCGTCGTAGTGATCAATGACAGATGCCTGCCAGGAGTCCTCATCAATGTAGAAGTCACGCTGGGCATAGATGTGGCGGGCCCCTTCTTTCAGGGTTGCGCGAACATGCCATACACGGTGCAGCTCGTAGCGAGTGTAATCCTGATTGATATGACCAGCCTGAATAATCTGGTCATAGCTCAGACTGCGATCGGTCAGCTTGTAGGAGTTGTACGGAATGTACATTTCCTTCTTGCCAACCAGCTCCCAGTTGTAGCGATCCGGAGCACCGTTGAACATGTCGAAGTTATCCGAAGTACGCATACCGTCAGACGCGGTACCCGGTCCGTCATACGCTACCTGAGGCGCCCGACGAACCCGACGCTGACCGGCGTTGTAAACCCACGCACGGCGAGGCTCGGCAACCTGGTCGATGGTCTCGTGTACCAGCAGTACGTTACCGGCGAGACGTGCCGGAGCGGTAATGGCCTGCTTGAAGTAAAATAGAACGTTCGCATCCTCGTCCGGATTGTAATCCGAGAGGTAGGTACGCCAGGTAAGCTCGTCCTGGAATTTCACAACAGAGAATTCACCACCTTCAGTCGGCGTCACCTGACCAACGGTACGCTGTACAGAACCACCTCTGTAACGGGTAATGTGGTTCCAGATTGCCTCCAGACCATTCTGAGGGATCGGGAAGGGGGTAGCAGACTGGTAGTTGCCCAGGCCATTACCATCCTTGATCAGCTCAACGGTGGTTGCATTCTCAACGGTCTGCTCCATAACTTCCTTCGGATAGGCCGCAGAACGGTGGGTTTCATACACCGGCATGAAATAATCGTTGTAACGCTTGATCATCGCAACCTGCCCCGGGGACAGTTTGTCTTTGTACTGATCAACGTTGCTCTGATCAATGGTGAACTTCGGCTCTTCGTTGGGGTACGGATTTACGTATATGCCGTCACCCTTGTAGTTGGGCGGAGGGGTAGTCAACCCACCTGTCCACGGGGGGATTTCACCGCCATTGCCGGCTTTCATCGCGCCTATCGGTGTCAGCGAATCACCCAGCTTGGCCGCTTCTTCAGCAGAAACCGCACCCCAGGCCTGGCCGGCAAACATGCTCGCTGCCAGAACGCCTGTGGCCAGTAGTTTCTTGTTCAGTTTCATTTAAATTCCCTCGTTCAACGAATTCGTACCGGATCAGAATGAGTATGAAATGCTGGCAGTCACGTAATCGCGGTCGGTCAACTCATTATACGGCTTTCCGTCAAAATAGTTCGTGTAACCGATATCGGCACTGATAACGTTCTGGTAAACCGCTTCCACGGACACGCCAATCGCCTTGCTGCCCTCGTTGAATGCTCCGCCGGGCTGCGGGCTGTAACCTTTGACATCGTGGCTCCAGGCCAGTTGCGGTAACAGGTTTATACCGGCAAACGCATCGAGATAACTCCACACAAACCGGGTGCGGTAGCCCCAGGAGAAATCGGTAGTGAAGCCTTCATTGTTGCAGTAGTTGGTATTGATGTTAAGTGCTTGACCCGTCTGACCGGAACCGTCACACGCCCCGCCCGGGAGCTGACCTAGGCCAAACGTGCCTGACCTGCCATAACGGGCGGTGTCGTAATCGGGCAGGTCGTGTACGTATGTCGCGCCAAACTCGGTAACTATGGTGAGACGATCCGCCCCCATCACCGTCTCAATAAATTTGATCAGCGTGAACTGTGCCTGGGACACACCGTATTCATCATACCCTTGAACGGCCTCACCGTTAAGGGATTGTCCGCCGGCCTGCGCCTCGCGCATCACCTGGAGCTGGCTTGCCGGCAATCCGGTTTCCGGGTTTACAACCTCGTTGCCGCCAAAGATCAGTTCAAAGGCGTTCCACTGCAGCGGCAGCTTGTCGCGGTAGGAGTACTCAGCCCCCAGAGACCATCCGCCCGGAGTGATCGTGTTGATGCTCACTCCGTAAAGGTTGATGTTTTCCGGGTACTCAATGAAATATAGCGGCAGGTTCTGGCCATTGTTCGGATCACGGACGATACCGCTGACATACGGCAGGCGGCTGTTGTACTTAATATAGTAGAAGCCAAGCTCTGACTCATTCAGTTGCGGTAAAAACCAGCGCATGGCAACGCCAAACTGATCCTTGGTATCCGCCTGCCTGTCTCCAACACGGTCTGCAACCAGGCCCTGTGCGAGCGCCTGTGAATCAGGCAACTGACCGGCAAGCAGAACCGGGCCACAGTCCTCGGCCGCGAAATCGTTGGTTGAGAAGAAGGTTCCGCAGTTATCCGGGCGGACCGGCTCCCAATCGTTCTGTACAAAGGCTTCCACGGTAAGGCTCTCAGTCACGCCTGCAGACATATAGAACATTTCGACCGGCAGAAGTGCGTCTTTTATCTCGGAGCCCGGAGCCCGGAAAGCCGGGACATCTATAGGGTTGATAATGTTGATGCCACCCTGAATAAAGGTACTTTCGCCCCAGCTGAGAACCTGCTTGCCATAACGGAGGCTGACAGGAACCTCGCCAAAGTACCAGTCCGAGAATACATAGGCGTCCAGAATCTCACCACCGGAGGCATAATCCTTGGCATATTGATTCAGCTCGCGGCGCTGGCCGACATAATCAACGGCACGGCCTTCGTCTTTCAGTTCAAAGTCGTACCAGTAGCGGCCACGCAGCAGACCACCAACCCTTGTAAGGAAGGGGTTGTCCAGATCGTAGTTCAGGTACAGCTCGCTGTTACCCTTAACGATTTTGGAGTAGGTATCGCCCTTGTCGAAGTTCAGGTTGCCGTCGTCGTAGTTGTTGGAGGAGGCACCGATATTTTCCAGGGGGCCGCCCGGCGCGTACTCGGGGCCAAGGTTACCCTGGGCGATAAGGCGTTTGTCGCGATCCTCGACTCGCCAACCGGCACCCGCAGACAGCGTGGTGTTGAACTGGGCTTCTACATCTCCCATGTAAAAGGAATAGGCGGCTGCCTGACCGGACATACCGGCTGCCACCGCCACGGCCAGCGGTAATTTGGTCCAACGCTGCCATTGATGTGTTTTTCTTGTCATTGGAAGGCTACTCCATTGTTGTTCTGAGTCGCTGCTCTGATTATTGGTGTTCACGATGTATTGGAGGCTTCATGCACAGTGCTCGTGATGTTGGCACTATAGCTAACGCCTTCGGGCGCTTTGATCAGTCAAAAGTATGATTTTGCTATCATCCCCCTGTAAACGCCGTTTGCCGCCGGGTTTCGTCGCACAGAATCACTATAGACAACAAAATTAGATGCAACCACTTTGGTTTTGGTGGTTTTTTTCGCTTTGAACTTGGGAGCAAGCACTGCCGCCGGGGTGAGCCTTCCGGGAACCGCTACGAGCACATCCATGTGCGCTTGTTTCGGGCCATCCATGGCCCTCTACATTCCCGGAAGGCTCACCCCGACGTCAGCGCCCATAGTTCCGATGTAATCTGCGACTCAGATGTCACCAGATTCACGACAAAAGGAAGCTTCGGCACCAGTGCCTCGAAAAGCCTTCTCGTATTGTCAGGGGCAAGGGGCGGTCGTCTTTCTGAAACTGTCGGCAGCAGGGATGCTGCCGTCAAGCCTACATGGACGTATTCACGGCGTGTTTCAGAAAGGCTGTCGCCCCTTATCGAAGCACAAAAGCAAAAGGCTAACCGAAGCCGGATCAGAACATCTCGATAGCCATGGCAGTAGCTTCACCACCACCAATGCAGAGAGCTGCGATGCCTCTCTTTTTGCCGTAACGCTGGAGGGCGTACATAAGGGTTACCAGGAGGCGGGATCCGGTGGAGCCGACCGGGTGGCCCTGTGCGCATGCGCCGCCGTGGATGTTAACTTTCTCGGGGTCCAGGCCTAGTTCGCGGATGGGCATCATGGCGACCATGGCGAAGGCTTCGTTGATCTCGAAGAGGTCTACGTCGTCTTTGCTCCAGCCGGTTTTGCCGAACAGGGTTTCGATGGCGCCGACAGGGGCGCAGGTAAACTCGGCAGGATGCTGGGACTGGGTGCTGTGACCGACGATTCGGGCCAGGGGTTTGAGGCCGCGCTTTTCAGCTTCGGACTCGCGCATCAGGAGCAACGCAGAAGCGCCGTCTGAGATCGAAGAGGCATTTGCCGCTGTGACGGTGCCATCTTTGGCGAATGCCGGACGCAGGCTCGGGATCTTTTCGATGTTGGCGTTGTGGGGTTGCTCGTCGTCCTCGACAACGACTTCGCCTTTACGGCTTTTCACGGTTACCGGAACAATCTCGTCTTTCAGCAGGCCTTCTTCAATGGCTTTCTTGGCCCGGGTCAGGGAGGTGATGGCGTACTCGTCCATTTCTTCACGGGTGTAGCCTTTCTTGTCGGCCATTTCCTGGGCGAAGGCGCCCATCAGGCGACCGGTTTCGGCGTCTTCCAGGCCATCCAGGAACATATGATCCTGGGGTGCCTGGCCCGGTCCCATGCGGTAGCCGCTGCGGACGCCCTGCAGAATATAGGGGGCGTTGGACATGCTCTCCATACCACCAGCTACCATGATGTCATTGCTGCCGGCTTTGATCAGATCATGGGCGAACATGGCGGCTTTCATACCGGAGCCGCAGAGTTTGTTGATGGTGGTGGCGCCGGTGTGATCCGGGAGCCCCGCCTTGCGCATGGCCTGGCGTGCCGGGCCCTGTTTGAGCCCGGCAGGCAGAACGTTACCCATGATGACTTCCTGCACATCGGCAGGCTGAAGACCGGCGCGCTTCACGGCTTCGGCGATGGTAAGCGCGCCCAGGTCGGTGGCGCTGACACTGGCCAGGCTACCCTGAAATCCGCCCATGGGGGTGCGGACACCGCTTACGATGACGACGTTCTCTGTGCTCATTTCTGAATCTCTCTGTTGGTTGTCTGGTAGTTTTTTTTATGGCTTATGCGGCGCTTCAAGGTATTCCCGGGACTGCATCTCCAGCAGGCGGGATTCGGTGCGCTCGAATTCGAAGCCGAGGCGGCCGCCGGTGTAAAGCTCTGTGATAGGTGCCGCCGCCGAGATGATGACTTTAACGTTGCGGTCGTAAAATTCGTCAATCATGTTAATGAACCGGCGCGCCTGATCGTCTTTTTCTTTGCCCAGAACGGGCACGTTGCTGACGATGATGGCGTGGAACTGCCTGGCCATCTCGATGTAATCGTTCTGGCTTCGTGGGCCGTCGCAGACGTCTTTGAAATCGAACCAGACTACGTCGTCTGCGTGCGCCTGGGCGGGAATTTTACGGCCGTTGATTTCCATGGATTTGCTGTGTTTACCGGCCTCAACCGCCAAAGCATCGAAACTTTTTCGCAGGCTGACATCTGCATCTTCATCAAGAGGCGAGTGGAACAGTTCCGCCTGCTCGAGAGTCCGCAACCGGTAGTCTACTCCGCCATCAACGTTGACCACATCGGTGTGCTTTTTGACGAGTTCAATAGCGGGCAGGAACCGGGCGCGCTGGAGACCATCCTTGTAGAGACCATCCGGGACGATGTTGGAGGTACACACCAGGGTGACGCCGCGACTGAATAAACCATCCATGAGAGTGGCGAGGATCATGGCGTCGCCAATGTCGGACACGAAAAACTCGTCGAAACAGATAACCCGAGTTTCATCCGCAAACTTCCTGGACACCAGTTCCAAAGGGTTTTTCTCGCCCTTGAGCGATTTGAGTTCGCTGTGGACACGCTGCATGAAACGGTGGAAGTGAACCCGCATCTTGCGATCAAAAGGCAGCGACTCGTAAAAAGTGTCCATGAGGTAGGTTTTGCCGCGGCCTACCCCACCCCAGAAATACAGGCCCTTGACCGGCTCTTCCTTGCCTTTTTTGAGCTTGCGGAAAAGTTTGGCCTTGGGCTTGCTGCGATCCCTTTCGGCTTCCACCAGTTTGTCGTACAGTGACTGAAGGCGCTTGACCGCATCTTCCTGGGCCGAGTCCTTCTGGAAATCCGGGCGTTCAAGATCCTTCTGGTAACGTTGCCAAGGGGTCATGGTCGCACTGGTTTCGGAGGACATCGCAGCTGTCATCAAGGTATTCCCGGAAGTTGATCGTAAATTTGGGCGCCATATTGTCTCGCATTTGGCGATTTTTCGCCACGTTGGCCGCCTGGGCAGCAATACGACGATTGGCGCAGGCCACAATCATGGGATGATGGAGCCTGGGGCGTTATACTCGTCGAACAGGGGCTTGGCTCACTTCTAGGTAAAAGGACGACACAGCATATGACAAACCTGATTCTGGCAGCGATTGCCGCATTGGTTGTTGGCATTGTCATCGGGGTATTTGTTGGCCGTTCCGGGCAGGGAACGTCGCTTCGGCAGCGCCGGGCGGAACAGCAGATTGAGGAACTGAGAAGCGAATATACCCGCTACCAGGCCCAGGTGAACGAGCATTTCATGGAGTCGGCCCATTTGCTGCGCCGCTTCAACGATGCCTACCGCGACGTGAACCAGCATATGGCACGCGGCGCCAACCGTCTTTGCAATGACGAAGACTGGATGGAGGAGTTGGCGCAGGAGACTTCCAAGAAGCGCCTGGAAGAGGTTCGCGAGGACGCTTCCGAGCCGCCGCGGGATTATGCGCCCAAGACAGATCCTAAGGATTCCGGCACGCTTGCTGAGGACTTTGGGCTCAAGAAGGGTGATAAGGCTCAGCAGGCCTGAGTTCTTTTTTTGCTCTAGCGGAAACTTGGGAGTTTAGTCTCGATAAGACTTCTAAGTTCGGGGAGGGACCGGGGTAGTCACCCCTTTCCGAGAACCGCTACGAGCACATCCATGTGCGCTTGACGTCGGCCATCCTTGGCCGCCGACATTCTCGGAAAGGGGTGACTACCCCGCTCCGTCGACTCTGTGCAATTCGCACTAAGCCTTCATCTAACCATCTATTCCTGATTAGACAGGGTTGTCGCAATCAATAAACTTGTGACTCACCCCAAATTCCTCGGCTAACGCTTTCCCGAGCGCTTGCACACCATAACGCTCAGTCGCGTGATGACCAGCCGCATAGTAGTGGATACCACACTCCCTTGCCGTGTGCGTCGTCGGCTCGGAGATTTCACCGCTGATATAGGCATCGAGCCCCGCATCCAGAGCAATGTTAATAAACCCCTGTGCAGCACCGGTACACCACCCTACCCGCTTGATCGCAGTCGGACCTTCGCCCACCCAGAGCGGTTCACGGTGAAGCTGTCTGGCAATGTGAAGACCGAACTTCTCGGGAGACATTGCTTCTTCCAGCTCGCCTTCCCACACCAAACCACCTAACGGGCGCGGGTTCTTGATGTTGAGAATGTTCGCAAGCTGACGATTGTTGCCGTATTCGGGATGGTCATCCAGCGGGAGGTGGTAGGCGACAAGATTGATATCGTTGTCCAGGAGTTGCTTCAAACGTTCTCGTTTCATCCCCTGAATGCGCTGATCCTCGCCTTTCCAGAAGTAACCGTGGTGGACCAGGATCATATCGGCGTTTGCTTCGATCGCAGCTTCGATCAGAGCCTTTGAGGCCGTTACGCCAGAGATGACGGTTTTAATTTCAGGCGTGCCTTCAACTTGCAGGCCATTGGGACAGTAATCCTGGAAATTATCGGGTTGGAGCCATTCGTTGATTTTCTCAAGGATGTCGCTTCGATTTGCCATAAAAACTCCACTCCGGACTATTTCAGAGAAGCTCGAGGAGTGAGGCAGACGCCCCTTCCCGGGAATGTCGGCGGCCAAGGATGGCCGACGCCAAGCGCACATGGATGTGCTCGTAGCGGTTCCCGGGAAGGGGCGTCTGCCTCACTCTACCCGCCAACTTAGCAGGCTAGAGGGACCGGAGCCCCTCAATCAAAGCATCATTCTGCTCAACAGTGCCAATAGTGATTCGCAGAAATTCGCTAATTCGGGGCTTATTGAAGTGCCGGACGATAATACCCTGCTCCCTCAGGCCTTTGGCCAAAACCTCGCCCGGCTGATCTTTATGACGGGCAAAGATGAAGTTTGCCTTGGAGGGTAACACCTCGAATCCAAGATCTTCGAGGGCGGTAATTACACGCTCGCGCTCGGAGATCACGCCCTCGCAGCACTTCCGGAACCAGGCTTCATCCTCGTAGGCCGCCTTCGCGCCGGCCAGGGCCAGGCGGTCCAGCGGGTAGCTGTTGAAGCTGTTCTTCACCCGGTTCAGGGCCTCGATCAGGTCTGGGTGGCCGACGGCGAAACCTACCCGCAAACCGGCCAGTGACCGCGCCTTGGAGAGCGTCTGGGAGACCAACAGGTTCGGGTACTTGTCGACCAGGGTGATCGCCGACTCACCGCCGAAATCAATGTAGGCTTCATCCACAACGACGACGCGGTCCGGGTTGGCAGCCAGGATTTCTTCCACATGCTGCAGCTCGAGATACCGGCCGGTTGGCGCATTCGGGTTCGGGAAGATCACGCCGCCGTTGGGCTGCTTGAAGTCGTCCGGGTTGATTTCGAAGCTTTCTGTCAGCGGTACTTTTTTGCTCTCGATGTTATAGAGGCCGCAGTAAACCGGATAGAAGCTGTAAGTTATGTCCGGAAACAGGATCGGTTCGCCATGCTGGAACAGGCCAAAGAAGATGTGGGCCAGGACTTCATCGGAGCCGTTGCCGAGGAAGATCTGTTCCGGCTTTACCTTGTTGTACGCCGCGATAGTCTGGCGCAGGCTTTCGCCTTCCGGATCCGGATAGAGGCGCAAGCCGTCGTTCAGTTCGGCCTGGATGGCTTCGATGACTTTTGGTGAGGGGCCGAAGGGGTTTTCGTTGGTGTTCAGCTTCACCAGGTTGGCCATTTTTGGCTGTTCGCCTGGTACGTACGGAACCAGGTCGTTTACCAGGGGGCTCCAGAATTTGCTCATAGCTTTTGCACTCCGTTTGGTGCAGACGGGCGACGGGCAGGTCACTCTCCGAGAACCGCTACGAGCACCCGCAAGCGGGTCCGGCCAGCAATCTCAGATTGCTGTCGTGTGGCTATCGCATGAAGCTCCGCTTCATCATCGCTCTGCCACACCCATGTGCGCTTGGCGTCGGCCATCCATGGCCGCCGACATTCTCGGAGATTGAGCTGCCCGCCGCCCTGCATACATAGGGGGTGAAGTCTTTTAATCTTTAATACGATATTCCGCCGACCGGGCGTGGGCGGTTAAGCCCTCGCCACGGGCAAGAACCGACGCCACACGCCCCATTCGATCAGCACCGGCAGCGCTGAAGCCGATGATGGAGGATCGCTTCTGGAAGTCGTAAACGCCCAGCGGTGAAGAGAACCGTGCGGTGCCGCTGGTGGGCAGCACATGGTTCGGGCCGGCGCAGTAATCGCCCAGGGCTTCGGCGGTGTAGCGGCCCATGAAGATGGCGCCGGCGTGGCGAATGTCTTCGAGCATGGCCTCGGGGTCTTCGACCGACAGCTCCAGGTGCTCCGGGGCGATGCGGTTGGAGACTTCGGCGGCTTGTTTCAGATCGGCGACCTGGATCAGCGCGGCGCGGTCGGTCATGGAGGTGCGGATGATGTCGGCGCGCTCCATGGTTGGCAGCAGTTTGTTGATGCTGGCTTCGACGGCATCCAGGAATTCGGCATCCGGGCTGATCAGGATGGACTGGGCCTGCTCGTCGTGTTCTGCCTGGGAGAACAGGTCCATGGCGATCCAGTCGGGGTCGGTTTTGCCGTCGCTGATCACGAGGATTTCCGAGGGGCCGGCGATCATGTCGATGCCGACAACGCCGAAGACTTCGCGCTTGGCGGTGGCGACGAAAATGTTGCCGGGGCCGACGATTTTATCAACGGCAGGAATGGTTTCTGTGCCATAGGCGAGCGCGCCCACGGCCTGGGCACCGCCAACGGTGAAGACCCGGTCAACACCGGCAATCGCTGCGGAGGCCAGGACCATGTCATTCACCACACCATCCGGTGTCGGAACAACCATCACGACTTCACTGACACCCGCGACCTTTGCGGGAATGGCGTTCATGAGCACGGATGACGGATAAGCGGCTTTCCCGCCGGGCACGTAAAGACCCGCCCGATCCAGCGGCGTTACCTTCTGGCCGAGCACGGTTCCGTCTTCGTCTTCATACTGCCAGGACTTCTGGTTCTGGCGTTCGTGGTAGTCGCGAATTCGCTCAGCCGCTTTTTCAAGGGCAACCCGCTGATCCTGGGGAATCGCGTCCAGAGCCTGCTGCAAACGGCTTTGGTCCATTTCCAATTCGGCGACGGACCCAACCTTCAGGCGATCGAATTTCTCGGTAAATTCCAGAACTGCCTGGTCACCCCGGGTTTTCACCTCATGCAGGATGTGGCGCACCGACTCGTTCACCTGATGATCAACGCTGTCGTCCCAGGCCAAAAGTTTGGCCAACGCATCATTAAAGTCACTTTGGGAAGCGTTTAATCGGGTGATCTTGGCGGTCATAACTCAAATCCTATATGGGATTAACGACTAACTGACTCTGGCCGGCCCTGACATTAGGTCCGGCGTTTATCCACAGCTGCGGACATCTTTTCGATTATGGGGTTAATACGCTCGTGTTTCATCTTCATGGAGGCACGATTGACCACCAGCCGGCTGCTGATGTGCTCAATCAGTTCCCGGGCCTCGAGGCCGTTCGCCTTCAGCGTGTTGCCGGTGTCGACAATGTCGACGATCTCGTCGGCCAGCCCGAGAATCGGAGCCAGCTCCATGGCACCGTATAACTTGATGATGTCTGCCTGACGGCCCTGGGCCGAGTAATATCGGCGGGCCAGGTTTACAAATTTTGTTGCCACCTTGATACGACCGGATGGCGGAGTCTGATCTTTTGGGCCGGCGGTCATAAGGCGACACCGGGAAATGTTCAGATCCAGTGGCTCATACAGCCCTTCCCCACCATGCTCCATCAGCACGTCCTTGCCGGTCACACCAAGGTCCGCCCCGCCGTACTGAACATAAGTCGGCACGTCTGTGGCCCGGATAATCAGAACCCGAACATTGGGGTCCGTTGTCGGGAACACCAGTTTGCGCGACTTTTTGACGTCGTCGATCAGTTCGATTCCTGCTTCCGCCAGCAGCGGCAGGGTTTCTTCCAGGATTCGTCCCTTCGACAAGGCGATGGTTATGGAATCTGTCATGGATTCTTCCGGTTTCCCGTAGTGTCTGGATAGATGTCTTTCACGCTGGCAGGCGGCGGATGGTGGCACCCAGCAACTGCAGTTTCTCTTCGATACACTCGTACCCGCGGTCTATGTGATAGATGCGATCTACGATGGTATCGCCGTCGGCCATGAGGCCGGCGATGACAAGGCTTGCCGAGGCCCTGAGGTCCGTGGCCATAACCGGCGCGCCGGTGAGGTGGTCCACACCCTTGATGATCGCGGCATTGCCCTCAAGCGTGATATCCGCACCCATGCGGATCAGTTCCTGAAGGTGCATAAACCGGTTCTCGAATACGGTTTCCACAATGGTACCGGTGCCTTCGGCCACGGCGTTCATTGCAGCGAACTGCGCCTGCATGTCGGTCGGGAAGGCCGGATATGGCGCTGTACGCAGGCTAACCGCCTTCGGGCGATTACCCTTCATGTCCAGTTCAATCCAGTCCGGGCCGGTGTTGATGTGGGCGCCGGCCTCTTCAAGCTTGAGCACAACGGCTTCGAGCAGGTCTTCACGGGTATCCTTGAGCTTGACCCGCCCCCCAGTAGCCGCCGCAGCCACCAGGTACGTCCCGGTCTCAACCCGGTCTGGCAGTACGTTGTAATGGCAACCGTGCAGGCGCTCTACACCGTTGATTTCGATGGTGGCGGTACCGTGACCTTTGATGTCTGCGCCCATGGCGATCAGACACTCGGCGAGGTCAACAACCTCCGGCTCGCGGGCCGCGTTTTCCAGGATGGTTTTTCCGTCGGCCAGGGCCGCGGCCATCATCAGGTTTTCGGTGCCGGTTACGGTGACGATATCCAGGAAGATGTGCGCGCCTTTCAGACGACCGTTGGTCTTGGCCTTGATGTAGCCATTCTCGACCTTGATGTCCGCGCCCATCATTTCCAGGCCATGGATGTGCAGGTTCACCGGGCGACTGCCGATCGCACAACCGCCGGGCAGGGATACTTCTGCTTCGCCGAAGTGAGCCACCAGCGGACCCAGCACCAGAATGGAGGCCCGCATGGTTTTCACCAGCTCGTAAGGGGCATGGAAGTGTTTGATGGTGTTGGCATGGATTTCCACGCTCATTTTCTCATCAATGATCACTTCAACACCCATGCGACCCAGCAGCTCGATCATGGTGGTTACGTCGTGCAGGTGCGGTAGATTGCCTACGGTTACCGGCTCATCCGCCAGCAGAGTGGCTGCCAGGATCGGCAGTGCGGCGTTCTTGGCACCGGAAATCCGGATTTCACCATCCAGAGGCTTGCGGCCTCTGATCAGAAGTTTATCCACAATAAATATCCTGTTTTGTCCGGGCCGTTCAGCCCTGGCGCTCAGCCCATTCGGCCGGAGTAAATGCTTTTGGATGAAGGGCGTGAATCGAGCCATCCATGATCTGCTGGAACAGCGCCTTGTTGATCAACTGCTGGCGCTTGATAGTCGGCAGGCCTTCGAATACGTCACCCACCACGACGACCAGGTAATGGGTACCATCAACCTGAACCTGAACTTCACAGCCGGGCAACGCTTCTTTGACCAGCTCGGTGACTTGGGCGGCATCCATAGACAATCCTCGGGTGTTTTGAAATCAGGGGCGAGATTGTAACCAATTCCGGCGCTCGGGTCAGCTTTAGCATCCGGTCAAGAAAGGGAGCGAGGCCGGAATAATCAGTGGGCGGGATGGACGGCTTCCGGACCAAACCCCTCAAGCTGATCATCAAGATTGCTCAGGGCTGCCAGCGAGGCCAGACGGCGGCTGACGCCACGAAACGAAAGGGCAACGCCTGCCTGATGCGCCAGGCGCTGCCAGCAGAGCAGCATGGAGAGAACAGCACTGTGGGCCGTCACCAGTCCATCGAGGTCGACGACCAGATCGACAGAAGCCAAACGGATCAGCTTCTCACCCTGCTTTCTCAAGCCGACCACGGTGTCTGTGTTCACTTCACCGGTCACGACAAGCACGCCGTCCAGGAGCTGAACCACAGGCGAGCCGCTGGTCATGATTGGTTGACTTCCTGATCGAGGTTCAGACTTTCAACAGCGTCGCTCCACCCATCAATCACCGCCTGGATCTGGCCACGGTTTTCTTCCATTTCCTGGCCGAATCGATCCCGGAAAGCCAGGCCTATGTTGACGCCCTCAACAATGACGTTTTCCATCAACCACTTGCCTTCCGCCGTCTTGTACATCGAATAGGTCACCGGGTAGCGATTACCGGAGGCACTGATCACTTCCATCTGCACCGAGGCTCGATCGTCACTCTGGGGGTTTATGGTCGCCTCCTTGACCTGGATCTCAAAATTCTCGGCATTAACCAGCGCCTGGGCGTAGCTGTCAAACAGACTGCGCTTGAACTTGGCCACGAACTCGTCTCGTTGCTCAGGCGTCGTCTGGCGTGCGTAACGACCCATCACCCTGGCAGCGATGCGGCGGAAGTCGACAAAATCGGTCAGAGCCTCATCCATGCTTTTATAAAAAGCCTCTGGATCCCGCTCGTAGAGTCCACGCTCCTCGTTCAGCTTGTCCACCAGCCGCTGGGTATTGGCGTCCACATACTTGCGAAGCTCCTCAGCTTCACTCGCCTGTGTCGGCGCGACCAGAGCCAGGGCCATGAAGAGGCCGATCAGAATGTGGTGTCTCAGTGCAAACATCAGGATCTCCTGTTTGATCTTTCCGGCCCGAATCAACGGCCCGACGCAAAGTTGCTGATCAGCCGTTCCAGGTTCATGGCCGACTGTGTCGAATAGAAGGTATCGCCCTCTTTCAGCGAATCCATCTCGGCGCCAATCGATATATCAATGTACTGCTCGCCGAGCAGGCCGGATGTACGTATAACTGCGGAACTGTCCGATGGGATATTGTCCACATCCGAATGAATCGACATCTCGACCCGAGCCTGGAAGGTTTCCGTGTTCAGGCTGATGGATTCGATGGTGCCAACCGTTACCCCGGCCATCGAGACCCGACCGCGGGGCGTGAGCCCGCCCGTATCGTTGAAATTGGCGTAAATGGTATAGGTGCTCTCGGCCGACTTCGGCGACAGCCCGCTAACCTGCAGCGCCAGGAAAAGCAGGGCTGCGCAGCCTGCGATCATGAACAGGCCAACTACGATTTCAGTGGTTCTCTGTGCCATTTCAGGCTCCGGTAATATCTCGTTGATCGATGTTTCAGAAATCGCCAAACATGACAGCGGTCAGTACAAAATCCAGCCCCAGCACCGCCAGCGATGAGTACACCACCGTCTTGGTGGTCGCCGAACTGATACCTGCCGATGTCGGCACGCAGTCATAGCCCTGGTAAACCGCGATCCAGGCACAAACAAAACCAAAAACAACGCTTTTGATGACGCCGTTCAGGACGTCATCCACAAAATCCACAGACGACTGCATGTTGCCCCAGAAGGAGCCTTCGAACACACCCAGCCAGTCCACACCCACAAGCATACCGCCCCAGATGCCGACTACCGAGAAAATCACCGCCAGTACCGGCATGGCAATAAACCCGGCCCAGAGGCGAGGCGCAATGACACGCCGCAGCGGGTCTACACCCATCATTTCCATACTTGATAGCTGTTCGGTGGCTTTCATCAAGCCAATCTCTGCCGTCAGAGCTGAACCCGCGCGGCCGGCAAACAGCAATGCTGTCACCACCGGGCCAAGCTCACGCACCAGGGTCAGCGCAATCATCTGACCGATGGCCGCTTCCGAGCCATAGTCGCTCAGAATAGTGTATCCCTGAAGCCCCAGCACCATGCCGATAAACAGGCCCGACACCACAACAATGGCCAGAGAGAGCACCCCAACGGCATAAATCTGTTTCATCAGAAGCGGGAAGCCCGTTGCCGGGCGGGGAACACCGCCCAGAACGCCCGCCAGAAAACGACCGGAACGACCGAATGAAGAAACGATATCCAGCCCCAGGCGTCCGAATGCCGCTATTCTGTCAATCAAGAGGCACCTCCCGACAGGCCGAAGTCACTGGCGGCGCCTTCGGCCGGATAATGGAACGGCACCGGGCCATCCGGCTGCCCCTGCAAAAATTGCTGGACCTTCCCGGAAGGATGCGCCCGGAGCTCCTCCGGTGTGCCCTCACCGATTACCTTGCCATCAGAAATAATGCAGGCGTAATGGCAGATGCTCAGGGATTCGGGCACATCGTGGGAGACCAGCACACTGGTCAGTCCCATGGAGCTGTTCAGATCCCGTATCAGCTTGACCAGCACGCCCATGGCAATCGGATCCTGGCCGGCGAAGGGTTCGTCGTACATGATCAGTTCGGGATCCAGGGCCATACTACGGGCCAGTGCAACCCGGCGGGTCATCCCCCCGGACAACTCCGAAGGCATCAACTGGCGGGCTCCGCGCAGGCCAACCGCTTCCAGCTTCATCAAAACAATGTCGCGGATCATGTCTTCCGGCAACTTGGTATGCACACGGAGCGGAAAGGCAACGTTCTCGAAGACAGTCAGGTCGGTAAACAGAGCCCCGCTCTGGAAGAGCATGCCCATCCGTTCGCGAAGACTGTAGAGAGCCTTGCGTTTGAGCTTTGGCACCTCGTGGCCGTCCACCATGACACTGCCGGAATCTGGCTTGAGCTGACCACCGATAAGACGCAGCAGCGTGGTTTTACCGGTTCCGCTGGGCCCCATAATGGCAGTAATTTTGCCGCGGGGAATATCCAGACTGACACCGTCGAAGATACGGCGCCCTGAACGGGAGAACACGACATCCTTGAGCGATATGTAAGCCGGTGAATCCATAGTCCTTACCTTTCAAAGAGGCGCTACATTATGCCATGGAGCGCCGGAGCTCAATCCAAAGAGCGCAAAATGTACTGATAGCAATGATCAGTTTGACTGAACTTCCTGTAACCGGGCATCGTTGCCGGGGGAAAATGGTATACTCTGCCCCACATTTTCAATGTCCCGATAGCCAGGCCCTTAGCCCGATGACCGAACAGACTGCCCACGATTTCCGATCTTCTGCCATCCGCGCCATTCGCATCGAGCGTGACGCCATTGATGCACTTGAAAGCCGGATCGACGACCAGTTCACCCGTGCCTGCGAAGTCATCATGAACTGCAAGGGCCGTGTTGTCGTGACCGGCATGGGAAAATCCGGCCACATCGGCAACAAGATAGCGGCCACCCTTGCCAGCACCGGTACACCGTCGTTTTTCGTGCATCCCGGAGAAGCAAGCCACGGCGACATGGGGATGATCACACCGCAGGACGTTGTCATCGCCATTTCCAACAGTGGCAACACCAGCGAGGTGGTCACGATTCTGCCCCTGATCAAACGTATGGGCGCCCCGCTGATCAGCATGACCGGCAATGCCACGTCCACCCTGGCCCGGGAAGCCGTCGCCAACCTGGACGTCAGCGTTATGGTGGAAGCCTGCCCCCTGGGCCTGGCGCCCACCTCCTCAACAACGGCCACCCTGGTCATGGGGGATGCGCTGGCCGTTGCACTGCTTGAGGCCCGCGGATTCAGTGCCGAGGATTTTGCGTTCTCCCATCCCGGAGGCAGCCTCGGCCGCCGGCTGCTGCTTCGGGTTTCCGACATCATGCATACAGGCGATCAGATTCCCGTTGTTAACGAGGGCACACCCCTGAGCGGCGCTCTCCTTGAAATCTCCCGCAAAGGTCTGGGTATGACCACCGTCGTAAACGGGGAAGGCACGCTTACCGGCATATTTACGGACGGTGACCTGCGCCGGACTCTGGACCGGTCAGTTGATATTCATCATACGCCCATCAACGAGGTGATGACGCGGAATGGTAAAACCATCCAGGCTGATCATCTGGCGGCGGAAGCGCTGAATATCATGGAGGAAATGAAGATCAATGCCCTGCCCGTGACGAACGATAGCGGTGCTCTAATCGGCGCCATCAACATGCACGACCTGCTGCGGGCCGGCGTCATCTGATGGGCCATGAGGAGTTTTTCAACATGAAGCATCAATGGCCTGAGCCACTGCTGGAAAAAGCCGCCAAAATTCGACTGATCGCACTGGATGTGGACGGCATCATGAGCGATGGCAAGCTTTACTTCAGCGCCAACGGTGATGAACTCAAGACGTTCAACATCCTGGACGGCCTGGGACTCAAACAACTCATGGCAGCCGGCATTACTGTCGCCGTTATTACCGGTCGGAAGTCACCCCTGACCGAAAAGCGCATGCGGGATCTGGGCATCCCCCATCTGATGCAGGGGCGTGAGGACAAGAAAGTGGCCCTGCAGGAACTGGTCAGCACCATGGATCTCAGCCCTGAGGCCATCGCCTACATGGGTGATGATCTGCCAGACCTGCCGGCGCTCCGGTTTGCCGGGCTGGGAATCACCGTACCCAATGGTTACTGGCTGGTGCAGCAACATGCCGATTACTGCACCCGAACCCGGGGTGGCGAGGGCGCGGTGCGAGAAGCCTGCGACCTGCTGCTGACTGCCCATGGCAAGCTGGATGCTGCGCTTGCACCCTACCTGGAGCTCAAGGCGTGAACTGGCTCCCGGACAGGCCCTGGCTGCGAACACTGGCGCTGGCTGGCACCGTGGTGGCCGCGGTCTTTTTGCTCTGGCAAAGCGATGAACCGCCGGTCATTGATGATGAGGCAGCCGCACTGCGGGGCGATGCCGAACCGGACGGCTTTGTGGTCAATGGCAATTACACGTCATTCGACGAATCGGGCAAGCTGAAAATCCGGTTCTCCAGCCCCCGCATTGAGCAGTTTGAAGAAGGTAACCTGGCCACCATGGAGTCTCCCCGTGCCGAACTGTATGGCGGCGACAATGTTCTGCCCTGGATTGTTGAAGCCGAGAATGGCAGCCTGCTGCAGAACCAGAACCTGGTCTATCTCACTGACAATGTCCGGATTCAGCGCAGTATTGGTGAACGGGACGCCACTCTGACAACATCAACACTGACGCTGGATAATGACCGGGGCATGGTATATACAGACGCACCCGTAGAAATACGCGACGTTACCGGCATAACCCGGGCCACGGGCATGAAAGCGTGGATTGACGAGCGGATTCTGGAACTGAACTCCCAGGTGGAAGGACGCTATGAAACCGGAAACTAACCGATACCGGAGCCTGCTGGCCGCCCTGCTGACAGTCGCAATGGCTGGCCCGGTGGCGGCTTTCGACCTTGATTCCGACATCCCCATCAAGGTTACCGCCGACAACGCCCGCCTGGACGATGGCCAGGGCATTGCCACTTACACCGGCGATGTGGAACTTGAACAAGGCAATACCCGCCTGAACGCGGAGCGTGTGGTCCTGTACCGTACAGAGAACGGCCTGAGCCGCATCGAGGCCTCCGGAACCCCCGCAAGATACAGGCAACCGGCGCGCGAAGGTGGAGGTGAAACCGACGCCCGCGCCCTGAATATTACCTGGTCCGCCACCGACAGCCAGCTGACCTTTGAACGGGAAGCGGTGATTGAGCAGAATGGCAACCTGTTCCGCGGCGACGTGATTCACTATGATACCGCTGGCCGCGTTGTAACCGCAGAAGGCGGCGCCGAGACCGGCGATGGCACTGGCCGGGTAGAAATGGTGATCCAGCCGCGAAGCGCCGACAGACGCACTGACAAACAGGAAACCGATGGCAGTTCTGAGAGCCAGTAACCTGGCAAAGAGTTACAAACAGAAAAAAGTGGTTATCGATGTGTCCCTGGAAATCCGAAGCGGGGAAATTGTTGGACTGCTAGGCCCCAACGGCGCCGGGAAAACCACCTGTTTCTACATGATCGTGGGGCTGGTACCTGCCGATCACGGGCGGATAACTATCGACAGCCGGGATATCACGCCGCTGCCGATGCACGGTCGGGCCCGCCAAGGCATCGGCTATCTGCCACAGGAAGCCTCGGTTTTCCGCAAACTGTCTGTGCGCGACAACATCATGGCGATCCTTGAGACGCGGCAGGGCCTGACCAAGGCAGACCGGCAGAAAAAGCTCGAGGAGCTGCTGGAGGAATTCCACATCACCCATATACGGGACAGCGTTGGTATGGCCCTGTCCGGTGGTGAGCGGCGACGGGTGGAAATTGCCCGGGCCCTGGCCATGGAGCCGGCTTTCATCCTGCTGGATGAGCCCTTCGCCGGTGTGGACCCCATATCCGTCAGTGACATCAAACACATCATCCGGCACCTTCGGGACAAAGGCATTGGCGTTTTGATCACCGACCACAACGTGCGTGAGACCCTGGACATCTGCGAGAATGCCTACATTGTTTCCGGCGGCCACATCATCGCCTCCGGCAATGCCGACGCCATCCTGGCCAACCAGCAGGTCAAGGAAGTCTATCTCGGCGACGAATTCAGACTCTGACACCCAATGGCTGATTGTTTTGATGATCTGTAGCAAGTAAACTCGGCAAAGAACTTGCTAGGGTAAATTAAAATCACGGCAAGTAACCGGCATATAAAGATTTTTTCACGACTTATGACACAACGCGCTGATGAGTGACGGATCCTGAACCATGGTTATGAAAGCCTCCTTACAGTTAAAGCTGGGTCAAAGCCTGACCATGACGCCCCAGCTGCAACAGGCGATCCGGCTTCTCCAGCTCTCCACTCTCGACCTCCAGCAGGAAATCCAGCAGGCACTGGAATCCAACCCCATGCTGGAGACCTCCGAGGACGATGACCAGACCGACGCAGCCAGCGAAAACGACGAGCGCGAGGCCAACGCCACCGAGTCCGCCGCTGAAGCTGCCCCGGAACCGGCCAGCGACTGGGATGAATCCGAGAACGGCCCGGACTGGTCCTCGGAGAACGAGATTCCTGACAACATTCCGGACGATCTGCCGGTTGATACCGCCTGGGACGACATCTACCAGTCCGCACCAGCGCCGGCAGCCCGCAACGACGACGAAAACGATCACGATTTCGAAACCCGTAATTCCCCGACCGAAACGCTTCAGGATCACCTGGAATGGCAGCTCAATCTGACGCACCTCAGTGAACGGGACCAGGCCATTGCCCATGCCCTGATGGATGCAGTGGACGAACGGGGCTATATCACCAGCCCGCTGGAGGAAATCCACGCCGGACTGCTGGATGAGAACGATGAAGACCCCCTTGAACTGGATGAAGTGGAAGCCGTGCTTCACCGCCTGCAACACTTTGATCCGCCCGGCGTGTTTGCCCGGGACCTACAGGAATGCCTGCTGATCCAGCTCAACCAGCTGCCGCCGGAAACACCCTGGCTGGCCCAGGCACGCCTTGTAATTACCCATTACATCAACCTGCTGGGCAACCGCGATTACGCCCAGTTGCTGCGCCGCAGCCGCCTGAAAGAAGACCAGTTGCGGGATGTCCTGGCGCTGATCACCGGCCTGAATCCGCGGCCGGGCGATGTCATTGACCGGGCCGAACCCGATTATGTGATTCCGGACGTGATCGTTCGCAAACACAATGGCCGCTGGCGTGTTGAGCTGAATCCTGAAATTGCACCGCGCATCCGGGTCAATGCCAGCTATGCTTCTCTTATAAGGCGTGCGGACAGCAGTGCCGACAACACCTACCTGCGGGATCAGTTGCAGGAGGCGAAATGGTTTATCAAGAGCCTGCAGAGCCGCAATGAAACCCTGCTGAAAGTGGCGACCCGTATTGTCGAGCACCAGCAAGGATTCCTGGATCAGGGTGAAGAAGCCATGAAACCGCTGATCCTCTCTGATATCGCCCAGGCGGTTGAGATGCATGAGTCCACGATTTCCCGGGTCACCACCCAGAAATACATGCACACCCCCCGGGGAATTTTCGAGCTGAAATATTTCTTCTCCAGCCATGTCAGCACTGACGAAGGCGGTGAATGTTCTTCCACGGCGATCCGCGCGATGATCAAAAAGCTGATTGCCGCGGAAACGCCCAAAAAGCCGTTGAGCGACAGTAAAATTGCAGCCATGCTAGGAGAACAGGGAATCAAGGTTGCGCGACGCACCGTTGCCAAGTACCGGGAGGCCATGCACATTCCGCCTTCGAACGAACGCAAGCGGCTGGTCTGAACACCCCGGGGTCCGGGCGCAACGTACTATTCGCCGGCGCATAATGCGCCAGCACCCAGACCGGCTCCCGGGAGCCGGCACGATGACAACAGGAGACGCCTATGCAACTCAATATTTCAGGCCATCACGTAGAACTGACTCCCGCACTGAAGGATTATGTTTCAGAGAAGTTCGAGAAGCTCGAGCGTCACTTTGACCACATCAGTAACTGCCAGGTGACCCTGGAAGTGGAAAAGGTGCGCCAGATTGCGGAAGCCACGTTGCATGTGGTTGGTGGTGAGATTCACGCAAAGGCAGAAAATGAGGATATGTACGCAGCCATCGATGCCCTGATCGACAAGCTTGACCGTCAGATCCTCAAGCACAAGGAAAAGAATGTAGACCGGATGCACGGAAACGGCTCTCGCTAACTGACTGTTTTCATGCAATTCATCTAATCGAGCTGCGACATGAGTAACGTGTCGCAGCCTTTTTTTTAACGGAAACGCAGTCGATCCATGAGCGACACATCCCTGACCATAGAGAACATTCTTGCTCCGGAGCTCACCCTCTGCAGGGTAGCTGCGTCCAGCAAGAAACGGGCCCTGGAGTTTATTGCCGAGCAGATAAACCATCAGGACAACACGCTCAGCGAGACCCAGCTCTTCAACAACCTGATTTCCCGCGAGCGCCTGGGCAGCACCGGCATTGGCCAGGGAATCGCCATTCCCCACTGCCGTCTGGAAGGACTTGATCACGTGGTGGGCGTGCTGATGACGCTGGAAGAAAGCGTCGAATTCGATGCTATCGACAATCAGCCGGTGGATCTGATTTTCGCCCTGATCGTCCCGAAGGAAGCAACGAGCGAACACCTGGAGCTGCTCAGCCAACTGGCTGAAAAGTTCAATGAGCGGTCGTTCTGTGATCGCCTCCGGCAATCCGAGGACGCAAGCACGCTGTACCAGCGCATGACCGCCCCGGGCGGATGATATTCATTGCAGTGGAGATAAGGTGGTCATGAAGCTGATTATCGTTAGTGGCAGGTCTGGCTCGGGCAAGAGTACCGCCCTTCATGTGCTTGAAGACCTCGGATTCTATTGCATCGACAATCTGCCTATCGGCCTGCTCTTTCCCCTCACCCGGGAAGCCGCCAGCCAGACCAAGCCTGGCCGGCTGGGAAAGATGGCGGTGAGCATCGATGCCCGCAACCTTTCCGGAGAGTTGGCCAATTTCGAAGAGATCTACCGTCGCCTTCAGGAGACCGGGGTTACGGTTGAGATCATCTTCCTGGACGCCGACGAACAGTCATTGCTCCAGCGTTTCCATGCCACCCGCAGAAAGCATCCGCTGAGTGACGACAGGACATCCCTCCGGGAAGCCATTACCAGTGAAAAGAAGCTTCTTGAGCCTCTCTCCAAGCTTTCCGACCTGTATGTGAACACCACGGGCATGTCCATGTACGAACTCCGGGACATGGTGAAGCAACGGGTGGTTGGCCGGAAAGACCAGGAGCTGGCCCTGCTGTTCCAGTCGTTCGGCTTCAAACACGGTGTGCCATTGGATTCCGACTATGTCTTCGATGTTCGCTGCCTGCCGAACCCCTACTGGGATACCAGCCTCAGGAAATACGTGGGCACCGATCAGCCGGTTATCGAGTTTCTCGAGAAAGAGCCGGCAAGCCGGAAGATGATTGACGACCTGAAGGCCTTCCTGGATACCTGGCTGCCGTCGTTTGCTGATAGCAACCGCAGCTATATGACCATCTCCATTGGTTGTACCGGCGGCCAACACCGATCGGTGTATGTGTGCGAGCAGTTGGGTGAATACTTCCGGCAAAAATACAATAATGTGCAGGTACGCCATACCGAGCTGCCACACCTGCAGACCCGGGAAGAGATCTGATCGAACCATGATTCGCCGCCCGATCACCATTATCAACAAGCTGGGCCTGCACGCCCGCGCCACTGCGAAGCTGGTCGCCACCGCCTCCGAGTTTGACAGCAGCGTGCGAATCAGTGGCAAGGGCCGGGATGTGGACGCAAAGAACATCATGCAGGTGATGATGCTGGCCGCCAGCAAAGGGACCGATGTGGAACTTGTTGCCGAAGGGCCGGACGAGGAAGAAGCCGTCGAGGCACTGGTGGAACTGATCAACGACTATTTCGGCGAAGGTGAGTAGAATAAATACATGACCGATATACTGGAAAAAAGCCAGGCCCGCCAGCGCCTTCGTTCCCTGAGCGAAGCGCTGGACAGTGGCGCACTGAAGCAGGTTGCCCGCATCCTGAACGGTGGCCTGAGCCCCAGTGATATTGCCCATTTGCTGGAGTCCTCACCGCCCCGGCAGCGGGCCCTGCTGTGGAACCTGGTGGACAAAGACCTCGAAGGCGAGGTTCTCCAGTATCTCAGTGATGATATCCGAGGCTACTTCCTGAGCCAGCTGAACGCTCAGGAACTGGCGGACATCATCGAGGATTTCGAGTCAGACGACCTGGCCGACCTGCTGCAGCAGCTGCCGGATACGGTCATCCAGGAAGTCCTGGAGACCATGGACGAGCAGGACCGGCAACGGGTGGAGGAAGTTCTCTCCTATCCGGAGGACACCGCCGGCGGTCTGATGAACACGGACACCATTACGGTGCGCCCGGACATCAGTATCGATGTTGTGCTCCGCTACCTTCGCAGGCACCGCACCCTGCCACCCATGACCGACAGCCTGATCGTGGTCAGCCGCCGGGACGATTTCATTGGCATGCTGCCCATCACGAAAATGCTGGTCTCCAACCCCGCCTCCACCGTGCGGGAAGTCATGGATACCGACATCGAGCCCATTCCCGTGAGCCTCTCCGACACCAAGGTAGCGACATTGTTTGAACGCTACGACCTGATCTCGGCGCCGGTGGTAAACGAGGAGGGCCGCCTGCTGGGTCGGATCACCATCGATGACGTGGTTGACGTTATCCGGGAGGATGCGGACCACTCACTGATGAGTATGGCGGGTCTGGACGAAGACGAGGACACCTTTGCGCCGGTGTGGAAAACCACCCGTCGCCGTGCCGTCTGGCTGGGCATCAACCTGATTACGGCACTGACCGCCTCCGCCGTCATCGGGCTATTTGAAGACACGATCGCCAAAGTGGTGGCGCTCGCAGTGCTGATGCCAATTGTTGCCAGTATGGGCGGCATTGCTGGTAGTCAGACGCTTACACTGGTGATTCGCGGTATGGCCGTGGGGCAGATCAGCGGCGCCAACGTAGGCTGGCTGCTGAACCGGGAATTTCTGTCAGGGATACTGAACGGCCTGCTCTGGGCCGCCGTGGTGGCGGGTGCAGCCATGCTCTGGTTCCAGGATGTGATGATCGGCGCGATCATTGCTGCCGCGCTGGTGATCAATCTTGTCGCCGCAGCGCTGGTTGGCACGGTTCTGCCACTGTTTCTCAAATCTCGCAATATTGATCCGGCCCTGGCAGGCAGCGTGATTCTCACGACTGTGACCGATGTAGTCGGGTTCATGGCCTTTCTTGGCCTCGCGACGATTTTCTACGCTTAAGCGGATCTCGGATTTATGAAAGACCATCAAGACAACGACGCGCCGGAATACGACGGCCCGAGCAAATCCCAGCTGAAACGGGAAATGCATGCCCTGCAGGATCTGGGCAAGCGGATGCTGGACCTGAGCAACGATCAGCTGGAAACCTTGCCAATCAGCGAGACCCTCCGCGCCGCGATCGAGGAATCCCGCCGTATCCGCCAGAACGAGGCCAAACGACGGCACCTGCAATACATCGGTAAGGTCATCCGACAGGAAGATGATCCTGAAGCCCTGGCGAAAGCCATCGACGCCTTCGATGCCGGTAGCGAAGAACACACCCGCAGACACCACCTGGCGGAACGCTGGCGGGACCGGATGATTGCCGAAGGCGATTCCGTTGTTGGCGAGTTCTTCAGCTACTGCCCCACTGCCGATATGCAGCACCTGCGAAACCTTGCTCGAAACGCCCGAAAAGACGTCGAAAAACAGAAGAACACCGGCCAGGCCCGGAAACTGTTCCGTTATCTCAGGGAGTGCATCGATGACGCCGAGGCCATGTGAGCCGTTGGTTCAACCTTTGAGCCGGCGGTGCTCCCACACCGGCATCCGGGCGCGCAGATTGGCTACCTGATCGGCGTCCAGTTCGGCGGTGACCAGGCCCGGGCCTTCCCCCATTTCCGTCACGATCCGCCCCCAGGGATCACAGATCAGGCTGTGGCCATAGGTGCGACGGCGCTCGCTGTTCTGGCCACCCTGGCCAGGTGCCACTAACCATACCTGGTTCTCGATCGCGCGGGCCCGGATCAGGGGGTACCAGTGGGCATCACCGGTCTGCCAGGTGAAAGCGCTCGGAAGGCAAATCCAGTCGACATCCTGCTCACGCAGCAGCCTGAACAGCTCCGGAAAGCGAAGATCGTAGCAGATCGCCAACCCCAGCTTGCCCGCGGGCGTATCCACGGTCACTATCTGTTCGCCGGGCTCGAAGGTGTCCGATTCACGGTATTGACCATGGGCGTCTTCCACCATGGCATCAAACAGGTGAATCTTGTCGTAACGGGCAACTTCCTCACCCTGGTCATCAAAGACAATGCAGGTTGCCCTGACCCGATCCTCCAGATCTGAGCCGTCCGGTCGTTTGGCCACGGGCATCGATCCGCCAACGATCCAGAGCCCCAGTTTCCGGGCCTGTTCGGCCAGGAAGGTTCTTATGACAGGCTCGGCCCCCGCCTCCTGGCGACCACGATCAATCATCTGACTGGTGGCCAGAACCGCAAAATTCTCAGGCAGTACGGCGACCGAGGCGCCCTGCTCGGCAGCCCGGGCCAGCAGCTGTTCCGCTTCGCGCAGATTGGCGTCAATGTCATGACCGCTGACCATCTGGATGGCTGCGACCCGGTTGGAAACACGCTTGTTCATGACTGCCTCCGATATTGCCAAACAGAAAAGTTATTCGCCGGTGTCAAAAACCCGTTGCAGATTCACTTCCGGCTCGTCCCATGAGCCGGTCACGCTGTAGGTTGCGCTTGTCAGCCTGCTCAAAGGATCGCCCAGAATCTTGTCCAGCACAAACAAGGCGCCGCCGATCGGCGCACCGGCACCCATGAGCAGCGCCGCCAATGGCAGATTCTGAGTCAGGGGCAACACAACCACAAGCCGCATATCCAGCTCCTCGCTGGCCATATTGGTCGTGCCACTGAGTTTGAAGGCGCCGGATGGGCCCACTATTTGCAGTTCGGGATCCATGGTCAGCAAGCCATTGATGATCTGCGCCTTGCCCGAGATCGCGTCGAATGCCACCCCACGCTCATACAGATCGGAAAAGTCGAGCTTCAACCGGCGCCATAGGGTGTCAGAGTTCAGCAGATTGAACACCCGGAACAGTTGCGCCGTGTTGTTTCGCTCCAGGATCACACCCTCATCCAGCCTTAGACTGACCGAGCCACTGAGCTCCGGTATGGAAAGCTCATCCGGACGGCCGGGCCAGTCCAGATCCAGCTCTATGTTGGTCCCCTCGTTAGTGACCGGCATTTCAGTGTCGAGGAGCTCGTTCAGATCCGCGAGCGCACCCCCGCTGATGGAACCTGTAAACCGGCTGGTTTCCCGGTCTCCGACGATGCTCCAGCTCATGTCGCCCAGCAGTGTCAGGGAATTCAGGCGCCCCTCGATGTCATTTACCTGCAACCGAAAAGGTTCGGGGCGGAGCCGGAAGGCCCACTGTCCCAACGATTCGTCGTTCAGTTGCAGTTCCGCAATCGAGACATCGATATCCGGCCAGTTTCCCATATCCAGCGCGCGGAACGCCTCAAGCTGCTCTTCGAGGGTGAGTAATTCCGGCGAATCCTCAGGGGGTGTTTCACTGCGCACGAGCCGTAACACCTGAAAATCGGCCTTCACCGTGTCGCCATTTTGCGGAATTGTCAGTCGGCCTTCGGCGCGTTGCGAGCTGGTGGTCACCACCCACCGGTCACCAAGATCGAGGGCATTGATATCAATATCGTTCAACACCTGCGGGCCAAGGTGCAGGCGGCCAAGACGCAAATCAAACCCGGTCTCTTTCCATAACAGATCGAACGTTGCGCGGTTTTCCCAGTCGCCCGTAATGCCAAGCCCGCCGGCGGCCGAGGGATTGATGGTTGCCCGCAGCGGTGCTGCCTCATCCGCCGTTTTTGACAGTGGCTCCGGCCAGTCAACCGCCAGCCCCTCAAGAGTGGACCGCACGCGGATGCCCGACGTTGAATCCGATCCCACGTCCAGGTCCGCGGTATAGGTAACATTGCCCTGCAAACCAAAACCCGAACTGGTCTCAAGTCCCGCCTGCTCAAACACCCCGGGCACCGGTAGCGTTCCCGACTGCCGGATGGTAAGGGCATTGCCCGCCCGGGACTTGCTGAAGGCAATGGTTACCGGTTCATCGAAAAATTCGGCAGTCAAAGGGCCACCGGAGAAGCCGTTTTCGCTGTGGTAGGTCAGTTCACCCTGAACCGACCGCCAGGCCAACCCTGCCGAGGGGTAGGAGACGGTGCCTTCCTGTGCGGCAATTTTTGCCTCAACCACGGTTGGCTGCTCCGTCCCCAATGGCAAGTCGACACCAAGGTCCAGCTGATACTCACCACCATATTCAAGCTTCTGGGCCTCTGTGCCTGCCATATCACCCAGGGGGCTATTTTCCATCCAGAACCCGACCGATTCGCCGGGCACCCGTGCCGAGGTATCCACCCTTATCCGTGTGCCTTGATCGGAGGGCTCCACGCGAACCGTCCCGGGATCGAGATCCAGGCCACCGGTCTGACCTGCTTCGAGTCGAACCAGCGTGTCGCCATTGTGAACCCTGACACTGCCCCGGGCACCTGTGACCTCCGGCCAGGCGTCATCGTAGCGGACAGATGCCTGATCGAATTCATAGATCATTGAGGTGACGAAGGAGCCCCGGGGTGCACCAAAACCTATCTGACCATGGCCGAAAAACGTCCCTGAGGTAATATCGGCCTCGAGAATGGCGGTCGTGAGCCAATCGTACAAACCGGGGTTTACCGCCTTAACCGGAACGAAATCTGCCAGCATGTCGGCGTTGCCGTTTTTCACCGACACTTTGAGCCCCAGATTGTCTTCACCCTCTCGATCCATCCTGAGGTCAAAAGCACCGTCCAGTTCGGTGGCCTCGCCGTAACGCATCCGTACGCCATCCGAAAACACACGGGTAATAGCGCCATCCAGCAGCCAGGCCACTTCGCCCTCAAGTACGGGGAATGACCAGGCGCCCCCGAAAAGCTGGGGAAAATCCAGAGAAACGGGCGACTCGCCGGCGGCAATCCGGACATAGCCTCGTTGCCGGTCCAGAGCGATGTCTCCGTTTACAGAGGTAACGCCGGGCGCGCCGCCGTGGGCCCGAACACTAACGTCACGCAACCGGCCGGAAAGCTGAAAGTCTTCCGGGGCGCCCTCGGGGAAGAAGATTCTCAACTGGTCCAGAAAGCCACCGGGCCTATAGTCCTGAAGGGCCCGGAGTGCACGCTCCGGCAATAACGGAAGCCGCGCAGCGAGGCGACGTGTGGGCGCTAGCGGAAGGGCGTCGGCAATGACGGACATGCCTCCCTCCGACGGCGCCAACCTCAGACTGAAAGGTGAAACCACATCGCCGTCCCAGGTCCACTGGAGCTGCTTCAGATGCCACTCGCCAAGGGCGAAGGCCCCGGATTCGACCACAGTCTCGTCGGTCATCACCGTATCGTGGCGACGCCAGCCAAATCTCGCGCGGATGTCTTCCAGTGGCGCCAGGGATTGAGAGCCTACACCCAACTGCAGATAGGGGGTCCGCACCGTACCGGTCACCTGTTGCAGCAAACCGTTGCGGAACGTAAGCCAGGCTTCACCACCAAGATCGAAGCCTTCCACCCGGAGGGATCGCCACTGGTACTCGTCAACCAGTCCGTCGAACAGCCGGCCGGAATCGACGCCAAGGTACAACTGGCCGGTAAAGTCACCCCGGAAAAAATGCTGGCCCACGAGGGCAAAACTGGCCAGCTGCTGGGTAGTACCAGACTGCATGGCACGGCCGGATGCGTGGAACAATCCACGGCGGTAGTCGAGATCCAGCTGGGGGATATCCAGGTGGCGCAGGTTGCCCTGGTTATCCCGGATACCAAGATTGACGCGGGTAATCTTGACGTAAGGATCAGAGAGCCAGTCACCGGCAAGCTCCAGCCACTCCTGCAACTGATTGCTGACCGGTTCCGGTATTTCTGCGCCTCTCACCGCGACATCACCGCCGCGCTCCTGATTCACGGTCAGTTCCAGACCGTCTGCCTGGAAGTCCTCAAAGACAATCCTCAGACGCATCAGCGAGGCCAGTGCAGCAAAGCGGATATTCAGATGCTGAAGGTTGGCAACGACAATTCCGGTGTCAGGGTGAGTGACCTGAATGTCGCTGGCCGTAAAGGCGGGGTCGAGCCAGTACCACTGGGATGAAAGGCCACCGATGCTGACATCATGGCCCAGTCGGTCTGACAGCTCACGAGCCAGATCATCGCGAAAGCTGTCCACATTCTGGGTCAGTTGGCGGCCAAGACCGGCGTATAAGGCCAGCAGCACCAGAAGTGTCAGCAGCATCCACCAGATCAGGCTGGCGAGCCGCGCCAAAAGCCGAACCGGAGGGCTCTCGGGCAGGTTCTCCGGAAGCGGCGGTTCGTGGTCAGCGGAGGACATTCAGACCCCTTAACCCGGTAACCGGCGCAGTTTCCCGGCATCAGAGCAGAACAACATCATACTGCTCCTGGCTGTAGAAGGGCTCCACCTGGAAGCGAATGGTCTTGCTGATGAAGGTTTCAAGATCGGCCACGTTATCGGATTCCTCATCCAGCAGGCGATCCACCACGCTCTGGGAGGCCATCACCAGATAGCTCTCGGCATCATAGGCGCGATTAACCCGGAGAATTTCCCGGAAAACCTCATAGCAAACGGTCTCGGTGGTTTTCAGAAAACCCCGTCCATCGCAGATGGGGCAAGGTTCGCAGAGCACCTGACCAAGGCTCTCGGTGGTTCGTTTGCGGGTCATTTCCACCAGGCCCAACTCGGAGACGCCGGTGATCTTGGTCTTGGCGTGATCCCGCTCCAGCATCTTCTCCAGCATCCGGTGGACCTGGCGCTGGTGCTCGGGATCTTCCATGTCGATAAAATCGATGATGATAATGCCGCCCAGGTTTCGCAGGCGCAGCTGACGACTGATGGCCCGAGCCGCTTCCAGGTTGGTCTTGAAGATGGTTTCTTCCAGATTCCGGTGCCCGACGAACGCCCCGGTATTGATATCAATCGTGGTCATGGCTTCGGTCTGGTCGATAATCACATAACCACCGGACTTGAGCTGGACCTTTCGGCTCAGGGCCTTCTGGATTTCGTCCTCGACCGAGTAGAGGTCAAATATAGGGCGCTCGCCCGGGTAGTACTCGACCTTGTCGGCAAATTCCGTAACGAACTCCTCGACAAACTCCATCACCCGCTGATGACTCTCGCGGCTGTCGATACGCACCTTTTCGGTCTGGGGCCGGATCAGGTCACGGATGGTGCGAATGAACAACGGCAGATCCTGATACACAACCGCCGGCGCCTGAACCCGGGCAATTCGCTCGTGTATGGACTGACTTAACCGGTGCAGATAAGCCATGTCGCCAATCAGATCCTCAGGTGACGCCGCTTCCGCGGCCGTCCGGATAATATAGCCGCCCTGAACATCCGGATCCTCGGCGGCGGCCTCCTCAACGAGCGTTTTCAGCCGAGCCCGCTCGGTGTCGTCCTCAATTCGCTGCGAAATACCAACGTGGCTAACGCCTGGCATAAACACCAGATACCGCGACGGAATTGAAAGCTGGGTGGTCAGGCGGGCCCCCTTTGTACCGATCGGATCCTTGGTAACCTGGACGACCAGTGACTGCCCTTCCCGAAGCAGGCTTCGAATATCGGGAACGGTTTTGGGAATATCGGCGGGCTCATCGCCATTGGACTGACTCGGAACCACATCGGACGCATGAATGAATGCGGCCCGTTCCAGACCAATATCGACGAACGCCGCTTCCATGCCCGGTAGAACGCGCACCACCTTGCCCTTGTAGATGTTGCCGACAATGCCTTTCCTGCTGGTGCGCTCTATATAGGCTTCCTGCAGCATGCCGTTTTCAACCAGGGCCACCCTCGTTTCCACCGGGGTGACGTTGATCAGAATCTCTTCGCTCATAATGTTTGGCTCTCCAGACTGCGCGGCCAGTTTTTCCAGACCGGGTAACCGGCACCAGCCAGCAATGCGGCGGTTTCCTGCAGCGGCAGACCAACCACGGCACTGTAGCTACCCCGGAGCTCATTAACAAAAATACCACCAAGGCCCTGAATTCCATAACTCCCGGCCTTGTCCATGGGTTCGCCGCTGGCCACATAGGCGTCGATCTCTGCGCTGGAAAGCTGCCTGAAACAAACTTCGGTGATGACCAGAACAGACTGGCATTGCCCTTCTGAGGCCAACGCCACGGCAGTCATGACTTGATGAGTGGCGCCGGAGAGGCGGGCCAATGTTTCCCGGGCTTCGGTGAAGTCTGACGGCTTACCGAGTATCTCGCCATCGAGCACCACCGATGTATCCGACCCAAGTACCAGGCATTCCGGTGAGGACCCAGCCACAACCAGCGCCTTCTCCCGGGCCAAACGTTCCACATAGCGTTCCGGGGATTCATCGGGCTCCGGTGTTTCGTCGATGTCCGCCGGACGAACCGAAAAATTCAGGCCGATTTGCTGCAACAGCTCCGCCCGGCGCGGCGAAGCCGAGGCGAGAATGATTGATGGCATGGCTAACCCAGTTTGCGGTTAATGTTGTCCAGCAGGATACAGAATACCGGCCATACCAGGGCGCTGGTCAGGGCCGGCCAGAGGTAGCTGAAGCCAGCATCATCAGCCCCCAGCAATTGCTTTACAAAATGCACCAGCATCTGATTGATGCCCAACAACAGGAACACCATCAGGCACTGCTGGGGCATTGGATACATGCGCAAACGCTGGTGGATAGTAAGCACCAGAAAAGCGATCAAGGCCATCGCCATGGCATTCACGCCAAGAGGCGTGGCTTCCAGCACATCCAGAAGCAGGCCCAGACACCAGGCCAGCAGGATGCCGAACTGGGCCGGAGCCCGGAATGTCCAGTAGAAAACAACCAGCCCCAACCACTCCGGGCGGAACTCGAACCAGCCCACAGGAAACAGGGAAATACTGAACACCAGGGCAACGATCACGGAAAGCACAAAGACCGGATAGCTGATTACGGACAACATCAGTCCTGCCCTCCCTGGCTGGCATCTTCGGCGACGTTGGCAGCGGATGCGTCCTCACCCTCGTCGGTTTCGATCGGCGCGGCATTTTCCGCAGGGAATACTACCAGCACCAGACGGCTCTGGTTGAGTTGCGCCTTGGGTGTGGCTTCAATGGAGACAAAAGGTTCGCCCGGCTCTTTGGATATTCGACTGACTTCCGCGACCGGGTAGCCCCTCGGAAAACGGCCACCAAGACCGGAACTGACGAGCAGGTCGCCCTCGCGAATATCCGCCGTATCCGGCACATGAACGAGATCCAGGGTATCCGTATCGCCGGTACCCAGCAGGATGGCGCGCAAACCGTTACGCACAACCTCCACCGGAACGGCGTGGCTGCTGTCGGAGACGAGCAAGACGCGGGAGGTAATCTGGCTGCTCTGCACCACCTGGCCCATCAGACCATGGGCGTCCAGAATGGCCTGGCCCGGCGACAAGCCGTCACTGCGCCCTTTGTTGATAATAATTTCGTGGGAAAAGGGATCCGGGGAGACACCGACCACCTCGCCAACGATGACGCGGTCATCCAATACTTCTGATGAGTTCATCAGGCGGCGCAGCTCGTTGTTCTCGGAAGCAAGCGCGGCGTATTTCAGGGCGCGACGCTCGAGGATCAGCAAACGAGCCCGGAGATCTTCATTCTCTTCCTGAAGATCCTGTTTATTTTCAAACAGCCCGGCGAACCAGTCGGAAAATTCGTAGGGCGCATTCCCCAGCCAGTACACGGGTGCCAGACCGGTTGCAATGGTACTTCGCACCGTTGAGAGCTTGTCGAAACGCGCATCGGCAACCACCAGGGCTGCCGATACGAGAAGAACAATGAGGAGTCTGAAGCCGGGAACAGGCCCCTGGACAAAGATGGTTTTAATGGCGAGCCCTCCCCACAGGATTATCCCTCCTGGGAGAACATTCCGATGCCACCCCGGTCAATCACTTCCAGCGCCTTGCCGCCACCACGGGCCACACAGGTCAGCGGGTCTTCAGCGATAATCACCGGCAGGCCGGTTTCCTCGCTGATCAGTTTGTCCAGCCCGCGCAGCAGTGCGCCGCCGCCGGTCAGAACAATACCGCGCTCGGCAATGTCGGACGCCAGCTCGGGCGGAGACTGTTCCAGAGCACTCTTGACGGTCTGAACGATCTGCGCCAGGGATTCCTGCAGCGCGTCGAGAATCTCTTCGCTGTTGAGGGTAAATGCCCGGGGCACACCTTCGGCGAGGTTGCGACCGCGCACATCGATCTCGCGGATTTCGAGGCCTTCGTATGCGCAACCGATTTCGTGCTTGATACGCTCGGCGGTAGAATCACCGATCAGGCTGCCGTAGTTGCGACGCACGTAGGTTACGATGGCTTCGTCGAATTTGTCACCGCCAACCCGCACAGACTCGGCGTAGACGATGCCGTTCAGGGAGATAATGGCGATTTCGGTGGTACCACCACCAATGTCCACGATCATGGAGCCGCTGGCTTCTTCAACCGGCAGACCGGCGCCGATAGCGGCTGCCATGGGTTCTTCAATAAGGAAGACTTCCCGGGCACCAGCACCGAGGGCGGATTCGCGAATGGCTTTGCGCTCTACCTGGGTGGACTTGCTGGGAACACACACCAGCACTCTCGGGCTCGGGGTAATGAAGCTGTTCTCATGCACCTTATGAATAAAGTGCTGGAGCATTTTTTCGGTTACCACAAAATCTGCAATCACGCCGTCTTTCATGGGGCGGATAGCGGTGATGTTGCCCGGTGTACGGCCGAGCATGCGCTTGGCTTCAGCGCCGACAGCGGCAACCATTTTCTGAGAGTTGTTGGTGCGAATGGCCACTACCGAGGGCTCGTTCAGCACGATTCCGCGCTCACGCACGTAGATCAGGGTGTTGGCGGTGCCCAGGTCGATGGACAGATCGCTGGAGAAGATGCCTCGGAGTCTTTTTATCAACATTCGTGTAGTTTCAACCTGAGAGTTGCAGTCGCAAAGAAAAGATGCGGCAACTTTAGCAGTGAGCACCCCTGCAGGCAAGGCGCTAACGGGCCTCAAGCCTTACGGTTCACACATTTACCTTATGGGCTGGGGCCTCCCGCCATTGTTCGAATCTGTTACCATGGTCCACCTGATTTTCCGGCTTCGGTGTAGGGCCGCTCGGAGATCCCTTTTCAAAACACGCTACGAGCACGTCCATGTGCGCTTGTTTCGGGCCATCCTTGGCCCTCTACAGTTTTGAAAAGGGATCTCCGAACGTCCCCGCAGTTCAGAGCGGCCCTCTTTTTTCAAAACATTTATTAATGACATTTCATTTATCTGGGAGGCAATGCGTGACCATTTCCCGTGAGGACATTGAGAAAGTCGCTGTGCTCGCCCGCATTCGTGTGGATGACGAGCAGGTTTCGGCTCTGGAGAAGGATCTGGGCAACATCCTGGATCTGGTGGATCAGTTGGGTGCTGCCGACACCGATTCGGTTGAGCCCATGGCCCATCCGCTGAATGCAGTGCAGCGCCTGCGCGCTGACGAGGTAACCGAGACCAATCAGCGTGAGGCGTTCCAGGCGATTGCGCCGGCTACCGAGAACGGGCTTTATCTGGTTCCCCGAGTGATCGAGTGAAAGGACACGTCATGCATAACAAATCCGTAGCAGAGCTTTCCCTGGAACTGGAAAGCGGCAAGATTTCCAGTGTGGAGCTGACCCAGGAGTTCCTCGACCGCATCAAGCGGGAAGATTCGAAGTACAACAGCTTTATTACCGTGACCGAAGAGCAGGCCCTGGCCGATGCCCGGGTCGCGGATGACCAGCGTGCGGCGGGGAATGCGACGCCCTGGACGGGGATCCCGTTTGCGCACAAGGACATTTTCTGTACCAACGGCGTTCGGACCACTTGCGGTTCGAAGATGTTGGAGAACTTTGTTCCGCCTTATGATGCCACCGTTACGGCGAATTTCCGCCAGGCCGGTGCGGTGTGCCTGGGCAAAACCAACATGGACGAGTTCGCCATGGGGTCGTCCAACGAGAACAGTTATTTTGGCGCTGTGACCAACCCTTGGGGCCTGAGTGAAGGTAGTAAGCGGGTGCCGGGCGGTTCATCGGGCGGGTCGGCTGCGGCGGTTTCCGCTCGACTGACTCCGGCAGCTACCGCCACGGATACTGGCGGCTCGATCCGTCAGCCAGCGGCACTGTGTGGTGTTACTGGCCTGAAGCCCACTTATGGCCGGGTGTCCCGGTACGGGATGATTGCTTTTGCGTCTAGTCTCGACCAGGGCGGCACTATGGCTCGCACAGCAGAAGATAATGCGCTGATGCTGAATGTGATGGCAGGTTTTGATCCGAAGGACTCGACGTCTATTGACCGCGAGGTGCCGGATTACACCGCCACGCTGAACGAGCCCCTAAAAGGTTTAAGAATCGGCCTGCCCAGGGAATATTTCAGCGATCAGCTAAGCCCGGCGATGGAGCAGCAGGTTCGCAACGCAGTAAAGGAATACGAGAAACTGGGCGCCACCGTTAAAGAGGTGTCGCTGCCAAACGCGAAGCTCGCGATTGCTGCCTACTATGTAATTGCTCCAGCAGAGGCGTCCGCCAACCTGTCCCGTTTTGACGGGGTACGCTATGGCTACCGCTGCGAGGATCCCAAGGACCTGATGGATCTTTACACCCGCTCCCGCGCGGAGGGTTTTGGTGAAGAGGTGAAACGTCGGATTCTCGTGGGCACCTACGCCCTCTCCGCCGGCTATTTCGATGCCTATTATCTCAAGGCCCAGAAGGTTCGGCGGCTGATTCAGCAGGATTTCATCAATGCCTTCAAGGAAGTGGATGTGCTGATGAGCCCGACCACGCCCTCGCCGGCCTTCATCCAGGGCGAGAAGACCAGTGACCCGGTGACCATGTACCTGGAAGACGTATTCACCATCGCCATCAACCTGGCGGGCGTTCCGGCCATGTCGGTACCGGCTGGTTTCGTCGACGGTCTTCCAGTGGGTTTGCAGATCATCGGGGATTATTTCTCCGAGGCGCGTCTGCTGAACGCCGCCCATCAGTTCCAGCAGGTGACCGACTGGCACCAGCGTGAACCGCAATAAGCCCGGGACAGGCCCCTTACAGGAGAGAGCAACTATGCAGTGGGACATTGTGATCGGGCTGGAAATTCACGTTCAGCTCGCCACCAAGACCAAGATTTTTTCCGGCTCCAGCACCTCTTACGGCGCCGAGCCCAACACCCAGGCCAACGCGGTTGACCTGGCCATGCCCGGCACTCTGCCGGTGCCTAATGAGCAGGCGTTCCGCTATGCGGTGATGTTTGGCCTGGCCGTGAACGCCCAGATCGAGCGCCGTTCGGTATTCGAGCGGAAGAACTACTTTTACCCGGACCTGCCCAAGGGCTACCAGACCACCCAGCTGGAGCGCCCGATTGTCGGCCCCGGTTTCGTGGACATTGATCTGCCGAACGGTGAGACCAAGCGCGTTCGCATTCACCACGCCCACCTGGAAGAGGATGCCGGCAAATCCCTGCATGAGGATTTCCACGGCATGACCGGCGTGGATCTCAACCGGGCCGGCACACCGCTCATTGAGGTGGTCACCGAACCGGATATGAACAACGCGGAAGAAGCCGTCGCCTTCGCGAAGAAGCTGCACAGCATCGTGACATCCCTGGGCATCTGCGACGGCGACATGTCCCAAGGCTCCATGCGTTTCGACGTGAATATTTCGTTGAAACCGAAGGGGTCCGACACTCTGGGCACACGTACCGAAACCAAGAACCTGAACTCGTTCCGGTTCATGGAGCAGGCCATTGCCCACGAAGTTGAGCGGCAAATGGACGTTCTGGAAGACGGCGGCAGCATCGTGCAGGAAACCCGCCTGTATAACGGCGACCGTGACGAATCCCGCTCCATGCGCACCAAGGAAGAAGCCAACGACTACCGCTACTTCCCCTGCCCGGACCTGCTGCCGGTAGAAATCGATGATTCCTTCATTGAAGAAGCCCGCAACAGTCTCCCGGAACTGCCGGACGCCCGCAAAGTCCGCTTTATGGACCATTACGGCCTGAACGACTACGACGCCAGCCTGCTCAGCGGCGACTCAAAACTGGCCACGTTCTTTGAAGAAGCGGCCAGCCAGGGCAAAGACGCAAAGCTGGTCGCCAACTGGATCCAGGGCGAATTCTCTGCGCGCCTGAATGCAGAGGAGAAATCGGTTGCCGATTCGCCCATCAGCGGTGCTCAGCTGGGCGATCTGGTGGTACGGATTGCCGACAATACGATTTCATCCGCCGGCGCAAAGAAGGTGTTCGAGGCGCTGTGGTCCGGTGAGAACGACAGCGTTGACGCCATCATCGATGCCAAGGGGCTGAAGCAGGTGTCTGACACCGGCGCCCTGGAAGCCATGGTAGACGAGGTTCTGGCGGGCATGCCGGATCAGGTGGCGCAGTATCAGAACGAGGAAGACCCGAAGAAGCGCAAGAAGATGCTTGGGGGTTTCATGGGGCCTCTGATGAAGGCCTCCAAAGGTCAGGGGAATCCCAAGCTGTTTAATGAGATTCTTGTTCGCAAGCTTGGGGGGTGACCCTTTTGGCTTGGGTCGTGGTTTCTGACTGCGGCCCTAGCCTGCTAGCTTGGGGGGACTGCCATGGTGGGTAGAGCCTCCCAAAAAACGCCCGTGAATACATCCCTGTAGGGCTTCGTCGCGCCATCCCTGGCGCTCCAGATTTTTGGGAGGCTCTACCCACCACGGCACTCGAGCTGGCGGCGTGCCCTCGCGAAGACAGGCCATCAAAACAAAATGATAGGTCGGATTACGGCTTCACCTGATCCGACCTACTGACCTTGTTTATCCGGCCCGATTGCTCCCTATCCCTGAAGATTCTGAGGCCTTGGCGGGGTGTGACTCCCAAAAATGTCGGCGGCCATGGATGGCCGACGCCAAGCGCACATGGATGTGCTCGTAGCGGTTTTTGGGAGGCACACCCCGCCGAGGCCTACCCCCAAATTCGGCAGGCTAGGTGCCCAAGCCGGAAGCCATCAAAGAAGCCGAGCCCAAAGATCATGCTCATCGGCATGCTCAACAACCGCCTGAACAATCTCACCCGGAACAAGGTCGGTCTCGTCGTTAAGGTAAACCATACCGTCAATCTCCGGCGCGTCTGCCTTGGAGCGACCAATGGCGCCTTCCTCGTCGACCTCGTCAATCAGCACATCAATCGTCTGGCCGATTTTGGCCTGTAGGCGGGCTGCTGAAATCTCTGCCTGTTTTTCCATGAAACGGGCCAGGCGCTCTTCTTTGACTTCCTCGGGAACCGCACCTTCCAGTTCGTTGGCTTTGGCGCCTTCCACCGGGCTGTATTTGAACGCGCCAACACGATCCAGTTGAGCCTCGTCGAGCCAGTCCAGCAGGTACTGGAAGTCCTCCTCGGTTTCACCGGGGAAGCCGACGATGAAGGTGGAGCGGATGGTGAGCTCGGGGCAGATCTCACGCCATTTGCGGATGCGCTCCAGAGTTTTGCTGTCGTGGGCCGGGCGCTTCATGGCCTTGAGTACTCTCGGGCTGGCGTGCTGGAACGGGATGTCCAGGTACGGCAGGATTTTTCCCTCGGCCATCAGCGGAATGATGTCGTCGACATGGGGATAGGGGTAAACGTAGTGCAGGCGAACCCACACGCCCATTTCGCCGAGCGCTTCACACAGTGACTGCATCTTGGTCTTGAGCGGCCGCCCCTGCCAGAAGCCGGTGCGGTATTTGGTGTCGACGCCGTAGGCGGAGGTGTCCTGGGAGATGACCAACAGCTCTTTTACACCGGCATCCACCAGGCGCTGGGCTTCGTCCATCACATCGCCGATGGGCCGGCTGACCAGATCGCCGCGCATGGAGGGGATGATGCAGAAGGTGCAGCGGTGGTTGCAGCCCTCGGAAATTTTCAGATAGGCATAATGCCTCGGGGTCAGTTTGATGCCCTGGGGCGGAACCAGATCGGTGAACGGGTCGTGTTGCTTTTTCTGGGGCACGAACTGGTGAACCGCACCGACCACTTCTTCATAGGCATGAGGACCGGAAACCGCCAGAACGCCGGGGTGGGTCTCGCGGATCTTGTCGGCTTCGACTCCCATGCAGCCGGTGACAATGACCTTCCCGTTTTCACTGATGGCCTCGCCAATCGCATCCAGGGATTCCTGCTTGGCGGCATCAATAAAGCCACAGGTATTCACCACCACGATATCGGCGTCGTCATAGGTGGGGACCACGTCATACCCGTCGAGCCGGAGTTGGGTGAGGATACGCTCTGAGTCGACAAGGGCCTTGGGGCAGCCAAGGCTGATAAAACCGACCTTGCCATTACCGGTTTCTGTAGCGGGGTTCTGGGTGTTGTCTGTCATAAAAAACTTGGAATTCCCGGGGCTCAGTGAACGCCCACACATGAATGGAGGCCGGCATTTTACACCAGCCACGGTGCCGCCTGTAGCAAAACCTGTGACATAAGACGGACCGGCATTTCCGGTGGCTAATACTGACAGGCGTCAATTTTTGTGACGCTTCGTTCAGAAAGGTTTAATAAAACTGCCACAATAAGCGGCAGACTTCTTGCTGATCACAAAGTAAACAACTACACTTTCATGCGCTTATCATAAGCTTAAGTGTTTTTCTGGAAGGGATTTATGGGAAAGGCAGCCTCATTTGCAACCAGACACGCCAGAAGAGTCAACATGAAACCTGTCGCCGCCAAACTGAATCTGCGCAACCAGCAACGGGTGGACGTAGCCACCGACATTACCCTTGAAAAACCGGACGGCTGCTGTCTTACCTGTTCAATTTCCAATCTTTCACGCACCGGCGTGATGATTTCCTGCAACCAGGCAACGGTGAAGCAGTTGATTCCGGAGCAAAAGGCGCCTGCTCCCGGCAACTGGATTGCCGTCAAAGCCCGGTTCTCGGTGCCCGTCGTTGCCACGCAACCGGTTTCCATTGTTGCAGACGGCAATATCGTTCATATGCGCCGGATTGCCAGAGATGAATTCCAGCTGGGCATCCAGTTCGCCGAGTTCGAGGGCAACGGCTTCGACTATGTCGACCGCTACGTTGCCAAATTACTGGCCGACTCCTGCAATCCAGCCTGAGCCCGGACACCCGCCTTTCGGAAGCCCGGCGCCCGCCACCTGCTATATTGTTATAGCGCCAATGTCTAGTTGACCGTCTTCTTATGCCCTTGCTGGCTCTGGTATAGTTGCGCTATCAATTCGCATAGCCACAACGGCCCGCACGGCGGCAACGGATTACCATGACCACATACAACCTCACGCATCTGAAACAGCTGGAAGCGGAAAGCATCCACATCATCCGGGAAGTGGCAGCCGAGTTCGACAATCCGGTAATGCTGTATTCCATCGGCAAGGACTCCGCGGTAATGCTTCACCTGGCCCTGAAGGCCTTTTACCCGGGTAAGCCGCCCTTTCCGTTGATGCACATTGATACCACCTGGAAATTCCGGGACATGATCAAGTTCAGGGACAACGTCGCTGAGAAGTTCGGCCTCGACCTGATTGTGCACACCAACCAGGAAGGCGTGGATCAGGGAATCGGGCCGTTTACTCACGGCAGCGCGAAACATACCGATGTCATGAAGACCCAGGCCCTGAAACAGGCGCTCGACAAGTACAAGTTTGATGCAGCCTTCGGCGGTGCCCGCCGTGACGAGGAAAAATCCCGGGCCAAGGAACGCGTGTATTCGTTTCGGGATGAATACCATCGCTGGGATCCCAAGAACCAGCGTCCCGAGCTGTGGAACATCTACAACGGCAAGATCAACAAGGGCGAGAGTATCCGGGTGTTTCCGCTGTCCAACTGGACGGAACTGGATATCTGGCAATACATCTACCTTGAGAACATCGACATCGTTCCGCTCTACTATGCCGCCGAACGCCCGGTCGTTGAGCGCGATGGCACCCTGATCATGGTGGACGACGACCGCATGCCATTGAAGGACGGCGAGAAACCAATGATGAAATCGGTTCGCTTCCGGACACTGGGCTGCTACCCGCTGACGGGCGCCATCGAATCCGAAGCCAACACGCTTCCTGACATTATCCAGGAAATGTTGCTGGCCAAGAGCTCCGAGCGCCAGGGTCGGGTAATCGACCACGATTCAGCCGGCTCCATGGAACAGAAAAAGCGGGAAGGGTATTTCTAAGATGTCACACCAGTCTGATCTGATTGCGGAAGATATTCAGGCCTACCTGAAACAGCACGAAAACAAGGAACTCCTGCGCCTGCTCACCTGCGGCAGCGTGGACGACGGCAAGAGCACGCTGATTGGTCGCCTGCTGCATGACACCAAGATGATCTATGAAGATCACATGGCCAGCCTGAAAACCGACAGTGCCAAGATGGGCACCACCGGCGAGAAGCTGGACCTGGCCCTGCTGGTAGACGGCCTGCAGGCGGAGCGCGAACAGGGCATCACCATTGATGTTGCCTACCGGTATTTCTCCACCGACAAGCGCAAGTTCATCATCGCCGACACTCCGGGCCACGAGCAGTATACCCGCAACATGGCCACCGGCGCGTCCACGGCGCAGGTGGCGATCCTGATGATCGATGCCCGCCACGGTGTGCTGACCCAGACCCGCCGGCATTCCTACATTGCCTCGCTGTTGGGCATCCGCCACATTGTGGTCGCCATCAACAAGATGGATCTGGTGGATTTCAGCGAAGAGCGCTTCAACGAGATCCGGGACGACTATCTGGCGTTTGCCGCCAAACTGGGCCTGAAGGACATCCGCTTCGTGCCGATTTCCGCCCTGGAAGGCGATAACGTGGTGAACAAGAGCGAGCACACCCCCTGGTTCACCGGCCAGCCGCTGATGGAAATCCTGGAAACCGTGGAAGTCGGTCGGGACAAGAACCTGGAGCATTTCCGCTTCCCGGTTCAGTACGTAACCCGCCCGAACCTGAACTTTCGCGGCTTCTGCGGCACCATCGCCTCCGGCGTGATCCGCCCGGGCGAGAAAATCATGGCGCTGCCCTCCCGGCGCACCAGCACGGTGAAAGAGGTGGTAACCTTCGACGGCAACCTTGAAGAAGCCTATATCGACCAGGCGATCACCCTCACGCTGACCGACGAAATCGACGTCAGCCGTGGCGACATGCTGGTAAAAGCGGAAGATGAGCCTGAAGTGGGCAACCGTTTCCTCGCCAACATCGTCTGGATGACCGACGCGCCGCTGGAAACCGGTCGCCTCTATGACATCAAGCTGGGCCCCACCTTCTCATCGGCCACGGTGAGAAAGATTCAGCATCAGACAGACGTAAACACGCTGGAAAAACGGGAAAACCCTCCGGAACTGAACTTGAACGAAATCGGCCTGTGCGAACTGACCCTGAGCCAACCCGTTGCGTTCGATCCTTATCCCAACAACCACGCAACCGGCAGTTTTATCGTTATCGACCGGCTGAGCAACGTGACCATCGGCGCGGGCATGATCGCAGGAACCTCGGAAACGGTGGAATCGCTGGACCCGGTCAGCGCTGACGAGCGCCGGCGTCGTCTGGCCCAGAAGCCTGCCATCATCGCGTGCAATGGCAAGCAGGCAGCGGCCCTGGCCTTGTCCCTGGAACGGGCGCTGTTTGATCAGGGTAAAACGTCCATCGTGCTCAGCGAAGACAACGCCGGCACTGTCGATGATCGCCGCCGCTTCGCACAGGTCATCAGCGCCCACGGCGTCATCGCGATTGCGGCAAAGCTCGGCTCGGACATCGCCTCGGCTTCCATCTGCGCAGACGACAGTGAAGAAATCGCAGGCGCGGTCAGCAAACTGGTGCAAGACCTGGTGCGCAACAAGCGAATCTGAGCCGAATGACGGATGAAAGGCCCCCGCTGGCAGTGGACGCCGCCGGGGCTTTTTTTCGGATATCAGCCTCAGAACTTGGCGGCCAGAGTCAGCCAGAGCTTGTCAGTATCCACTTTTCCGGTTGCTGCATCTCCGGCCATGTAGCGAGCGTATTTAATACCTGCTGAGTAGTTCTCCGCAAACTTGCGCTGATAGACCACATCAACCTCGCTACCCAAGTCACTGGCACCGCCAGGCGAGTCACTGGCCCTGAAGTCATGATATTTAAGGGTCAGGCCGCCGCCCGCCACGGGTGCCTTTACGCTGAGCGACGCGTCTTCCAACCCGACCAGCGGGGTGTTCAGAAACTGGTCAGCCCAGCCGTTCTGACCGTGCAGGGTTGCCAGTGGTGTAGAGAAGCCGTAGTTGCCATTATCCGACCCAAGGACTTCAAGTCCCGCTGAAACAATGACGCCCGCGATATCAATGCCCGCATTCAGCTTGTAATACTCGGCATCAAAATCAGCACCGCCCGATTCTGCCTCCTGGATCGCATATTCGGCTTCGTAGATTATCCCCAGCGGCTCAAGGTCATACCCGCCAACATAACGAAGCCCGACGGTGTCGAGCGAGTTGTCAACGCCTTCATCAATTTCCAGCAGATAGGCATAGCCGGTCAGCTTGCCGAGGGGTGTTTGGTAGGCAACGTTGACTATGTGATCCTTGGATGGCAGGTCCTGGCTCTCGGCAAAGATGCGGTTGCGCTGACTCAGGAAGGCGTAGTCGATTGCGAGGTTGGTTGACGGGGTGTAAGTCAGGCGGGCCGCATCAAACGTCTGGCGATCCTGGCGCCAGCCAACGTCGCCAATAAACCGGTGATTGTCGTAAGTTATCACCTGACGCCCCAACCGACCGGTTATATCTCCGAACCTGTACTGAAGGTAAGCCTGGTCCAGCTCTGTTGTCTCGGGATCGGCAATAACAGAGTAATTTGGATTCTTCCCCAGCGTGTCGTTGTAGTCGTCAAGCCCAGCCACGTTCCGAACGTCCTCAAACTCGACAAGCCCGGATAACCCATTGTAATCCGCAGTACGATAGCCAAGGCGGGTTCGCAAAGTTACGCTTTCCGCGTCCCTGAGTGCATTGTCCTGTTGCACCTGTTCGAAACGCAAGCGAAGATCTCCGTATACCTCGCCCTTACTCAGGGCTTCATGAAACCCGGTCTGTGCGGCCTGCACCGAGCCACCCATCAGGGCAATCGCTATCGCCAATCCGGCCTTTTTCATTACACATTGCATCGCAGTTCTCCGTTTCTGTTAAACTGACTGGTCAAGAGGAGACCGAAGAAAAATTCCGAGCCGCCTCACTGGCCATTTGCCAAAAAAAAAAGCGCCTATTGAACCGAAGAAATCTCCGGGCCAATAAGCGCTTTTGCTTGAGTGACTTATTCCACGAGAATTGTGTCGCACGACACAACGCGACTCTTCCCGCTGACCTGAACCATAAGCATGGATTGCGCCAATTCTTGTTCAGGCCTTTACTCTGGCGCTTCCGACCCTTTCCCAACCTCTGCGGGGTAGCCCTGCCAAGCCTGAAAACTGCCCCTTATTCAGGCACAGGCACAGACATGGAGCAGTCAAAGTGCGGGTCCCGAAGGCGGCTTCAGAGCTGAAAAGGCGATATTGCGGAATTCTCACGTGTCAAAATCGGCTTTGAACGATAATGCATCAGGATGGGTGGAAATTTGGATTTCCGCGTTTTTCATAATAAGCTGCCGCTCCTTGGACTATGGCCTTCTCTCCCATATCACTCACTGCGCAACCCATTGGATTTGACTGGCTTTACCATCCCGATGAAACGCTCATCATGGAGGCCTTTCAGTCAGGACAACGGCAACAGGGTAATTAACCATGGCAATCAAACACCTGAGGTCTGCCTTTTTTACGCATTTCCAGCCGGACCAGGCAGCCCATCTCAGTGCCGGAGACTCTCTGAGGGAGCCCGGTGGCGACTACGAGGGCCTGCACAAGCAGATGAAGCGGCTGTTCAACAGCAAGCCCGGTAAGAAATACGGCCGGTTTTCCGAAGATCTGGGCGAGTGCCCGTTCAGCGCCTGGCTGAACGACTACCTGGAAGACAAGCAAACCTTCAGCGCCATGACCGACCGCCTGTTCGGACAATGGCAGGAGCTCCTGACCGACAGTCAGGAGGAGTTCGATGGCCATCTGATGATCGTCCACGATGCCCTAGCGGACGCCGAGGTGGTTTACCTGTTTATCCTGGAAACCGACAGCGCCATGCGGTTCGATGGCAACCAGTCACTGGATGCGACCGACGTCCTGAGCCTCTCCCGTCTGAACCTGGCCGTTCGCATCGAGCTGGACGACTGGCGCGGCAACAACCCGGCGGAAAACTACCTGACACTGGTCCACGGCCGCGGCACCGGCGAGCCAGGAGAGCTGTTTATCCGTTTGTGCGGGTTTACCAATCAGGTGGATGTGGAAAAGGAAACCATGACCTTCCTGGATGCGGTGGAAGCTTTTGCCAAGTCCTCCGAGCCTGAGAAAGCCGGGGAGGTTCGCAACAAGGCCTATGAGTTCTGTAAGGAGCAGCATGCCCTGGGCGAGCCGGTCGAAATCGAGGCATTGTCCGGCTACCTGGACGAGAGTGAGCCGCAACGCTTCAAGGAGTTTGCCTCAAAAACCGCCGAACTGCCGGAAAGCGGCGTGCTGCACCCGGACCACCGGAAAGTGAAAAAACTGGTACGGATTGCAGGCTCCGGAGGCGGAATGAGCGTGTCCTTCTCCTCCGACCTGGTGAATCAGGCGGTTTACTATGACCGTGACAAAGATGCCCTGACGATTACCCGGCTTCCCAAGGCTTTGCGGGAGCAGCTTCAGCGGTATCTTGAGGCTCGCGAGGAGTGATGGGCTCTAGCTTTTGCTAAGTAGCCTGCTCGATTTGGGGGCTGATCCAGAGGTGGGAGGCCTTTTCTTCTGGGAAAAGCAACTCGCTTCGCTCAGACATCTTTTCCCGACAGAAAAGACCTCCCACCCCCGGACCGATCTCACAGAAGAGTAATTTTCTTTTTATTGCTCATCTGCGGTGACTTTGGGTTCGTCATCCCACCGTGGGCGATTCGCCCTTAACTTTCTTACTTCCTGCATCCAGCCCACACCGTCGACCAACTCACCCGTTTCCGGGTCTATCGGCGGGTATGGCAAATTACGGTCGTCGCAGTAGCGTTTGACGGTGGGCTGACACCAACAGAATAAAAGGCGGTTGTACTCGTCATCCGGCATCCGGCGCTGATCGAACATGCCGGCCAGCTTCCGCTGCCTCTGGGCTTCGGACAGGACAATCGCACAGGCAGACGATACGTTCAGCGACTCCACCATCCCCATCATTGGGATAACGATGTGCTCGTCAGCCTGAGCTGCGGCATCAACGCTGACGCCATCCACTTCGTTACCCAGGATTATCGTGCACGGCAGGGTGTAATCCACATCCCGGAAATCAATGGCCCGGTCGGATAGCTGTGCGGCGTATAGCTTGTGGCCCTGCCCTTTCAGACTCTGGATCGCTTCGTCCATGCTCCGGTGGGTGTGGGTTGTTACCCAGTTGTAGCTGCCACCGGCGGTTTTGCGAAATGCCCGGAAGCCTTCTTTTGGCCAGACCACGTGCATGTTCGCCAAGCCAAACGCATCGCAGGAGCGGATGATGGCGGACAGATTCCGGGGCTTGTGGACCTGGTCGGTTAGGACGCTCAGGTCCGGCTGCCGGGTGTTCAGGGTTTGTTTGATTCGGGCGAGGCGTTCGGGGGTCATGATCGTGTTCGGGCTTGATTGTCGATTTAAAGAACCAAAAATAATACCACAAGCGGACTAGCAACTAGCCGAGACAAAGGTGGTTGAAGTTTAAGCACCCCGTTATAATACGCAGTTCCTTTTTGCTGGCGCCCCGTTTCAAAAACCAGTTCCCGGCGCAACATCCATCAGATTACGTGAGACCCATGGCCAAGAAGCTGTACATCAAAACCCACGGCTGTCAGATGAACGAGTATGACTCTGCCCGCATGGCAGACCTGCTCAAAACCGGTGAAACCGTCGAAATGACCGATTCACCCGATGACGCCGACATCCTGCTGCTGAACACCTGCTCCATTCGGGAAAAAGCCCAGGAGAAGGTGTTCCACCAGCTTGGCCGCTGGAAAAAGCTGAAAAGCAAAAAGCCGGAAATGATCATCGGCGTGGGTGGCTGTGTGGCTTCCCAGGAAGGCCAGGCGATCATTGACCGCGCACCCTACGTGGACATGGTCTTCGGCCCCCAGACCCTGCATCGCCTGCCGGACATGATTACCGAAGTGCGCGCCAAGGGTAACGGTGTTGGCGTGGTGGACGTCAGCTTCCCGGAAATCGAAAAATTCGACAACCTGCCCGAGCCCGGCGCAGACGGCCCTTCCGCGTTTGTTTCAATCATGGAAGGCTGCAGCAAGTACTGCACGTTCTGCGTGGTGCCCTATACCCGCGGTGAAGAAGTCAGCCGCCCGGCAGACGATGTGATCGCCGAAGTGGCCCACCTCGCCAGCCAGGGTGTTCGCGAGGTTAACCTGTTGGGCCAGAACGTGAATGCCTACCGTGGCGAAACCCACGACGGCGACACGATGGACCTGGCGGAACTGATTGAGCTGATCGCCACCATCGACGGCATTGATCGCATCCGGTACACCACGTCACACCCGGTGGAGTTCTCTGATGCTCTCATTGATGTCTATGAGCGCGTTCCGGAGCTGGTCAGCCATCTGCATCTGCCAGTTCAGAGCGGTTCCGACCGCATCCTGGCGGCCATGAAGCGCGGCCATACAGCGCTGGAGTACAAATCCAAACTCCGCCGCTTGCGCAAGATCCGCCCGGATATCAGTTTCTCGTCGGACTTCATCATCGGCTTCCCGGGCGAAACCGAGAAGGACTTTGAAGACACCATGAAGCTGATCAACGACATCGGCTTCGACATGTCCTTCAGCTTCGTTTACAGCGCACGGCCCGGCACGCCGGCATCAGATCTGCCGGACGATACGCCGATGGACATCAAGAAACAGCGGCTGAGCATCCTGCAGGATCGCCTGAACCAGAACGTGATGGACATCAGCCGCAAGATGGTGGGTTCTACTCAGCGGATTCTGGTGACTGGCTTGTCCAAGAAAGACCCTGGTGAGTATGCGGGGCGTACCGAGAACAACCGGATTGTGAATTTCCGGCATGAGAATCCGGAGGTTGTTGGGCACTTTATTGATGTCGATATTGTGGAGGCCTATCCCAACTCACTTCGCGGTGTGCCCGTGAATTCGGAGTTGTACTAAAGCTCGGATCCTATTCGTCTGGGGTTTGGAGTTTGGCGAGTGGTGGGGCTCCCCTCCCAAAAAACGCTACGAGCACCCGCAAGCGGGTCCAGCCAGCAATCGTAGATTGCTGTCGCTCCGCGGCACGCGAAGCTTCGCTTCTAAAGCGTTTGCTCCGCCCATGTGCGCTTGGCGTCGGCCATCCTTGGCCGCCGACATTTTTGGGAGGGGAGCCCCACCACTCTCCGTAGGCCCCAGAGCCGTCTGCCCAGTTTATGCTCCGCATTCGTAGGTTGGATTGGACGAATTCGTAATCGAGCAACATGCCTGTAACGAAGAAACCAGTCGGATTACGCCTCCAGCTACTCCGATCTACTTGTTTTTTAGCATTCGGGCCTGCACATAGAATGATCAGGGCGAGGGCCGGAAGGTGTTTCCAAAAACGTGGAGCGCCAGGGATGGCGCGACCGAGCCCTACAGGGACGTATTTACGGGCGCTTTTTGGAAACACCTTCCGGCCCTTGCCCGTTTCACCAACATCAGATACTCGTTCTCCCAAACCAAAACGGAGCACTTTTGAACGCCAACGATCACAGACAATTTGACCTGCACCCGGTGGACCAGCGCCGGCTGGCGACGCTTTGTGGCCAGTTTGATGAAAACCTGAAAATGATTGAAAAACGCCTGCACGTGAAAGTCGGCAGGCGCGGCCATCATTTCCGAGTTGAGGGTGAGACCGAGCATGTGGCGGCGGCCGTTGAGGTTATCCGGCATCTTTATCGGGAAACCGAGGCTACCGATGACCTTCCTCCGGATACCGTGCATCTGTTTATCCGGGAAACCGGTTTTGAACGCCTGCCCGAAGACGTGCCCTACGATGGCGCTGTGACGGTCATCAAGACCCCCAAGCTTCAGGCCAAGCCGAGGGGCGCGAATCAGCAGAAGTATGTGCACAATATCCGCACCCACGATATCAACTTCGGGATTGGGCCGGCGGGTACCGGCAAGACCTGGTTGGCGGTGGCCTGTGCCGTTGAGGCCCTGAAAGACGAGCAGGTGAAGCGGATTTTGCTGGTTCGGCCAGCGGTCGAGGCCGGCGAGAAGCTTGGTTTCCTTCCCGGCGACCTGGCCCAGAAGGTGGATCCGTATCTGCGCCCGCTGTACGACGCGCTCTATGAAATGCTCGGGTTTGACCATGTCACCAGGCTTATCGAGAAAAGCGTGATCGAGATTGCGCCGCTGGCGTTCATGCGGGGCCGTACGCTGAACAATTCGTTCATCATTCTGGACGAAAGCCAGAACACCACCCGGGAGCAGATGAAGATGTTCCTGACCCGGATCGGTTTCGGCTCTACCGCCGTGATCACCGGTGACACCACCCAGGTGGACCTGCCACGTGGCCAGAATTCCGGGCTGATTCATGCCGCAAGTGTTCTGAGCAAGGTGCCGGGGATCGGGTTTACCCGGTTCGAAGCAAAAGATGTGGTACGTCACCCGCTGGTACAGCGCATTGTCGAAGCCTACGATTCCTTTGATGACGGGAGTGCGACCGGCCAGTGAGCAAGCTGACTGTGGATTTTCAACAGGTTTTTGAAGCGCCGGGTATACCCTCGGAGTCGCAGGTTCAACAATGGGCGCAACTGGCCTGGCAGGGCGAGGATCCGTCCGAGGTGACGGTCCGTATTGTCGGAACCGAAGAGAGCCAGGCCCTGAATCACCAATACCGGGGGCGGGACTATCCGACCAACGTGTTGTCCTTCCCATTTGAGGCGCCAGCCGGTATAACGGTGCCATTGGCCGGAGATCTGGTGATTTGTGCACCGGTTGTCGAGACAGAGGCCAGGGAGCAGGACAAAACCCTGGACGCCCATTGGGCTCACATGGTGGTGCACGGTATGTTGCATCTCCAGGGTTTTGATCATATTGACGACGAAGATGCCGAGGTCATGGAAGCCCTCGAAATCCGGCTGCTGGCGCAGCTTGGATTTGGCAATCCCTACGAAGCAGAGGAAACGGAACAAGACTCATGAGCGACGATCAGTCGAGTCGCAGTCAGGGCGGAAAGTCCTGGCTGGAACGTATATCACAGGCCTTCTCCAGCGGGCCTGAGTCCGTCGAGGACGTGCTGGAAATCCTGCGGGACGCCGAGTCCCAGAACATCATCGATGTTGATGCCATGAGCATCATCGAAGGTGCCATGCAGGTGATCGACATGCGGGTGGATGAGATCATGATCCCCCGTTCGCAAATGGTCACCGTCAAGGCCTCCCAGGAGCCCAAAGAGTTTCTGGGTGAAATCATGGATTCCGCACACAGCCGGTTCCCGGTCATCGGGGACAGCCAGGACGATGTGATTGGCGTTCTTCTGGCCAAAGATCTGCTTCCCCTGGCCCTGAACAATGATCTGAACTGGAACCGTATCCGGGAAATCCTGCGCCCGCCCACCTTCGTGCCCGAGAGCAAGCGCCTGAACCAGCTGCTCAAGGAGTTCAAGGAAAATCGCAACCACATGGCCATTGTGGTGGACGAGTACGGTGGCACTGCCGGGCTTATCACCATTGAAGACGTGCTTGAACAGATTGTCGGCGAAATCGAAGACGAGCACGATTTTGATGAAGAAACCCACATCAAGGCCCGGGGCGATGGCAGCTACGCCGTGAAAGCGGTGACCCCCATTGATGATTTCAATGAGTTCTTCGAAACCGAAATGGACGAAGAGGAATTCGACACCATCGGTGGCGTGGTTCTCAAGGAATTCGGACACCTGCCCAGACGGGGCGAATCGGTTGAATTCGGCGGCTTGCGCTTTACCATTGCCAACGCCGATAACCGCGTAATCCGTCTGCTGCAGGTAACCCGAAGTGACCAGTGACGCCACACATTCCAGAGCGCTGAAAACCCCGCTCTCCTCCAACGCCTGGTTGGGCGCGGCCACCCTTGTGGTTGCCGGCGCCCTGCAAACCCTGACCTTTTCTCCGTTCAACCTCTGGTGGCTGGGCCCGGTCTCGGTCCTGCTGATCCTCCTGGTTACCGTACCCCTGGCACCGGAGAAGCTTTTCCGGGCTGGCTGGCTTACTGGCCTGGGGCTGTTTGGCAGCGGCGCCAGTTGGGTCTACATCAGCATCAGCGAACACGGCAACACGGCAATTCCCATCGCCGTCCTGTTGACGGTTCTGTTCGTAGCGGGCCTGGCGCTGTTCCACGGCCTGGCCTTCTGGTTCTGGGGCAAACTGGCCAAGGACAGCCCGGCCCGGCGCCTGATCCTGTTTCCGGCCATCTGGATCCTGGGCGACTGGCTCCGGGGCTGGCTGCTCACCGGCTTTCCCTGGCTGTATCTGGGCACCGCGCACACTGACGGCCCACTGGCCGGGCTGGCACCTCTGACCGGCGTGCATGGCATCACGTTCTGGATTGCTGCGACCGGTGCCGCACTTTACGGCGGCTGGTGGCTGCTGAAGCGCCTCAAACCGGTGGCTGCGGGCGTTACCCTCTTTGTTGCCCTGATTCCCTGGCTGGTTGCCCCGGCCATGAACCGTGTCGACTGGACGGATCTGAGCGAAGACCCTATATCCTTTGCCGCCATGCAGGGCAATATTCCGCAGCAGATCAAATGGGATCCTGAGTTCCTGAAGGATCAGATCGTTACCTACCTCGGCATGACCGAGGATCACTGGGACACGGATCTGATCCTCTGGCCGGAAACCGCCATTCCCACTCCCCAGGATCAGGCTGGCAAGATCATCGATCACATCAGTGCAGAGCTGGGCGACAACAGCACCCTGATTACCGGCATACCCTGGTACGGATTCAGTGACCGAATTGAAGATTTCACGTTTCACAACAGCATCATGGCCATCGGCAACGGCGAGGGCATCTACCACAAGCAGAAGCTGGTGCCTTTCGGGGAGTACGTGCCACTGCAGAGCGTGTTGCGGGGGCTGATTGGTTTCTTCGATTTGCCCATGAGCGATTTCAGCCGGGGACCGGAGTGGCAGGATCCGCTCAAGGCCAATGGCGTCAATGTGATGCCCTTCATCTGCTATGAAGTCGCCTATCCGGATTTTGTTGCCTTTAATGCCCGGGGCGCGGGCCTGCTGCTCACGATCAGCAACGATGGCTGGTTCGGCGATTCCATTGGGCCGTTACAGCATCTGCAGATTGCCAGAATGCGGGCACTGGAAACCGGTCGCTACATGCTCCGGGGCACCAACAACGGCGTGACTGCGATCATCAATAACCGGGGCGAACTGACCGAAACCATCCCCCAGTTCGAGCGCGCCACCCTGACCGGCGAGGTGTTCACCGCCACGGGCAGCACGCCTTACATGCAGACTGGCTCCTGGCCGGTCCTGACCCTCGCAGTTATTCTCATCGTGTTTGTCCGGGAGCGGATTATTCCTCCTGTTTCGGCCAGCGGCTCGTAACCCGCTCGTAGTAGTGGGAGCCGCAGGCTTCACAGGGTTCCAGATGGCTGGTGGCTGTCAGACACCGCATGTGCCCGCAGTTCAGGCACTGGAACATACCAGCGGTGGCCACCTCGCCCGAGATGTACTGGCCCACTTCGTTGTTTTCCAGTTTCTGTTTGAGCTCCAGAAAGTCCACAACGGTTTTATCAGCAACCGAGAACAGGCTATCCGCCAGCTGGTGTTCCAGCAGGGCGATATCAAGCTGCAACCATTCACTCAGGCCTTCGCCGGTCTCTTCCACGAAGTGCAGAAGGTGCTCGAGATCTCTCTGGAGGTATTCGCCGAGCAGGGCCGCTTCATCTCTGGTCATTTCCTCCAGCTCGTACTCGAACTCCACCGCCCTCTGGACTTCTTCCTCAAGGTTCTGGAGCGATGTTTCCTCCAGGTCATGGAGACGCGTTTTTACCCGCTCCAGCATACGGTCGTAAACTTCCAGTGCCTTGCCTGAGAGATGACTTCTTTCTGGTTGTGTCATGTTGACTCCTTGATACCGCAAATCTGGGTGCAAGAGCCGGACTGCGCCCTCTCTTTCCGGGACACGCTGTGAATACATCCCTGTACGCTTGACTGCAGCATCCATGCTGCAGACAGTCCCGGAAAGAGAGGTCGAAGCCCGTCTCCCAAACCTTGGGAAAACACCTGCCGACTCCACTGCTTATGCCTGGGGCGCTGGCGGGGATGACTCCCCGGGACTGTGAGCAGCATGGATGCTGCGATCAAGCCTACACGGACGTATTCACGGCGTGTCCCGGGGAGTCATCGCCGCCAGCGCTACCCCCATATCAGCAAGTCTGGCACAAGAACAGAAAATTGGCAGACTACCTGTAAAGGCTAGTGTGCGTTAGAATGTCCGGCCCGCTCCGGACGTGATTTTTGATACAGGCTTTTATTTTTCCACACAAGGTAATTTCGGTAATGGCAGGAATGGACGAGCAATACAATCCCCGTGACGTAGAACAGAATGCCCGTGATTTCTGGGAAGAGAACAAGACCTTTATGGTCAAGGAAGAGCCGGGCAAGCCCAAGTACTACTGCCTGTCCATGTTCCCCTACCCCAGTGGCAAGCTGCACATGGGGCATGTCCGTAACTACACCATCGGCGATGTGATTTCCCGCTATCAGCGCATGCAGGGCAAGAACGTGATGCAGCCCATGGGCTGGGATGCATTTGGTCTTCCCGCCGAGAACGCCGCCATTGCCAACAAGACCGCGCCGGCCAAGTGGACCTACGCCAACATCGAATATATGAAGAACCAGCTCAAGCAGTTGGGCTTTGGTTACGACTGGGACCGGGAGCTGGCTACCTGCAAGCCGGATTATTACCGTTGGGAGCAGTGGTTCTTCGCCCGCCTGTACGAAAAGGGCCTGGTGTACAAGAAAATGTCCACGGTGAACTGGGATCCGGTGGATCAGACGGTTCTGGCCAACGAGCAGGTAGTCGACGGCCGGGGCTGGCGTTCCGGGGCCCTGGTGGAACAGAAGAAGATTCCCCAGTGGTTTATCCGCATTACCGATTACGCCGAAGAGCTGCTGAACGATCTGGACCAGCTGGAAGACTGGCCTGAGCAGGTCAAGACCATGCAGCGCAACTGGATCGGCAAGTCTGAAGGTACCGAGCTGACCTTCCCGCTGAAAGACCGGGACAGTGGCCTGACCGTTTACACCACGCGCCCCGACACCCTGATGGGGGTGAGCTACATGGCCGTGGCCGCAGAGCATCCGCTGGCGAAAGAGGCGGCGGAGCGCCATCGGGACGTGGCTGAGTTTGTCGAGGAGTGCCGAAACAGCAAGACCGCGGAGGCCGAGCTGGCCACCATGGAAAAGCGCGGCATCGACACCGGTTTCAAGGCGATTCACCCGCTGACTCAGGAAGAGATCCCGATCTGGGTCGCCAACTTCGTGCTGACTGACTACGGCACCGGTGCCCTGATGGCGGTTCCTGGCCACGACGAGCGGGACCATGAGTTTGCCCGCAAATACAAGCTGCCCATCAAGCAGGTTATTGCTGCCCGCGATGGCCGCGAGATTGATGTGCAGGAAGAAGCGTTTACCGAAAAAGGCACGCTGGTGTCTTCTGGCAAATACAGCGGCCTGACCAGCGAGGAAGCCTTCGACGAGATTGCCAGCTACCTGGAAGAACAGAATATCGGCAAGCGCACCGTCAACTACCGCCTGCGCGACTGGGGCGTATCCCGCCAGCGTTACTGGGGTGCACCGATCCCGATGATGACCCTGGAAGATGGCACAGAGATGCCGGTGCCCGATGACAAGCTGCCGGTACGTCTGCCGGAAGATGTGGAAATGGACGGTGTCCAGTCTCCCATCAAGGCCGACCCTGAGTGGTGCAAGACGGAGTTCAACGGCCAGCCGGCGACGCTGGAAACCGACACCTTTGATACGTTCATGGAGTCCTCCTGGTACTACGCACGGTTCTGCAGCCCCAATTACGACCAGGGCATGCTGGACCCGTCCGCGGCCAACTATTGGTTGCCAGTGGATCAGTACATCGGTGGCATTGAACACGCGATCCTGCACCTGCTCTACGCCCGCTTCTTCCACAAGCTCTTGCGGGATGTCGGGCTGGTAACCAGTTCAGAGCCATTCAACCGGCTGCTTTGCCAGGGCATGGTTCTGGCGGAGACCTATTACCGCGACGATGGCAAAGGCGGCAAGGTATGGATTTCGCCCGCCGACGTGACCGTCGAGCGTGACGAAAAGGGGCAGCCCGTTCGAGCAGTACACAGGGAAGATGGTGAGCCGGTGGTTTCCGGCGGTGTCACCAAGATGTCCAAGTCCAAGAACAACGGTATCGATCCCCAGGCTATTATTGATGAGCACGGCGCCGATACGGTTCGCCTGTTCATGATGTTTGCGGCCCCGCCAGAACAGTCCCTGGAGTGGTCGGACAGCGGTGTTGAAGGCGCACACAGGTTCCTCAAGCGGGTCTGGCGTCTGGTGAACGAACACGCCGCCGCTGGCCCGGCACCCGCTCTGGACGCGGCAAGCCTGAACGATGACCAGAAAAACCTGCGACGCAAGACTCACGAAACCATTGCCAAAGTCAGTGACGACATCAGCCGTCGGCTGACCTTCAACACGGCCATTGCCTCGGTGATGGAGCTGCTTAACGAGGTCGGCAAACTGCAAGGTGACGAACCCCAGACCCGGGCGGTACGCCAGGAAGCGCTGGACACCGCAGTGCTTGTGCTGTCGCCGATCGTCCCGCACATCTGCCACACCCTCTGGCAGGCGCTCGGCCACCAGGAGCCCGTGGTTGATGCACCCTGGCCAAAATCCGATGAAGCCGCCATGGTTCGCAGCCAGATCCAGGTGGTACTGCAGGTGAATGGCAAGGTGCGGGCCAAAGAAGACGTGCCTGCAGACATCAGTAAGGCGGACCTCGAAAAGCTGGCCCTGGAAAACGAGAATGTCATGCGCTTTACTGAGGGAGCGACGGTGCGCAAGGTTATCGTGGTCCCCGGCAAACTGGTGAACGTGGTGGCTAACTGATATGTCCCGGCACTCCGCTCTGAAATCGTCAGCACGCCTGATGCTGACCGCTGTAATAGCGGCGCTGCTTGGTGGTTGCGGGTTCCAGTTGCGGGGTGCCCCACCGGTTTCTTCGGCCCTCGAGCCTCTTGCCGTGGATTGCTCCTCACAGGTGCCCGACACGCTGTGCCGTTCCTTGCGTGAACAGCTGAACCTGGGCAAGGTCCGTGTGGCGCCAGTGGCGGAGGCCGACTACATTCTGCGTCTGAAGAACTTCGAGCGTGACCGTCGCGCAAGTGCCATCACCGCCCAGGCCGCAGCCGCGGAATACACGCTGCGTCACTCTGTTGATCTAGAAGTAATCAGCGCGGATCGGATTCCCATGGTGGGCACGACACGCCTGACCACCAGCGAGAGTTACCGCTACGACGAAACCAACGTGCTGGCAAGACAGCGGGAAGAAGAGACCCTCCGCCAGCAAATGGACGATCGTCTTGCGCAGCAGGTGATATTCCGGCTGGCACCATTGACCCCGCAACGCATCGACGCCATCCGGGCGGATTACCAGCGTGAACAGGAAGCCGACGCCCCAGCCACAGGCCAGCCATGAAGACCAATCCAGGCCAGTTATCCCAGCTGCTAAAAAAGGGCCTCTCGCCCGTCTATCTTATATCCGGGGACGAACCCCTGCTGGTTCAGGAATGTTGTGACCAGGTTCGTAAGGCCGCAAAAGACGCCGGTTTTCATGACCGCCTGACCTTTCACGCTGACCACCAACTGGACTGGAACGCCGTTGGCGAGGAATTTAGTGCCATGTCCCTGTTCGCGGAAAAACGGCGCATCGAGATTCACTTGCCAACCGGCAAGCTGGGCGACGGCCGCGCGGTACTGGAACGAGTCCTGGCCGACCCTCCCGACGATATCATCCTCGTGCTCATCAGTGCCCGTCTGGACGCGGCGGAAACCCGCCGCAAATGGTACAAGGAGCTTCAGGGAAAGGGCGTGCACGTACCGGTGTGGCCCGTCGACGCCGACAAGTTCCAGGGTTGGCTGCAGCAGAGGGCCAGCAACCGCGGCCTCAGCCTGACCCGGGGTGCCCTGGCCATCATGAGCGAACGCCTCGAGGGCAATCTGCTCGCCGCGAGCCAGGAGCTCGACAGACTGTCACTGCTCGCAAACGGCAATACCATTGATGAGGAAACCGTTGAACAGGCGGTCCAGGACAGTTCCCGATTCAATGGCTTTGAACTCGTGACCGAGCTGATCAGTGGCCGCGCGCCCCACGCCGGCAAGATGATCACTGTGCTTCAGCAAGAGAGAGAAAACCCGCTCGGTTTGCTATCCGTTCTCAGCCGGGATCTGAACCTGCTGCTTGAGTTGAAATCTGCGGCCGGCCAGTCGGAAAATCCCGCCGCATTCCTGAAAAAACGGGGCGTATTCCAGCCGCAACGTGCCCGCGCAATGGAACAGGCCGCTCGCCGGCTGAACCGGAACCAACTGAATGAGGCCATCACCCTGTGCAGCCAGATCGACCGCGCGGCGAAAGGCTTCGATTCCCTCTCCCCCTGGCACTATTTGCGGGATATGTCTGCCCTGCTCGCCGGCCGTTCCTGATCTGAATCAAACTCAGCCTTCGTTGTGCCCTGTTGGCCCTGCCGGCCCCTTGACAGTTTTTTACGATCGGGCGCATTGTAAGCACACCAACAATCCAAGGAGGTGCTTGATATGAGTCTTCAAGAAGAACTCAAGAAGCTGTCGGAAAAAGTGAAACAATACCGGGATGAGGCGCGCGTCCAGATGCATCTGGCCCGTGAAGACGTTAAGGACGAATGGGAGGATCTCGAACAGGATTGGGATCGTTTCAGAAGCAAGATCGATGAAGTTCTGCACGATGCCGAGAACGCGTCCCAGGAAGCTCGTCAGACCGCATCCAAACTTGGCGAAGACCTGAAAACCGGTTACCAGAACATCCGCAACAAACTGAAGTAATACTGTTAACCCGTTAACATTACGCCACAAATTTCTAGCCTGGAGGCTCCGTGGTTTGGAGCCTCTGTGCCATACTTCACAATATCCGTGAACAAAGCGTCATAGTTTTGACCCGCTTGATCAGATCCTGACCAGTGAGGCCCGAATTGACAGGGTGCTTGAACACACTGCGAGGTATAAAAGGCGTATGAAAAGATTCTTACTGATACCCACAGCACTTGGCCTATTGCTCACCACTACCCTCGTGATTGGCCAGAATACCCGGTTCAGTGATCCAAAAACCGTTGTTACCGATCACTTCTGGGGTGACCTTTACGCCAGTGGCGGCAATTCCTTCTTCTGCAACACCGCCTTTACAAGCAAAGGATTCGTTCTGACGGACGGTTATGTCTATCCATTGGCCGATGTCCGCAGCGCACTCGACTGTGGCACCTCGCGTCAATGTGAACAGGATAACCGCTACCGTCAGATCGCGTCTGACATGCACAACATGGTACCGGTGCGCAGCCGGACCGAGATGGGCCGGCGAAACGCTCGTTACGAGGACCTGGGCTCGTCAGTAAGCGAAGACGAATGCGGCATTCGCCAGAGCGCCCAGTTCTTTGAGCCCCCGGGGCGGGTAAAGGGAGATGTGGCGCGCACGGTGGCCTACATGGTGGACACCTATGATTTGCCCTGGCTTGGCTCCTCGGCGGTGTTCAAGGGCTGGAACAGGCTGGACCCGCCGGATGATAGCGAGCTGACCCGTCACGGGCGCATTGTCGAAATCCAGGGTAGTGCCAATCCCTTTATTACCAACCCGGAGAGAATGGAGCGACTCTGAGAGTCCGGGAAGCTTGCCCTGCTGACCAATTAACCATAAAAAAACAGGCCCGAGGGCCTGTTTTTTTGTGCCTGAGTCTTGCTGGCTAATCAGAACTCTTCAGCCGTCAGCGCCATCATGGAGTCGCTGCCGCTGCGAATACCTTCAGCCAGTGAAACGGTCTTGGGCAGCAGGCGGTCAAAGTAGAAGCGCGCGGTCTTCAGTTTACCGCTGTAGAATCCGGAGGTATCTGAATCCGCCTGGGGCGCAGCCGCTTTGACGATCTTCGCCCACATATAACCCAGAGCGGTCAGGCCAAACAGATCCAGATAGTCCACAGACGCTGCCCCAATGGCATTCGGGTTATCGCCAGCCTGTTTGATCACGTGCTCGGTTACATCGTCAAGGCGCTCAACCGCTGCCGCAAGAGGCTCGAGGAACGGGCGCAGGTGCTCGTCACCACTGTTCTCTTCAAGGAAGCTCGCGACATCCTGGGCAAACAGTTCGTAGAGCTTACCCTGGGTACCGACCACCTTCCGGCCCATCAGGTCCAGCGCCTGGATACCATTGGTTCCTTCGTAGATCTGGGTAATGCGGCAGTCACGAACCAGTTGCTCCTGACCCCACTCACGGATGAAGCCATGGCCACCGAAAACCTGCTGGCCCATGATGCAGGCATCCAGGCCGCGATCGGTCAGGAAAGCCTTGGCCACCGGTGTCAGCAGCGCCACCATGCCCTCGGCGTGCTTGCGCCGCTCGTCGTCCTCGGCATACTTGGCGATATCCAGCCACTGGGCCACGTAGGTTGAGAAAGCACGACCGCCCTCCACATAGCCTTTCATGGTCAGCAGCATGCGACGGACATCCGGGTGTACCAGAATCGGATCAGCCGCCTTCTCGGGCTGCTGGGCACCCGTAGGCGCACGGCTCTGGGTGCGGTCGAGGGCATAGTCCCGGGCACTTTGCAGTGACGCCTCGGCAGCACCGATACCCTGAATGCCAACCCCGAGACGCTCATAGTTCATCATGGTGAACATGGCCGCCAGGCCCTTGTTCTCCTCGCCGACGAGCCAGCCTTTGGCGCCATCAAAGTTCATGACGCAGGTCGCAGAGCCCTTGATGCCCATCTTCTTCTCGATGGAACCACAGCTGAAGCTGTTACGCTCACCCAGGGAACCATCGTCATTCACCAGGAACTTGGGCACCAGGAACAGGGAAATACCCTTCGGGCCTTTCGGTGCGTCCGGAAGCTTGGCCAGCACCAGGTGGATGATGTTCTCCGCCATGTCGTGCTCGCCCCAGGTGATGAAGATCTTGGTACCTGTGACATTGAAGGAGCCGTCGTCCTTGGGCTCGGCCTTGCTACGGATAATACCCAGGTCAGTACCGGCATGGGGCTCGGTCAGGTCCATGGCCCCGGACCAGACGCCGGAGTACATGTTGGGCAGGTATTTTTCTTTCAGCTCATCACTGCCATGGGCGTCCAGGGCCAGGCAGGCACCGGCCGTCAGCATGGGAGCGAGACCAAAGGCCATGTTGGCACCCTGCATCATTTCCTCGAACTGGGCCACCAGGGTCTTGGGCATGCCCATGCCGCCAAAGTCCGGGTTACCACCGAGGCCGTTCCAGCCGCCTTCAACGATGGTCTGGTAGGCTTCCTTGAAGCCGTCCGGAGAGGTCACCTCACCGTCGTTCCATTTGCAGCCCTGTTCATCACCTTCGCGATTCAGGGGCGCAAGTACACCACTGCTGATCTTGCCGGCTTCTTCAAGAATCGCGTCGGCCGTTTCCGGGTCCACATTCTCGGCAACCTTGGGCAGTGAGGCCCACAGGGAAGGGGCGTCGAAAACCTCATTCAGAACGAAACGCATGTCACGTAGGGGTGCCTGATAATCAGCCATCTAAAACTCTCCAAAATTCTGTCAGTCTGTTCAGGTGGCAATAGGGCCGTTGTTCCGGCCGGTCACACCTGCTCGGGCTATGTGTCCGCTGAAGATTATTTTTATGGGCGTTTATTCTACCCTAAAAACGGACCGCAACTCATGAAAAAAGCCCGCCTCCGGGGAGCGCGGGCTTTGTGTCCTTTGGAACCGTCCTTCGGTGCCCGCGCCTTAGATGGCGAATGCTTCCTCCGGCATGTCCATCAGGCTGTCAGCGCCAGCCAGCATGCTTTCTGCGTGGCCCTTGGCCCTGGGCAGCATACGCTTGAAGTAGAAGCGCGCAGTCTGGATCTTGGCGTTGTAGAACATCTCTTCAGTGGTACCCTCAACCATCTTGTCCAGGGCAACCTTGGCCATACGGGCCCACAGGTAGGCAAACACTGCGTAACCGGAGTACATCAGGTAGTCCACAGAGGCCGCGCCCACTTCCTCACGATTCTTCATGGCAGACATACCAATTTTGGTGGTCAGCTCGCCCCATTCCTTGTTCATCGCCGCCAGCGGCTCGATGAATTCCTTCAGCTGCTCGTCTTCCGCGTTTTCCTTGCAGAACAGATGCACCTGCTTGGTGAAGCCTTTCAGGGATTCGCCCTGGGTCATCAGAACCTTGCGGCCCAACAGATCCAGCGCCTGAATACCGGTGGTGCCTTCATAGATCATGCCGATACGGGCGTCACGAACGTTCTGCTCCATGCCCCACTCGGAGATAAAGCCGTGACCACCAAAGACCTGCATACCAAGGTTCGCTGCCTCGTAACCGATTTCGGTGAGGAACGCCTTGGCAATCGGTGTCAGGAAGCCCAGCGCCTCATCGGCCGCCTTGCGCTCTTCTTCGGTCTTGCCGCTGTGAACAACGTCTGCCTGCTGCGCAGTCAGGTAAATCAGGGCACGGGCGCCTTCTGCAACCGCCTTCTGTGTCAGCAGCATCCGACGAACGTCCGGGTGAACAATGATCGGATCGGCAATACCTTCCGGATTCTTCGGACCGCTCAGTGAACGCATTGCCAGACGCTCCTTGGCGTAGGCAAGTGAACCCTGGAAGCCCAGCTCGGCGGCACCCAGCCCCTGGATGGCGGTACCGATACGGGCCACGTTCATGAAGGTGAACATGCAGTTCAGGCCTTTGTTCTCCGGCCCGATCAGCCAGCCCTTGGCGCCGTCGAAGTTCATCACGCAAGTGGCGTTGCCGTGGATACCCATCTTGTGCTCAATGGAACCGCAGGAAACGGCGTTGCGCTCACCGGCCGAGCCATCTTCGTTCGGCAGGCACTTTGGCACGATGAACAGGGAGATACCCTTGGTGCCTTCCGGTGCACCCGGCAGACGTGCCAGGACGATATGGACGATGTTCTCGGCCATGTCGTGCTCACCGGCAGAAATAAAGATCTTGGTGCCGGTGATAGCGTAAGTGCCATCGGCATTCGGCTCCGCCTTGGTGCGAAGGGTGCCGAGATCAGAACCGCAGTGCGGCTCGGTCAGACACATCGTACCAGTCCACTCGCCGCTGATCAGCTTGGTGAGGTAAGTCTGCTTCTGCTCTTCGGTGCCATGCTCTTCAATGGTGTTGGTTGCACCGTGGCTCAGGCCCGGGTACATGCCAAAGGACCAGTTGGCGGTGCCCACCATTTCACTCATGACCAGACCGAGAGAGTGCGGCAGTCCCTGGCCACCGTAGTTGGGATCGGCGGTCATGGACGGCCAGCCGCCTTCCACATACTGCTGGTAAGCTTCTTTGAAGCCAGTCGGTGTCTTCACACCGTCTTCGCTCCAGATACAGCCTTCCTTGTCACCCACCTGGTTCAGCGGAGACAGAACCTGCTCACAGAACTTGGCACCTTCCCCGATAATGGCATCCACCATATCCGGAGTAGCGTCTTCGGCACCTTCCAGGTTGGCGTAGTGCTGCTCGCTGTTCAGCAGCTCGGTCATTACGAATTTGATGTCACGCAGGGGCGCTTTGTACTCAGGCATGGAATCCACCTCGGTTCTCGGGCTCAGCTGAATCAGGTTTGACAGCTTCTGGCCTTGGGTTTGCTCAGACACCGCAACGCGATGCGCTGCAGCCTTAATTAAACACTTGTTTGAAACATACGTTTACAGGCACAGAATTGTCAATAGCCGGATGCAAAATTTGTGTTGCGAACTGTCACCGGATCACGCGCCACAGCAGCGCATGGAGCCGGATCGCACCTTAAGTGCCGGATATCTATGAAAGGACCTGGATGTTGGAAATTAAACGGTCAGGCAGACACCGGTTGGAAAGAAGAAACGCGGTTTTCGTCACCACTCTGATCAGACTCTCCCATGGCGGAGACCTCACGATAAGCATCGCTCGCGGTTCTTGACGAAGCGCCCGTTTCGGCGGCCAGCTCCGACTGGGCCTGGAGCATGATCTGCATCGCCTGGGCAGCCACCGCTCGATCCTGGCCGGACGGCTCCGCCGGCGCCATGGCCGCCGCCCGGACAATTCGCATTTTCTCGATAGTGGCCTGGGGATCACCCTGCACCGGGGACAGATCAATGGAGACTTCACCTCCCACCGCATACTGGGCACCGTCCGGCCCCCGCTGGTAGGTGAACGACATGGCGCCGGCGTACTGGCCGCCAACCGCCTGGTGCGCGGCTTCGTGGGCACGAACTTCACGATCCCGCGCTTTCAGCTCGGTCAGTTGTTTCAGCTCTTGCTCTTTGAGTCCCTGAGGATTGTCGGATTCCCCGCTCCGGGGCCCGGAGTCGGGATTTTCCCGCGCAGATTCGGCTTTGCCTGCAGCCTCAGTAGATCTGGCGCCGGCGGTCGGCGCCTCCGGCTTTGCCGATACTGGGCCCGTGGCCTGGACTCGCGGAGAAACCTGACCCTGAAACGAGGCCGCTGGGATAGGTGGGGGAACAGGGGGGAGAGATGAAAGCACGAGCCAGGCGCCCTTTCAGTAATCAGGCCATGATATCAAGCAGCGTTCCGAGTGTTTCGTCAGCGGTTTTCACCACTTGTGCGGACGCTTCGACACTTCGCTCGTAAATCTTGAGATCAACAATGGGTTCAACGAGGCTGCCCGCGCCTTCCGCGGTTCCCTGGGGACCATCAGTACCACCACGAGCAATCTTGCGGGCGGCATTTTCCATGCCCACCATGCCATCCTGGATGCCCTGAATCCCAACTGCGAGAGTGTTACTGATCATAACTGCGCTGCCCGATGACCATAAATTGACTTCATTAAGCCACAAACCTGGTCAATTTTCAAACAGCCCATCGATATTCAGATAACCAGCCAGCATTTCAGGCCGCGCCTGCTCCAGCCACGGAAGAATACCCAGACAGAGCGCTCCCATGTGGTTAACCAGATAGTTCAGGGTGTCCTGTTCGCAACTCATGGGCTCAGGCTCGGTGCGATTGGCAACCCACCCTGCCACTCTGAGACCGTCACTTCTGATGGCCTCTGCCGTAAGAAGCGCATGATTAATACAGCCAAGGCGCAGTGAAACCACGAGAATGACCGGCATGGACAGCTGGCGCGGAAACTCTGAATAGGTTTCCCGATCGTTAAGCGGGACCCGCCAGCCGCCGGCACCCTCAACCAGCAGAAGGTCCGCCGGACGAATCTGCAATCCGCGGCAGAATCCAACCAGACGATCAGACGTAATGTGTCGCCCAGCCTGCTCAGCCGCAACATGCGGTGCAATGGCAGGCTCCAGCGCCACCGGGTTGATCAACTCGTAGGCCAGTGGCTCAGTAATGGCGTTCTGCAGAATAAGGGCATCTTCGTTGCGAAGGCCTTCCGGCGTCCGATCGCAACCCGAGGCGATGGGCTTCATCGCCAGGGTGTGCTTACCCATGGCCTTTGCCGCCTGAAGAATGGCTGCGGATACCAGGGTTTTCCCAACCCCGGTGTCGGTGCCCGTTACGAAAAAGGATTGCTTGGCCATGTGTATTTCCAGTTAACGACTCTTACGGTTTCTGCCAGTAAACCCAGGCAGCCTCATAGCTTGCCATGATAGTGCCATCCGGCTCTTTGGGGTACTGCCTGCACATTTCCCGCATCCGCCCCGGTGCCGTGGCCGCTCGTCGCCGGCCAGCGCCGCGGAAGCCCGCGCCAAGATGGCGAAGCTCACCCGCCAGGGCCATCGGCGATTCGTAGGGTAAGCTGATAGTGCGCTCTTCAACAACGGCATCCGGTAACTCGGCCCGCACCTTGGCCTGCAAGGCAAGGTCAGTCTCGAAGCGATTTACGTGCTGATGGCCAGGATCCGCCGCCTGCCAGGCCGATTTCAACTCACGGAGCGTACCGTCAAGGAGTGTGGAGACCATCAGATTCCCACCTGGCCGCAGGATCCGCCGGCATTCCCGAAGCACGGCGCCGGGGTCATCACACCACTGAATCATGAGATTGCTGAAAATCACATCGACACTGCTATCCGGCAAAGGCAGGTGTTCGGCATCGCCCACGATCCAGCTGATTCCCGCAGGCCCATTCTTGCGAGCCTGTTCCAACATGCCAGGCGACAGATCAACCCCACTCAACGATTCAATCTGCCCGAAATCCGCAAACTTTCGGGTAAACCAACCTGTGCCACACCCCAGGTCCAGCAATGTTAGATCATGATCCTGACTTTCCCGGAACTCAAACTTCTGCAGCATGGTATTGCCCATGAAGCGCTGCAGTCTTGAGGCATTTTCATAGGTGCCACTGGCAATGCCAAAGCCCCGGGCAATATCAGACTTGCGAGTGTCGGAAATGCCCCGGGCTATCTGGTCGGTAGAGATGCTCATAACGCCCATGACAACGCCTTTTGAGTGGCAAAAAACGCCTGTATCGCCTCCCAGCAATCCGAAGCCGAGCAGCCGCCCGGCCAGTGCGCCATACCCGGTACGAGCGCATGACCGCTTGACGTCGGGACAGCGAGATCATCCGCCCACGACCTGACCACAATATCGTTCTCACCCATCACATGAAGAGCCGGTGTGGCGAGTGAACGCCATAACGCCCTCTGATCTCCGCTTTCCAGCCAGGCAAGACTCGTGACGAGGTGTTCATGCGAGACCAGAGTGCCTTTCTCAAGCCACGTCTTGAGCCTCTGGCGCTCCTGTTTTTCGTCCGCAGAACCGTTGATCATCAACAACAGAAAATGCAGCCAGTAGCGCTGTGGGTCACGGCGGATACCACGGGCAAACGCCCGAAAGTCGCTTTCCGCCATACCATTGAGCCAGCGTTCGTCGGCCACGAACTTCGGAAAACCACCGAGGGTAATAACACAGGACACTGCACCGGTCTCACGCCCGGCGGCCTCCATCACAACCTGACTGCCCAGGGACCAGCCCATCCAAACTGACGGCTCCGGATAAAGTGACAACAGCTCGTCCGTCACCTCCGAGAGCGACTGGCAGCGGCTCAGCAGCTCATCGTCCAGAGACACGGGAACCACCTCCCCCGGCCAATAGCCATAGAGCCCAGATAACATCTCTGCACGAACGCCCCAGCCAGCAACCACCACCAGACGCGGACAGACCCTGCAGGAACTCATACCGCCATGTCCGCTTTTTGAACCAGATGCCGGCAGTCTGACAGCGCGGTCAACAGACAATCCAGGTTCGCCTGGGAATGAGCGGCACTGAATGTAACCCGCAATCGCGCCTCCCCCGCGGGAACCGTCGGCGGGCGAATGGCCGAGACCAGCAAGCCGCGCTCCTCCAATGCCTGACTGAGCGCCAGCGCGTCGTGATTGTCGCCAACCATGATCGGCTGGATCGGAGTATGTGAAGGCATCAATTCATACCCCATGGCCGAGGCCTCCCGACGAAACCGCGAAACCAGACCCAATACATGCTCGCGGCGCCCCTGATCCCGTTCAATAAGATCCAGACTCGAAATGGTTGCCATGGCAAGAGCCGGCGGCATCGCCGTCGTATAGATATAGGTTCTGGCTTTCTGAACCAGATAATCCATCAGCAGCGATGGCCCGGCCACGAATGCGCCACTGGTTCCGACCCCCTTGCCCAGGGTGCCGATCAACACGGGGACATCCTCTTCGGACAACCCCGCTTCAGCGACGCTGCCCCGCCCTTCAGGTCCGAGTACGCCAATTCCGTGAGCATCATCAACCACCAGTAACGCATCGTGGAACCGGCAGACCCGGGCCAGCTCCGCCAGGGGCGCAATATCGCCGTCCATGCTGAAGACCCCGTCGGTCACCACCAACTTGTGCCCGGACGTCTCCGCCAGCATCGCCTCCAGCGCCGCGACATCGCCATGGGCATAACGGCGAACCCTGGCCCGGCTCAGGATACAGCCGTCGATGATGGATGCATGATTCAGGCGATCCGAAAAAATCGTATCGCCCCGCCCGGCCAGTGCCGAAATAACGCCCATATTCGCCATGTAGCCAGTGGAGAAAAACAGCGCCGAACTGCGTCCGGTAAACTCCGCCAGACGAAGCTCCAACTGGTGATGGGCATCATGGTGACCACAAATCAGATGGGAAGCCGCGCCCCCAAGGCCTGTTTTGGAAAGCGCATCACGGAGGGCCTCGATATTGGCAGGGTTATTGGCAAGACCAAGGTAATCATTACTGCAGAACGACAACAAAGGTTTGCCGTCAGCAATGAGAGAGGGCCTCTGAGGACCGGCTACATGCCGACGCGTCCGATACAGACCGGCCTGTTTCCGCTCTTCGAGTTCAAGGGCAAAATCCCGCACGATAGCACCTGGAGGTTAACTCAACGATCCGGGCAACGAGCGGGTGAGCTCGCTGCCTCCCAAGATCAAATACTCAGGCAGACTCCCGCGTAGCGTCGTAGAACATGTGACGGGTCGCCTCATACTCCACGGCCTCGGCAATCGCCTCCTCTTCCTGCTCCTCCGACGCACACTGCTCCCGCTGCTCTGGGCGAATACCGAGGCGTTTGAACAACAGCATATCGGCATCGGCCTCCGGATTGGCGGTGGTCAGGAGCTTTTCGCCGTAGAAGATCGAGTTGGCACCAGCCATGAAACACAGAGCCTGCATCTGCTCATTCATGTTTTCACGCCCAGCTGACAGGCGAACGTGGGAAGCCGGCATCAAGATCCGCGCCACCGCAATAATCCGGATGAACTCGAACGGATCCAGGTCCTCGGCGTCCTCCAGAGGCGTGCCTTTCACCTTCACCAGCATATTCACAGGCACACTTTCCGGATGATGGGGCAGGTTCGCGAGCTGAACCAGCAGTCCGACCCGGTCATCCTCGTCTTCGCCCATACCCATAATGCCACCGCAACAAACCTTCATTCCGGCCTTGCGAACATTGTCGAGAGTGTCCAGTCGATCCTGGTAGGTTCGAGTGGTGATGATGTGGCTGTAGTACTTCTCAGAGGTATCCAGGTTATGGTTGTAGTAATCCAACCCGGCATCGGCCAGTTCTGCCGCCTGCTCCTCTTTGAGCATGCCAAGGGTCATGCAGGTCTCAAGCCCCAGGGACTTCACCTGTTTGACCATGTCCAGAACATAAGGCATGTCCTTCTTCGAAGGACTGCGCCAGGCGGCGCCCATGCAAAACCGGGAAGCCCCCTTTTCTTTCGCGGCCCTGGCCTCAGCCACAACTTTTTCGATTTCCAGCAGCTTCTCTTTCTCAAGACCGGTGTTGTAATGACCGCTCTGGGGACAGTATTTGCAATCCTCCGGGCAGGCGCCGGTCTTGATCGACAGCAAGGTGCTTACCTGAACCTCGTTAGGATCAAAATACTGGCGATGCACACTCTGGGCACGGAACAGTAGATCGTTAAAAGGGAGTTCGAAAAGCTCGCGAGCTTCCTGCAGTGTCCAGTCGTGGCGGAGTTCTGTAGCGGTCATGTAAAAGTCCTGTTAACCTTTCCCGGTCTCTGGGTTTACGGATGAATCAGATGATAAAGGGACTGAACTGGCTGTCAACCTTCGTGGACAAAAAGGTTAACAGCATCAGGCACGGCGGACTGTGTGTCGCCTGCCTTTCCTCACAGGCATTCAACGGCTTATGCCAGCCTTGCCGGGGCGACCTACCAGTGAACCGCTGGCACTGTCGCTGCTGCGCCCTGCCCCTGGCTTTTCCCTCCTCGGAGCTGCTCTGCGGTGACTGTATGAAACACCCGCCGGCTTTCGATAGCTCTTTTATTCCCTGGCGCTACCAGTACCCACTCGACGGCATGATTGGCCGATACAAGTATCGGGGCCAGCGCAAGTTCGGAAGACCATTGATGGCGGATTTTGCTGACTTGGTGCAGAAGGCTCGGCTCGATGGTGCTATCGCAATGCCAGAAGTACTGGTACCCGCGCCAATGGATGCGCGGCGACGCCGGCAACGCGGGTTCAATCAGGCCCAGGACATTGCCGAGACGATTGCCAGCGCCCTGGATCTCCCGGTCGACAACGGACTTGTCAGAAGGGTTCGCCGTGTCCGGTCTCAACGGGAGTTGAACCGGGAGGCCCGACTGGCGAATCTTCGCGGGGTATTTGAGGTCATCCCGCCAGTGCCAGAGCGAATAGCGATTGTCGATGATGTGGTGACCACCGGCGCGACCGTCAGGGTTTTATCATCAGCACTTCGGGAGGCCGGGGCCCGGAACATTCAGGTTTGGGCACTAGCCCGGACGCCAGGTTAAGACAGCAAAGCTTTTACACGCTCAGCAATTGCCAGGCAGGATGTTAAACCCGGCGATTCGATACCGAACAGATTAACCAGTCCCGGCATACCGTGCGTCTCTGGACCATCAATCCGGAAATCCGCGAAGCCACCATCGGGGCCTATCAGCTTCGGTCGGATGCCGGCATAGGCGGGCTGAAGTCGGGTCGGGTCGAGTCCTGGCCACCATTGGCGGATGCCTCTGGCGAAGCCTTCCTGGCGGCTGGGTTCCACGGTGTAGTCTTCCTTTTCGATCCACTCTACATCCGGACCGAAACGGGCCTGGCCAGCGAGATCGAGAGTCAGGTGGATACCCAGGCCCCCGGGTTCAGGAACCGGATAGATCAGGGTCCTGAAAGGTGTTCGTCCGCTGTAGCTGAAGTAGACGCCCCTCGCGAACCATTGCCGGGGAATGCAGTCGTCGGGCAGACCTGCCCAGTTTTTTGCCAGCGGGACGGCGCCGAGCCCGGCGGCGTTAATGACATTTTTCGCTTCCAGAATTAGCGGGGTTTCGCCTGCCACGTTTAGACGGTGCCGCTGGCTATCCGATTCAGCAGCCGCTACCGGTGAGCGTAGAGCGAGCTGGCCGCCGGCATCATGGAGCTCGCCAAGCAAGGAGAGCATCAGCCCGTGGCTGTCGACAATACCGGTTTCGGGGGACCAGAGCCCCGAGCTGGCGCAAATACCCGGAGCGCCTCGGGCGACTCTTTCGCCATCATACAGCTCAAGTTCAACACCGTTGCTGGCTGCCGCAGCCTGAATATCAAAGAGCTTGTCATTCTGTGCCTCGTCGACGGCAACAATCCACTTACCGCATTTACGGTGTCCAACCTTGTGCGTCAGGCAATAGTCGTAAAGCTGCCGTCGACCCTCAACACACAACTCCGCCTTCAGTGATCCTTGCGGATAATAAATGCCGCCGTGAATGACTTCGCTGTTTCGTGAGGAGATGCCCTCACCAAACCGGTCTGAGCTTTCCAGAACGATGACCTCATGCCCGGCTCTAGCCAGAGCGCGGGCAATAGCCAGCCCAATGACACCGGCGCCGATAACAACGGTTTGGATTTCCAGCACTTCTGTCGACACTTATGGTTGGCCCTGCTCCACTGACAAGAGGTTGAGCATATCCTATACCGCCAGCCCGGCGAAAACGGGCGCCGGCGGGCTCAATACATTACTCAAGAGCCCATACCGGTTATACTTGGCTCCGGAAAGTAGTGCATGGAGCCCGGCTTATGATGTCTGACAGGAAGCAGTTTGTTCTGGTAATGGTGGTGGCGGCCCTCTTTGTCGGGTGGCTAGGCTGGCGGGGCTTTGAAGTAATCAGCCTGAACGAGCGGCTGAAAGCGGATGAGGTGGTTGCCAGCTACCCCTACAAGCACCGGGTACTGAGGGTGGAGGGCGACACGGCCATTATGAGCTCACTGCGGTCCCACACCACGTCCACCCACAAGGCGCTGAGTGCGGTATTTCCGAGTATGCGCAATCTTGGGGACAGTCATCGCGACTGGCAGCGGGCAGAACGCGAGCTTGCACAGGTTCAGGCCCGTGCCGGAGACGTTATTCTTGGGGCTTCTGGCATCAGCCGTATCCGCTGGGAGCTGGACGAAAACTGGTACCATCTGCAAACCATGAAATCCAAATACGACACAAGGCTCTGAAACGCCCTTTATGACCCATGACCCCTCACTTGCGGCATCCACCCACCCCTACGATTCCCTGACGCCGGATATCATTCTGGATGCGATGGAAGAGGCAGGGTTTGCGGTAAGTGGCCGGCTGTTCGCGTTGAACAGCTATGAAAACCGGGTCTATCAGGTAGGCCTGGATGAAGGCGCCCCGGTAATTACCAAGTTCTATCGGCCGGGCCGATGGAGCGAAGCGGAAATCCGCGAGGAACATACATTCACCCTGGAGCTCCTGGAAGCCGACATTCCGGTTGTAGCACCTATGAAGCTGGCGACCGGGGACACGCTCGGGCGCCATGGTGAGTTCCTGTTTGCGGTATTTCCGCAGCGTGGCGGGCAAGCACCAGACACCAGTGTTACCGATACCCTTTACCGGCTGGGGCAATGGCTGGGTCAGATCCACAATATTGGCGCCAAAAAACCGTTTGCCCATCGCTCGGGCATGGATTTGCTGGATGGCATCGAAGCCAGCAATCGGCTTTTGTTACGGGGAGACTGGATTCCCACGGATCTGAGGCCAGCCTGGGACAGCCTGATTCCTGACCTGCAAAGACTCTGTGCCGCTCGGGTTGACGAAGCCGGTCCGGTGGAAACCCTGCGACTTCATGGCGACTGCCATGCCGGTAATATTCTCTGCCGGGACGAACAGATGCTGTTCGTGGATCTCGACGATTGCCGCACCGGGCCCGCCATTCAGGATATGTGGTTGCTGCTGAACGGAGACGACTTCGAGCGCGGCGCCCAGCTGGGAGAGTTGCTGGAAGGCTATGAAATGTTCCGTGATTTCAATCGCCGCGAGCGCCACCTGATTGAGCCGCTACGCTGCTTCCGGCAGATTGCCCATTGCGCGTGGCTGGCAAAGCGCTGGGATGACCCTGCATTTCCGCGATTCTTTCCCTGGTTTGCCCAGCCACGGTTCTGGTCAGACCAGATTCTGTCGCTCCGGGAGCAGTTATCAGCCTTGCAGTCACCGGCCATCACGGTGCCGGGACAATACTGACCAACACTTTTAATTCGTTTGATTTGAGGTATGCATGAGCCAGAATGAGGCCCGTTACACCGTCCGTAGCCTGATCGTAACCGCTGTGGTTGCGGCTATTGGCACCGTTCTTGTATTGGAGATGAGCGGCAGGATCAACCACAGCGAGAACAAGGATCATATGCCTGTTGGCGATTTCCAGGCCATCCATGTAACCGAGGAGGATCCGTTTCGCATGTCGCCCAAAGCCTCGGAACTGCACGCCGTTTGCGAAAATGGTTACCTGGCAATTGCCGCCGATGTGGATCCCTCGTTCCGGGGAATCCTGGTGGACTATAAAAATCGCGGCGTACGCTGCTCAAGGCCCTCCCCAACCGGGCCTGCCGTTCTGCCCGCCCCCGAGACTCCGGACACCAATGAATAAATCCCGCAAGCCGTCGGAGGCACCCGAGCAGACCACGGACCGGCTGTTTGCCACAGAGCGCCGGCCGGAGGACTTCCGATTCGACGCATCGGTGGCAAGGGTGTTTCCGGACATGATCCGGCGCTCGGTGCCGGGCTACACCACCGTCATTCCGATGATCGAGGTTATCTCGGAGCAATATGCCCAGCCCGCCACCAACTGCTATGACCTGGGCTGCTCACTCGGCGCTTCCACGCTGGCAATGCGCCATGGTATCGCCAATGCGGACTGCAACCTGATCGGAGTGGATAACTCGAGCGCCATGATCGAACGCTGCGAGCATTACATTGCACTGGACGACAGTGCGCTCCCCGTTACCCTCAGGTGCGAGGATATTCTGGACACCGAGCTGAGTAATGCCTCGGTGACCACTCTGAATTTCACCTTGCAGTTTGTCGATCCGGAGAAGCGGGCCGGCCTGCTTGCGCGCATTGCTGATGCCACGCGTCCTGGCGGTGTCCTGATCCTGTCGGAGAAAGTTCGCTTTGAATCTGACGACGAGCAAGCCATTCAGACCCGACTGCATCACGAATTCAAGCGCGCCAACGGCTATTCGGATCTTGAAATAAGCCAGAAACGCACGGCGATCGAACAGGTGCTGATTCCCGAAACACTGGCTGCGCACAAGGCGCGCCTGTTGTCGGCAGGTTTCGATGACGTGGTGGTGTGGTATCAGTGCTTCAACTTTGTTTCCATGCTCGCCATAAAGGCCAACCAAACCACCGAATGACCATGGCAGACTTTGACTGGAAAGCCCGGTTCGGGCCTATCATCGATGAACTTGAGAAAGACGGCCTGGAGCATTGGGCGACGCAACTCCAACAGCAACTGACCCACCGCTTTGAGGACCGCCCCCACGGCGATCTCGATCGCTGGCAAGCTGCCCTTGACCAGCTACCCGGTCTGACTCAGATAGACGCGCAACTGGACCAATCCGCGGTAACCCTGACCTCCAGGCAGCCCCTGACCGTGGCACAACGGGAGCAACTGGAACTCGGATTACGCGGCCTGATGCCCTGGCGCAAAGGCCCCTTCGACTTCTTCGGTACGTACATCGATACCGAATGGCGCTCTGACTGGAAATGGGACCGCGTGTCGCCTTACCTTTCAGACCTTTCCGGTCGTCGCATACTGGATGTGGGTTGTGGCTCCGGGTATCACTGCTGGCGCATGCTGGGCGAAGGCGCGGGTCGGGTGATCGGCATCGACCCGGGGTTGCTGTTCCTGTTCCAGTTCTTCAGCGTCAAGGACTACCTCGGTGATGTCCCGATAGACCTGCTGCCCGTTCGGATGGAAGACCTCCCCGCCGACCTTGAAACCTTCGACACCACCTTTTCCATGGGGGTTCTCTATCATCGGCGCTCACCGCTCGATCATCTGCTTGAACTGAAGGGGACGCTTCGCAGGGGCGGGGAACTGGTGCTGGAAACACTTGTCGTTGAAGGCCCTGAGGGCTTCAGCCTGATGCCCGAGGATCGCTATGGGCAGATGCGGAACGTCTGGTTCCTCCCGTCCTGCGACACACTGCTGCGCTGGCTGGACCGCACCGGCTTCCGGAATGCCCGGGTGGTCGATGTCACCCCTACGACCACAGACGAACAGCGAAGCACCGACTGGATGCGTTTCAACTCCCTCCAGGATTTTCTGGATCCGAACGACCCCTCAAAAACCGTGGAAGGATACCCGGGGCCGTTGCGTGCTACCGTGATTGCCGAGAAGCCCTGAACACAAAAAAACCGCCGTGCCTTTTAAGCAGGGCGGTTTTTTTAACGTTGGCGATTACTCGCCGAACGGGTGACGCAATGTAATCGTCTCGATACGATCCGGACCAGTAGATATCACATCGATCGGCGCTTCGATCTGCTCTTCCAGGAAACGGATGTAGGCCTTGGCGTTCTCCGGCAACTGATCAACGCTGGTCAGGCCAACGGTGCTTTCGCTCCAGCCGGGCAGTTCCTCATAAACCGGCTCGATGTCCTTGTAGCTGTCGCAGCCGATGGGCGGCCGGAAAATCTCGCCGTTAGGCGTCTTGTAGCCTACGCAAACCTTCACGGTTTCCAGTCCGTCCAGCACGTCCAGCTTGGTCAGACAGATACCGGACACACTGTTGATCTGGATGGCGTGGCGCAGAGCCACCGCATCGAACCAGCCACAACGGCGGGCGCGCCCGGTTGTAGTGCCGACTTCGTTGCCCTTCACCGCCAGGTGGTTGCCCATATCGTCGAACAGTTCGGTCGGGAACGGTCCGGAGCCTACACGGGTGGTATACGCCTTGGTGATTCCCAGCACATAGTCGAGGAACAGCGGGCCGAAGCCGGAACCGGTGGCCGTGCCGCCAGCGGTGGTGTTGGAAGAAGTCACATACGGATAGGTGCCAAGATCGATATCCAGGAGCGAGCCCTGGGCACCCTCGAACAGGATATTCTCTCCACGCTTACGGAAATCATGCAGCATGTCAGTCACGTCTGCCGCCATGGGCAAAATTTCCTCGCCCATCTGCTTCAGCTCTTCCAGTGCGGCATCAATGTCCTCAGCCTCTTCCTTGAAGTACTCTGTCAGGATGAAGTTGTGGTACGACATGATCTCCCGGAGCTTCATTTCGAAGTCGGCGGGATTGCACAGATCGCCCAGGCGCAGGCCACGACGGGAAACCTTGTCTTCATAGGCCGGGCCAATACCGCGACCGGTTGTGCCGATCTTGTCGACACCACGAGCCCTTTCACGGGCCTGATCAATTCGAACATGAGTACGCAGAATGATCGGGCACGCCAGACTGATGCGGAGGCGATCGCGAACCGCCACGTCATTGGCTTCCAGCTCACGCACTTCTTTCAGCAAAGCCTCGGGCGACAGGACAACACCGTTGCCGATGAGGCAATAGACGTGTTGCCGCAGAATGCCGGAAGGAATCAGGTGAAGCGCTGTTTTCTTGCCGTCAATTACCAGGGTATGACCGGCATTGTGCCCGCCCTGGAAGCGGACAACCGCTGCAACCTTGTCGGTCAGCAGGTCAACAATCTTACCCTTGCCTTCATCACCCCACTGGGTGCCCAGCACAACAACATTTTTACCCATGATTCTCTCTCAATGCGGCTGCCCCGCAGGACAGGCGTTTCGCAAGTTTACCTGTAAATGAATTCACCGAGGCCCCGGGGGCATCAGCCCAGCTTCTGCACAACCCATTGGCCACTCTGTTTGACCAGCTCACGGTCACAGCCTCTGGCGGCAGGGTTAACGCCCTCGTCTTCGGGAAGTGCACGAACAACGGTTTCCGTCATTCTCAGACCGGAGATCACGCCTTCCAGGGCGGGGTCGTCATCCGCCGGCGCCCAGACAGCGCCGGCACTGCGAGTCACGCGCTCGCCAAGAGAGACGAGCGAGCGAATATCAAGACTGAACCCCGTTGCCGGGCGGGCGCGGCCAAAGTCACTTCCAATCGCATCATAACGGCCACCCTTGGCCACGGAATCGCCGTGGCCCGGCACGTAGGCTGCAAACACCAGGCCCGTGTGGTAGTTGTAGCCACGAAGCTCACAGAAATCGAATCCGAAGCTGATATCCGGGTAATCCCTTCCCAGCATTTCAGACACACGCCCAAGCTGGTCGAGTGCCGCGTCCAGGCTGTCAGAGGCACCCTGCAGGATCCGACGGGCCTCGTTCAAGGCTTCCGGGCCACCACTGACCCGGGCAAGCTCACGCAAACGAGCACCCGCAGAGCCTGGAGGGCATTGACCCAACAGTTGATCAAGCTCCGGCACCGATTTGCGGGCCATGGCGTCAAAAATGGCGCTCTCCGTATCCCGATCAAAATCCGCCTCGCCGATCAGACTCTCATAGATGGCAACATGAGCCAGATCCAGATGGATACGGGGCAAGCCGGCAACCCTGAGGGTTTCCAGCATCAGGCTGATCACTTCCATATCCGCTGCTTCGGAGCCACTGCCAAACAGTTCGCAGCCGGCCTGAATCGGTGTTCGACCTGTCAGCATGTGCCTTGGGCGGGTGTGGAGTACGTGCCCTGCATAGCAAAGACGGGTGATCCCTTCCTGGCCCAGGGTATGGGCATCAATGCGCGCCGCCTGAGGCGTCATATCGGCGCGAACACCCATCATCCGCCCGGTCAACTGATCGGTGAGCTTGAAGGTCTGAAGCTCCAGATCGTTTCCGGTTCCGGTAAACAGGGATTCGAGATATTCAATGAGCGGTGGGATTACCAGCTGGTAGCCCCAGCGCTGGCAGGTATCCATTACATCCCGACGCAGGGATTCGATCCGTCCGGCCAGTGGGGGAAGAATGTCCTCTACCCCGTCTGGCAGTAACCAGCGATCAGATACTGTCATGAGATTCCGTTGTCCGTTATATCCGCTCCGGCACAGGTGGCTGGGGGGATCACACAGGATTTAAGGCGGCACTCGGCAAAAGCCCGACACAAAACCGGCAGAATTTTACACGGTTGCCGGGCACAAAAAAACCGGAATACAGAGGTATTCCGGTTTTTGGTCTCAACGTGCAGGGTTAACGGGCACCCTGCGGATCGTTCAGGAACTTCATGAACGCGCTGTTGGAATCAATCACCATGATGTCATCCTTGCTCATGAAGGTATTGCGGTAAGCCTGCAGGCTCCGGTAGAAGCTGTAGAATTCCGCGTCGGAGCCGTAGGCATCGGCGTAGATTCTGGCCGCTTGACCGTCACCTTCACCCCGGGTTTCTTCTGACTGGGCAAAGGCTTCAGCCAAAATAACGGTTCTCTGACGATCCGCATCGGCACGAATACCTTCGGCCAACTCCCGCCCCCGCGAACGGAATTCCTGAGCCAGTTTCTCACGCTCGGTCGCCATCCGACGGTAAACGTTTTCGCTCACCTGACCCGGGAATTCGATAGCCTTGACACGAATGTCCAGGACCTCGATACCGAATTCATTCTGGGCGGTCTGGTTTACGCGATCCCGCAGAGTGTGCATCAGCTCATCTCGCTGGCCCGAGACCACTTCCACCATGGTCCGGATACCAAACTCGTCCCGCAGGCCGTTATCAACACGGGAGGACAACAGAGACTGAGCGCGGAACTCGTCACCGCCGGTCGCCCGATAGAACTGGTCCACATCACGGATCTTCCAGGCAATATACGAATCCACATCCAGCGGTTTCTTCTCCACGGTCAGATACTGCCGTGAGGGCAGATCCATGGTGAGAACCCGGATGTCGAATTCACGAACCTGGTCGATGACCGGAACCTTGAAATGGATACCGGCCTGGATATCGGTCTCTACCAGCTCACCGAACCGGAGCAGAACACCCCGATGGGTTTCCGGAATGATGTACACACTGGACAGTACCAGCAGGACAACGATCAGGGCGCCTGCAAGGCCCACTACACCTTTAGGTCCCATAATTATCTGCTCCTCCGAACGGTAGTATCCTGCCTGCTTCGCAGTTCCTGAAGAACCTGATCAGTCAGGGTCTGGATGTCCACGTTGCCCTGGTTGTTGCCGGAGGATGATCCACCGGTACGGGGCAGCGAGCCCTGGGTCAGTCGATCAAGCGGCAGGTACATCATGTTGCCACTGCTCTCCGTGTCAACCAGGATCTTGCTGCTGTTAGCAAGGACTTCTTCGACCGTCTGTAAGTACAAACGTTCGCGAGTGACTGTCGGAGACATCTGATAGACGGCCAGAAGCTCAAGGAAACGCGAGGTCTCACCACGTGCCCGCTCGATCACCTCTTCCTTGTAGGCGTTGGCTTCTTCGATCATGCGCTGGGCCTCACCACGAGCCTCCGGAACGATCCGGTTGCGGTAGGTTTCAGCTTCTTCCTTCACCCGCTGCTCGTCCTCACGGGCCCTCTGGACTTCACGGAAGGCATCCTGGACCGCTGGTGGTGGCTGGGTGCTTTCAACGTTAACCCGCACCAATTCCAGGCCGGTGCCGTATTCCCGCAGGAACATCTGGAGCCTTTGCTCGACCCGCACGGCCAGTTCTGCACGACCTTCGGTCAGTACGTCGTCGAGTGTCGAGCTACCGACCTCGTGACGGATCGCACTATCCGTTGCAAAGGCCAGTGCCTGGTTGGAGTCACGCACATTCAGCACGTAGGCTTCTGCGTCGCCAACGCGGTACTGCACCTGGAGGTCAACCGTTACCAGGTTTTCGTCCTGGGTCAGCATCTGGCCACTGGACTCAGCGGTACGCACGTTAGTCACGCGGACCTTGGTGACGCTATCGATCAGCGGCACCTTGAATCTCAGGCCAGGATTCTCGGTCTGGTGGTATTCACCGAAACGGAGAACCACCGCCCGCTCCTGTTCGTCCACGGTATAGAAGGACTGGAAGATGACATAGCCGACCACCAGTATGGCTGCCAGTGCGAGAATCGCACCAAAACCACCGGCGCTGCCGCCGCTACTGCCACCACTGCCGCCGGACTTGCCACCCTTGCCGCCCAGCATCTTGTTGAGCTTGTCGAGACCTTTTTTCAGCGCCTCATCGAGGTCTGGCGGCCCCTGATCATTGCCGCGTCGACCACCACCGGTACCCCAGGGGTCATTGTCGTTACGGTTTCCACCCGGTTCGTTCCAGGCCATAGTGCTCTCCGTTACTGACTTATAAATAGAATGGCTGCAAATACTAGGGATTTATCTCCGCCCCGGCAATAGCCGCTGCGGTTTCAGGCGTGACCCACGTCCAGCCTGACTGACTTTTCATTCACACCGGCGCGGCTCAACAGCTGATGCCAATCCCGGTTCTGCAGACGCACCTCAACCACCGTGTCGCCGGTATCCCGGTATTCCTCGCTGATCACCGATCCTGCCTCATGCAAAAGTGCACGCAGTTTGCCATCCGCGGGACCCAGCAGGACAAAGTGGTGAACGACGTCTTCGGCCACACGCTCCACGATCGCATCGAACAAGCCGTCCAGGCCTTCGCCAGTAACCGCGGAAACCCACGCTCTCACCGGGATACCCTCTTCGTTGCGCTCAACCCGAGGCGTGAAATTTTCAAGCAGATCAATCTTGTTGAACACCTGCAGCATGGGAATGTCGTCCGCCCCGATCTCCGCAAGCACTTCCTCAACCTGCTCAATGTTCTCCTCGCGGCGCGGGTCATGGCTGTCGATGATGTGAAGCAGCAGCGTCGCCTGCGTTGTTTCCTCAAGCGTCGCCCGGAACGCCTCAACCAGCTTGTGCGGCAGATGCCGGATGAAGCCCACGGTGTCCGCCATTACGACCGGCCCGACATCCGGAAGTTCCAGCCGCCGCAACGTCGGATCCAGCGTGGCGAACAGCTGGTCTGCAGCATATACGGAGGAAGTGGTAATACGGTTGAATAAAGTGGATTTACCGGCGTTGGTATATCCAACCAGCGATACGGTGGGGATGTCAGCCCGCTGACGGGCCCTGCGGCCCTGGTTGCGCTGGCGACGAACCTTTTCCAGACGCTTGTGGATAGACTTGATGCGCTCCCGCAAGAGCCGGCGGTCGGTTTCCAGCTGGGTTTCACCAGGCCCGCGCAGCCCGATACCACCTTTCTGTCGCTCAAGGTGGGTCCAGCCCCGAACCAGTCGCGTGGACATATGCTCGAGCTGCGCCAACTCTACCTGAAGCTTACCTTCGTGAGTCCGTGCCCGCTGAGCGAAGATATCAAGAATCACACCGGTGCGGTCCAGCACACGGCACTTGAGCTCGTGCTCAATGTTGCGCTCCTGGCGTGGGCTCAGGGCATGGTTGAACAACACCACATCCGCTTCGTTCGCCGCTACTGCATCACGAATTTCTTCCAGCTTGCCCTCACCAACGAAAAATCTGGGGCTGGGCTGCTTGCGGGACCCGGTAACGGTTGAGACAGGCTCAACACCGGCAGAGGTGACCAGCTCCCGGAACTCACCGGGGTCTTCGGTACCATCGTAGGCAGTAAAATCGATGTGGACGAGGACCGCGCGCTCACCGACATCAGGACGTTCAAACAATTGGCATCAACTCCGGGGTAAACACATGATGAGGGTCATAAAAACAAACACCCGCAGCCACAAGACCCCTTGTCGGGATCCTCTGGAACGCGGGTGGCAAGATCGGGAAACGGATGGATCAGTCTTCAGACTCGCCCTCTCCTCCCGGAGCCTGCTGCGGAATGCGGACATTTCGGGCAGGAACCACAGTGGAAATAGCGTGCTTGTAGACCATCTGGCTGACAGTATTTTTCAGCAAAATCACGAACTGGTCGAAAGACTCAATCTGGCCCTGAAGCTTGATACCGTTGACCAGAAAGATGGAAACCGGAATGCGTTCCTTGCGCAATGCATTGAGGTAAGGGTCTTGTAACGAATGCCCTTTTGACATGTGTTTTCTCCTGTTTTTAGTAAATGCAGATCGTCATTTGTCAAAATTAAATGTGGTGCGAAGTCGGATTTTTTTCAAGGCTACCTCAGCGATATGTTTGTCGCCGCTGTCCAGCCAGTCCAAATCTGACCACTTGCGCAACCAGGTCAACTGCCGCTTCGCCAGTTGGCGTGTTGCTGCCACTCCCTTGCTGACAAATGTCTCGTAGTCGTCTTCCCCGGACAAATAGCTCCAGGCCTGGCGATATCCGACACAACGCATGGAAGGGAGATCAGGGTGCAGGTCGTCCCGGATCATCAGAGCCCGAACTTCATCAACGAACCCCGCCTCCAGCATTTTTAGAAACCGCAGGCGAATACGCTCATGAAGCACCCGCCGCTCAGGCGGCGTCACGGCAAGTTGAATTACAGTATACGGAAGCAAAGATGTTTCGTCTGCCTGCCAGCGAGTGAAATAGGTGTAATCCTCAATGTCGCCGACCTGCGCCACTGCCGTCGTTTGCTCACAGCCACCCTGATCGGCTCGCCAGAACTCCGAAATCGGCTTGCCGGTAAGGCGCAATACCTCCAGGGCCCGCATCAGACGCTGCCGGTTGTTCGGATGGATCCGCTCGGCTGCCACCGGATCACTGGCCCGCAGCTCTTCATGCAAAGCCTCCCAACCCCGCTCCTCTGCCTCCTGCTCCAGCGCCCGTCGTACGTCGGGGCTGGCCGATGGCAGACCGGACATTCCATGCAGCAACGCTTTGAAATACATCATGGTGCCGCCGACTAGAAGCGGGATCCTGCCTGCGGCCGTTATTTCGGCCACGGCGGTCAGCGCGTCCCGACGGAAATCCGCAGCGGAGTATGTTTCCGCCGGATCGCAGATATCAATCAGCCTGTGGGGCGCCCGCGCGAGCTCTGCGGCCGTGGGTTTGGCCGTTCCGATATCCATACCCCGATAGATCATTGCGGAATCTACGCTGATGATGTCGCAAGGCAGGTGGTCGCAGAGCGCCATGGCCAGGTCTGTCTTTCCGGAAGCCGTGGGCCCCATCAGAAAGATGGCAGGAGGCAGTGACACCTCAGCGCCCCCGGAGAAACAGCTTGTCCAGCTCAGACATGGTCACCAGGGTCCATGTCGGCCGGCCATGGTTGCACTGGCCACTGCGCTCGGTCGCCTCCATGTCCCTGAGCAGCGAATTCATCTCCGGAATGGTCAACTGCCGGTTGGCACGCACTGAACCATGGCATGCCATGGTGCCGAGCAGCTCATGCGTCACCGCCTCGACACGATCACTCTGACCGTGCTCAATGAGATCCGCCAGAACGTCACGCACCAGCTGTTCTGTGTCAGCACCCCGCAGAAGCGCGGGCACCTGCCGCACAGCGAGGGTTTCCGGACCAATCCGCTCAATCTGGAGACCAAGCTTCTGCAGTTCTTCACCGTGACTCTCGGTCAGGGCGGCTTCTTTCTGGCTGACCGCCAGCGACAGCGGCACCAGCAACGGCTGGCTTTTAAGGTCCTGCTCGGCAAGCGCCCGCTTCATTCGCTCATAGGTAATGCGCTCGTGGGCCGCGTGCATGTCCACAACAATGAGCCCCGCACGACCCTGGGCAAGAATATAGATCCCGTGCAGCTGGGCGATGGCATATCCGAGCGGCGGCTCCTGGTCACTGTCTGCAGGCGGTGTTGGCATTGGTGTGGCGGCGCGATCGCTTACGGGCATAGCCTGCTGTCCGTCGCTTCCGCCACCGGCATTCAGGGACTGATAAAACGCCATCTGATCGCTGGCGCGCCACTCCTGTTGGGGCTGCGACTGTCCGCCAAAGCCGGCGCCTGAGCTGCCGGGGTAACCATAGCTGGATACCGATGGCTGGCCGTTCCAGCCCGCCTCTGCAGAGGCACCGGTGGACGGAACGGCTTCCTGACCCTGGGTGACTGCTTCGCGACCAAAGGACTGCGCCACCGCGCCGCGGAAATGATCGTCCGGCCGGACATCGGCCAGCGCCTTGTGCAGGGTTCTGAAGATGAAATCGTGAACCAGCCGACCATCCCGGAACCGGACCTCGTGCTTGGTCGGGTGGACGTTTACATCGACGGTGGCGGGGTCGACTTCCAGATACAATACAAACGCCGGGTGCCGGTTATTGTAGAGTACATCCCGATAGGCCTGGCGCACGGCATGAGCTACCAGGCGGTCACGAATAACGCGGCCGTTGACGAAAAAATACTGAAGATCGGCCTGGCTGCGCGAAAATGTGGGAAGAGCGACCCAACCCCAGAGGCGCAGCCCGGTGGCCTCCGCATCAATAACCACCGCGTTATCGATAAACTGCTGGCCGCACAGGGATCCAATCCGACGCTCGCGATCGAGGGCCGATTCCGCTGGCCTGAGGCTTTGAACGACACGCTGGTTATGGCGCAACGTGAAGCCAGCATCGAAACGGCTCAGCGCCTGGCGCCGCACACATTCTTCGACGTGATTGAATTCTGTCTTTTCAGTACGCAGGAATTTGCGGCGAGCCGGGGTGTTAAAAAACAGGTCGCGCACTTCAACGGTCGTTCCGACCGGATGCGCTGCAGGCGAAATTCTCGCGTCCATTTCCCGGCCCTCGACCTCGACCCGAGAGGCCGCTTCCTGCGACTCGGTCCTTGAGGTCAGGGTAAGACGAGAGACAGAGCTGATACTGGCAAGCGCTTCTCCCCGGAAACCCAGGGACGCCACGGCTTCCAGATCGTCCAGACTGGCAATCTTGCTGGTCGCATGGCGGCTTAGCGCCAGGGGAAGATCGTCTTCCTCAATACCACTGCCGTCATCCCGAACTCGAATCAGCTTGACGCCGCCCTGCTCCACCTCAACATCGACGCGGTTGGCGCCGGCATCCAGGGCATTTTCAACCAGTTCTTTGACGACAGACGCGGGGCGCTCAACCACCTCACCCGCGGCAATCTGGTTCGCGAGCCGCGGTGACAGCAATCGAATGGGGGGCATGTTACAGAAAAACCTCTTGATCAGGACGCGGGAATACGAATGGTTTGCCCTACCATAACACGGTCGTCCCGAAGGTCGTTAAACTGCATCAGCTCACTGACGGTCGTCTGATTTTTCCGGGCCACGCCGGATAGCGTGTCTCCACGCTGTATCCGATAGTGGCTGATGCTGTTTCCACCCTGGCGATTCTGTTTTTGCCACGCCAGCAGGGTTCCAGGCGGGGGCGTTTTCTGGAAGTAGTCATCTATGCCTTTCATGATGGCGCCGGCCAGCTTGTTGCGATACCACTCAGTGGCCAGGTTTTTCTCTTCCTGGGGATTCGATACGAAGCCTGCTTCCACGAGGATGGAGGGAATATCCGGTGATTTCAGAACCGCAAAAGCGGCCTGCTCAACGCCAGGCTTGTGCAACTTCGCCACGCCGCCCAATTTGCCCAGGACCGAACTGCCAACCCCCAGACTGGCGTTGATACTGGCCGTCATGGAGAGGTCCAGCAGAACACCGGCAAGCATGTCGTCACGGCCATCGAGGGACAGCCCGCCGGCACCACCGATCAGATCCGACCGGTTCTCACTATTGGCCAGCCAACGGGCGGTTTCACTGGTGGCGCCGCGTTGGGAAAGGGCGAAGACCGAGGCACCTTTGGGTTGTGGTGTACGGAAGGCGTCGGCATGGACCGAGACGAACAGGTCAGCGTTGTATTTCCTGGCCAGAATCGTGCGATTGCGAAGGCCAATGTAGTAGTCCCCGGTTCTGGTCAGCTTGGCGGTATAACCCGGCCGATCATTGATGAGGTTGGCCAGGGTTTTCGCCATTTTCAGAACCACATCCTTTTCACGGGTTCCCCGCGGACCAATAGCACCCGGATCTTCCCCGCCGTGCCCGGCATCAATGACCACAATAACGTCCCGCTTTCCGGATGAATCCTGGGTCACGGTGGGCGTTGTCGCCTTTTCCAGCCGGCTACCGCTTTCATCAATCAGGTCGACCACCAGTCTGTGGCCGTACTGCTGATTCGGCTCGAGCTGAAAACTCCGCGGTTTGATGTCAGCCTTGAGATCCAGAACGACGCGCAAATCGGTGCCGTTTCTGGGGGCGCTGCGGATTCGCTTGATCGGACTGCCGGAAAGGTCCAGACCGGAAAAATCGGTCTTCAGGTTGGCATTCTTGAGATCGATCACCAGCCGCGCCGGGCCGCTCAGGGAGAAAATGTTGTGCTCCACCTGCCCGCCAGTGTCCAGAACCAGCCGGGTATGATCGGGCGCGGGCCAGATACGGGCACTCTCAACCTGTGTCGCCGCCGAACCGTGAAACGCCAATGTCATAAGCAATAGCGCAATCGGCCAGACCAGTTGTTTACTCAGCTTTGCACAATTCATAAAGCTTACCTGCCAGTTTATTCCCGGTTCCGGGCTCACTATGACGCCGGACCAATCAACTCCAGTTCGTTCAGCACCCCGGCGCCCGGCTCTGAGCGGGCCCTGAGGACTACAGAGCGCCCCTCTCCCCGGGTTTCGAGATGAACCTCCAGGTCCGGCTCGGGCAATATGCCCTTGCCTCTCTCGGGCCACTCGATCAGGCACAGGTTTTCGGCGGAAAAATAATCGCGGATGCCCATGTATTCCAGTTCTTCGGCGTCGCCCAGGCGATAAAGATCAAAATGGTATGTCGGTGGATTCAGAGTCTCGTAGGGCTCTACCAGGGTATAGGTCGGGCTCTTTACGGCCCCCTCATGACCCAATCCGCGCATGACGCCCCGACTGATGGTGGTTTTACCCATGCCGAGCTCACCATCCAGATAAACAACCAGGCCATGGCCAGACTCCACGACGGTCCTGGCCAGTTCCCGACCGAGATGCTCGGTTTCGGCCTCGTTCTCCAGAAAAACCCGACGCTCGTTACCCATTATGCTCATAACGATTCAGCCCCCGGACTCCTTTCAGATTCCCGAAACACCAACGGCAGCGCATCGATGACATCGGTCGGTATCAGCCCGATAAACCCCGTGGTTCTCGCAGCACGGTCAGCCGCAGCAAGGTGCACGGATGCGCCCAGCACGGCCGCTTTCTGTCCGTCACCAATCTGAGCCAGAACAGCCGCAACAATACCTGAGAGCACATCTCCCATTCCGCCAGTCGCCATTCCGGGATTGCTGCCGCTGATGATATCCAGGCCGCCGTCCTCAGACGCGACAACGGTGCCGGCGCCTTTCAAAAGCACCGTGCCGCCATACAGCGTCTGCAGCTTTCTGGCGGCGGCCATCCTGTCTGCCTCAACCTCGGGCACCAGGCAATTCAGCAACCTGGCCGCCTCGCCCGGATGAGGAGTCAGGATGTGATTATCCGCCGGGATGGCTACCCGACCAGACAAAAGGTTCAGCGCATCCGCATCCAGCACCCGCGGCTTGCCGCTGGCAACCACCTGCTCGAGCATCTGCTGGCCCCAGGCGCTTCGCCCGATACCCGGGCCACACACGACAACCGAGGCAGCATCAAGCAACGTCGGCAACTCCGAGCCATGGATCAGGCCATGAACCATGACGGATGGACATCTTGCCAGGGCCGCTGTCACATGCTCGGGGCGGGTCGCCAACGACACGAGCCCGGCACCCGATCGCGCCGCAGCCTCTGCCGCCAGCAGACCGGCCCCACCGAATCCGCGATCACCCGCAACCACCAGCACATGCCCGAATCTTCCCTTGTGAGCGTTGGCAGGCCGGGGTGGTAGCCAGGGCATCACAGAACCCCAGTCACGACGGCGGGCGACGGGCTTCTGGCCGCTACCGGCGATACCCTCGTCGGTATCCAGAGATTCGAAAACCACCTCGCCGCACGCTGCTGCACCTTGCCCCGTGAACAAGCCAGCCTTGAGCCCGATAAAGGTCACTGTCCTGGCCGCATTAACCACATCCCCCTCGGCCGCTCCCGTGGTCGCATTAAGCCCGGAGGGCAGATCCACTGCAAGGACAGGCGCTAAAGCGCTGTTACACCGGCTTATCAGAGTCGCAAACGGTTCCCGGGGGGCACCGGACACGCCAGTACCGAGCATGGCATCAACAATCAGGCCCGCGCTGGCAAACAGATCGTCCAGCGATGACTCGCCGAGAGCCTCGAGGTCAAGAACATCTACACCGTCCGCCAGGGCCTTTTGCCAGGCTTTACGGGCGTCGCCGGACAATTTGCCGGTTGGCGCAACCGCGACACAGCTGACGTCCAGATCGTGCCTTTTCGCACTTGCCGCGACCAGGTAACCGTCACCACCGTTGTTACCCGCACCGCACAGGACCAGCACCGAGCCGCAGTTTGGCCAATGCCGTACCAGGCAGCGAAAAGCGGCGTGGGCGGCGGACTGCATCAGTTCAAAACCATCAACACCTTGCTGATCAATCACATAGCGATCGATCTGCCTCACCGCATCGGCGGAAAACAGTGCGTCTGGTAGACTGTGCCCAGCGGACGGCGGCATGAACCTTTGCTCCCGTTACAGAAACCGGTTTAAGAAAATTGGCCAGATACCTGTAAAGCATAGCAAAACAGTAGAAAAGGTCATAACTTAATCAGATTAAATATCCGTACACGGGTTCAGCACCGAATTCCAGCATCGGCAGTCACTATGAGCACCACAGCAACCTGTACCACGACACACCCGGAACTTGCGGATCTGCCGTCGCTCATCCGCCGGTGGGCAGCTGAATTCGGGTTTGCCGATGTGGGCATTACCAACGCGGACACGGGCGAGCACGCCGACCATCTGAAGGACTGGCTTGCGGCAGGTTACCAGGGCGAGATGGATTACATGGCCCACCACGGTGACAAGCGCTATACGCCTGCCTCTCTGGCGCCGGGCACCACGCGGGTTATATCCGTGAGAATGGACTATTTGCCCTCACCAGACAGTCCGAAAGAAGCGCTTACTAACCGGGAGGGTGCTTATGTCACGCGTTATGCGCTGGGTCGGGATTACCATAAACTGATCCGTAAGCGTCTTGCACAGCTGGCAGCGAAGATTGATGAGGCCGTTAGCGGATACGATTACCGGGCTTTTGTAGACAGCGCTCCGGTGCTGGAACGCGCACTGGCGCAGAGAGCAGGCCTCGGCTGGATCGGCAAGAACAATATGCTGATTCACCCGAAGGCCGGCTCGTTCTTTTTCCTCGGGGAAATCTTCACCAGCGCCCCCCTGCCCATCGATGAACCCTTTGAAACGGATCATTGCGGCAGCTGTTCGGCCTGCCTCGACCTTTGCCCGACGGACGCCTTTGTTGGCTCGCACAAGCTTGATGCCCGACGTTGCATCAGCTATCTCACCATCGAGCTGAAAGGGAGTATCCCAGAGGAGCTGCGACCGCTAATGGGCAACCGGGTTTTCGGTTGCGATGACTGCCAGCTGGTGTGTCCATGGCAGAAGTTCAGCAAACCGACCAGCGAAAAGGACTTTCAACCGAGGCATGGGCTGGACAACAGCTCCCTGGCAGAGCTTTTTCTCTGGACCGAGGAGCAGTTCCTCAAACGCACCGAGGGCTCTGCGATTCGGCGCACAGGCTACGAGGGCTGGCTCCGCAACCTGGCGGTCGGGCTGGGCAATGCGCCGTCAACCATCCCGGTAATTGAGGCCCTGAAAAAACGCGCGGACCACCCTTCCGAGGTGGTCCGCGAGCACGTCCAGTGGGCTCTGAAGCGGCATGGCCTATAGCTTGAAGAACTGTTCCCGGTAATGACGCAGTTCGTTGATGGAGTCCCGGATGTCGTCGAGTGCAAGGTGGCTACCTTTCTTTTTTACGCCGGCGAGGACATCCGGGCGCCAGCGGCGAGCAAGTTCTTTCACTGTGGATACGTCGAGATTCCGGTAATGGAAGAAGTCTTCCAGTTCGGGCATGTATTTGACGAGGAACCGGCGATCCTGGCCAATGCTATTGCCGCACAGGGGTGACTGGCCCTTTTCTACGTGTTTTTTCAGGAATTCGATGGTCTGCTGTTCGGCTTGAGACTCGGAGATATCGCTTTCCTGAACGCGTTTGGTGAGTCCGCTTTCACCATGGGTACGGGTGCACCATTCGTCCATGGAGTCCAGAAAGGATTGTGGCTGATGGACGGCAATAACCGGTCCTTCCGCGACAATATTGAGTTCCGAATCGGTGATGATTGTGGCCATTTCGATGATCCGTTCTTTTTCCGGATCCAGGCCTGTCATTTCCAGATCGATCCATACGAGGCGATTGCTTTCTGCCATTTTGTTACCAGCCTTCTGAGTGCGGTGGTAGTGGTGCTGGGTCCGGCTTTCCGGAAACCGCTACGAGCACATCCATGTGCGCTTGGCGTCGGCCATCCATGGCCGCCGACATTTCCGGAAAGCCGGACCCAGCCCCACTGCGAAATCAGGTGATATACCTTGAACGTCTCGGCATTGCCCAAGCCGAGTAGCTACGATTGCAGTATGATGGCACACCAAGGGCGAAACTTTCATCTGGTTATCCGGGACATAAATGGCAAAACGGCGACTGAACAAACAGCAGCAATTCCGCATCAAGAAAGTCCAGGAGGAGCGTGCGGCCCGGGCGGCGCGCAAGGAGAAGAAGGTTCAGGAGCAGGCCGACGCCGGCGAGCTCGGGCCAGAGCAGGAAGGGCTGGTTATTGCTCACTACGGGCAACAGCTGGATGTCGAAGCGCTTGAAGGCGACCAGGAAGGCGATGTGGTTCGCTGCTTTGTTCGGGCCAACATTGATAGCCTGGTAACTGGCGACAAGGTTGTCTGGCGGCCGGGTAAGAATGAGACGGGGGTTATCGTTGCCCGCAGTGAGCGCCGCAATCTGCTGCAGCGGCCGGATAATTTTGGTGCCCTGAAGCCGGTGGCCGCAAACATTGATCATATTATTCTTGTGATTGCGCCGGAGCCGGAACCTCACGATAACCTGATTGACCGGTATCTGGTTGCATCCGAGATCACAGACATTCCGGCAGTGATTCTGTTGAACAAGACCGATCTGATCACCGACAGCAACCGGGAGTACATCGACGCGCTTCTGGGCCGGTATGAGGCCCTGGGCTATGAGGTGGTTCGAACGTCTGCGGCTGAGTCCGGTGATAAACCTTCGCCAGAGGTTGAGGCACTGGTGAAGGATCAGACCAGTGTGTTTGTGGGGCAATCCGGGGTGGGCAAGTCATCCATTATCCAGACACTGATGCCCGATGAGGCCATTCGCGTGGGGGCTGTGTCGGAGAGCACCGGCAAGGGGATTCACACGACAACCACGGCTAAGCTGTTCCACCTGCCGCTAGGAGGCGATCTGATTGACTCGCCGGGGATCCGTGAGTTCGGGCTCTGGCATATGACAGCGCAGGAGATCGAGTATGGCTTTCGGGAAATTCGGGAGGTGATCGGCACCTGCAAGTTCCGCAACTGCCGGCACATGGGTGACCCCGGTTGCGCCATCGACAGAGCTGCGGAGGAAGGGAAAATCAGCCCGGAGCGGCTGAAAAGCTTCCACCGGATTCTTCAGGATATGACGGAGCAGCAGGCCCGCGGGCTGAAGCTGGACTGACAGACCCGAGCGGCCTTACCAGTTGAGTTCGCCAGGGGCCGGCTCTTCTTGTTCCTGCAACCATTCCCCGCTTTCCAGACGCTCACGGGCCGCCTCCTGCTCCGCCTCGGTTGGCTGGGTCAGATCGATCAGGGGCTCATCTGACTGGCCAGCGCTACTCTGGATGTTATCGACGGTTTTCTTGTTGAGGACGATAATGGAGATGCGGCGATTCACCGGCGCGTTCGGGTCTTCGTTGTCGAACAGTACGGAATCACTCAGGCCAACCACGCGAGCAATCTGCTGCTGACGCACACCCCCTGCAACCAGCGCTCTTCGGGCGGTATTTGCCCGGTCTGCCGATAATTCCCAGTTCGTGTAACCCGGCCGACCGCTAAATGGCGTGGAGTCGGTGTGCCCGGTAATACTGAGCTTGTTGTTCACTGAACCCAGAGTTTTCGCAAGCTCAAACAGAATATCCTGAGAGTAGTACTTCAGCTCGGCCCGGCCGCTGTCGAACATGGGGCGACCGGAGCGATCGACGATCTGGATCCGCAGGCCCTCGTCGGTTATATCGATCAGCAACTGATCCTTGAACTCCTGCAAAGTCTCATCCTGCTTGATTTGCTCCTTCAGCTCCTGAAACAACTCCTGCATACGTCGCTGTTCAAGAGTTTCAGAGAGCTCATCCACCACTTCGTCTTCAATCTGGATCTGGCTCGATTCGATATCCGGACTCGCCTCGTTGACGACCGAGGCACTGCCCTCAAGGTCCACAGGGTTTGGAGAACCACCCTCGGTAAAGCCAACGGGATCCCGGAAGTAACCCTCAACCGCTTTTTTTTGCTCCGGCGATGCCGTAGCGGTTAACCACAGAACCAGAAAGAAAGCCATCATGGCGGTGGCGAAATCGGCAAACGCGACCTTCCAGGAGCCACCGTGATGGCCACCTGCAACAACCTTTTTCCGTTTGATGATGATCGGCTGTTCTTCCACGAATCGGCTCCGGGTTCAGATGAGGGCGGTGTTACTTGGAACGAACGTGATCATTAAGCTCCTGGAACCCAGGGCGCTTATCCGTGGGCAACGCCTTGCGGCCAAACTCAATGGCCATCTGGGGTGCTTGCCCGGAAACCGTCGCCACAATCGCTGATTTGACGCACTCGTAAGCCTTCAGCTCATACTTCGCAGCGTGTTCCATGGCGATAGAAGCAGGACCCACAAAACCATACCCCATGAAAATACCCAGAAAAGTACCCACCAGTGCTGCAGCCACACTGAGACCAATTTTTTCCGGGCCTTCAGTGAGAAAGTTCATGGTAATTACGATACCCAGCACCGCAGCGACGATGCCAAGCCCCGGCAGCGCATCGGCGATTTTGTTGACCGCGTGAGCAGGCTCCTCAAGCTCGTGCTGACGACTGTCGATCTCATTCTCCATCATGCCTTCCAGCTCGTGGGTCGCCATATTTCCGGAGCTGATGATGCGAAGGTAGTCCGTGATGAACGCGAGCAGTTCCTTGGACTTCATGACGGCTGGATATCGACTGAAAATCTGGCTTGCCTCGGGATTATCGATGTCCTCCTCGATCGCCATGACGCCTTGTTTACGGGATTTATCGAAGATCTCGTAAAGCAGACTCAGCAGATCCATGTAGAAAGCCTTTTTATAGGGTGAGCCTGTGAGTAACTGGACTCCCTTACCAAAGACTTCTTTGAGCGTATGGACGGGGTTAGCAATGATGAACGAGCCCAGAGCCGCCCCGAAAATGATTAACACTTCGGTTGGCTGCCAGAGCACCATCAGATTGCCGCCGTGGAGAACATAGCCAGTCAATACGCTGGCCAGAACAATAATCGAACCGACGATCAGTAACATAGAATCTACGCACGCCTTATTTTCTTGGTTATCGGCCGGAGCCGGAAGCTGTCACGCAAAAGGTGACACGATAATAGCAAGGCCGCGTCATAACCGCGAAGCCATGAAACAATTTCTATACAGGTAGCAGTCTTTGGTAAACTTCGCGCCTTTGAGCGCAAAGGATCACATCTAATGTTCGACAAGCTTTTTGTTCTTAGCCAGTACATCACGCCGCAACTGGGGGTATCCAACCTCGCCGGCCGTCTGGCGGACAATGACCGCTCCCCTGCGCTCAAGAACCGGGTTATAAAATGGTTTATCGGCCGCTATGGCGTTGACATGAGCGAAGCCGCCGAGCCTAACCCTGAAGCCTACGCCACGTTCAACGATTTCTTCACCCGGGAGCTGAAGCCTGGCATCCGCCCCCTGGCGGACGGCGAAAAAACCCTGGTCAGCCCCGTTGACGGCGCCATCAGCCAGCTCGGCCAGGTCACCGGAGACCGGGTTTTCCAGGCAAAGGGCCAGTCGTTCAGCCTGAGCGAGCTGCTCGGTGGCGAAGAGGCGACCACAGCCCCGTTTGCCGATGGCGAATTTTCTACAATCTACCTCTCGCCCAAGGACTATCACCGGATCCACATGCCGATGGCCGGCACGCTTCGACAGATGATCCATGTTCCCGGCAAGCTTTTTTCGGTCAACCCGGTAACCGCCGAAAATGTCCCGAATCTGTTCGCCCGCAATGAGCGGGTTGTCTGCATCTTCGACACCGCCTCCGGCCCCATGGCCCTGGTACTGGTTGGCGCCATGATTGTCGGCAGCGTGGAAACCCGCTGGGCAGGCGTTGTTGTGCCCGGCAGACGGCAGGTCACATCAACACTGTACGAAGGCGAGCAGGCCATCACCTTCGATAAGGGTGAAGAAATGGGCCGGTTCCGCCTGGGCTCCACTGTGATTGTGGTTATGCCAAAAGGCGCCGTCAGTTGGAACAGCAATCAGGTGGCCGGCAAAACCGTTCGCATGGGCGAGGCGTTCGGCGCCCTGGCGTGATCAAGTTCCGCAGGCTCAAGCCCGCTCGAACGGAAACGCCAAGACCTCACGGATGTCCTGGACTCCCAGCTTGAGCATCAGCAGCCTGTCCAGCCCGAGTGCGACACCGGAGCACTCGGGCAAACCCTGATCAAGCGCAGCGAGAAAAGCCTCATCCAGCTCCATTTCAGGCTTTCCGGATCGGCTGCGAAGCTCGTTATCGGCCTCAAAGCGCAACCTCTGTTCTCTTGGATCGGTCAATTCCCAGTAACCGTTACAAAGCTCCAGACCATCTACATAGAGTTCAAAACGATGCGCGGTCTCATAACCGTTAGACTTCGAAACTCTAGCGAGAGAAGCCTGCGAGGCTGGATATCCCGTTATGAAAACGGGCCTGCCCCGTCCCAGATTCGGCTCCACGGCAAAACTCATCAACAGATCGAGGCAGCCATCCCGACCAAGGTCCGCCAATTGCTCTGGCTCCAGCCACTCCTCACAGCGGCGCATCAGTTCAAGGTCCGTCGCTGCGAACGGGTCAATGTGCGCCCATCGCCTGAGGGCATCGCGATACTGAATGATTTCCGGCCGCTCGCATCCCAGCCAGCCGCAGACAAGGTCCGACACTTCAGCCATGAGCGTCACATCGTCAAAGCCTGTCCGATACCATTCGAGCATGGAGAATTCGGGGTTGTGACGACGCCCCTGTTCGCCATTGCGGAACACCCTGGAGATCTGAAAAATGGATCCACAGCCGGCCGCAAGCAATCGCTTCATGTGGTACTCGGGAGACGTCTGGAGCCACCCGCCTTTGCGTGTGCCGGCAGAAACCTGCGCGGGGATGCCGTCAAGATTGACATCAGTAACGCCACATCGCCCAAGCACCGGGGTTTCGACCTCCAGCACTTCTCGCTTCGCAAAAAAGCCGCGCACAAACGCCAGTTGTTGTGCGCGGCTTTTCAGGGCAGCCTGCGAGGCAGAGGGCTGCCAGACAGGTTCGCGGTTCATGACCGGATCAACTGCTCTTTACCCGGCTCACGTACTCGCCAGAGCGGGTATCCACCTTCAGGACTTCGCCGATGGTGATGAACAGGGGTACGTTGACAACCGCACCGGTAGAGAGTGTTGCCGGCTTGGAACCACCCTGGGCGGTGTCACCTTTCATTCCCGGATCGGTATCGACCACCTCAAGTTCAACGAAGTTGGGGGGCGTTACAGACAGCGGCGAGCCGTTGTAGAGCGTTACCGTATAAACGTCCTGCTCTTTCAGCCACTTCAGCGCGTCGCCAACCGCTTTGGCATCAGCCGGGTACTGCTCGAAGGAACCGTCAGTCAGCATGAAGTGCCAGAATTCACCGTCGGTATAGAGATACTCCATATCCTGATCAATGACATCCGCAGCTTCAAGACTTTCGCCGGACTTGAACGTGCGCTCCCAGACCCGGTTGGTCATGAGGTTACGCAGCCTTACCCGGTTGAAGGCCTGACCCTTCCCGGGTTTGACGAACTCATTCTCGAGAATGATGCAGGGGTCGCCATCCAGCAAAACCTTAAGACCGCCGCGAAATTCGTTGGTAGAATATGAAGCCATGAAATGTCCACCTGACAAAATGCTGTTTAGAATTCGAAGGGCGTTATGATACAGCGAACCCCCGCCCGTATAGAAGCCCACCTTTCCGACCACGAACAACGCAGCTGGCAGCAACTGCTGTCGGGCGCTGTTAAGTCGCCGAAGGAGCTGCTCCGCCGCCTCGAGTTGCCCGAGGAACCGTGGCTTGCAGGGGCAGAACAAGGCCACCGGCTTTTTCAGATCCGGGTACCTGAACCCTTCCTCAACCGGATGGAAAAGGGCAATCCGGCCGACCCCTTGCTTAGACAGGTGCTTCCGCTGGCGGACGAAGCCGGCCACGCGCCCGGTTTTGTCAGCGATCCTCTCGAAGAATCCGGCGCCATCGCCACCACCGGGCTCATCCGCAAGTACCGCAGCCGTGCCCTGCTCATGGTAACCGGACAGTGCGCGATCAACTGCCGGTACTGCTTCCGCAGGCACTTTCCCTACGACGAGCAACGCCTGAGCCCTCACGACCGGCAGCGGGTAATTGATACCCTTGGCGCCAGCCCGGAAATCAACGAAGTCATCTTCAGCGGCGGCGATCCCCTGGCCGTCAATGATCGCCTACTCAGTCAGTGGGCAAGCGCTATCAGCGGGATACCCCACATCCGCCGGCTGCGCCTGCATACCCGCTTGCCAGTTGTGATTCCCCAGAGGGTTTGCGACGAGTTACTGAAGTGGCTGTCGACGACTCCGCTCCAGGTAGTGATTGTCCTGCACATCAACCACCCGGCAGAGATCGACGGCCCCACTCGCCGTGCGCTCGGATACCTCCGGGCCGCAGGCGCAACGCTCCTGAACCAGAGCGTGATCCTCAGGGGTGTAAATGATCGAACGGCGGTGCTTGAAGAGTTGAGCGAGACCCTGTTTGATGCGGGCGTCCTGCCCTATTACCTGCATGCATTTGATCCGGTGACAGGCGCTCACCATTTCGACGTATCCGATGATGAGGCCCGAAATCTGGTGCGTGAGCTGCTGGCGCGCCTGCCCGGTTTTCTGGTGCCGAAGCTGGTGAGAGAAGAGCCTGGCAAGGAAAGCAAGACCCCGATCAACCTGTTCCCGTGACCAGCTTCACAAAAAACGGCCCAAATTCACTTGTCAAAGATTGTCAACTCATGATCTTCTCGCTTTTTACGACTGGTTTGCTACTTTAAAGTCCAGTACCGTTAACGATAAAAACATGTATTTACGGCGTTTTCCTGACAGGCCGGCGGACAACCGGTAACCGCCAGCCAGGCAGGGCCAACCCCGGAATACCACCTGTGGTCCAGACATTGGCATGCATTCATGGAAGGTAAGACCCTGAAACCTGATCTCCGCGTTCCCGAACAGAAAACGGCCAGCCTGTCGTTCTGTGACACGACGCCCAAGGCGTTCCGGGTCTGGATAGACCAATTGCCGATGGCCAATATCGGCGAGGTGTCACGACAGCTTTACCACGCCATTATCGAACTGAATCACCTTTTCCTGGCGCCCCAGCAGCGCATGCAGTTCCTGGAATTGATTCGGGAAAAGATTCATTTTGTCTGTAATGAGCTCTCCCGCCACTACCTCGGTCTTGCCGTGGCGCTGCCCGAAAAACAAAGGAAGATCGCCAATCTGTCCCAGGCGCTCCAATTACATCTGGCCGGCGGCTACAAGCTGTGCGTTCTGGACTTTATCGACAACGGGGGACTGGACAAGAATCGGCGCCAGATTGCCACAGCCGCACACCGGGCCATTTCCGAGCTGTCGGCAACCATTCTGAGATCGCACCAGCTCTACTGCCCGAGCCCCGCCCAGAGCTGGCTGGAGTGCCACCGTCTATTCCGGTTTGCACACCGCAACAAGCTCTCAGTAGTACAGGTGGAGGACGACACACTTCAGCATCGCCGCACCAGCTCGGTCGCCGACAGCTACAAGCGTATCCTCCTGCTGGGCTGTGCGCGCCCGAATCAGCTGCGACAGGCTGAGCTTCTGCACGTCTATGAACTCTTCGAATCCTGGACGGACCATACCCGGTGCGGACCGGATGTTGAGGACGACAGCCTGTTTGTAATCAACATGGAACGGGACAACCCGCCGGTTTACCGCAGCCTTCTCGAACAGAAACCAGGTGACGACAGCTTCGGCTTTGATACCCGGGATCTCTCGGCGATGCTGTCGGAGACGCTCCATGCCCGTCGCGAGCACAAAGATACCGACCACGAACTTCAGGTGCCGGCAAAGGTAAGCGACACCCTGCTCACCCACCTCAGCCAGGCCCTCGGCATTCTCGCGAAGCGGAACTTCAACCGCATCGCGAGCCAGGGGTCCCTTGAAGTCTGCGCGGGCCTCACAGCCGCGCACTACTTCATTGCCGGCGAGAAAACCTTTACGGAATTCGTGAATGGCAACGACAACGGCCATCATGAAGAAGAAAACCTGTTCGTGCGGTCGTCGCGCCAGAAGCAGGACGCCTGGTCAGGCGCCCACGACGCCAGTCCCAGCGACGAACGGCTTCACGCCGACGACACGCCGATCAACTTCAAGGGTTCCTACGGCAACTCCCAGGCCCCGTCGACCGACCGGAACCGGCCAAAATCACACCACTCTTTCCTGATCAACACCAGCCCCGGTGGCTACTGCGTTGCATGGGAAAGCAATGTGCCTCCGTCATTGCAGGCCGGCGAGGTTCTGGGCGTTCGTGAGCAAAGCTCACATCCCTGGAGCGTGGCGGTGGTGCGCTGGATTCGACAGATCAAGAACCAGGGCACCCAGGTGGGCATTGAGCTGCTCGCACCGAGCGCTTCACCCTGCGGTGTGCGCCTGATCCAGAAAGTGGGCAACAGCAGTGAATACCTGCGCGGCCTGCTGTTACCGGAAATCAGCGTGGTCAACCAGTCAGCCACACTGATCACGCCTCGCCTGCCATTCCAGTCGGGCAGCCGCATCTCCCTGCTCCATGATGGCCGGGAAGATCAGGGTCAGTTGTCTCGCAAAGTGTCCTCTACTGGCAGCATCAGCCAGTTCGAACTCAAGCTGCAGAACGCGGCAACGCTGAATGCTGGCGCACCGCCTGCATCATCCGGAGCCAGCGAGGACGAATTCGACTCGCTCTGGCCATCTCTGTAAGGTCTCCAAACTGAGACACCGGAAGCCTTCAGAGGGTTGTTATTGATCGGCAACCCCTGCATCATTCAGCGTTAGTGAATGAACCGTGTATCACGAGATGCCCTTCGAATGCAGAAAAAGAACGCGACCGTACACCTGCTGATTCTGGATCCATCGCAAAACGATGCCGAATCACTGGTCAGCCTGCTCCGTAACTCCGGCAAGGCTACCCGAGCCCACAGAATCACCTCGGAAGAAGATCTGGAAGAAACGCTCAAGGCCGGAAACTGGGATTTGCTTCTGGCCCGCGACCTGGAGCAGGAATTTTCGGCCGACGACGCCCTCGCCATGATCCGCCGGATGGACAAGGACATTCCGTTCATTCTCCTGACGGAAGAAGAAAGCCGGGAGCGCACCGTAGGCATGATGAAGGCAGGCGCCCAGGATACGGTGTCGTTCGAGCACACCGATCTTATTGTGCTGAAGGTCAATCGTGAGCTGGCAGCTCTTGACGAACGTCGCCGGCGCCGTGTTCTGGAGTCCCATCTGCGGGAAGCGGAACAGCGGTGCCAGTTGCTGCTGGAAAGCTCCAAGGATGCGATTGCCTACATCAATGATGGCATGCACATCTACGCCAACCAGTCGTACATGGAGTTTCTCGGGTACGATGACATCGACGATCTAATCTGCGTTCCGGTGCTGGACACCCTCACCCCGGAAAGCCAGGAGAAGTACAAGGAATTCATGAAGTCGTTTGCCGAAAAGGGCGAAGACGGCATGACCATGAATTGCACGGCTCGACGCAGCGACGACCACGAACTGAACGTGACCATGTCGGTCTCGGCCGCCACCTACGACGGTGAGGAATGCACGCAGATCGTTCTGCAGCCGGAGCACAGCGACGCAGAGCTGGAAGAAAAGCTGCGCCAGATCAGCAGCCAGGACCTTCTGACCGGGCTGTATAATCGTCAGTACCTGATGGATGCACTCGCTGAAGCAATCGCCAACGCCGGCAAGAAGAATGAAACCGGTGCACTCGCCTACATCGCCCTCGATAACTTCATGAGCATGAAGGGCCAGGTGGGCATTTCCGGCGCCGACCTGCTGCTTGGTGATCTGGCAAACCTGCTCAAAGAGCAGGCCGGTGGCGACCTTGCCCTGGCCCGGTTGAGCGATGATGCCTTCAGTCTGCTCAGCCAGCCCTGCGATGAATCTACCATGGCAGGGCACGCCGAGCGCATCCGCAAGGCGGTTGAGGACCATCTGTTTGATATCAATGGCCGCACGGTCCAGTTGACCGTGAGCATCGGTGTCGCCGCGATTACCGAGAATTCGCCGAAGACCGAGGAACTCATGGCCAGGGCCCATACGGCATCGGCGGAAGTACGAAAGCTCGAAGGTCATGCAGAGGGCAACGGTGTGGTGGTCTACAACCCCGCCGACTTCGAGGCTCTGGATCAAAGCAATTCGGTGGAAGCGATTCAGAAAGCTCTGGAAGAAAACCGCTTCCGGCTGCTGTTCCAGCCGATAATCAACCTGCGTGGCGAAGGCGAGGAACATTACGAGGCCTTCGTGCGCATGCTCGACAAGGACGATGAGGAAGTCTCACCCTATGACTTCCTGCCGCCAACAGGTCCGAGCGACACCGCGATCAAGATTGACCGCTGGGTTATTCTGCAGACCATCAAACAGCTGTCCAGCCATCGCTCACGGGGCCACGATACCCGCCTGTTCCTCAATGTGACGGCCGAAACCCTGCAGGATAAAACCTTCACTCCCTGGCTGAGCGTTGCCCTGAAAGCCGCACGGCTGCCGGGCGATTCCCTGATTTTCCAGATCCGGGAAGGCGATGCCAACAACTACATGAAGCAGGCGAAAGACTTCACCAAGGCGGTGCACGAGCTTCACTGCAAGGTATCCATCTCCCAGTTCGGCTGCGCCCTCAATCCGTTCAACACCCTGAAACACATCGATACGGACTATGTGAAGATCGATGGTTCCTTCACGGAAGAAATCCAGAAGAGCGACGAGGCCAAAGAACAGGTCAAGGAAATGGTCAAGAGCCTGCAGTCCAGCGGTAAGCTCACCATCATCCCGCTTGTGGAGAATGCCGGCGTTCTCGCCACCCTGTGGCAGGCCGGCGTGAACTATATTCAGGGCTACTACCTGCAGGCACCAGTACCTGAAATGAACTACGACTTCGGCGACAACTGAGCCTGAACGGCTCAGAAGTCGGCGTTTTCCAGACTCTGATTGGTTTCGCTCTCACGGAAACCAATCAGGTACAGGATCGCATCCAGCCCCAGCGTCGAAATCGCGTGGCGCGCTGATTCCTTGACCAGGGGCTTGGCGCGGAAAGCCACCCCCAGGCCGGCCTGGCTCAGCATTGGAAGGTCATTGGCGCCATCACCGACGGCAATAACCTGTTCCCGGGAAATATGCTCTTTCTCGGCGATTTCCAAAAGCAGTTCTGCCTTTCGCTTGCCGTCGACAATCTGCCCGGAAACCTTGCCTGTGACCTTGCCATCCTCAATTTCGAGTTCATTGGCGTAGATGTAATCGATACCGAGTTTGCGCTGAAGGTGGCGCGCAAAGTAGGTGAAGCCGCCCGACAGGATTGCGGTGCGATATCCCAGCGCCTTGAGACTGAGGATCAGGTGCTCTGCACCCTCGGTCATCCGCAACCGCGAGGCGATTCCCTCGAGGACCGATTCATCCAGGCCTTTCAGAAGTGCCAGGCGCTCGGCAAAACTCTGGCTGAAATCCAGCTCGCCCTGCATGGCCCTTTCGGTAATCTCTGCCACCTGCTCCCCGACTCCGGCCTCCGCAGCCAGCTCGTCGATCACTTCGGCTTCGATCAACGTGGAATCCATGTCAAAGACCACCAGCCGGCGATTGCGGCGGAAGATGGAATCTTCCTGGAAGGCGATATCCACATTCATTTCGCCAGCGATATGCAGGAAATCCGCCCGAAGTTTCTCAAGATCTGATGGTGTGCCTCTTACCGAGAACTCGACACAGGCGATACGATTGTCTGCGGCATTCAGCGAGGGCCTGGCAGACAGGCGTGAGATGTTATCGATGTTCAGACCATGACGCGCCGTGATGGCGGAAACCCGGGCAATCTGCTCGGCTTTGATATCCCGGGCAAGCAGCGTCACGATGTAGCAGGCCCGGTTCCGGGCCGCGGCCCAGGATTGGTACTCCTCGACGGTGATCGGCGCAAACCTGACCTGCAGATCCAGAGCGTGTAGCCGGAACAGCAAGTCACGAATGACGGGCGAGGATTTGGATTCATCCGGAATCTCGATCAGAATGCCCCACGTCAGGTGGTCGTGGATGACCGCCTGTCCGATATCCAGAATGCGCACATCATAGCGCCCCATGATGCCGGTGATTTCCGACGTCAGGCCGGGCTTGTCACGCCCGGAGACATTAATCAGTACCAGTTCACTCACTGTCGGTACCCTCGCTGTCAGAGCCCGCCTCTTCCTGCGCTCGTGCGGCGGAAGGAATCACGTCAATGCCATCAACCCGTTGCAGACCCCTTGGCAGCTTGTGGCCGCGGCGCCCCCGCTCTCCGAGGTAGTGCTCGAGGTCCGCGAACTGCAACCCCATCTTGCGCTTGCCGGCCCGTATTTCCAGCTGGTCATCCTCGGCAAATACTGCTACTGCCACCACATATTCTTCACGGCTCTGAACCCTGGCCGAGGGAATGCTGATGATCTTGTTGCCTTTACCCTTGGCCAGTTCCGGCAATTCGCTAAGCGGGAACACCAGCATCCGTCCCTCGTTGGACACCGCCCCCAGATACAGCGTTTTCTCGGTCGTCGGTATGGTCAGTGGAGGCATGATCCTCGCGCCCTTGGGAACACTGACTACTGCCTTGCCATTGCGGTTCTTACTGATCATGTCGTTCAGCGATGTAACAAACCCGTAGCCACCGTCGGTAACCAGCAACGCCTTACGGGACGGATCTCCCATCAACAGGCCTGAGAAGCTGGCACCGGAGGGCGGGTTGATGCGCCCCGTCAGCGGCTCACCCTGGCCTCTGGCAGATGGAAAACTGTGAGCCATCAAGGAATAGGCGCGCCCGGTAGAATCCAGGAATATCGCCTGTTGGTTGTTCCGTCCCCGGGCCGCGAGGGAGAAACGGTCACCGGCTTTATAACTCAGACCTTCCGGCTCAATGTCATGCCCCTTGGCGGCGCGAACCCAGCCTTTTTCAGACAGCACAACCGTAACGGGGTCGTTCGAGATCAGGTCCACTTCACTGAATGCCTTGGCCTCCTCACGCTCGACTATCGGTGAGCGGCGATCATCGCCAAAGGTCTGGGCATCCGCTTGCATCTCGCTCTTGATCAGTTCGCGCAGGCGATCCTCGGAACCCAGAATGGATTGGAGCTCATCCCGTTCAGCCGCAAGCTCATCCTGCTCGCCCCGGATTTTCATTTCCTCAAGCTTGGCCAGGTGGCGCAACTTGAGTTCGAGGATGGCTTCCGCCTGGTCCGGGGACAGACCGAACCTGGCCATCAATTCGGCCTTGGGCTTGTCTTCAGTGCGAATGATCTCGATCACCTCATCGATGTTGAGATAGGCGATCAACAGGCCTTCCAGAATGTGCAGGCGTGCAAGCACCTTGTCCAGGCGGTGCTGGAGACGGCGGATGACAGTGGTGCGCCGGAAGGTCAGCCACTCGGTAAGGATCTGGTGCAATCCCTTCACGCCCGGTCTGCCATCGTTGCCGATCACATTGATGTTGACCCGATAGGTTTTCTCCAGATCGGTGCTGGCAAACAGGTGCGCCATCAAACCATCCAGATCAACCCGGTTGGATCGGGGCACGATCACCAGGCGGGTCGGGTTTTCATGATCGGATTCGTCACGAAGGTCCGCCACCATCGGTAGCTTCTTGGTCTGCATCTGATGGGCAATCTGCTCCAGAACCCGGTTGCCAGAGACCTGGTGCGGCAGATCCGTAACCACGATCTCACCACTCTCGCGGATCCACCGTGCCCGCATCCGCAGCGATCCGCGGCCGGTTTCGTACATCTGCCGGATGTCTTTCCGGGGGGTGATGATTTCTGCTTCAGTCGGAAAATCCGGGCCCTTGATGTGCTCGCAGAGTTCATCAACCGTCGACTCCGGCTGATCCAGCAAGCGTATGCAGGCTGCGGTGACTTCCCGAACGTTATGCGGCGGGATATCCGTGGCCATACCAACGGCGATACCGGTGGTGCCATTAAGCAGAACATGGGGCAACCGGGCCGGAAGCACTGACGGCTCATCCATGGTGCCATCAAAGTTGGGCACCCAGTCCACCGTTCCCTGCCCCAGCTCGCCCAGAAGCACTTCCGCAAAAGGCGCCAGGCGGGATTCGGTGTAACGCATGGCGGCAAAGGATTTGGGATCGTCCGGGGAGCCCCAGTTACCCTGCCCGTCCACCAGGGGGTAACGATAGGAAAAAGGCTGGGCCATCAGCACCATGGCTTCGTAGCAGGCGCTGTCGCCATGGGGATGGAACTTACCCAGTACGTCACCCACGGTACGGGCAGACTTCTTGTACTTGGAAGTGGATTTCAACCCCAGCTCGGACATGGCGTAGACGATCCGCCGCTGAACCGGTTTCAGGCCATCGCCGACATTCGGAAGTGCCCGGTCAAGAATGACGTACATGGAGTAATCGAGATAGGCCTTTTCCGTGTAATCCCGGAGCGAAACCCGCTCGAAGCCTTCATCCGTTGTCTGAAACTCTGGCATGGATGCCTCTTTGATTGCCTGTGTTGCCTGATTTGAATACCGTCGGTGATGCTACGCCCTGGCCCCGGAATAATCACCGGTTAGCAGGAGCGCACATTATATGGAGCAAGGCGCCGATACACCAACAACCTGCGGATTTATTGGCCAAAACTGCCGAGGCGTCGCACAGACGTCTGATTCCAATAGCGGAATTCCCGCATGGAGAGTCCGTAAGGTGAGCCGTATGCTCCGTCGAAGTGAATAGAAGACCGTTTTACTTCTCTGACAAGCGGAACACTATGAAACCCAACATCAAAGCCTGCGGGCAAGCCATGGTGACAGCCATGGTAAATGCGGTTCTGGCGGTGGCACTGATGCTCCTCGTGGAGTTTGCAATCAGCGGCAGCTTCCAGATTCCCGAGCCCTACCTTTGGGCGGGTTTGCTGATCTGGCTGGTCATCTTCGCGGGACAATTCTGGCGCCAAAGGCACCTGTGCAAATCTTGTGAAACAGACAGGTCATCGTCAGATCATCCACAGAGCGAATCCACGCTCTGAACCAGCCAGAATGCGGCATTTGTATTCACGGACAATCATGATGCATCGTAGAGGGGAATCCTGAAGTGAGGTTCCGGGCCTGCGCCCGGAACCCCCTCTGACAGGGTCAGCCAGTTTTACTGCCGGATACCTTCGACAGAAATGATGATCTCGACAGTCTCGGAGGCCTTGCCGAGATCCATCGGGATGCCAAAGTCTGTCAGGCGAAGCTCGGTTTCCGCTTCAAAACCCATACGGTAGCCACCCCAGGGATCGTCCCCGTGGCCAAGCATTTCGGCATCGAGGGTCACTTCTTTTGTCACACCTCGGAGGGTGAAGTCGCCGATGATATCGGCCTCGCCTTCTTCATCCAGCACCACGCGCTTGCTCTTGAACGTTGCTTGCGGAAATTCGTCCACATACAGGAAATCTTCGCTGCGCAGATGCTTGTCGCGCTCGGCGTGATTGGAATCCACACTCGCAGTATCGATCGTCACGTTGACAGTGCTGTTCTCCGGATTCTCGGCGTCGTAGACAAACTCGCCGTCGAAATCGTTAAAACGACCGTACAGCCAGCTGTAGCCAAGGTGGGAAATCTTGAAGGTAATGAACTGGTGAGTGCCCTTGGTATCAAACGCATAGGTGCCGCTGTGCTCGTTGGCCTGGACTGCACCTACAAGCGCCATCGACACGGCCGAGGCAAGCAGAACTTTTTTCATGGTTATCTCCCTTGTTGCATTGGTGCCCGACTTCCGGGCGTTAAACGATAAAAAACGGCCGGCCAGTCACTTCCCTAGCATACGCCGTAACGTGCGGTCGCGATCAAGCAGATGATGTTTGAAGGCGCCAGCCGCGTGAATGGCAGCAAGACCGACAATGGCCCAGGTGGACCAATAGTGAACTGTTCCGGCGATGTCCTCCATTCCCTTTATCTGGCCAGTGACCGATGGCACTTCAAACCAGCCGAACACGCTGATCGAAGACCCGTCGGCGGTCGATATCAGGTAGCCGCTGACCATGGCGACGAAAATCAGCACGTATAGGAGAAGGTGGGCTGCATGGGCGCTTCGAATCTCCCAGCTCTTGTGCCCATCCAGCGGATCCGGCGAAACATTCACCGCTCTCCAGACCACCCGGAAAAGCATCAATAAAAACAGCAGTATGCCAACGCTGCGATGAATATCCGGACCGCGGCGATACCAGTCGTCGTAATAGGACAAATCCACCATCCAGAAGCCGAGCCCGAACAGGCCGAAAACAGCAAGAGCAACGACCCAGTGATTCACGATGGTTACAAGACCGTAGTCGGCTGAGGTATTCCTGATTTGCATGATGAAAATTCACCCTGTTCCCTGGTTACATCGTTGAAGCCAAGTCTAGAAACTTGGTTGTGCGAAAAAAATCAAAATCTTTTGCAGCGGTACATCAGAAATTCTGACTATTCGCCCGGGCTTTTGCCTTTGGTCGCATAGGGGTTTTACGGATTGTTCAAAATTATAGCAACGATAAACTTGGCTCATAATTGAATGCCCCGTCTGGGGCCTCATTGACCGAGAGGACAGGACATGGAACTCGAATTCGACGAAAGCGTGGTTGTACCCAGTAATAACTGATTCTCTGGCGGTCCGTCCGGACCGCTGGGCTCCCCTCTCTTCTTTCCTCTTGCAGACCCTCAAAGATACAAACCGTTTCCAGTTTCTACATGAAACAGTGGTAATAAACTCGGTTTTTTGGCAATCTTCCTTCCAACTATCAGTAACTTCTCGATTTTTCAGGCGAAACCTGTACTGATAAAAGACAGTTCAGGCGCCAGAGTGGGGCGACTGATGCGTTCGTTCAATCAACCAGAATCATCTATGTCGAGACGCCTCCCTGAAAAGCTGACAGCTCCGGAAGTGGACCTGTTGTCTCCTATGCTGAACAGGGACGATGACACATGGACCGCAGATTTTCGCGGACTGACGTTGAGAACAGCGCTCCAGCCGATTTACAGCATTTCACACAAACGTATCGTCGGCTATGAGGCCCTGATCCGGGCCTTTGATACGGATAACTCCGCGGTACTGCCGCTGCACCTGTTCCAGCTACCGGCCTCCGAGGCTGAGAACCTTCTCCTTGACCGCCTTTGCCGCTATCTGCACATACGCAATTACAGCGGCATTCGCGATCAGCTGAACTGGCTGTTCCTCAACGTTTCGCCCCAGGTGGTAACCAGCGGCAGCCAGGCCGATTCGTTCTTCGGACAGCTTCTGGCCAAAACCGGCCTACCTCCACACCGGATTGTTATGGAAATAGTTGAGCAACCCACAGACGACGCCGAAAGGCTTCGGGAAACGGTTGCCTACTACAAGAAACTGGGCTGTCTGACGGCCATTGATGATTTCGGTGCCGGCCACTCCAATTTCGAGCGAATCTGGAACCTGTCACCCGACATCGTGAAACTGGATCGACAACTGCTTACCCGTGCGACAGATGATCACAAGGCACGCCAGATTCTGAACGGCATCGTGTCACTGCTGCACCAGTCCGGCTGCCTGGTTCTTCTGGAAGGCGTGGAAACCCGTGATCAGGCAATGATTGCGATCGATGCGGGCGTGGATTTCGTTCAGGGCTTCTATTTCCGCAGACCGAGCACAGACCTCGACCAACTGAGTCACTCACCCGCCGATTTCGATCATCTGTTGCAGGAATACAAAACCCGCAACCAGGTTACCCTGGATCCGACCCGGCAACTGGTGGACTTTTTCAGTGGCTTCTTCGACCACGCAATCACGAAGCTTCGCAGCGGGATGAGCATGCAGCAATCCTGTCTAGAATTGTTGAACCACCCAGCCGTTTCCCGCTGCTACCTGGTCGACGACAAGGGCGTTCAGATGGACGACACCCTGGTTTCCGATGCGGGCACACGCAGTATGGACCCGCGTTTCAAACCCCTGGAGAGCACCAGCAGCGCCGACTGGTTTCGCCAGCAGTTCCTTCGCCAGGCGCTGGCTCAACCGGAAAGCCTGCACGTAACCGCCCCCTACCTTTGCGTCACCGGAGCCTATATGTGCGTGACCCTGTCACTGGGGTACTACCAGGACGGCAAGCTTCAGGTGCTGTGCTGCGACATTCTCGCCAACCCGACCGAACAGCGCTCATAGACCGGGAGTGATGTCGTAGACCACGGCAATAACCACAACGGTAACGGCGCCAACAAACACGTTCATGGGTAAACCGACCCGCACGAAATCACCGAACCGGTAACCACCAGGCCCGAATACCATCATGTTGGTCTGGTACCCAAGCGGCGTGGCAAAACTGGCGGACGCGGCCATCATCACCGCAATCACAAACGGCTCGGCGGCCACCCCCATACTGTTCGTCATCGACAGAACGATGGGAATGACCAGGACCGCCGCCGCATTGTTGGTAATAACCTCGGTCAGGACCGACACCACGAGATAAACCAGCAGGATCGTTAACAGTACGTCGCCCTGACTGAATTCAAGGATGCCTGCAGCCACAAAGCCTGCCGCGCCGGTCTGTTCCAGAGCCGCGCCCATGGCAAAGGAGGCCGCAATGGTAAGGATCACCGGCACATCCACGGACTTCTGGGCCTGGCCCACCGAGCAGCAGCCAGTCAGAATCATTCCTGCGGCGCCCAGCAGGGCCGCGTTAAGCATGCTCAGGGTGCCACAGGCAGCGAGACCCACCAGCACCAACAGGATTCCCCAGGACAGCCACGCCCGGTCATGCCGGGGTGTCTCGGTTTCCAGGTCATTAATAAGCAGAAAGTCCTTGTTATAGCGCTGTCGGCTGACAAACGCGGGGCGGGCCTCGAGAAGCAGCACATCGCCAGGTTTGAGGCGGATATTCCCAAGGTTGCCGGAAACACGCTCCCCACCCCTGGCAACGGCCAGCACAACCGCACCGTAACGGTCCCGGAACCGGGCGTCGCGAATGGTCAGCCCCAACACATCGGACTGGGGCGACAATGCCGCTTCAACCAGACGCCGTTCCGCCCGATCCTTGCTCAAGCTCGGCTCGTCTTCATGGACTGACGGGACGATACCGTTTATCCGCAGGAGGTCGGAAATGGCCTGGGTATCACCGGCAAACACCAGACGATCGCCACCCCTGAGTCGCTCCTCCGAGGGCACCGCCGTAACCACGCTGCCATCGCGTTCGATCTCAACCAGATACAATCGCTCAAGCTCCCGGAGCCCGGCTTCACCAACAGTCTTGCCGACCAGCGGCCCGTCAAACGACACCGCGACCTCCAGGGTAAACTCCCTCATGGAGCCAAATTTCTGCTGATCCTTACGATCCGGAAGCACACGGGGCATAACAAGCAGCAAAGCGGCCACGCCGATCACCGCCACCGGCAGCCCGACCGCCGTGATCGAGAAAATGGAGAAGCCCTCTTCGCCGGTTAGCTGCTGGTACTGGCCGTTGACGACCAGATTCGTGCTGGTGCCGATCAGTGTCAGGGTACCCCCGAGAATGGCGGAGTAGCTCAGGGGAATCATCAATTTGGACGGTGAGATACCGATCTTGCGGGACCACGCATGCACCGCCGGGATCATGGTGGCGACAACCGGGGTGTTGTTGAGAAAACCACTGAGAAGGGATACCGGGAGGGCAATCCGTGCCTGGGCAGAACGAACGGTCTTGGGATTGCGAAGCAGGTGGTGCACCAGCAGATCGACACCGCCGGAATGATGAATGCCCGCAGCCACCACAAACATGGCAACCACGGTGATCAGACCACTGTTGCTGAACCCGGCGAGCGCCTGGTCCGCGGACACAATCCCGCTGGCACTGAGCACCACGAGCACACCCATCATCACCAGATGGGGCGCAAATCGCCCTGCACTCATCAGTATCAACGCGGTGCCTGCGAGGCCCAGCGCAAACCAGCCCTGCCAGTCCATCAACGGTTCTTCCCGATCAGAAAACTGGCAGGATAACGACTTTGCAGAAGACAGAGAAAGAATAAAGGATGCTTTTTATAGCATCTTATAGAATATTAAACTTCGATGTCCGCCATGTTGCCGTAGGTCTCGAGCCACGCCCTTCGATCGGATGCGCGCTTCTTGCCCAGCAACATGTCCATCCGGCTATCGGTATCATCCCCGTCTTCGATGGTCAGCATGACCAGGCGACGGGTGTCCGGGGCCATGGTGGTCTCACGCAGCTGAAGCGGGTTCATCTCACCCAGACCCTTGAAGCGGGTCACCGAAATCTTGCCCTTGCGCTTCTCCGCGGCAATACGGTCGATAATGCCCTGCTTTTCATGTTCATCCAGGGCGTAGAAGGTTTCCTTGCCCAGATCTACCCGATACAGCGGCGGCATGGCAACGAACACATGGCCGGCGGCAACCACAGGGCGGAAGTGTTTGACGAACAACGCGCACAGCAGCGTGGCAATGTGAAGGCCATCCGAGTCCGCATCAGCAAGGATGCAGATCTTGTTGTACCGAAGGCCATCCAGCTGGTCAGAACCGGGATCTACACCAATCGCAACGGCAATATCGTGAACTTCCTGGGACGCCAGGATCTCGCCCGAATCAACCTCCCAGGTATTGAGGATTTTCCCCCGAAGCGGCATCACCGCCTGGAACTCCCGGTCCCGGGCCTGCTTGGCGGAACCGCCTGCAGAATCACCTTCTACCAGGAACAGCTCGGACCGGGCGGTATCCCCACCGGAACAGTCCGCCAGCTTACCCGGGAGTGCGGGGCCCGAGGTGACTTTCTTGCGGGCCACCTTTTTGCTGGCTCGCAGCCGACGCTGGGCATTGCTGATGAAGAGCTCAGCTAGTGCTTCTGCCACATCGGTGTGCTGGTTGAGCCAAAGGCTGAAGGCATCCTTGACCACGCCGGAGATGAAGGCCGCGGCCTCACGGGAAGACAGACGCTCTTTGGTCTGCCCTGAGAACTGGGGCTCCTGCATCTTGAAGGACAGGACATAGGCTGCCCGTTCCCAGATATCTTCCGGAGAGAGCTTCACGCCACGGGGTAGCAGGTTGCGGAACTCGCAGAACTCGCGCATGGCTTCAAGCAGGCCGGTACGCAGCCCGTTCACATGGGTGCCGCCCTGGGCCGTGGGAATCAGGTTTACGTAGCTTTCCATGATCGCTTCGCCGCCCTCGGGCAGCCACTGGATGGCCCAGTCCACCGCTTCCTTGTTTCCGGAAAAGCTGCCGGTAAACGGCTCAAGCGGCACAACCTCGATATCGGCCAGGGCCGTGCGCAGGTAGTCCCGCAACCCGTCTTCGTAAAACCATTCGTCTTTTTCCCCGGTTTTTTCCTGGAGGAAAGTAACCGTCAGGCCCGGACACAGAACCGCCTTTGCCCTCAGGTTATGGCGGAGCCGGCTAACGGAAAAATTGGGGCTGTCGAAATAGGTTACGTCGGGCTTGAACTTCAGGCGGGTACCGGTGTTGCGCTTGCCCACGGTATCGATCACTTCAAGCTCGGACGCTTTGTCGCCATTGGCGAACGTCATCCGGTGCAATTGGCCATCGCGCTTGATGGTTACTTCCAGATGGGTGGACAGTGCGTTGACTACGGATACACCGACACCGTGGAGACCACCGGAAAAGTTGTAGTTGCCCTGAGAGAATTTGCCGCCGGCGTGCAGGCGGGTAAGGATCAGTTCAACGCCAGGCAGGCCTTCCTCTTTGTGCAAATCCACGGGCATGCCGCGGCCGTCATCTTCAACGCTCAGCGAGCCATCGCTGTACAACACCACGTCGATGCGTTTGGCGTGCCCTGCCAGCGCCTCATCCACACTGTTGTCGATAACTTCCTGCGCCAGGTGATTGGGCCGACTGGTGTCTGTATACATCCCCGGCCGCTTGCGCACCGGATCCAGGCCGCTCAGTACTTCAATAGCATCGGCGTTATATTGTTGCTGGCTCATGGGCAGGAACTGACTCCGCGATTGATATGAAAAGCTGAGCCATAGCTTAGGGATTCGTGAGGAAAGATCAACGGTTGTTTTGTCTGTCCAGCGACCACTTTCACTTCCCGACGATTTTTATCAGAGGTCGATCGGAAAGCCCCGTTACTTCAAGTCTTTGCCATTTGTCTTTGGAAACCGCCAGCACTGCACAGGGTGTGGTAATAACCTGTGCAACCATCGCATCGGGCTCAGGCGTGATAACCGCCATGTCCAGAAGAAGCGTATCACCAGTTGCATTGGCGTCCCGCAGCCCAACACTGAAACCGGCCGTTGGCTGTTGGCCGAGAGTCACAAACACCAACTGTTCCCGATCGAAGCTGACGCTTCTGATCGCCGCTGTGGTCAGGTTCTGTCCGGACACGCCCAGGAATCTGTCGAGTTCATCGGACGATTTCACATAAGCCACACCCGGCCCGCTCAAACCACAATAAGGCGACTGGGTAATTTGGCGAGCCAATGGTGCCGGGGAGGCATTCCTTGCGGGAGATGTGCAAGCCGTCAGAATCAGAACCAGAAAAGCCGTTATCAACCCCGAATTCGATAAGCTCATCGCGTCGTTTTCCTCGTGTATTCGAGAGACTCTCTGCGCTCACCGGCTTCCAGCAGGCGATAACCGGAAAAGTCTGGTCGAGGCAGGATATCTGGAGTTGACGCTGAGATCGTCGGTCGCGAAAAGCTGGTGGTCATGATTACTTCCTCCAGCGACTGCCCTTCTTCAATGGTGATGATCTCTCGCAGCCCGGCTATCGGGTATTCCGCACAGGCCTCGCCTGGCTGGCAAATGATCCCGTCTCCATCGATATCGGTGCCCGCAACGAGGTAATAGGAGCCTGGTGAAACCTCGCTCAACCGTTTCGGTGCCACGCCATCATCCGACTCGAACCGGAACGTGTAATGCCCATTTTCCGGCTCAACCGCCAGTTGTGCCTCCGCCTCATAAAATCCGTCTACCGGGGTAGTGTTCACGAGGAGCACGAAATGGACCCCGGCAGTCCTCGCAAATTCATCTGAAAGTACTTGGGCTACTACGGGAATATCCAGAGACCGAAGCTCACTGCCAGCCTGGTAGTCAACACGTATCACATCGCGATAAGCCACGTTTTCTTCAATTGCCGAGTCAACCAGCGCAACATTCAGAGCGATTGTACTGTCGATGTCGCTGCGGATTACCGTAAACCAGGGAGGCGTATCCGAAATGCTGACGTTGCTGATGGCTCCGTTACCGATCTGATTCAGACGGACAATCTGTTCGCTCCCCGTTTCAGACCCCAGAATAACCTGGGATGGGGAGGGTGAAAGAATAGTGATATCACCACTCAGATTCGCCTGCAGCGCCCCGGAGGCATCAAGAATGCCAAAGCCAAGCTGGTCCGACCGGCTACCAGAGAAGTCGGTTAGCCCGCCGGACTCAAGCAGCGCTCTTAACCCCTCATAGTTCAACGAGCTATCCTGCGTCTTCAGCAAAGCAAGAACTCCCGAGACATGAGGTGCCGCCATGGAGGTGCCCTGGAGCCCGGTATAGCTGGCCTCAAAACCATTGGCACCTGCAACCGCACTGGTACTCCAGACTACATCTGCCCGCCCGTCGTTGTTGCCATCACGGCTGGCATCGCCGCCCGGTCCGGCAAGATCGATCCAGCTGCCAAAATTCGAATACGATGCCAATTGCCCCCCCGCATCCACCGAGCTGACCGCAAGCACATTGGGCGACGCGGCCGGGTATGAGGGTGAAGAAGTGGCCGAGTTGCCCGCGGCACCGACAAAAAGCATATCTCGTTCATTGACGCCGAATTCGATGGCTGCCTCCAACTGGGGAATTTCAGGCAAACCACCGAGGCTAAGATTTACCACCTGAGCTCTCGCGGCAACACCGTCAGTCTCCCCGGTGACCCACCGAATAGCATCAATCAGATCGTCCGAAGACCCGGTTCCGCCCTCGCCAAGCACCCTGACCGGCAGAATACGTCCTCCGAAAGCGACACCGCCGATGCCCTGGCCATTGAGCACAGCACCAATGGTGCCGGCCACGTGGGTGCCATGAAAGACACTGGCAGCAACGCTACTGCCCGGATCCTGGGGAAAATCATCACCGTCCACGAAATCACGGCCCGGGAGCACATTGTCTTCCAAGTCCGGATGCCAGCTTCGGCTCGCCGGATCAGGGCTAAAGAGCCCGCTATCCAGGACCGCCACCGAAACCCCGGCACCTCCGTCCGGTGCCAATTGCCAGGCTTCAGGACCGTTTATGAGATCGTAGTGCCATTGAAGACCATACAATTCCTCGCCCACTGGTGTGTTGGCGCTTGAAAACAGGTAATTGGGCGATACAGATGCGACATCGGTTCGCTTGCGTAACCCTCTGATCCAATCGAGGGTTTCTGTTTTCGTAGCCTCGGTACTGGCAGCCGCAGCTTTCAAAGGCATTTTGATCAGCCAGTCCTCGTTACCCAGATGCCGCCCTGGAGTGGCCGACTGACCGGATAGCCCCGGAGAGCCTGCGCTGTTCATTCTGACAATAGCTTCTCCAGACATGAACTCATGGGCCGGCCAATCGAGGCTGAACGAGCCAAGCTGTCCAGTTGACGCTTTCACCAGAACATAACGTGCTGGAAAACTGCCGGTGGCCTCGACTTCCAGCAGGTAATCGTCTTCGGAAAAGCCATCGCCAAGTGTGACTTCGGCGGGATCTGACTCTCGGTCCGTTGTCGCCGAGGGCGGCATCCCGGATCCATCAAACAATGTGAGCGTGAGTTGGGGATTGCCCGCGCGGCTACCAAGACTGACCAATCGGACGACTTCACCGGGCGCAAGAGGCACTAAAAACTGATCAGAAGCGTCTGCGCTGTAACTGAAGATTTGCCCGCTAATGGCCTCGTAACGGCCCGAATCACCACTGACATAGCCAGCAAGAACAAAGTTCAGTGGCAGAGACTGTGGACTGGTTGCCGGTTGCGCGCCCGACAAACCCAGCTCATCCATGGTGTCCTGATCTATTCGGCTACCGGCCTCAATATTTATTTGGCCCGCGAGCGGGCTGCCCGGTGCTACCGGGAAGGGGTCAGAGCTGGCTTCACCGCCCCCACCTCCGCAGCCGGTCAAAAAGGCTATGCCGGCGGTCAACAGAAGGTGTCTGCAGCGATTTTGAATAATCATTTGAATAGGAACCACCCAAAATTCAGGACAAGTGAGAATAGCTTATAGTCACTTGCCGGCTGTGTCAGTTTCTGTTCAAACTACGTTTCCTCTTGTATTCCAGATGCAAAAAAGCCGCCCGAAGTTTCCCTCAGGCGGCCCTCTTTATCGCACTTCAACATTACAACGCGTAGAACAGCATCGGCACAAAGGCCACGAACAACAGTGTGGGGCCCATCACGGCCAGGGGCAGCAGCAGCCGCTCATAGCGATGCCAGAAGGAACCTGTGCGCTCTGCCGCCAGCACTTCGGTCTCGCCCACCACCTGGCGGGTGAGCAGGTGGTTCAGCGCCACTGGCGGGCTCAGGTAACCGAGCTCAAATGCCACCAGACACACAATCCAGAAGTGCAGCGGATCAATACCCAGCTGGATCGCCGGCTGGGCAATGGTCGCCGACACCAGGATTACCGCGCCGAACGGGTCCATGACCATGCCTATAACTGTGAGCATCACGACGATCACCAGCATGGCGATCCAGGGACTGGTCAGGTCCTCCGGGAAGAGCGCGTGAACAATATCCGAGCGTTCCAGGATACCGCCGAGGCAGATCGAAAACCCGATAAGCGCAAGCAGGGCTCCGATATGCACCGCTGAATCGCTGGCAGCGGCGGAGCTTCGGTTCCAGAACGCCTGAGAGCGGGTGTGGCCCTGCGCCTCTCTGCTCCGGCCGGAATCCAGAAGGACCAGAGCCAGCATGACCAACGGCAGGATCAGCGGGGCGCTGTACTCGTTGAACTTCAATCCCAGAACAACCCAGATCGACAGGATGACCAGAGCAGCCACAACCACATAAGGCAGCAAGGCACGACTTTCCGAGAGAGCAGCACGGAACGCGCCCGGCGCCGGACGAGGCTTCCAGTTCCCCTGGGTCTTGCAGACAATCAGCGAAAACAGCGTTGCCGACATGATAAAGACCCAGAAGCCCCAGCTGTACATCTCTGTGGTGGTGACTTCTTTATTAAGCGCAGCCACGACAACAATCAGCAGGCAAGGATTCAGCACAACGCCCAGGCTGCCCGACATGGCGGTCGTTGCCAGGGACAGCTGCCGCCCTGCACCGGCACGGCGGAGTTCGTCATAAACAACGCCACCCACGGCCAGGATGAAAATGCCCGATGCGCCGGTGAACGCGGTCGGAAACGCAGTTGCGAAGATGATCACCGAGGCCAGCAGCGGTGCTGGCAGATTGAAGGGCTTGATAAGATTCAGCAGAAGCTCGGGAATCCTGGTCTGCTTCAGCATCATGCCCACCAGCACGTAAAGGCCGATGTTGATGAACATGGACGACAGGTTGGACATCATCCCGAAATAGATGGCCAGGCCCGAGGCGTAACCGTCTACCAGGAAGAAATAGCTCATGGCGATCAGGCCCATGGCACAGTAGAGCGGAATCACCAGACCGGACGAGGCGGAAAGCCCGCCGGAACGGATCCGTTCCGGAACGTTCAGGAACCGGACGGCGTTAATCACCATGAACAGGCCGAAGACCCCGCCCCAGGCATACTGCAGGTTCATGGTGTCTTCCGAACCCGGCGACGCGGCCAGTTTCCCAAGATAAGCGTTCAGCGACAGCACCATCAGGCCATTAACCACAAACTGCACACCCTGGCTCAACCGCCATTCGGCACGGTTGCGAGGCAGGCGAAGCGCAATGTGGTCGGTATCCAGTGCAGCGATTGCCGCAGCCATCGCGAACATTGCGATAAACAGGTACTTGGTAAGCTCAATGTTCTCAAGCAGGAAGTCCGCCAGCCCCTGCTCTACGGTCTTGAAGGCCCCGAGAGCTGGCGTGGCGTGCACCAGGTTCTGCTCATAGACATCGTATTGCTGCTGGCAGAGTTCCAGATTGCTCTGGAGGGATTTGCGAATGGCTTCCGGATTAGGCGGTGAACTGAAAAGGTCATCCGGGTCCGGCTTATAGTTCGCCACCCGGCGGGCAACCTCGGCGTCGATATCCATCTCCAGTTGGCACGTGGGCTCCGCGGCATCCGGATTCAGCAAATAGTAGTTTGGCCAGGCCTGTTCGCCGACCCAGAGCAGTCGGGAATGCAGGGAATTGCCCATCCCCAACAGCAACGTAAACAACAGCAAGAGCAGCAGGACGGCCCCGTATATCCGATGTACGGGATAGAGGGTCCTTGCAGCCGGAGCGGTAATTGCTCGCCAGTTCATGATGGTTCCGCCCTGTTATTCGCGGTTGGCCGCAGTACACTCGGCAGCAGCCGGGTTACTTGCACACCGGATCTTGCTGAGCAGACCCATCATTTTCGGGTGATACACATCCGGGGCGCCGTTCAGACCATCGCGCATTTCGATCCGGTTCTCCCGGAACATTTCCTGATAGCCGCGGATGTCTTTCTCAGGGATGCGTACCCATTTTTCCTCAGGAATGGCCGCTTCCTGGCCTTCGATCAGGCCCATAGCCTGCGGGAACATGTTCCAGGCAACTTCCCGGGCTTTCTGGGCGGTTTCGTCGCCTAGCACGTCATCACGGGCAACCATCTGAAGCGTCAGCTGTGCCAGCGGATAGTCCACCACCCCGCCGTTCTCGCCAATGCCCTTGTAGAGTTCCAGAGCTTCGTAAGCAAAAGCCGGCGCATAGGCGGTATCCACCGAACCGTTGTTGAACTTGCCGGCGAAGTTGGTGATGTCGGAGGGCACGACCGTGGCTTTGACGAAGTTCACCATATGAATGGCGTCTTTCTGGTAGTCCAGGGTTGCCATACGCTTGCCGGCCAGCTCGCCGGCGGTATCAATACTGCGATCGTTTACAAACAGATAGCCGGCACCGACAGGAATGATCCCGAGCACTTCGTACCCGTTATCCTTCATCAATGGCGCTGCTTTGGGCTGCGCCAGAGTGGCCAACAGGGTTTTCAGGTTGTCGTAGGTGGGAAGGGCTCCCACGGCGCTGATGCTGCCCGTGAACTTGTTGAATGGACGAATCCGGATGTCCGTGGCGGCAACCGCATCGCATTGCCCGGCATTAAAATCACCAATCGCCACACCTTCATCGGTGTAGGGTTTCAGCTGGAAATCCACGCCATGACCTTTCATCTCCAGGGCATAGTCTTTGACGAAATTGTAAAAGTCTCCATTGGCGCCGATGACATCGAACACACACATGGAGACAGACTGCGCCGATGCCAGAGGAGCGGCGGCGACAAGGGCCATGGCTGTCAGGGATTTGCGGATCATAACGACCTCCGGGTCATTCTTGTGTTTGTCAGTTTTCAGAGGATGTCGGCAACCTGGCTTACAGCAGGTCGTCCAGATTCATGGTTTCGACGTTGTCGGTTTGCCGCTCCGGGCTCATCCTGCCGAAGAAGGATTGCGGCGTCCGATAGCCGTAGTTGGCGGTCCAGTGTTTGTCAGAAGAAAAGCGAACCACGCCCGCCGCGACTTCATCCACCAGACGGTACTCGTCCCAGACCTCCATAGTTGCATCGGCCTCGGCGAAACTGGCGATGGCTTCCTCAAGCTTCTCCGGCCGGCCAAAGGTTTCGGCGGCGACAGCCTGGAGCGCGTGCGGAACCCGCATGCCTTTCTCAACGCCCAGCTCCCTGCTGTGTTCCAGCACCTGCCACGGATCCGGCGCCAGCGCCGGACGGGTATCCGGCAGCAGCAGCCAGACCAGGGCCCGGATGGCGTTTGGCATACCACCCCACTTTTCATTGTCCAGACAGGTAGCGGCACGCTCGGCCTGGGGAGCGATATTCCTGGGGACTCCGGCCATGGCGCCGGAATTGGCATCGTTTACGATTGCCTGCATACCGGTCAGCAAGCCCAGCAGGAAGGTGATTTCGTCCTGTTCGGTGAACAGAAAGGGGCACTCGAGGGGTTCAGCAGCGGGATCGAACTCGTAGGCGGCCATTGCTCGCTTAAAGGAGGCATACCGACGTTTCGCGGTCAGCGCATTCAATCGCTTTGCCACTTCCCTAGCGTCCTTTGCCGCTTCCACATCTCCCTCATAATCCGCTCTGAGATAGGCGAGCTCAGCCTCCCAGGCCTTGTACTCCGCACAATTGCCTGCCAGAAGCATCAACAGGGAGCCGGTGGTGTCAGGTGCATCGGTGACCCGCGAGAAGGAATAGAGCAGCGGATCCACGCCCTCGCCCAGCGCACACGCCATCTGGGTGTCGGACATCTGCAACACGTAGGGCGTGGCTTCGCCCTCCGAATAATTGGAGAGCACAACGCCGGTGGTGGTGTAGATGGGGTTGGCCGAGCAACCTGTGAGTATGGCAACGGCTGCCAGCGAGAGAGCCTTGAGGCGAGCCGCAAAGACATGCGGTCCGAGCTTTGCCAGAGAGGAGATCATATTTCACCCTGCATCACGTTGTTTTTGTTTGCCCGATCTGAACTCGGTTTTTGTCAACGGGTGCAAGAATGCGGTGAAAACTGTCCTACAAAAATGGCTCGAATGCCGATTTTGTTATGCCGATCGGGCCAATGGCCCGGAAGGAAAGGAATTTGCCAGAATATTATTGATATAAAACAATGACTTTTGAAAACGCCAATCCGCTTACAGAGCCATCATTGCCATTACCTGATCGGTCAGGCCATCCAGTGTCAGCCCTCCCCGCTCCGGTTTGTACCAGGTTACGGTCCAGCTGAGAGCGCCGGTCAACATCCTTCGAACAACGAAGGGATCCGCCTCCAGCGCGCCCTCGCGCTTCAATGATTCCAGCACATCCAGCCACAGTTTCTCGTAGATGTCCCGAAGTTCCAGCACTTCGCCCTGGGACGGGGCCGACAGACTCCGCCATTCAAATACCAGGACCGCCATCGCTTCGCCGGTCTGGCCATTGATAGATTCAAGTTCCGCGCGGATCAGTCCACGAAGCTTCTGCCTGCTGGTATCGGCGGCCTCCAGAGCCGCCTGCATGAGCGCGGTGTTCAGCCGGATGGTTTCTACCATCACTGCCTTGAGGATCTCTTCCTTGGTTCGAAAGTGGTGGAACAGGCTGCCGGACTGAATACCCACGGCAGCGGCAAGGTCACGAACTGTAGTGCGCTCGTAGCCTTTTTCCCGGAACAGCCGAGCCGCCTCAGTGAGCAGACGGCCGCGAGCGCCTTCGGGGTCTGACACAAGGTTTTCTGCGATCAGGGACTGGAGGATCTGGTTCTGGCTCACTACGGCTACTCGGTTGGCATAAGAGGCCTTTAATTCTACCTGAAACATGCCTGTTTACAAACCAAGCGCTTGCTTGGTATTGTCATCTCCATCGTGTGGCAAAACCGCCACCGCTCCCATTTTCAATCAGCAATCATTTACAGGGCACAGGAAGATGGCTGAATCCCCCAACACTGTTCGCATCGGATGCTCCGCCGCCTTCTGGGGCGACACGGAAACGGCTGCCGCGCAGCTGGTCCACAAGGGCAATATCGACTATCTGGTAGCCGATTATCTGGCCGAAATCACCATGTCGATCATGGCGGGCCAGAAAATGAAGGACCCATCCCAGGGGTATGCGCGGGATTTCGTACAGACGGTCATGGGCCCCTTGCTCGGTGACATCAAGGAAAAGGGCATTCGGGTGCTGGCCAACGCCGGCGGCGTCAACCCGGTGGCCTGTCGTGACGCCCTTCAGGCTCTCTGTGAAAAAGCCGGCGTGGACATGAAGATCGCCCTGGTTCTGGGCGACGACCTTCTGATGAAAAAGAAAAATCTCGCAGATATGGGCGTCAAGGAGATGGGTTCCGGCCAACCGATGCCCGCAATGATGGTCAGCCTGAATGCCTATCTGGGAGCGCCAGGTCTGGTTGCGGCTCTGGAACAGGGCGCGGACATCGTTATTACCGGCCGGGTGGCAGACAGTGCCCTGGTATTGGCACCGCTGGTGCACGAGTTCGGCTGGAGCTGGCAAGACTACGACAAACTGGCGCAGGGCAGCCTGGCCGGGCATCTGCTCGAGTGCGGTGCCCAGGCCACCGGCGGCAACTTCACCGACTGGGAAGCGGTAGCTGGCGGCTACGCCAACATGGGATTCCCGATAGCCGAAGTGAGTGCCAACGGCGACTTTTTTATCACCAAGCCCGAAGACACCGGCGGGCTGGTTAGTCGTGGCACAGTTGCGGAACAGCTGGTCTACGAAATCGGTGACCCAAGGGCCTACCTGCTGCCTGACGTTACCTGCGATTTCACAGGTGTAGAGCTGGAGGAAACCGGTAAAGACCGTGTACAGGTGCGGGGCGCACGGGGGCTACCACCCACCGACAGTTACAAGGTATCGGGCACCTGGCCGGATGGTTTCAAGTGCACGGTTACCTTCCTGCTGGCAGGCATGAATGCCAGGGCCAAGGCCCAGACTGTCGCACAGGCCATTCTGGCCAAGACCTCACGCATGTTCAGCGAACGTGGCCTGCCTGATTACAGCGAAACCAGTATTGAGCTTCTGGGTACGGAAACGACCTACGGTGCTCATGGCCGTGGCGAGGATTGCCGCGAAGTAGTGGTCAAGATCAGCACCGCCCATCCCAAGAAAGAGGCCCTTGTACTGTTTTCCCGCGAGATTGCCCAGGCAGCCACGGGGATGGCACCGGGAATCACCGGGATTGTGGGTGGCCGGCCGACCGTGTGGCCGAAGATCCGGTTGTATTCATGCCTGGTGCCGAAAACGGAAGTTGATGTGTCCGTGGATCTGGGCGGCGAGCGGCAAACCGTTGGAGTCGAAACCAGCGGCGGTTTCGATAACAGCGACCTCCAGCCCCAGTCGTTCACACACGAGACAGACGAAACGGACACCACTGTGCCGCTGGTGAAGCTTGCCTGGGCCCGCAGCGGTGACAAGGGCGACCACACCAACATTGGCGTGATCGCCCGCAAACCGGAATTTCTGCCGTTCATTGAAACCGCGCTGACGGAAGCGGCGGTTGCGGACTGGATGGCCCATACCCTGAATCCGGAAACCGGCCGGGTGACCCGCTGGGCCATGCCCGGGCTGAAGGCCATCAATTTCCTGCTGGAGCACAGCCTTGGCGGCGGTGGCGTGGCCAGCCTGCGGATTGATCCACAAGGGAAGGCGTTTGCGCAGCAGCTATTGGAGTTTCCGGTGCCTGTTCCTTCTGGTCTGGTTAAAGATTGATTTATTGGTGCATGCACTCTGGTTGATAGCGCGTTCCGGGACACGCCGTGAATACATCCATGTAGGCTTGATCGCAGCATCCTTGCTGCTCACAGTCCCGAAACGCGCTACCAACCAGAGCGCCCGAACTTTGAAAGGGTCTTCGTTACTATGAGCTATCAGTCTGTGTTTCATCCCGACTTGTTTAAGGGCCAGGTGTATATTGTTACCGGCGGCGGTTCTGGTATTGGCCGGTGTACGGCCCATGAACTCGCTGCCCTGGGCGCACGGGTTGCCCTGGTCGGCCGCAAGGCCGAGAAAGTGGAATCTGTGAAAGCAGAGATCACCGAGGACGGCGGCATTGCGTCCGCCCATGTCTGTGATATCCGTGAAGAGGACTCGGTCAAGGCCACGGTGAAGGCGATCATTGCCGAACACGGAGGCCTGAATGGTTTGGTGAACAATGCCGGCGGGCAGTTCCAGGCGCCGCTGACCGGGATCAACCAGAAGGGCTGGGAGACGGTGGTTCGAACCAATCTGACCGGCGGCTTCCTGATGGCACGGGAATCCTACACCCAGGCGCTGTCAAAAACCGGGGGCGCTATTGTAAATATCGTGGCCGATATGTGGGGTGGTATGCCCGGCATGGGACACTCCGGCGCCGCCAGGGCCGGCATGGTGAACTTTACCCAGACAGCCGCCGTTGAGTGGGGCGCGTCCGGGGTTCGTGTAAACGCAGTCGCTCCGGGCTGGATTGCCTCCAGTGGCATGGATAACTACCCCGAACACATGAAGCAGTGGATTCGCAGCCTTGGTGATAACGTCCCGATCAAACGCATGGGCACCGAATCCGAAGTCAGCTCGGCCATCTGTTTTTTACTCAGCCCTGGCGCAGCGTTTATCAGCGGGGATTGTCTGCGGATCGACGGCGGTGCGTCACAGGGAGGTCGGGTCTGGCCGCTACCGAAAGCCAAGAACAACGAACCCTACAACGGCTTTCACCGGGCCATCACCCCGAAAGTTCTGAGCGACGACTAAGGAGCCGACCATGCAGGTACTTGAATCCACGGTAAGCTCCACGTCCGAGGACTTCCGCACCAACGCCGAAGCCATGGACGCCCACATCACCACGTTCCGGGACGTTGAGCAAAAGGTTCTGGATTTGGCGGAAGCCGCCCGGGAGAAGTTCATCAAACGGGGCAAGCTGCTCCCGAGGGACCGTATTAACCGGTTGCTGGACCGCGGCACGCCCTTTCTGGAACTCTGCTCCCTGGCAGGCTACAAGATGCACGACGACAAGGACGGCAGCCTCGCCGGCGGCGGGATCATCGCCGGCATAGGTTATGTGAGCGGCATCCGCTGTCTGGTGGTGGCCAGCAATAGCGCCATCAAAGGCGGCACCATTACCCCTGCCGGCCTGGACAAAACGCTGCGCCTGCAGCAGATCGCCATGGAAAACAAGCTTCCGGTCGTATCCCTTTCCGAGAGCGGCGGCGCCAACCTGAACTACGCCACCGATATTTTCGTGCTCGGCGCCCGGGGCTTTGCCAATCAGGCGCGGATGTCCGCGGCCGGCATTCCTCAGGTCACCGTTGTCCACGGCAACGCCACCGCCGGAGGCGCCTATCAGCCGGGTCTGTCCGACTACGTGATCGTGGTGCGCGAGCAAGCCAAGATGTTCCTGGCCGGCCCACCACTGCTGAAGGCAGCAACCGGCGAAGTTGCCACCGATGAGGAACTTGGCGGCGCGGAGATGCATGCGACCGTGGCAGGAACGGCAGAGTACCTGGCCGAAGACGACGCCGACGGCATCCGCCAGGCCAGAAACATCCTCGAAGCCCTGCCCTGGAACGAGCAGCTGCCACCCCGGCGCGAACTTCAATGGGAGGAACCGCTCTACCCGGCCGAGGAGCTGTTGGGTGTCATCCCGGCGGATTCCAAAAAGCCCTACGATGTGCGCGAAATCCTCGCCCGCATTGCCGACGGTTCAAAGTTCATGGACTTCAAAAACGAGTTCGACGACCAGACCGTCTGCGGCACCATCCGAATTGAAGGTCATTCAGTCGGCATCATCGGCAACAACGGCCCGATCACCCCGGCTGGATCCGCCAAGGCCGCCCAGTTCATCCAGCTCTGCGACCAGGCCGGAACGCCCCTTTTGTTCCTGCATAACACCACCGGTTTCATGGTGGGTACTCACTCAGAGCAGAACGGCATCATCAAACACGGCTCGAAAATGATCCAGGCTGTGGCCAACTGTCGGGTGCCAAAGGTCGCAATTGTCATCGGCGGTTCCTATGGTGCAGGTAACTATGCCATGTGCGGCCGTGGCCTGGATCCGAGGTTCATCTTTGCCTGGCCCAACAGCCGAACCGCAGTTATGGGGCCGGCGCAGGCAGGAAAGGTGATGCGTATCGTGGCTGAAGACAAGCAGCGCCGCGGCGGCATGGAGCCGGATCCGAAGACACTGGATTTTCTGGAGCAGGCCACGGCGAAGAAACTGGAGGAAGGCTCAACGGCGCTGTTCGGAACGGCCAGATTGTGGGATGACGGGTTGATTGACCCGCGGGATACGCGGCGCGTTCTGGCCCTAGTTCTGGACGTTTGCCGGGAAGCCGAGGCTCGGCAGTTGCGGCCCAATACCTTTGGTGTGGCCCGCCTTTAGGCTTTCTGGGTTTGGTGGGGCCCGCCTATTGGTCTTCGGAATGAGCTGCAGGAACCGATTGGGCCCCTCTGTCCAAAAAACGCTACGAGCACATCCATGTGCGCTTGGCGCCGGCCATCCTTGGCCGTCGACATTTTTGGACAGAGGGGCCCAACCGATTCTTCAGGATTCGGAGTTAACGCCTTCAGTGAGAGCGCTTTTCAGAAGTATGCGAGAAACAAACGTAGGTCGGATTAGCCAAAGGCGTAATCCGACAAAAAAAGCCAGGCCACCCCGCCAATCTGTCGGGTTACGCCTTTGGCTAACCCGACCTACAAAAACAACAAAACTGCCAGCAGGCAGCAAACAGTTTGCAAACATAAGCGGCTGTGTGGGATCGGTTTCAGAAAATGTCGGCGGCCATGGATGGCCGACGCCAAGCGCACATGGATGTGCTCGTAGCGGTTTTCTGAAACCGATCCCACACAGCCGCGTCCCAAGCTAAAGAACGTGCACCAACACCGAGAAGGCACGGACTCTCTACCAGCAGGAGAACAGGAACGTGAAATTCACAGCCGAACACGAAGCCCTTCGAAAAACCGTCCGCGATTTCGTCGAGAAGGAAATCAATCCCCACTGCGACGAATGGGAAGCCGCCGGGGAATTCCCGATTCATGAACTGTTCAAAAAGCTCGGAAACCTCGGCATCCTGGGTATCCAGAAGCCCGAAGAATACGGCGGTATGGGGCTGGATTACAGCTACAACCTGGTGGCTGCGGAAGAGCTTGGCATGGCCCATTGTGGTGGTGTGCCGCTGGCCATCGGGGTCCAGACCGATATGTGTACCCCGGCCATTTCCCGGTTTGGATCTGATGAACTGAAACGCAGTTTCCTCGCGCCGGCCATTGCCGGCGACATGGTGGGATGTATTGGCGTCAGTGAAGTTGGCGCAGGTTCTGATGTAGCGGGAATGAAAACCACTGCCAAGAAAGACGGTGACGACTACATCATCAACGGCTCCAAGATGTGGATTACCAACAGCCCCAAATCCGACTTCATCTGCTTGCTGGCCAACACCTCGGACGACAAGCCCCACAAGAACAAGTCTTTGATCATCGTGCCCACGAAAACGCCGGGCATCTCCTTCAGCCCGCACCTGAACAAGCTCGGCATGCGCTCTTCCGAAACCGCCCAGATCTTTTTTGACGACGTCCGTGTGCCCCAGCGCTACAGGATCGGCGCCGAGGGCACCGGTTTCATGATGCAGATGCTGCAGTTCCAGGAGGAGCGAATCTGGGGTGCGGCGAACGTGATCAAGGCGCTGGAAAACTGCATCACCAAGACCATCGAGTACTGTCGCGAGCGGAAGACCTTCGGCCAGCCGCTGATCGACAACCAGGTAATCCACTTCCGCCTGGCCGAACTGCAAACCGAAGTCGAGGCCCTGCGCGCCCTCACCTACCAGGCCTGCGAGCTGCACGTTGAAGGCAAGGATGTCACCCGCCTGGCCTCCATGGCCAAACTCAAGGCCGGACGTCTTGGGCGTGAGGTTACAGATAGCTGCCTGCAGTACTGGGGCGGTAACGGTTACATGTGGGACAACCCGATTTCCCGGGCACACCGGGATGTTCGACTGGTCTCCATCGGCGGTGGTGCCGACGAAATCATGCTGGGAATTATCTGCAAGATGATGGGCACCCTTCCGGGCAAGAAGCGCGACTAACAAACGGACGGTGGAGTCACTTATGGACCAGGTACCGCATTGCGAAACACTGCTTCTGGAAAAACAGGGCCCAACCCTGTTTATCACCATCAACCGACCGGACGTGCGCAACGCCATGAGCCTCGAGATGGTGGCGGAACTGTCCGCGGTGTTCACCCAGATTGAAAACGACCTGCACATTCGCGCCGTCGTCATCCGAGGCGTCGGTGGGCACTTCTGCGCCGGTGGTGATATCAAAGACATGGCCGGAGCCCGCGGCCAGAAAGCGGTCGAGGGTGAGGCGGACCCGTTCTATCGTCTGAACCGCGCTTTCGGTCAGATGATTCAACAGGTCAACGAATCCTCGAAAGTGGTCATCGCGATCACCGAAGGCGCCGTCATGGGCGGTGGATTCGGTTTGGCCTGCGTTTCCGACGTCGCCATCGCCGGGCCGAGCGCCAAGTTCGGCATGCCGGAAACCTCCCTCGGCGTGATTCCAGCCCAGATTGCGCCGTTTGTGGTTGAACGAATCGGCCTCACTCAGGCCCGGCGGCTGGCCCTGCTCGGTTTGAGAATCGATGCGAACGAAGCATGCAGTCTTGGCATCGTTCACCAGGCGGCTTCTTCAGAGGATGAACTGGAAGAGATGCTGACAAGCGCTCTGGATCGTGTCCGCCACTGCGCACCGGTTGCCACGGCAGAAACCAAAGCGTTGCTACACAGGGTTGGCCATGAACCCATGAGCGGTTTGCTGGACAGCGCGGCTGAAAAATTTGCGGAAGCCATCCGGGGAAGCGAAGGAACGGAGGGCACCATGGCCTTCATGCAAAAACGTCCACCAGCCTGGGCAAGCGAATCGGACTGATGCGGAGCGAGGGTGAGTGCCGTCTGGCTTCCAGAAAATGTCGGCGGCCATGGATGGCCGACGCCAAGCGCACATGGATGTGCTCGTAGCGGTTTTCTGGAAGCCAGACGGCACTCAGCCTCGCGGCTTACTCCAAAGGAGAGAACAAGAACATGTTAAAGAAACTACTAGTAGCCAACCGCGGCGAAATCGCAGTCCGCGTCATCCGTACCGCGAAAGCCCTGGGTTACCGCACCGTGGCCGTCTACTCAGAGGCCGACGCCAGGGCCATGCACGTGGAACTCGCCGACGAGGCCGTCTGCATTGGCCCGGCACAGGTATCCGCCTCCTACCTGAACAGCGATGCAATTCTTGAAGCCGCCCGCAAAACCGGCGCCGACTGCATCCACCCGGGATACGGCTTCCTCTCCGAGAATGCCGCCTTCGCCAACGCCTGCAAAGACGCCGGATTGGTGTTCGTTGGCCCTCCCGCCTCGGCCATCGAACTCATGGGCAGCAAGCGCCGATCCAAAATCGCCATGCAGGAAGCCGGCGTGCCAGTGGTGCCTGGCTATGAAGGCGACAACGCCAACGACGACGAACTGATCGCCGCCGCCAAAGACATCGGCTACCCCCTCATGATCAAAGCCTCTGCCGGCGGTGGTGGTCGCGGCATGCGCCTGGTTGAGAGTGAATCCGAACTGGCCGACAACATCAAACGGGCCCGTTCCGAATCAAAACAGGCCTTCGGCGACGACGAACTGATCCTGGAAAAAGCCGTGATTGAGCCCCGCCACGTGGAAATCCAGGTGTTTGCGGATCGCCACGGCAATGCGGTCTACCTCGGCGAACGGGACTGCTCAGTACAGCGCCGACACCAGAAAGTAGTGGAAGAAGCACCCTCCCCCTTTGTCACGCCGGAACTACGACAGGCCATGGGTGAGGCTGCAGTCAAAGCGGCTCTGGCCTGCAACTACGAAGGCGCCGGCACCGTCGAGTTCCTGGTCGACAAGCACCGAAACTTCTACTTTCTGGAAATGAACACCCGCCTGCAGGTAGAGCATCCGGTCACCGAACTCATTACCGGCCAGGATCTGGTCGCCTGGCAGCTCAACGTGGCCGAGGGACGCCCGCTGCCGCTCAGCCAGGACGATATTCACCTGAATGGCCATGCCATTGAGGTTCGACTCTATGCAGAGGACCCTGCCCACGGATTCACACCCCAGACCGGACCGCTATACGCCTTTGAACCAGCCGAAGGCGAAGGTTTAAGGTTTGATACCGGGGTACGATCTGGAGATGCTATCACTCCCCACTACGACCCGATGCTGGCAAAAGTAATTGCCTGGGGCCAAAACCGGGATGAAGCCCGCCGGCGACTGATCCGATCGCTTGAGGACACAACCGTGTTCGGCGTGACCACCAACCGCCATTTCCTGAGCCGGATTATCGCAGACGAAACTTTCGGGGCCGGCGGGGCGACCACGGCCTTCCTGCAGCAGGCCTTCAAGGACGATCCGTCCCTTCAGCCGCAAAACCTGACCATTCGCCAGTTGGCCCTGGCCGCCTGCGTGCTCGACCATGACATTTCGGGCCAGAGCGCCTGGAGCAATGCGCCGGCCACCATGACCCCCATCAAGCTGGAAACCGGCGACACCACTGTCGAGCTACTGGTGACCCGCAGCGGCAGCCGGTTGTCTGTCAGTATGGGCGAAACCCGGCATTCCCTGGTACTTGAGAGCCAGAGGGATGGCCATTTGTGCATTATCGACAGCGGCGTTCGTCAGGCCTGCCAATATCACCGCCAGGGCGATTCCCTATATTTGCAGGCGTTCGGGCAATCCTGGTCGGTGCGCGATGTTACCCACCAACCAGCCAGGACTGCTGGTGGCGCGGGCAGCGGTCGCATCCAGGCGACCATGGATGGTGCCATCATTGATGTGTTAGTTGAAGCTGGTCAGAGCGTTCACCAGGGCGATACGCTGGTGATACTGGAAGCCATGAAGATGGAGCATCCGGTAAAAGCAGACCGCGACGGCAGAGTCGCCGAGATTCTTGCGAGCAAAGGCGACCAGGTAAAACGCAGTCAGTTACTGGTCCAGATAACCGCCAACGAGACGGCCGAACAGGAGAACGAGGCATGAGTACCATGCGTGATCGTACCGTTTTTATCACCGGCGCCAGCCGTGGCATCGGCCGGGCCATCGCCCTCGCCGCCGCCCGTCAGGGCGCGAACGTAGTGATTGCCGCCAAATCAGACACGCCTCATCCGAAGCTGCCAGGCACGATCCATACGGTGGCGGAGGAAGTTCGGGATGCTGGAGGCAAAGCGCTACCGCTGGTTCTGGATGTCCGGGATGAAAAGCAGATCCGCCAGCGCATTGATGAGGCCGGCGAGCATTTTGGCGGCATCGACGCACTGGTAAACAACGCAGGCGCCATTCGGCTAACCGGTGTGGAAAACCTCAAGGTCAGCCGGTACGACCTGATGCATCAGGTCAATGCCCGGGCCGTCATGGCCTGCAGCCAGGCCGCACTGCCCTGGCTGAAACAGTCGGACCGGGCTCACATCCTGAGCCTGTCGCCGCCTCTGAATCTGAATACCCGGTGGTTCGCCCAATATGGCCCCTATACCACCACAAAATACGCCATGACCATGCTGAGCCTGGGCATGGCGGAGGAGTTCAGGCGGTACGGCATTGCGGTTAACACGCTGTGGCCAAAAACGCTGATTGCCACGGCAGCCATCGAATTTGAGGTTGGCGGGCCCCAGATGATGGCCCAGGGCAGGAAACCGGACATCATGGCCGATGCTGCTGTCAGCATCCTCAACCGGTCGTCTGAGACTATGACTGGTCAGACCCTGATCGACGAGGACCTGCTACGGCAGGACGGTATCACCGACTTCGAGCATTACCGGTATGAGCCGGGCGATAAGCCCCTGATGCCGGACCTGTTTTTGGACTGAACCCGAGGCATGCGTTGTTCCGGGTTCAACGTCCACACAATAAAAGGGACAAATGGAAACACCATGAGCCAAGACAACGTATCCGCACTGGACATTGCCCGCAGCCTGCCCGGAATCTTCCGGCGCTTGCCGGCCATAACCCGGGGGCTGTATTACTATGCCCTGAAAAACGAGAACCGTGAGCTTACGCTCGGCACTCTTATCGAGAGCAACGCCCGGAACCTGGGCAGCCGGCCCGCCATTCTGTTTGAAGACCGCTCGATCACATGGAGCGAACTAAATGGCTGGGCCAACCGCATTGCCCGCTACCTGCAGGACCAAGGGCTTGCCAAAGGGGACGCCATTGCGATCTTCCTTGAAAACCGCCCCGAATTACTGGCCGTAGTAGCCGGCGCAGCCAAACTCGGCGTCGCCTGCGCCATGCTCAACACCTCCCAGAGAGGCAAGGTACTCGAACACAGCATCAACCTGATCGAGCCCAAAATGGTGGTGGTTGGCGAGGAACTGATCGAAGCGTTCGACGGCATAAAGACAGATCTCAAGACCGCCCATCCCCAGCCATTCCAGTTTCTGGCAGACACCAACACGCTGAACGCCTTTGGGGACGCACCGACCGGTTACGCCAACATGGCCGCGCAGGTCAGCACCTTCAACAGCGACGCCCCGGTTCTGAGCGATGCGCCGAAAATGGGCGATACCGCCATCTACCTGTTCACCTCCGGCACCACCGGCCTGCCCAAGGCCGCCCCGGGCTCACACCGCAAATTTATAATGGCCTACGGCGGGTTTGGCCTGATGTCTCTGGCCATGAAGCCGGAGGACGTTCTTTACTGCACGCTCCCCCTTTATCACGGCACCGCTCTGCTGGTCTGCTGGGGGTCCGTCCTGGCCGGCGGCTCCGCCATTGCCCTGCGCCGCAAGTTCTCCGCCAGCGCCTTCTGGGACGACGTTCGCTATTACCACGCCACCACCTTCGGCTACGTCGGCGAACTCTGCCGCTACCTGCTGAACCAGCCACCCAGCGAACAGGACCGGAACCACAGCCTCACCAAAATGATCGGCAACGGCCTCCGCCCCTCCATCTGGAAGGAATTCAAGCAGCGCTTCGGGATAGAGACAGTCGCAGAGCTCTACGCCTCCAGCGAAGGCAACATCGGCTTCAGCAACTTCTTCAACATGGACAACACGGTAGGCTTCTCTACCGCCCCCTACAAACTGGTGAAATTCCACGACGGCACACGGGATCCAGTTCGTAACGAAAAAGGCTTCATGCAGGAAGTGGCTAAAGGCGAGCCCGGCCTGTTGATCGGCGAGATCACCAAGAAATGGTCGTTCGAGGGTTACACCCAGAAAGAGGCCACGGAAAAATCGATCCTCCGCAACGCTTTCAAGAAGGGGGACGCCTGGTTCAACACTGGCGATGTCCTGAAGGAAATCGGGTGCGGCCACCTGCAGTTCGTCGACCGTATGGGCGATACCTACCGCTGGAAGGGCGAAAACGTCTCAACGACGGAAGTGGAAAACATCATCGACGGCTCGGGGATGGTCGAGGAAGCCATCGTCTACGGCGTCGAGATCCCCGGCTCCAACGGTAAGGCCGGCATGGTGCCCCTGGTTCCCCACAGTAATGGCCAAGAGTTCGATGTGAACAGATTATTCGCCTATCTGCGGGACAATCTGCCGGCCTATGCAGTACCGGTGTTTGTGCGCATCACCCACGCCATCGAGAAAACCGGAACCTTCAAATACCGCAAGGTGGATATCCAGAAGCTGGGCTATTCGCTTAGGGACGGCGAGGAAGTCTATGCCTGGTTGCCCGGGACTGATGGGTATACCCTGCTGACGCCGGAGCTGGTTTCGGAGATTGACTCGGGTTCGGTCCGGTTTTGATGATTGGCCTTTTGTCTGGGCCCTAGCCTTATGGATTAGCGGATTGGTGAGGGTGGGCTATTGCGTTATAGTCTTGATACTCAGAGATACCACTGATTCCAGAAGTTGCCGGTTGGAAGCACTTCCCAAAAATGTCGGCGGCCATGGATGGCCGACGCCAAGCGCACATGGATGTGCTCGTAGCGGTTTTTGGGAGGTGCTTCCAACCGGCAACCTCCCAAAGCTTTCAGGCTTCGATAAAACTCAGGAGCCGACTTTAAGCACAACCTTGCCAGTCGCTTTGCGTTCAGTAAGGGCTCCAAGGGCAGAGGCGTAATCCTCGAAGTCATAGACGGCACTGATCTTCGGATCAATCTTGCCCTCGGCATAGAGCTTCATCAGCTCCATCATGTTCTGGGCGCTGGCTTCCGGCTCGCGTTGAGTGAAACTGCCCCAGAATACGCCAACAACGGAACAACCTTTCAGAAGAGTCAAATTTGCCGGGATTTTCGGAATCTCGCCGGCCGCGAAGCCGATGATCAGGTGGCGGCCATTCCAGGCCATGGCGCGGAGAGCCTGTTCGGTGAAGTCACCGCCTACGGGGTCGTAGATGACATCCACGCCTTTGCTGTGAGTAAGCTTCTTCACCGCGTCTTTAAGAGGCTCTTCGGCATAATTGATAAGCTCATCGGCGCCAGCTTCCTTGGCAACCGCTAGCTTTTCCGCCGAACTGGCGGCTGCAATAACCTTCGCGCCCATGGCCTTGCCGAGCTCAACCGTTGCCAGGCCCACGCCACCGCTGGCGCCCAGAACCAGAAGCGATTCGCCAGGCTGAAGGTTGCCGCGCTGCTTGAGGGCATAATAGGAAGTCCCATAAACCATGGTGAAGGCCGCAGCCTTCTCGTCGGACATGCCATCGGGGACGGGGAGAAGATTCTGCTCCGGCACGATGACTTCTTCGGCAAAGGCGCCATAACCTGTCAGCCCAGCAACACGGTCGCCTACCTTGAAGCGGGTTACCTTGTCGCCAACCTCGATAACCTCACCCGCCATTTCGCCACCCGGGGAAAAAGGCAGGCTTGGCTTCAACTGATATTTGTTCTCGATGATGAGGGTGTCCGGAAAATTCAGGCCGGCGGCTTTAACGCGCACTTTGACACCGCGGCCTTTCACTTCGGGGCTGGGAACTTCTTCGATGACCAGCTTCTCGGCCGGACCATATTCCTTGCAGAGGATGGCTTTCATGAGTGCTCCGTTTTTGTTTGATCGGATTCCAGGCGACAGGCGCCTGTGATTGTTATCCGTCAAGCTAAACAGAGTCTTAACATGAAGCAAATAAAGTTCTTTTATCTAAGCGCATAAGCGGCGCTTATTTCTCAGAGCGAGTCCATTCAGAGCATGGTCCCGCCGATCACGAGAGCGCCAACCAAAACCACCCCGGCCACAATCAGGCCAGTTTTCATTCCTGAGGACAGCACCTGAGGCGCGTCGCCGACAGATTTAGGATCATCACGGGTAGACAGATTCTGTTCCTGGCTGGAGTTGCGAACGAGCTCGATCATTTTCTCACACTGTTCAGAGGTGAACGCGGCCGGATCAAAGGATTCAAGTCCCTGATCATCCAGAAATGCCCGAACGTCCCTCGAAAGCGGCACGTATTTCATGGACCAGTTACTGAACGTTCGGCTCTTGAGGGGCTCTTCTATCAAGGTGACGATGTTGCGGTGGCGGTCATCCTTCAGGATCCTGTCATACGTGCGACGGACGGCGTCCTCTTCACCTTCCAGATACTGGAAAAACCGGTCGTTTCCGTAGTAGAGGCCACCGACCAACTGGTCTTTGGCATTGTTCTTACGGGAGGTCATCAGAATTCGTGCAACGTGGGGTTCAACACCCTTTTCCACCGGTTTGGCTTCAAACGTGGCTTCACTGGCATAGGCCAGGCGCATCAGGGACATAGCAACTCCGTACAACAGGATACAGGTAAGTTGAATGCAAGATACGTTCAGAACTGTCGCTATGGATCACAGTCCGGAGGCCCGCGCTTCCTGACACCTATCTGGCCTCAGGTGAAAGCCATCCGCTTTTTCGCTATCCTGCGCGCTTTGACTTTAGGCATCCGGCCACTCCTGGCCTATCTCGGGGCTCGCCATGATCGACATCATCTACGTGCTTGAAATGGTTGGAATCGTCGCGTTTGCGATTTCCGGCATGATCGTGGCGCGCTCCAAAAATATGGATCCTGTGGGCGTATTTACCATCGGCTTCATCACGGCACTCGGGGGTGGCACCCTGCGCGACCTGATCATGGACAACCACCCTCTTTACTGGATCAAGCACGAAGAGCAACCGATGCTGATTCTGGCCATGGCGGTTGTCTTCAGTTATTGGAAAAAGGCTGAGCGGCTGCGGGAGTCAAGAATTGTGTTCCCCGACGCCATCGGACTCGGCGTTTTTTCCATCCTTGGCGCCCAACTGGCCCTGGATCTGGGACATTCCTGGTTTGTCGCTTCCCTGCTGGGAGTGATGACGGGCACCTTTGGCGGCGCCCTGCGGGATACCCTCTGTAACGAGGTCCCCTATATTTTTCGCAAAGACCAGATCTACGCCTCGATCTCATTCGCCGGATGCTGGCTGTACTTTGTCTGCCAGTGGTTCCTCGACAACGAGGTCCTGCCGTTGACCATTGGCCTGCTTTTTATCGTCATCGTGCGGATGCTGGCGGTCCGCTTCGATATCCGGCTTCAGCGTGACTCTCATGGCAACTAACGCCACATTCGCTTTGACGAACTGTCAATCATCCCTTGGCCTTAGGAGGCTGAGCCGGTAATATTGCCGTTTTTTCACGCAATTCAAGAATTCCGTCCAGACCAGACCCCCAAACACAAACTTTCAGCATCCTGTGAGGCAGACACCCGTCATGCTTGAACGACTGTTCCAACTCCAGGCCCACGGCACCACTGTTCGTAAAGAAGTGGTTGCGGGCATTACCACCTTCCTGACCATGGCGTACATCATCGTGGTCAACCCGAGCATCCTGTCATCGACCGGCATGGATTTCGGGGCTGTCTTTGTTGCTACCTGTCTTGCAGCCGTGATCGGCACCCTGATCATGGGGCTATGGGCCAATTACCCGATCGCCATGGCACCAGGCATGGGGCTCAACGCCTTTTTCTCCTTCACGGTCGTCGGCAGCATGGGCTACAGCTGGCAGATAGCGCTCGGAGCGGTGTTCATTTCCGGCTTCCTGTTCTTCCTGCTGAGCATCTTCAAGGTGCGGGAATGGATCATCAACAGCATTCCCATGTCCCTGCGCTTCGGCATCTCCGCGGGCATTGGCTTCTTCCTGGCCCTGATCGCCCTGAAGAATGCCGGCATTGTTGTGGATCACCCCGCCACGCTTGTGGGGCTGGGTGAAGTGAAAGTGGCAGAGAGCCTGCTGTTTTTCGGCGGCTTCGTGCTGATTTGCGCACTGTCCTTCCGCCAGGTAACCGGCGCCGTCATGATTGGTATTATTGCGGTTACCGGCGTAGCCATGGCACTGGGAATGGTGGAGTACAACGGTCTGGTTTCAGCACCCCCGAGCATAGCGCCGACGTTCATGCAGCTGGACCTGGCGGGCGCCCTGAATATCGGCATGATCAGCGTGATCTTTGCGTTTCTGTTCGTCGATCTGTTCGATACATCCGGCACCCTGATCGGCGCCGCACAGCGCGGCGGCCTCCTCGACAAGGACGGCAAACTGCCGCGCCTCGGCCGGGCCCTGATGTCGGACTCGGTTGCGACCATGTCCGGTGCTGCCCTCGGTACCTCAACCACCACCAGCTACATCGAATCCACCGCGGGCATCTCCGCCGGCGGCCGAACCGGCCTGACCGCTGTCGTGGTTGCCGCGCTGTTTCTTGCTTGTTTGCTGCTGTCACCGATCGCCAGCATCATCCCTGCCTACGCCACCGCACCGGCACTGCTTTACGTGGCGGTTCTGATGGCCAGCGGCCTCAAACTGATTGATTGGGAGGATGTCACTGACGCGGCCCCGGCTGTTGTCACCGCCCTGATGATGCCTTTGACCTTCTCCATTGCCAACGGCATCGCCCTGGGATTCATCACCTACGCCATTCTGAAGGCACTCAGTGGCCGCTGGGCAGATCTGAACGCCAGTGTTGTTATCATTGCGGTTGTGTTTGTTCTGAAATTCATTTTCCTGGATGCGGCCTGATCCGCCTCCAGGGCATTAACCGGAACGTTTATGGATTATTTTTCTGAAAGCATCAAAAAGGCCATTCGCACGGTCCCGGACTGGCCAAAGCCGGGCGTGGCTTTTCGCGATATAACCACGGTACTGCAAGACAAGACTGCCTTCCGGAAACTGATTGATGCCTTCGTACACCGCTACCACGGCCACAAGATTGATGCCGTGGCAGCGGTGGATGCTCGCGGCTTTATCATTGGCTCGGCGCTGGCCTATGAGCTCAACGCCTCCCTGGTACTTGTCCGCAAGAAAGGCAAGCTGCCGTTCGATACGCTGGTGGAGGACTACGAGCTTGAATACGGTACTGCCTCCGTAGAGCTGCACAAGGACGCGTTCAAGCCGGGCGACAACGTGGTTCTGGTGGATGATCTGATTGCCACTGGCGGCACGATGCTCGCCGCGACCCGTCTGATCCGCAGGATTGGCGCGGAAATTGTGGAAGTGGCAGCCATGATTGATCTGCCCGATCTCGGCGGCTCCCGCAAGCTGCAGGACGAAGGCCTTCAGGTTTATACTGTTTGCTCGTTTGAAGGGGAATAATCAACAGCAATCAGGAGGCGACCATGCCGGATTACCAACACCACTGGAAGGATGGCACACCCGTCCATCTGCCACTGGGAAAGATCGTCTGCATTGGTCGCAACTACGCCGAGCATGCCCGGGAGCTCAATAACCCGGTGCCGGATGAACCGCTGCTGTTCATCAAACCCGCAACCTCGGCGGTGCATATCACCCGCCCCCTGGATTTTCCAAGAGACCAGGGGGCGGTTCACTTCGAGACCGAACTGGCGGTTCTGATCGGTCGCCCCTTGACCCGAGCTTCAGCCAGCGAAGCCAAATCCGCGATACTGGGCTACGGTCTGGCACTGGACCTGACTCTGCGGGATCTACAGGGCAAACTCAAAGAAAAAGGCCAGCCATGGGAAAGAGCGAAGGGGTTCGATGGTGCCTGTCCGCTTTCGCCGTTTGTCGCGGCCGATAAGTTTCCCGATGCCCCCATTCACTTCACAATGGACATTGATGGCAACCGCCAGCAAACCGGCGATACCGGCGATATGCTCAACCCCATCATTCCCCTGATCGCTCACATCAGCAGCCAGTTCACTCTGCTGCCCGGCGATGTGGTGCTGACAGGAACACCAAAAGGCGTGGGCCCGCTGGTTTCTGGCCAGACCCTGTCGCTTGAACTGGAAGACCTGCTGTTCGTGGAGACCAAAGTGGTTTAACGTGCAGGGCCGGCTAAACCCAAATCCGGTCAAAGGCGTACATCTGTTTATGGCAAAGAAACCGGTAACCTCCCGACGTGGTCGCTTCTTCAAACTCGCTGGCATGACTGCCTCTGTGGCAGGGCAATATGCCGGCCAGCGTGCGCGCCGCCTGTTCCGCTCAGAAAATGACGAGGGCGCGCAGAGCGAAAGCTACACACGCATGGCCGACCAGATCGCCGATACCCTGGGCGAGCTGAAAGGGGCGGTCATGAAAGTCGGGCAAATCGCTTCCCAGACCCAGGACTTTCTGCCCAAGGAATTCTCGGACGCGCTCGAGAAGCTTCAGAAAGAAGCCCCGCCCATGCCTTTTGAGGTCATCGTGGGGCAGATCGAATCGGAACTGGGCAAACCGGTCTCCGAGCTTTTCGAGTACCTGCAGGAGACACCCTACGCTGCGGCTTCCATCGGCCAGGTGCATCGCGCCAGACTCCACGATGGCACCGATGTTATTGTGAAAATCCAGTACCCCGGCGTGGACGAATCCTGCGATTCAGATCTCAAGCAACTGCGCATGGCACTGAGATTGGGCGGCCTGCTGAAAATGCCCAAGGAGTCGGTCGACCGGCTGTTCGCCGAAATCCGGGAGCGACTGAAAGAAGAACTGGATTACGAGAACGAAGCACGAAATATCGAACTCTTTCGGGAGTTTCACAAGGATCAGCCCTGGGTGCTCATCCCTTCCGTGGCGAAGAGCCACTCAACCCGACGTGTCCTGACGATGGAACTGGTTGAGGGAGATCACGTCAGCAAGGTTACGAGAGACCGGTACGACCAGGACACCATCAACCTGATAGGTCACCGGATCTTCATGCTCATGGCGGACCAGCTTTTCCGTTTCCAGTGCATCCATGGCGATCCCCACGCCGGCAACTTCGCCTACCGGCCTGATGGCTCCATCGTCATGTACGACTTCGGCTGCGTAAAGAAGCTGAAACCGGAAATCATCGCCGCCTACCGCAACGCCCTGGTTTCTGCCCTCGAGGAAGACTACGAAGCGCTTGACCGTCATCTGATTGACCTGGGCGCGCGTGTCGGAAGCCAGCCAGCCGTGGATGAAGCCTACTACGCTATGTGGCGGGACATTCTGGTGGTGCCCTTCGAGGATCGGGAGGTGCCCTATAACTTCGCAGAAGCCGACATCCACAAGCGCGTGGCCGAGAAAACCAGCACCGTGTTCAAATACCTCGACTACTTCAAGCCGCCGGTGGAAAGCATCTTTATCGACCGGATGATTGCCGGTCATTACTGGATGCTGAAGCGGCTGGGTGTTCAGGCAGCGTTCAGGGAAGAACTGGAAAGGTACCTGAAAGCCTGAACCCTACAGGTAATGGGCAACCCATTCGGCAACACCCTCGACGGCACCCTTGCGAATAAACCGGGCCCGTGACACTGACGCCGGCTCGCCCGGGTCAATCACGGTGATGGGGACATCTCTGTCCACTTCGTAAACCAGTCCTGCAGCCGGGTATACCTGCAGAGACGTTCCCACGATCAGCAGGTGATCGGCCGTGCGGACAACTTCTGCAGCCTTGTCCAGCATGTGCACTTCCTCGCCAAACCAGACAATATGAGGACGAAGCTGGGCGCCACGGTCGCAGGTGTCGCCAGGGTTAATATCACGATAACCGATGTCATAAACCAGCTCCGGATATTTTGAACTGCGCGCCTTGGTAAGCTCACCGTGAAGGTGAATGACGTTGCTCGCGCCACCCCGTTCGTGAAGATCGTCCACGTTCTGGGTGACCACGGTGACCCGGTAGCGCTGCTCAAGCTCCGCCAGCAGCTGATGGGCCCGGTTCGGCTGGGCAGAGGCGAGCTGGCGGCGTCGGTCATTGTAGAACCGCAGCACCAGCTCCTGATTGCGCGCAAACGCCTCGGGCGTAGCCACATCGTAGACGCTGTGCTGCTCCCACAACCCACCGTTGTCCCGGAAGGTGGAGAGACCGCTTTCGGCGCTTATGCCCGCGCCTGTCAGCACTACGATATGATCCTGCATCAGTCGAAAATCTTGCCCGGGTTCATGATTCCGTTGGGATCGAATACCTGCTTGATTCCCCTCAGGTAAGCGATTTCTGCCTCGCTACGGGTGTACTGCAGATAAGGCTTCTTGGTCATACCCACGCCGTGCTCGGCTGACACGCTGCCCTGATAGCGCTCGACAATCTCGAACACCCATTTGTTGACCTGTTGGCACTTCTCGAAGAAATCCTCGTTGGCCATGTCCTCTGGCTTGAGGATATTCAGGTGCAGGTTGCCATCGCCGATGTGCCCGAACCAGATAATCTCGAAATCCGGATAGTGCTCGGTGACCACGGCATCAATTTCCTGCAGGAAGCCCGGCACCTTGGATACGACCACGGAAATATCATTCTTGTAGGGCGTGCGGGGCGCGATGGACTCGGAAATGCGCTCGCGCAGCTGCCAGAGGTTCTGGGCCTGGGTTTCGCTCTGGCTGATCACGCCATCCAGCACCCACCCGTTCTCCACGCATTGTTCAAACAGAGCCATAGCATCGTCCATCACCTGATCGGAGACAGATTCGAACTCCAGCAGCGCATAATACGGCGCCTCGGTTTCAAACGGCGCCTGAACCTGACCGTGGGCCAGCACGTGTCCCATGGCTTGATGGGAGAAAAACTCGTAGGCGGTGAGATCAATCTTTTTCTGAAAAGTCTGCAGCACATCCATGGTGTTGGTCAGGTCATTCAGACCCAGCACCAGCACCGTCAGGTTATCCGGCTTCCGGGACAATTTCATGGTGGCTTCGGTAATAAAGCCCAGTGTGCCCTCAGCGCCGATAAACAGATGACGCAGATCGTAACCCGTGTTGTTCTTCTCCAGATCCTTGTTCAGATCCAGAATATCGCCCTTGCCGGTCACGACCTTGAGGCCGGCAACCCAGTCCCGGCTCATACCATAGCGAATTACCTTGATACCGCCGGCGTTGGTGGAGAGGTTGCCACCGAGCTGGCTGGAACCGGCGGAGGCAAAATCAACCGGATAGTAAAGACCGTTGTCTTCAGCACAATTCTGCAACTGCTCGGTCACAACACCGGCCTGACACCGAACCGTCCTGTCGCTGGCATTGAAGTCCAGAATCTGGTTCATGTTGTCGAACGCCACAACCACCTCACCATTGGCGGCCACAGCACCGCCACTCAGACCTGTCCGGCCGCCAGAGGGCACCAGTGCCACCTGATTCTCGTTGGCGAACTTCACCAGCGCCTGCACCTGCTCGGTGGTCTTGGGCAACGCGATCGCCAGGGGCTTGGGCGGGTAGATCTTGGTCCAGTCCTTGCCGTAGGTATCCAGATCTGCCGGGTCGGTCAGCACCTTGCCGGGCGCGTCGCCGGTGGCCATCAGGTCTTTGAGGGAAGCAATGATCTGTTCAGAATTCATGAATTTTTCGGTCTCGTCAGGTTTGGGCCGGAGCATCCTGCAACAGGAATCACAGACAGTTGATTCAGGCAAACCGGCGCGCTGTGAAAATCTTTGTTTATGGTATCATACCGCCCCTGTTCTGTGAGCCAGCCCTGACGATCACTGGCCACGGGTCATTTCACGTGACGAAAGGTTCGGAAGCAAGCCCATGTCAAATACGTCTCTTGAGAAGAGCAAAATCCGTATCCTGCTGCTGGAAGGCGTGCATCAATCTGCCATTGATACGCTGAATGCTGCGGGCTATACCAACATTGAGTACCTGTCTCACTCGCTGGCCGAGGAAGAGCTGATCGAGAAGATTGCCGATGCGCACTTCGTCGGCATCCGCTCCCGCACCCAGCTGACCGAGAAAGTATTTGAGGCCGCCAAGAAGCTGGTGGCTGTGGGTTGCTTCTGTATTGGCACCAACCAGGTGGATCTGCAGGCGGCCACCCGGCGCGGTATTGCCGTTTTCAATGCGCCTTTCTCCAACACCCGGAGCGTCGCGGAACTCGTTCTCGCCCAGGCCATTCTGCTCCTGCGCGGTGTCCCGGAGAAAAACGCCAAGGCCCATCGCGGCGAGTGGCTGAAATCCGCCAAGGACAGCTATGAAATCCGTGGCAAAAAACTGGGCATTATCGGCTACGGCAACATCGGCACCCAGTTCAGCGTCCTGGCCGAGGGCCTGGGCATGGATGTGTACTTCTACGATGTCGTCTCAAAACTGTCGATCGGCAACGCCACCCAGGTAGGTACGCTCCAGGAGCTGCTCAACATTGCCGATGTGGTCAGCCTGCACGTACCGGAAACCCCGGCCACCAAGTACATGTTCAAGGCCGAGCAGTTCGCCCAGATGAAACCCGGCAGCATTCTCATGAATGCCTCCCGCGGCACCGTGGTGGACATCGACGCCCTGGCCGATGCTCTGGGCAGCGGTAAACTGCTGGGTGCTGCCATTGACGTATTCCCGGTTGAGCCCAAATCCAACGACGAGGAATTTGTCTCTCCGCTGCGGGAGTTCGACAATGTCATCCTGACCCCGCATGTTGGCGGCTCCACCATCGAAGCCCAGGCAAACATCGGTCGGGAAGTGGCAGAAAAACTGGCCATGTACAGCGACAACGGCACGTCGGTTTCTTCCGTGAACTTCCCGGAAGTCGCTCTGCCGTCACACCCCAATCAGCACCGTCTGCTGCATATCCACGAGAACGTTCCCGGCGTGATGTCAGAGATCAACCAGGTGTTTTCAGAGAATGGCATCAACGTTTGCGGCCAGTATCTGCAGACCAAGGAAGACATCGGCTATGTTGTCGTCGACGTGAACAAAGAGTACGGCGAACTGGCGCAGGAAAAGCTGCTCAAAGTGAAAGGGACCATTCGCTGCCGCGTACTGTTCTGATTAACGGCCAGATATAAAAAAACCGGAGCCTGTGCTCCGGTTTTTTTATGGCTGCGAACGCCCTGCTTACTGCATGGGCACCAGCGTCAGCTCAACACGACGGTTCTGCTCACGGCCGGCCGCGGTATCATTTGAGGCAACCGGGTAGCGTTCGCCGTAGCCAACAGCACGGGTACGCTTCGGCTCAATACCCTGGTTCAGGAGGAAGTCACGCACGGATGAGGCGCGACGCTCACTGAGCAGCTGGTTGTAGCTGTCAGAGCCGGAGCTGTCGGTATGCCCCTCAATCTGGATGATGGTCTTGTCATACTCCTTCAGTACCAGAGCCACGGATTCCAGTGTTCCGCTGAATGACGGCTTGATGCTCGATTCATTCAGATCAAAGGTGATATTGCCTGGCATCACCAGTTCAATCTCATCGCCGTTGCGCACCACGCGAACACCAGTGCCCTCCAGCTTGCGACGCAGCTCGGCTTCCTGTTTGTCCATGTAGTAACCAACGCCACCGCCAATGGCCGCGCCGCTGGCCGCACCAATCAGGGCACCTTTTCCGCGGTCACTCTTGCTGGAGGTTGCCGCACCGATAGCCGCACCGCCAATAGCGCCGATGATGCTTCCCTTGGTCGCATTCGAAGTTTTCTCTTCACCGGTGTAGGGGTCATAGGTCATACAACCGCCGAGACCGAAAGTTGCCACCATAAATACAAGAATCATCTTCTTCACAGCTTTCTCCTGTGCCTGGTTTCTTCAGCCAACCCGGTTTAACGGGTCTTTTCCGCCGAGTTCGTGAATGTATCAATAATGGTATTGAATACGGTTGCCTGCAAATCCTGAGCTTCGTTCACAAGATGATGACGTCCGTCAGGGATTTTCCGTTCCTCAACCGAGGAAAATTTATTCCGGATAATACGCAAATTGTGTTGCCAGTCGACTGTCAGATCCTTCTCACCTTGCACGACGGTCACCGGAAAGTCGACCGGCCGCGCAGATTCAATATGGGGGACCCATTTTCGGAGTGCACTCACCCAGTCGACATGCACTGCCCTCGCCTGAAGCGGGTCGTACTCCCGCAAGAACCTGAGGAAACGACCGTTGCCACTGTTCTCTGCAAATACCCTGCGCCAGCGGGAAATAAACGGCTTCACCATGCTATGCAGTATTTTTGCGCCCAACCAGCCGGCCGGCCTCACCAGGGGCGCCAGAAGCACCACTTTCCGGAAGTCGGAGGTTTGCTGGCTGTGATGGTTGGACAACAGATAATCAATCAGGATCGCTCCACCGGTGCTCTGCCCAACCGCGAACCAGGGCTGACGCAACTTGTCCCTGACCTGAGCCATCACGTCTGACAGAACGCCCTGATACTCAAGAAAACTGCCAATGGCTGCGGGCGTGCCGCTGGAAAGGCCATGGCCGGGCTGATCGTAGGCCAGCACATCAAACCCGGCTCCCAGGCACCGATCGATCAACTGACTGTACAACCCGACGTGGTCGAAATAGCCGTGCAGAATGAACACCGTGCCACGCTCTGTTGACTGGTCCGGCAATCGGAAATAATGCACCATGACTTCATGACCGCAGGCTTTGACGTAACCCTGATGATAAGCAACGTCCGGATGTTCCACCCAGAGATCCAGCCCATAAAAACGACAATAGGCCACCATTTCATCACTAAGATCACGCGAGCGGGTCGGGTCGAAGGGTTCGAGTCTGTCCAGGAGCGAGTGCCTGTCCCAATCCGGTATTTCTATGGTATCCGTTTTCCAGTACACGTAGAGTTAAACGCCTGTCATGAATGAGTTATCTATTTCGGGGTTTCAATCCTAACCTATAGCGGGCCTAACCCATAGCAGGGGAAAGACACAGATGTTGCAACACGTTTTAGAGAGTGCGTTGCGCCAGACCATGAACCGGCTGGTCAGACCGGTTCTCAACCCGGCGGTACCGGTGCCACTTCAGCGACGCATTGTTCGCCAGGCTTATCGGAGTTCGACACCACCGAGAGGCGCGAAATTCGAGAACATAACCATTGGGGGAGTGCCAGCAACCCGGACAACCTTCGGCAATGATCCCCGGGGCGCCGTTCTCTATCTCCACGGCGGAGGCTACATCATCGGGTCCTCGAGTACCCACCGTGGCATAACCGGGCATCTGGCGAAAACAACCGGCTGCGCCATCGTTACGCCGGATTACCGGCTGGCGCCCGAGTTTCCGTTTCCCGCTGCGCTGGATGATGCCGAAGCCTGCTGGAACGGGCTTCTGGAGGCTGGCCTGAAACCGGACCAGATTGCCGTCGCCGGCGATTCCGCTGGCGGGGGGCTCTCTGTTGCCCTGGCGATGCGACTGCGCGATAAGGGCCTGCAGCTTCCGGCATCGCTGACGGCGTTTTCACCCTGGATAGACCTCACCCAGGAGCAGCTTTATGCGCCGGAAATTGAGCCGGTACTTCAGGCCAGCTGGACCAGCAAGGCCGCCAGGCTTTACGCCGGAAAGGAACCCCTTACCAACCCGTTGATCTCGCCGATCTTCGGGGATTTAAGCGGCCTGCCACCCCTGTTGATCCAGGTAGGCAGCCAGGAAATCCTGCTGAACGACGCCGAACGGCTCGCCGAGGCCGCAAGCCGGAACGATGTGGAAACCCGCCTTGAGGTCTATAACAGTCTTTGGCACGTTTTCCAGGTACACAGTGGTCAGCTGGATCGAGCCACTGCCGCGCTGGAAACCGCAGGCGAACACATCAAACGTCATCTGGCAGACTGAGCTCGCCCCGGGCCAGGGCCTCTTTCCTGGGCCGGGGCCATTGTTTGATGCGCCACTCCAACCGTGAAGCCCGGCTTCTGTCTCCGGCTGGCGCGCTGAACACCAGTTCCAGTGGCCCCTTCCCCCTCAGACTACGCGCGCCCCGGGGAGCGCCTCCCTGATGTTCATTGAACCGCCGCTCAACGTCAGTGGTTATGCCGGTATAGAGCGAACCTCTGGCGGTTCGAACCATGTAGACAAACCAGTCAGCCAAGGTTCAGGGCCTCTTCCCGATCCTTCACTTTTTTCTGCTGAATCCATAGCCCCATCATGATCAGAACCAGGCCAATGTATGTGGAGGGCAGGATATGCTCGCCCAGAATAAAGTAGATGAACACCAGCGAAAGGAACGGAGAGATAAAAATCAGGTTGCTGACTTTCGAAGTATTCTCCGCTTTTTTCATGGCATAGGACCAGAGCACGAAAGCGATACCCATCTCGAACACGCCTACATAGAGCGCTGCAACCAGCGACGTGCCCGGGGCAAAACTGAGCCCCTCTGTCCACCAGCAAATGAGCAGAATCACCGGCAATCCACATAGGAAATTCAGGAACAGGCCAACCACCGGATCCCGGGTATCCCGTGTGGCGATAATCCAGTAGGACGCCCAGACCACTGTGCTTCCGAGGGCGAGAGAAACGCCAAGTGGATCCTCGAAGCTCAGCGAAGTGACAGCCCCGCGGGTGGCAATCACCACGACCCCGGCATAACAGATCAGGCCCGCGACAATATCCAGTTTGCGTAGCCGGTGCCCCAGAAAGGGTACCGACATATAGGCCAGCACCAGAGCCCAGGTGTAGTTCAGCGGTTGCGCTTCCTGGGCGGGCAGTCGGTCAAAGGCACCGAACAACAGGAAATAGTACAGACAGGGATTGATCAGCCCCATGCCAAAAGACTGGGCATACTGTTTGCGACTGAGCGAGAACACCAGGTGCCAGCGCCCCTGAAGCATCAGGATGACGGCCATCACAACCACCGACGCACTGCACGCAATCAGCAGCATCTGAACGGGCGCGAGCTCTCTGAGCGAGAGCTTGAACGCGGTTGCCACGGTAGACCACAACAGCACCGTGCCAAGGCCATAGAGCATCGCCTGCTTCTGGTTTGTCATTCCCGGCCTCCTGCCCAACACTGAAACTCCATGAACTGTCTCCTATATGCACTTGATCGTCTGGGTCGACAGTGTAATTCAATCCAACCCCGTAACCCACGGCAGTGCGCATTCTTGTGTTACCTTGTATGGCAATATCAACCAAGGATCGAGAAAACTGGAGTTCCCGTTATGCCCACCGTCCGTTTCAGGTTCTGGCCATTGAGCCTGGCATTGGCCATTGCACTGACCGGTTGTTCAGACAGCCAGACCAGCGGTGAGGACGAGACCGCCGATGTCCCGGAACCCCCCGATTACCCGGTTACCTGGCGTTTTGCCCTTGAGGAGATCGAGGGTAGCGTTCAGCATGCTTATGCCGAAGCGTTGAAGGAACGGATTGAGGAGCGTTCCGACGGCAGGATTGAAATCGATATTTTTCCCTACGGTTCTCTGGGAACCTCGGCACAGCTTACTGAACTGGTTCGCAATGGTTCCATAAGCCTGGCGTTCGCCTCCCCCGGGCATCTTGCCAACACCATCCCCGAAGTCGGTCTCTTCACGCTGCACTATGTTCTTCCGGACGACGCCGACGTTACACGAGAGATTCTGGCCAGTGCAGAATTGCTCGAATTGTTTGAATCACCCTATGCCAACCAGAACATGAAACTGCTGGGTTTCGTGCCTGAAGGCTGGATGGCCTGGACAGCTAACAAGGCGCTGCGGTCGCCGGAAGACTTCACCGGACAGCGAATCCGAACCATGACCTCCGACATGGCGGAAGAAACCTTCCGGGCCTATGGTGCCGAGCCCAGCCAGATCCCCTATTCCCAGGTATACAGTGACCTGCAGCTGCGCAAGATCGATGGCCAGAGCAATCCGGTTTTCGCCATCGAGGAAATGGATTTCTACGAAGTGCAGACCACCATGACCCTGGCGCGACCGGCCCAGTTCGTCGCTTCAGTGGTCTCGAATCTTGAGTGGTACGACGCCTTGCCCGAAAACCAGCAACAATGGCTCGACAACGGACTCAAGGACGTCGCGCAGATCGCCTGGGAGACTCAGGAGGAGCTAAATCAGACCCGGCTCGAGCAGATGCTGGAAGGGGGCCACATGAAAGTGGTCCGCCTGACCGATTCAGAACGCGAGGCGTTTCGGGAAGCCAGCATGCCGGTGCGTGACATTTACCTCGAGCGCACCGGTGAAAGCGGGCAGCGTATTCTCGGCAGGTTGAATCAATTGATTGAGCAAACGGAAACCCGCAAGCAAAGCTCAGGGGTTTCCGGTGACGGGGACTGAGACAAACCTGACGCCCTCTGAAGCCAACGCACTTGCGCCCTTTGCAGTGAGCTCGGAAATAAACCGGAACTGATCCTTCAACTCGATCGGGTATGCCTTCAGCCGATAACACATGCCCCAGGGTTTGTTGGAGACCACCACCACGACAGGCCGGAACGTGCGGGTAAGAGGACAGGTGTAGGCCACATCCCGCAAGAGCGCCATAACCCGGCTGACGTCATGGTGGGGTTCAAGGTTGAACTCCGCCACGCACATCAGGTTATCCGTTCCGTTGTTGGCGTTGGCAATGAGGGACGCCCAGAGTTTGCCGTGGGGTATCACCACCACGGTATCATCCGGCGTAACAAGTTCCGCGGCTCTGGTGCCAATCGAACGGACCTCTCCGTACTGCCCGTCCACCTCGATCCAGTCGCCGGGCCGATACGGCATTTCGTAGAGGGTTACGATTCCGGCAATCAGGCTGTTCGCGTAATCCTTGAAGGCAAACCCGAGAGCCAGTCCCAGGGCTCCGAAAATGGCAACCATGTTCTCGAACGAAGGTTCCACCAGGATCGGAACCACAACGATGATGGTCACCACGATAATGATCAATCGCAGCAAGGGCACCGACGCCAGGATATAAAACCGGGGCTTGCCCCCGAGTTTCACTGCGATTCTCGGAAACAGCTTCTGTATTACGATGATCAGGCCCGTCGCCAGCAGCACAACCATCAACGATTCCAGCAACGCTTCCGACGTGATCGCTGAAAACGCCTCCCGAATGCCAAGATCACCCATCACTCATCTCCTAGAAAGTGTCGACCGGAAATCCCCAGCTCTGCAAATGCCGACGAATCGAGGGGTATCCCTGAGCGGTGACTTGCCAGCGACCACCAGATGACTGCTGCTCAATCAGATCCGCGCGGGCCAGACGTGCCAGCACAAACCCTGCCTCATGTTCCGCGACCCCTGTTACCAACTGCAGATGAGAGGCGTCCAGTCCATCGTGCAACAGCAGGGCGTGCAATAGCAGGCCAATGTTGTCGCCCTGGCTCTGGGGGACCGCTGGCAAACCCAGTTGATCAAAAGGGATAACCCAGGCCCGGGTGACTGAACCGCCGTCTGAAGAACCCGGGCCGGATTCCTCCGTGCCCGCCTCTTCTTCAGGGCGGTCTCTCAGCGCGCGTCGCCATATAGCCAGCGCAACACCGGGATTACCTCTTGCTACTGAGGCGAGATCCCGGAGAAAGCCACTGTGTTTGCGCTTTTTCCCGTCATTTCCTTCCGTCATCGGCAATACCCATAGGCCATCGTCTGCCATTCGGGCCGTGATTGAGTAATCACTATCACCGGCAGCAAGGGATTCAAACCATTCACCAAGTTCGACTGCTGCCATCGGCGCAGGTGTCATCGGCGAAAAGTGCGCATCCCTGAAGTAAGAGGACCAGAATTGCCAACACCAGCTCGAGCAACCAATAGCGCCAGGAGCAGTGCCTCCCGCGGCAACCCGACGGAGTAATTCCCGAACCAGAGCCAGTCCGGACAGATGGCGCAGCCAGAAATCAGCCAGTTCCGGAATCACCCACGGCCTGGAAAGATCCTGCGTGTCCCACCACTCCCTGGCGCCCTGTTCATCAAGAAGCAGATTCTCGGGTGGCAGGATCAGCGACCACCGGCCCGCCTCGCCCTCTTGCTGCAATTCAAGCTCGGGAAAACACTCAAGGGCAGAACGAATACCTGAGAACGGTGGAGCCACCAGTAACGCAACTCTCTTGCCGGAATCATGGTTTAGCCCAAGCTCTTCAAGGGCCCTTGAGAGCACTTCCGCCAGCACGCTTGGATCTGGCCGGGGTGCAAAGGATTCGAGCCGGGCGGCTGAAAGTTCGGGAAGGTTATCGAGGCTTTCAAACACTTCCTTTTCTGCAACCACGCCCGCCCGAATCTGGGCCAGGGCATGGCGCAACGCATCTTTGAGTGAACGTCTCACGGACGTTTCAGGCACTTTCCACTGCTCAACCGGAATCAGGCCGCCGGGCATCCACACGGATCCTGCCTTGTTTACTGGCTTATCCTTCAACCTCGTTGCTCCCTTGCTTGCCGTCCTTTCAATTACTCAGGAACCAGCCAACCAATATCGTGAGACAAATTCAAAACGTCCGACCCGGCAACATCGCTCATCATTGCGGCAAACCGGGAGTCAAAACCCCAGGGTGGGTTTACCACCAGCATGCCCGATCCGACCATACCTCGCTCCGGCGGATTATTCAGATGCACCTCACTGCAGAGTATCTTGCGCGCATCAGTGCCCCTGACCGCATCTTTCAACTGTTCCTGCAGGCCACTGGTCAGTATCGGGTACCAGACAAGAAAAATGCCATGACGGCACTTATGCCATGCTTTCCCCAAAGTGTGCGCCACTTCAATGTAGTCGGTTTTGACCTCGTAAGAGGGATCAATCAGCGTCAGCAGGCGCGGCTGTCTGGGAGGCAACTGTCTTAGCAGACCTGCCAGGCCGTCCTGTCTGAGCACCCGAATCGGAGCCTCGGAAGCCCAGTCCGCCAGTTGCTCGCCCTCAGATGGATGCAGTTCAAACAGCGTCAGCGCATCTCCATCCCGTAGAAAATGCTGAAACCACGCAGGAGAACCGGGGTAAACGGACAGTTCACCACCGCCGGCATTGAATCCTTTCAGCACGTCCAGAAACGGCTTCCAGTCCCCGGACAGCAACCGATCTCTGGCGCCCCAAAGTCTCTGAACTCCGTGGTCGGCTTCTCCAGTCTTGCGGGCCCGCTCACTTCGCAGGTCGTATATGGCACTGCCGGCATGGGTATCGAAACAGGCAATACCGGAGGCCTTCGCCCGCATCATGGTCTGGACCAGTGCCAGGGCTCCATGTTTCTGGACATCGGCGAAATTGCCGGCGTGGAAGGCGTGCAAATAACTCAACATACAAGAATAGCTCCCTGGTGACGGGGCCATTAAGCCCGATCACGGTTGCCCGGGGCAAGAGCACAATCGTCAAACCTGATCGATCGAGTCCGTTTCCCGCTTGCGTTTCGATAAAACGGAACTCATAATATTTAACGCGAATATTTCTCATTATTACTACTATTAACAGAACTTGGGAAAAGGAATGACGCCCATGTTTCGTCCAGCACCCCTGGCATTGACAGTAACCGCTCTGCTCACTGCAGGCTGCGCTAATCATCCCTGGTCCACCAAGGACTATCAGCCAGCAACCAAAGACTCAGTGGTCGATCACTACGCCGATCTGGCTCATGCCAACTACGAAGATGCCCTGATCACCGCCCGCGCGCTGGACGAAGCAACTGACCGCTTGATCGCCAATCCGACCGAAGCCAATCTGGCGACCGCAAAAGAAGCCTGGCTGGCAGCTAGGGTTCCTTATCAGCAAACAGAAGTGTTCCGGTTCGGCAATGCTATTGTCGATGACTGGGAAGGCCAGCTGAACGCCTGGCCGCTTGATGAAGGCCTGATCGATTATGTGAAGGCAGACGGGTACCAGCACGAGCTGGGCAACGCCGGTGCCACCGCAAACATCATCGCAAGCAACAGGATCAATGTGGGTGGTGAGACACTGAATGTGGCATCTCTTTCCCCTGCACTGCTCGCAGATCTGAACGAAGTTGGCGGCTCTGAAGCCAACGTTGCTACCGGCTACCACGCGGTTGAATTCCTGCTTTGGGGTCAGGATCTCCACGGTTTTGAAAGCGGCGCCGGTGAGCGTCCGGTCACGGATTACGCGAAGGGCGCTGATTGCACCAATGGCAATTGTGAGCGTCGTGGCGAATACCTGGATGCGGTAACAGACCTTCTGGTATCCGACCTCGAGTGGATGGTGGCCCAGTGGGCCCCGGGCGACAGTGACAACTACCGGGCGCAATTGACCGCTGCAGACGCCAATCAGGGTGTTCAGAAAATGCTGTTCGGCATGGGTTCACTGTCTCTGGGCGAGCTGGCCGGCGAGCGAATGAAGGTTGCTCTGGAAGCCAACTCCTATGAGGACGAGCACGACTGCTTCAGCGACAATACCCACAATTCGCACTACTACAACGGCCAGGGTATCCAGAACGTCTACACGGGTACCTATCGTCGCGTGGATGGCAGCCTGGTGACCGGCCCTTCCCTGTCTGATCTGGTTCAGCAGAGCGACCCAGAGCTGGACGCGCGTCTTAACAACCAGCTGGACGCCTCCATGGAAGCCCTGGCGCTAATGAAGGCCCGCGCGGAGAGCAGCGAAAATCCCATGGCTTTTGACACCATGATTGCACCCGGGAATGCCGAGGGCACTCGTATCGTCAACGGCGCTATCATGGCGCTCGTCGCACAGACCGGTTCCATTGAGCAGGCTGCGCGCGACCTGGGCATTGAAGCCCTGTCTCCCGATGATGCCGGCCACGCGTCCTGAGCATGATGAAACCGCTTGCCTTAATCGGGGCGCTGGCGATCGCCAGCGCCCACGTTTGTGCCCAGACTCACGAGGGCTATCCGATCCAGACATCTCCGGCCTCTGGTGGTGAGGGCACCGTACAACAGTCAGACACCAATGCCTACTCGCTTCCCCAGGGCAATCTGTCCATGACCAAACGTCTGGACTTCAGTGTCGGCAACAGTTTCTTCCGGAACCCCTGGGTCGAAGCCCCGGCAAGCACTGACGCCCGTGACGGCCTGGGCCCGCTGTTCAATACCAACTCCTGCCAGGGATGTCATATCAAGGATGGTCGCGGACACCCACCCGGTGTCGACGAGCCGCCGGTCTCCCTGTTTTTGAGACTGGCAGTCCCTGCTGATCCGGAGCTGGACGCGGACATTCTGCGCAAACACGGTTTTAAACCGGCGCCAGTATATGGCAGCCAGCTCCAGACAGCCGCGCTTCCTGCAGCCAAACCAGAGGCTGATTTGATAGTCGAATGGACGCCAGTGAAGGAAACACTCGCGGATGGGACGGTGGTGGAACTGCGCAAGCCCGTGTACCGCATTGAGAACCCAAATTATGGGCCACTGCCCGAGGACCTTCTGGTATCGCCCCGGGTAGCACCGCAGATGATCGGAATGGGTCTGCTGGAAGCCATCCCCATCGAAGATTTGCAAGCCCTCCAAGACACTGATGATGCGGACGGAAACGGCATCTCCGGAAAGCTTAACCAGGTCTGGGATCTGGCAACGGAACAGACAGTGCCCGGTCGATTCGGCTGGAAGGCAGCCGAGCCCGATGTCCACCAGCAAAGCATGGGTGCGTTCGCCGGAGATATGGGACTGACCTCTACTCTGAAACCTAAAACCGACTGCATGCCCGAGCAGAATTGTGAGCGGTTTACCCATGGCGGTGAACCGGAAGTAAGCGACAAGGTCGCCAACTTCGTGACCTTCTACGCCAAGAGTCTGGCAATACCCGCGCGTCGAGATATTGAGTCTGAATCCGTCCGGCAGGGAGCAAGGCTGTTCAACGAAAGTGGCTGCGCTGGCTGCCATACGCCGAGACATCAGACCGGCGAGGTTGCCGATCGCCCGGACCTTAGCAATCAGACTATCTGGCCCTATTCGGATCTGTTGCTGCACGACATGGGTCCTGCCCTGGCCGACGGCCGCGATGAATTCCTGGCCAATGGCAATGAATGGCGAACCCCGCCGCTCTGGGGCATTGGCCTGGCCCAAGTGGTGAATCCGCAAGCCGGGTTCCTGCACGACGGCCGCGCCCGAACTCTGGAAGAAGCCGTGCTCTGGCACGGTGGCGAGGCTCAGGCGGCCGCCGACCGATACCGCCAGATGTCGCCCGAAGATCGATCCGCTCTGATCGATTTCCTGAATTCACTCTGAGGATCAGCCATGCAAGGGATCACCAGACTGCTGTGCACATCTATCCTGACACTAACCTCGCCCCTGGCGTGGGCAAGCGATGCCAACACCCAGGCCCGCCAGCAGTGGTATGAAGGCATTGCGACCGGCTATCAATCGTTGACCACAGAAGCGGGAGAGCTGGCTGAATCCGCCCGTGACTACTGCCAGAATCCAGCCGAGGGAAGCCGGGAACACGTGGAAGCCGCCTGGCTGAATGCCTTCCTGGCCTGGCAGAAGGTGCGCTTAGTCGATTTCGGCCCGGTCGAAAACAACAACCTTTCCTGGCAGTTCCAGTTCTGGCCGGATCCGAAGAATCTGATTGCACGGAAAGCGGCTTACCTGATCGGAAACGACGAACCGATCACCCCGAGCGTGATCAATCAGTCCGGTGTCGCTGTGCAAGGCTTCCCGATGATCGAATATCTGCTGTTCGACCAAGAGTTCAATGCCGGGGAAACTTCACTCCCAGTCGCCCGGACCTGCGAGCTGCTAACGAACGTCGCGGGACACTTGAAAAGCAACAGTGACGCATTGATGGCTGGCTGGCAGGCTTTCAGACCGCACTATCTGGAGACCGAGCAGTACTTCGACACCACTATCCGAGCGGGTATGGCAACACTGGAAATTCTGGAAGAAAGAAGGCTGGCCCAACCCATGGGTCTTCGCGGCAGTAACAAACGCAATCCTTACATCGCGGACGCCTGGCGCAGCGGCAAAAGCCTGCAGACTGTCGCGGCGACTGTCGACGGCCTGAACCGGTACTTTTTACCAGGGCTCGAAATTTCGCTGGAAGCAAAGGGGGCGTCCGACCTGGCAGACCGCATTCGCAAACAATTCAACGAGGTTCAGCAGAACTTTCCCGGAGCCCACCTACCCCTGGCAACGGCTTTGAAAGAAGAAGACCAGTTCCGGGCTCTGCAGAGCCTTTACGTTGATATTTCCCAGTTGACCACGCTGGTGAATGACCAGGCGGCAGTGGCACTTGGCGTAGTACGAGGCTTCAACTCGAGCGATGGCGACTGAGGAACCTGATCCTATGCTTTTGAACCGGAGAGCCCTTCTCAAGGTGTCCATTGCCGGCGGCGTTGCCGTGGGCCTGACCGGCTGTTCCCTGCTGCCCCGAAAAGCGTCAGTCCAACCTGATGGCTATGCCGGCGCCGTCGGGTTCCCGGATGGCAGTTTTGGAGTCAGCGCATTCAACCGCAACGGCCGGATAGTGTGGCAGGCGCCTGTCGATTCCCGCTGCCATAGCGGCTGCAACCGACCGCACCAGCAAGAGACCCTGTTTTTCGAGCGCCGCCCGGGTTGGTCATTCTACGTTTTCGATAGCACTACAGGTGCCCGGAAACACCATATTTCAGCCGAGCCGGGCGAACACTTTGTTGGCCACGGTGTGTTCTCGACCGATGGCCGACGCCTCTACGTCACCGCCAGCCGGTACGATCAGGGCGCGGGGATCATCGCAGTCTACGATGCCGAAAAGGGTTATCGGCGGACAAAAACCTTTGATCTGGCGGGAATCGGCCCCCATGAGCTGACCTTGCACCCCGACGGCGAAACCCTGGTGATCGGTCTCGGAGGCATCCTCACTCACCCGGATTACGACCGCATGAAACTGAATCTGGACACCATGGATCCAGCCCTGGTACTTATGAATCGTCACTCCGGCAAAATCGTTGGCCGTTTCAGGCCGCCCCACCACCAGCAAAGCGCCCGCCATGTCAGCGTCAGCGGCGATGGCCGCGTGTATGTGGCCTATCAGCACCAGGGCCCACTCTACGAAACGCCGCCTTTGTTGGCACGTCTTGAAGAGGGAACTTTGCGGGAATACCGGTTCGATGAGGATACCCGGACAGCGTTGGCCAACTACATCTCCAGCGTGGTTGCGCATCCGGAAAACGACCTCGTGGCTGCGGCTTCGCCGATTGGTGGAACGGCCATTATCTTTCGGGGCAAGACCGGTGAGCTGGTCAGCCGCGCACACATCGCCGATTGCGCGGGCATCCAGACCCTTGCCGGAGGGGATTTTCTTGTTTCCTCCGGACGGGGAAAACTTATCCGGCTCGGCGCCGGCAAACCCGCCAGAGAACTCGCAGATCTATCCGTTCACTGGGACCACCATCTGGTCTGATCGCTCGCAGTTGCCGTAATCCGGACTTAAGGATACCGCGCCACACTGGTATCCTTTCGACACATTTTCCGGAGGATAGCGGTTTGCCTGAGAGCGGAAAGGACACCATCGAACAACTTTATGGCCTGATTGCCAACGAAGAGGATGCACGGGTCTGTACCGACATCTCCGATGACGCCTGTCGCGAAGTGCCGCGCAATTTCTTTCTGATTCTTGCCAGCAACGTCCTGACCAAACTGGGCGACCTGCTGATCAGTCCCAAAACCGTATTGGCCTGGTTGATGAGCGCCATTGGTGCACCCGCGCTGGTGGCCTGGCTGGTGCCGATCCGGGAATCCGGTTCCCTCGTCCCACAGATGGTCATTGCGGCCTGGGTCCGCCGCAAACCTGTTCGCAAGTGGTTCTGGACTCTTGGAAGCTTCGGACAGGCCGCCAGTGTTGTGGCCATGGCGGCCAGCATCTGGTTTTTCGAGGGGTATGCCGCAGGTTCCGGGATCATTGCAGCCCTCATTGTATTTTCCCTCGCCCGTGGATTCTGCTCCGTATCCATGAAAGATGTACAGGGCAAATGCATCCCGAAAACCCGCCGGGGAAGGCTCGGCGGGCTCGCCTCCACCATTGGCGGCACCGCCACCGTTGTGTTGACCGCGCTGCTGTTCTGGGAACGCGGCGACCCCACCCTCGCCTTTTACACCGTATTATTACTTCTGGCCGCGGCACTCTGGGTGATCGCCGGCCTGCTGTTTGCCGGAGTGGAAGAATACGACGGTGAAACCGGTGGCGGCGGAAATGCCATCAACGAGGCATTTCGAAGCCTGTCCCTGCTCCGGGATGACGTTCCGTTCCGGAACTTCGTGATTACCCGGGCCCTGCTGCTCAGCTCGGCACTGGCTTCACCCTATTTGGTCGTACTGGCACAGAAAGAATCCGACATTGGCTGGATGTTGGGCGTTTTCCTGCTGGCCAGCAGCCTCGCCAGCTCGCTCAGTGCCAGCTTCTGGGGCTGGGCTGCAGACACCTCCAGTCGGAGAGTCATGATCCGTGGGGCGGCAATGGCCAGCGGTGTGTGCCTGATCGTCGGCTTCACCGCGCTGTTTATCGGGACGGAAATCGGCAGCGTCTGGTTTTACCCGATTGCGTTTTTCGTACTGAGCATTGCCCATGCGGGCGTCAGGCTGGGGCGTAAAACCTATCTGGTGGACATGGCAGGGGGCAACAAGCGTACCGATTACACGGCGGTGAGCAACACGGTCATCGGTGTTCTGCTGCTTGTTACCGGCGGCCTCACCGCCCTCGTGTCAATGATCTCAGAAGTGGCGGTCATCATCGTTCTGGGCCTGATGGGGCTGGCTGGGATGTTCAGTGCCATGGGGCTGAAGGAAGTGACCGAAGACTGATAACGGTCGCCCGTTCAGGAGGGCGCCTTGCCGTCATTCAGGGCCAGAGCCCCTTTCACGATCCGGTAGATGATCCAGATAGAAATACCAAGGAGAATAAACCATCCGATGATGATCGGCGTGGTCACTATGCCAATCACGGTCCAGAGCAGGCCGATCCAGAAGGTGCGAATCTGCCAGCGGAAGTGCCGCTCCACCCAGGTATTACGGACGTCGTCCAGTTTGACGTAATTGATGATCACGCCCACCAGACCGGTAATGCCTCCTACGAAAAACGACAGCGCCTGAAGGATGTAGACCACCACCGCCAGGTTACGCGCCGGATCACTTCGGCGGGAGGCGGGGTCCGTGTCGGCAGGAATAAACTCCGGTTCAGCCAAGACAAGTCTCCTATTGATCTATTAATCGGAGTCTACCACAGCCCCCGTGGCCGAAAATCCCGCCGCGGTCAGTGATTGTCCGGACGGTAGCCCAGGCGGAAACCGCCCCAATGCTTGCCATTCACATAAATAGGTACGGAGAGATCATGCATGATTTCGCCGGTATCCCTGCGATAGGTTTGCAAAAGCATGTTCTCGGTGTGCGTGCCACAACGAATGCCCGTTCGGTCGTTGAACAGCCGCTTGCTCCGGCTCTTGACCAGATCCACCTTCGGATCTCCGGTCGGTGCGTGGGCGAAATCCCTGTTGTGGGTCGGTACATACCCGTCAGGCGCAGCGGCTATGGCAAAGACAATGGCCTCATGGGCGTTTTTCACCTGCTCCTGGATGGTCGGCAGGTATTGATCGGTAAATTTGTCAAAGCTGCTTGAGTACTTTGGCGGGTGCGTGTTCGGGATGGGAGTCCGGCTCTTGTCGAACAGCGCGCTTTCTGAGAGCTTGCCATCCCGGATTGCCTGCTCGAACATCTGGCCGATCTGGTCAGCGCCCGCTCTGGCCTGATCGAAGAACGGCCGGTGATAACTGGCTTCGCTGTTCAGGGCAAATGAAGCATTGGCTTTTTCCGCAAGCTCCATCAAAGTAGCAGCCTGCTCCGCCAGCGAGGAAACGCTGGTATCGCTCTCGGAAATCTGGTCACGCACCGTTTCAATGGCGGAGAACACCTGGGCCAGACTCTGCTCGTTGTTCTGATCTATTTCGGCTATCCGGGCAACCTGCTGCTGGACCCGATCAGATTGTTCGCCGATCTGTTCCAGACGCTCACCCACGCTTTCCACAGACGTCAGGCCCTCCTCAATGCTGCGGGCAAGATCTTCAATGCGGGATACAATCAGTGTGGTATCGGACCGTATTTCCTCGAGGGTTTCCGCCACTTCTCCCGTTGCCTGAGCGGTTCGCCCCGCCAGTTGGCGCACTTCATCGGCCACCACTGCAAACCCGCGACCCTGGTCACCTGCCCTGGCCGCTTCGATGGCGGCATTGAGTGCAAGCAGGTTGGTCTGCTCGGCAATGCCCTGAATCGTGGTAGTCACACCCTGGATTTTGTTGGACTTTTCGTTCAGTTCCTGGATCAGCCGGAGGTTTTCCCCGGACTGCTCGTGCACAGCCCGCACGCTCCCGATGGCCGACATCAGGGCTTCACGACCCTCGGTACTCACCTGCTTGTTCTGCAGCGCCATGGTGGCTGCATCGGTCGCCTGTTCCGAGGATTCCCGAACAGTCTCGGTGATCTGGCCGGCGTAATCGGCCATTTGCGCGGTCTCTTCAACCTGGCGGTCCAGCCGGAGCTTCAGTTGGTCGGCGGCAAAAGACACCTGGGCCGCAGAGATAGCGTTCTTATCAGCGCTCCCAGACAGAGTTTTCACCAAAGCGCGCCCCGCCCTGGCCTCGGCAAGCAATTGGCGGCATTGAGCCTGCAGCGGATGATCGGCGGCCAGAGTGCCGTCATTCAGAGCCTGAAGGCCCCGCTCCGTTGGCTCCAACACCCTGACAATGAGGAAGCCGCCAGCAGTCACCAGGCCGACGACGAGCCCGATCAGAATCGACGCAGGTTCCAGGCCTAACAAAGGTGCCACCACTGCAGAGACGACTGCAAGAACAACGGCAACCGCCAACCCCCATAGAAGTGAAGCCCGATCCAGTAAGCCCATAGAAACCTCTTCTTTTTCGTTGCTTCTGCAAACATTTTGTTATTAAAGGCCATTGTGGAGACTAAAGAATTGACGTGAGTTAATAACTGATACTTTAGTGTATTTATCATGCTCATCGGCTGGGCTTGAATTTTCTTTATCAATTTCAATCGACGACACTCGCCGCAGTTCATGCACTGCAATAATTTGTTCTCAGTTCTGTCACGGTGATGAACCCAATCTGTCATCAAATTTAACGACACTTTTGGTCTATCCGGCTTAAACGAAACGGCCGGAAAATCCAAGCATTTCATTTGCGATCAAGTCGTTAAACAAGGAGAGAAAAATGGGACATCACCCAGTAGAAGACAGTAACAGAAGCGGTAACCGCCCATTCGATGATATCGTCAAAACACGCCTTTCTCGTCGCCGCCTGCTTACCGGAACCGCATCAGCAGCCACCGTTGGCGTCCTTGGCTCCTTGGCTCTGACAGGTTGCGGCGGAAGCAGCAGTTCAGGCACATCTACAACTCCATCTACCGCAGTTACAATGAACCCCGAGCAACTCGACTTTAAAGCGGTGGCCGGAGGAATCGAAGACCGAGTTATTCTTCCAGCTGGTTACAAAGCTGACGTGCTCTACGCTAAAGGCGATCCGCTTTTTTCCGGACTCGCAGATTTCAAGAATGATGGCACTGACGTGGATTACGATAGCCGCTCCGGCGATGAGCATGACGGCATGCATTTCTTTGGCATGGATTCCAGCGGCAAATATGACCCAGAGTCATCAGACCGTGGCATTCTAGTGCTGAACCATGAAAACTTGGAAGACGCCACTTTACACGAGACCCCAACCGCCAAAGAAGATGCCATCGCCGCTAACAACCTCCAAGAACTGAAGAAAATCGTTGATCGTGAGATGAATGGCCATGGCGTGTCTTGCGTCGAAATTCGAAAGGACAACGGCAAATGGTCCGTTGTTCTCGACTCTCCCTACAATCGCCGTCTCACCGTCTTCACTGAAATGGATATGCGTGGTCCGGTTGCTGGCGAAGATTTCGTCAAAACCAAACTGACGCCTACAGGCACCACTCGTTACGGTACTATGAACAATTGTGCAAACGGCTATACTCCTTGGGGAACTTACCTGGCCGCCGAGGAAAACTGGTACGCCTATTTCCAGGTGGGCAACGTTGACAACCTCTCCGAAAAACACCGAGGCTGGCTTGCACGTTACGGAATAGAAGGCGCTGGTTGGTCATATCGGCAGTGGGATAGAGTGCCGGGAGATCAGTATAAGCGTTTTGGTGTCGAGACCTCCGGCGCCACCGCCCTAGAGGACTTCCGCCATGAGCCGAACCTGCACGGCTACGTAACCGAAGTTGATCCATTCCGCCCTACTCAAAAGCCGAGAGTACGCACCGGCTTTGGTCGATTCTCCCACGAAGGAGCTTGGGTTGCTCCGGTGCAAGAAGGTGCTCCCATCGTTATCTACACCGGCGATGACTCTCGGCGTGAGTATATGTACAAATTTGTATCAAAGGCTGCCTGGTCAGAGGCGGATCGTAACGGCGGGCTTTCTGCAGGAGACAAGTACCTGGATGAAGGTACGCTTTACGTCGCAGTATTCAATGACGATGGCACTGGCGCCTGGAAAGCGCTATCTACTGCCAACATGGATCTGGCTGGCACGCATTCATACGATGATAATGGAACGGTCTACCAGTACAACTTTGCCTCTGACGCAGAGGTTCTTGCAAGTGCTCGCCTGGCGGCCGATGTGGTAGGCGCAACGCCTATGGATCGGCCAGAATGGGCAACGGTGCACCCTAACACTGGCGACGTTTATCTGACCCTGACCAATGGCAATTCCAGCAATCGACCTTCTACAGATCTGGACGGCGCCAATCCTCGCGCAGTTAACTCAAACGGTCATATAATCCGCTGGCGCGAGGAAGCTGGCGATCATGCAGCAACTTCATTTGAATGGGACATTTTCCTGTTCGGCTCCAGCGCAGACGCGTCCTCTGATTACAACGTATCCGGCTTGACAGCAGATAACGAATTCTCCAGTCCGGACGGGCTGTTCATTGACCCCCGTGGCGTCATTTGGATTCAGACCGACGATGGCTCATCAGGTATCCGCGGCAAAACCAATAATCAGATGCTGGTGGCTATTCCGGGAGAAGTTGGCGATGGTGAAAGCGTCACAGTCACGACCTCTGACGGCAATGGCCAGGAGTCTATCCAGACTTTTGTCGGCGGAAATGCAGAGGCTGTTCAATTGAAGCGCTTTCTGGTCGGACCAAATGGCTGTGAGATCACAGGAATCAGTATGACTGCTGATGCCCGCTCGCTTTTTATCAATATTCAGCACCCAGGAGAGGGCGGTTCAGAAGAAGATTTCAACCGAAACGTGAGCACTTGGCCGGCAACTTCCGGTGACGCTACAGCCTTCGGTGAGGCAGACAATCGCCCCCGCTCGGCCACTATCGTCATATACCGCGAGGACGGTGGAGAAATCGCAATTTAATCGAACAACATCGTTCATTGACCGCCCAGTTTGGCCAGCAAAAGACGCTGGCCAAACTGCCTAAGCGGCGACAACCTCTCTTATTATTGAGTCATTTCCTCGTGACTTTCTTCAATTGCATCACCCGTTTCCTCGGCGGCATCGGCCATGGCTTCACCGGCTTCCTCGGCGCCTTCCTCTAACTCGCCCATGGCACTTTCATCCTGTCCGGTCGCTTCTTCCACGGTTTCCTCGGTGGAATCGGCCGCGTCCTCCATTATATCTCCGGCGTTATCCGCAGCCTGCTCAACATCCACCCCTTCGTTGTCTTCGGAGCTGCAGGCAGCCAGGCCGAGTGTAAGAAACATCAGAAGCGCACTCAGTGTGAGCTTGTTCATACCATATCCCTCTGTTGGTAAGTATTTACAACGGCGCACAGATTACGGCCGGGGCAGACATCGAAGCAATTACCGGGCGATTACCCTTTCGTTAACCAGCGTTTTCGGAGAGCACCTGGCCATTGATGGTAATGACGTGATCAAACGGGAGCATGGTGCCGCGCCCGAGCAGCAGAAAATCCTGACCGGCCCGGCTAAAGAGATCGCGGATCACATCATGAACAAGACAGATCTGGCCCGCGCTGTCGCGGTAGACCACCTCGGTAAGCCTGCCAGAGGATAGGTACTCACGCAGCATCCCCTGGACAGAGCATGAGGCAATAGCAGAAGAAGGGTTAGTCATGGCTGATTCTTCCTTGTGATCAAGCTCTTCTTGTCTAAATCAGTCTGGCCCAGAAACCCGCTTTCTGCCAAAGAAATGCCATTTGTCATTTCGAGCCAAGGTTGTTTTTGAATCTGGACGGCCGTTGCATTGCTCGATTGTCCGACATAAATTGCAGGTACGAGCACCGAACGGGAGAAAACAATGAACGCCAAAACCCAAGACAACCTGCAATCACATCAGATCACATCACCTGTCGAAGAAGACGCCAATGGCAACTGGAAAGACCCGAAACGCTACATGTGGCTGCTTGGTCCCGCCCTGCCGGGAATCGGGCTTGCCGCGCTGACCGGCTACGCACTGGCCCCGAGAAAACTGAAAGCACTGGCCTGGACCGGCCCTGCTCTGGTGCATGGAATCATTCCCGCCCTTGACCGTGCGATTGGTGAGGATCAAAGCAACCCTCCAGAATCCGCGGTGAAGACACTGGAGCAGGACAAGTACTACGACCGGATTGTGAAGGCGTTTATTCCCACCCAGTACGCCATGACTTTCATGGGTGCCTGGCTTGCCAGCCGCAAAAGCACACCGCTGGACGACAAGGTAGGACTGACGCTGACGGTCGGCGCCATCAACGGTGTGGGCATCAACACGGCCCACGAACTCGGCCACAAGTCGAACAGACTGAACAAGTTGCTGGCGATGGCAGCCCTGGCGCCCACTGGCTACACCCACTTTGTTGTTGAGCATAACTTCGGCCATCACAAGCGGGTGGCAACGCCGGAGGATCCGGCCAGCAGCCGCATGGGTGAGAGTTTCTGGAAATTCCTGCCGCGTACGGTGCTTGGCGGTATCAAATCATCCATCAAGATCGAGAAGGCAAGGCTTGCTCGCAAAGGCAAGGGTTTCTGGAGCCTGGACAACGAGCTTCTTCAGGGCTGGGCCATGAGCGCTGGCTTCTTTGGTGCGACGACGCTGGCCTGCGGCCCGAGAGCGGTTCCGTTCCTCGCAGCGCAAGCGGTATACGGTGCCAGCCTGCTGGAAAGCGTGAACTACATTGAACACTATGGCCTGCTGCGCCAGAAGGACAAGCACGGCAAGTACGAGCGAACCCAACCGGAACACAGCTGGAACAGCAATCACATTGTGACCAATCTGTTCCTGTATCAACTGCAGCGGCATTCAGACCATCACGCTCACCCTCAGCGCAGCTTCCAGGCTCTGAGGCATTTCGAGAAGGCGCCACAGTTACCCGGTGGTTATGCCTCGATGCTCTTGCCGGCGTACCTGCCCCAGTGGTGGTATGAAACCATGGATAAGCGGGTGATTGATCATTACGAGGGGGATCTGAGTAAAATCAATTGGGATCCGGATCGGAAGGAGGAGCTGATGGCCAAGTATTCGGATTATGCTGCGGAGGTAGCGGCTGAAGCGAAGGCTCGTCGCGAACCCGGGAATTCCGAGGCCGCCTGAAGTCTTGCCCCCAAGCCTTGACGTTATAGAGCATGCAGCCAACCGGAGTCTTCCTTCCGGGAGACGCCGTGAACCCATCCATGGGGGCTTGATCGCAGCATCCCTGCTGCTCACACTCCCGGAAGGAAGACTCCGGTCGGCTGCCCATAATTCTGATGAATTCGCCAGCTTCTTTTAGCCCCTAGAGCCCGTGTTTCCCGAGGAAATTTAGAAGTCACTTGCCTTTAAAAACAGCTTCGCGCCGTTCCAGGAAAGACTGGATTCCCTCTTTTACGTCCTCGCTGGCCATGACCGGCTGCAGATCCGGGAACAAACGCTGTTTCGCAGCCTCCTGTCCCTCGCTGACAGCGATCTTCGAGGATTTCAGACTGCCTTGCACACCCAACGGTGCAGCCTTGGCAATTTTTTCAGCGATTTCCAACGCAACGTTAAACTGCTCGCCGGGTTCCACCAGTTCCTGAATCAACCCCCACTGATACGCCTGATCGGCGGTCCACTCATCGCCAGTCAGAAGGTAACGCTGGGCATTGCCCCAGCCGATTTCACGCTGGAGGCGGATGGTGGCACCACCGCAGGCAAAGATGCCGCGTTTGACTTCCAGTTGGGCAAAGCGAGTGCCTTTGGCCGCGACGCGCACGTCGGTGTTGAGCATCATCTCAACGCCGCAGGTGAAGCAGATGCCCTGGGCGGCGAAGACCACGGGTTTGGTCAGCGCCTGACCGGTAATGTGGAAGGGATCCAGTTCGCCCTCACCCGGTTCAATGCCCTTGCCGTTGGCAAACACACCCGCCCAGTCGTCCAGTTGCAGGCCGCTGGTGAAGTGGTCGCCCTCGGCGTACATCAGCCCGACCCGTAGCTCCGGGTCGTTTTCCAGCTGGTGGTAGGCCGCCGCAATCTGGTGGTACATCTCGCGGTTCATGGCGTTCATTTTTTCCGGGCGGTTCAGCCCGATCAGCAAGATGTGATTTTTCTTCTCAACATTTACCAGAGCCATCAGAACCACTCCGATTTCATGTTCAGGCAGGTATCGTCCTGATTGCGCAGCAGCACCAGATCCTGAGCCACGGTTGGCAATTCCCAGTGGAAGAAGTATTGGGCCGCCTGCAGTTTGCCCTGGTAGAAATTGCGTTCATCATCGGTATTCGCGGAACCCAGGGCATGGGAGGCGGCATTGGCCTGGCGCAGCCACATCCAGGCAACAATGATGTGCCCGAACAGGTGCAGATAGCAGGAGGCGTTGGCCAGGGTCTTGTCGGGATCCCCTTCCATGAGGGATTTACCCAAACTCTGGGTGACTTTCACGGCCTGCTGCAGGGTTTCACTCAGGGACAGGGCCCACTGCTGGCAGCGATCGGTAGTGGCTGCCTGTAGATCCACCTGCATTTCCTGCATCAGCAGTTGCAGACCGTGGCTCTGATCCTGCCAGATCTTCCGGCCCAGCAGGTCGAGGGCCTGGATGCCGTTGGTGCCCTCGTGAATCGGATTCAGGCGATTGTCGCGCCAGCACTGCTCCACCGGGTATTCCCGGGTATAGCCTGCGCCACCGTATACCTGGATGGCCAGGTCATTGGCCCTGGGGCCGTATTCAGAGGGCCAGGCCTTGATGACCGGGGTGAGCAGGTCCAGCAGCTTGCCGGCTTCCTGGCGCTTCTGTTCCTCCGGGTGGGTGTGCTGATCATCCATCAGTCGGGCGCCATACAGGCAAAGGGCCAGACCACCCTCGCTGTAGGCTTTCTGGGCAAGCAGCATGCGCCGCACGTCGGCGTGATCGATGATGGGCACCTGGGGTGATTCGGGATCCTTCTCGCTGGCCTTGCGCCCCTGCAGACGGTCCTTGGCGTATTCGAGGCTGTGCATGTAGCCCCGATAGCCGATTACGGCAGCGCCAAAACCGACACCAACCCGCGCCTCATTCATCATCTGGAACATATACTTCAGGCCCTGATGAGGCTCGCCAACCAGGTAGCCGTGACAGGGGGCGTCGTCACCGAAACTCAGTGCAGTAGACGTGGTTCCCCGGTAGCCCAGCTTGTGAATCAGGCCAGCGAGGCTGACGCCGTTGCGTTCAGTGGGATTGCCTTCATCATCCACCAGAAACTTGGGCACGATGAACAGGGAGATACCTTTCACGCCCGCCGGCGCGCCTTTGATCTTGGCCAGCACCATGTGAACGATGTTGTCAGTGATGGACTGCTCGCCGCCGGAGATATAAATCTTCGCGCCCTTGATCAGATAGTGCCCCTCATCTGTGGGCGACGCCGATGTCCGGATATCCGCAAGAGAGGAACCAGCGTGGGGCTCGGTCAGGGCCATGGTGCCGCTGAAACGACCGCTGAGCATGTTCGGAAGAAAGGTGGTTTTCTGCTGTTCGTTGCCGAAAACCCGGATGAGGTTGGCGGCAGCTGTGGTCAGAAATGGGTAACCCGCGGTGCCGGGGTTGGCAGCTGTGAAGAAACCATTGCAGGCGGCCATGACCGATTCAGGCAACTGCATGCCACCCAGTTCATAGTCGTAACGTCCTGCGATAAAGCCGGCCTGCGCATAGGCGTCGAAGGCTTCCTTCACCTGCGGCAGCATCTCGACCTGGCCGTTGACGAACTTTGGTTCGTCCTTGTCGGCGGCGCTGTTATGGGTGGCAAACTTTTCCCGGGCCATCTTGTCGGCGGTTTCGATGACGGCATCGAAGGTGTCGCGGTTGTGTTCGCTGAAGCGCTCGCGGGTGGTGAGGTTTTCGGTATCGAGGACTTCGTAGAGCTGGAACGCCAGGTCGCGGCGGTCGATCAGGGTGTCGGTCATGCTTGGTCTCCTGTTTGTTGTCGACAGCCTCTCACAACTGGTTTTTTCTGGGAACCGGCGTTTATGACATAATTGTGGTGAATCTCGCCATTTCAGGCTGGATACCTGATCGGCAGGTGTTCGCCGGCGGGGCCTGGAATGAGCTGCCCCCAGCCAGCGACAATAGCGACCTCGTGATTATCCCAACCATTGGTGGGCCCATTGATGTCGTTCTGGCCGGAAATGCAGAGCTCATCGACTGGCTCAGCGCCTTTCGGTCCTCTGGCAGCAGTCAGGTTCGGGTGGCCAGTAACTGTACCGGTGCGTTCATGCTCGCCGAAGCGGGGCTGCTGGATGGTCGGCAGGCGACGACGCATTGGGGCTTCAGTCATCAGTTCCGGCAGCGTTTCCCGGCAGTGAACCTGCAGCCGGACAAACTGGTGACAGTGGACGGCGACATTGCCTGTGCCGGGGGCGGGATGGCCTGGTGGGATCTCGGGATTTATCTGGTGGAACGGTATGCCGGTGCTCAGGTAGCGCGGGAGCTGGCGAAGGCGTTTGTGATTGACGCGGGGCGGACCAGCCAGGCGCCTTACAGTGCCCTGCAGGCCCGGCGCTACCATTCCGATGCTGCCATTCTGAAATTACAGGACTGGCTGGATAACCATTACAGCGAACCTGCCACTCTTGAGCGGCTGGCCTCGTTAAGCGGATTAACGGAGCGTTCTCTGATTCGCCGATTCAAGGCGGCAACCGGCGGCACGCCTACCGGGTACCTGCAGCTTCTGCGTATTGAGGTTGCACGTCAGCATTTGGAGAAATCGCGGTTACCGATTGATGAAATTACCCAGTCGGTGGGGTATGAAGACGTGAGTTCGTTCACCCGCCTGTTCCGCAAACATACCGGGCTTTCTCCGGGGGCCTACCGCTCGCGCTTTGTCAGGTAATGGTGGTACTGGCCGACTGGCCCGGGTTATGCATCGGTTTTCAATGAAGGCCATTGTCAGGCCCTAAGCGTAAAGAATACCGACAGGTGTCACTATGGGGAGGTCCGCCATGAACGCACCGATCAGACAAAGCCAGGCAGACATTCTTAGCAAGCTGTACGACATGAAGCGAAAGCAGATCGAGCAGGCGCTGCTGCAGGGAAACAGCCTTCGCTGTCAGGTACTTGAAGCGGAAGCTGAGGCGATTTCAAACGCATTAAAGGCCGTTCGTTAGCGACTGACCTCAAACAGCCCCTGACTGCCATTTCTCGTCACCTGTTGCCGTTTTTTGCGGGCTTCAGAGCGCTGTATGCATGGAACCCATCAGCACCCGGTTCTTCAGCTTGGTAAAGCCGAGATCGGGAGGTATCAAGCAGGTTGGGATAATTGCCACTCGCGGGGTGCTCTCTCGGAATATTTATCGGGAGTATATACTTGATTAATGGCAAGTTGACTTGACCTTCCCGACGGGCCACGTATCATCAGATTTCAAGTTTGACTGACGGAGCAACCATGACCGCAAGGTCCTTCGGCTGCAAAAACATTATCCGCCCTCCTGTTACCGCCGACATCGCGCTGCACCGGGGACGTCTTCCGTACTTTCCGGACCCGCCCGCTCCCTGCTGATCCACCTCACCGCTCCCTCCGTAAAGGCACCGGAACACGTTATGCAAGGACAGCGGCAGGATACTAGACTCAGGCAAACACGCCTCTGATACTCACTTAAAAGAAAGCCAATAACGAGGTTGCGATGTCGCTACCGCTGGTTGTTTTACTGCCCTTTCTGGGCGCCCTGGCCGCTCCCCTGTTCGCCCAGGGTGGGCGAACGGCGATCGCCATAGCGTCAGCAGTTCCCGCACTAATTGGCCTGGCGGCCCTGTTTCCCCAATGGCAGACCCTTGCTGATGGCGGTGTGGTCCTGCATAGCTACGAATGGCTACCGGCCCTCGGCCTGTCCTTCAGCTTCAGGCTGGACGGGCTCTCGCTACTGTTTACCCTGCTGATCCTGATAATCGGGTTACTGATTATTCTCTACGCCCGTTATTACCTGAAAGCCCACGAGAACGTCGGCAAGTTCTACGCGCTGTTACTGTGCTTCAAGGGCTCGATGCTGGGCATTGTACTTTCCAGTAACCTGCTGCTGATGATGATTTTCTGGGAACTGACCAGCCTGACGTCATTCCTGCTGATCAGCTTCTGGACCCACAAGCAGGATGCGCGGCGTGGAGCCCGTATGGCGCTGGCAGTGACCGGCGGCGGAGGCCTGGCCCTGCTGGCTGGCGTGCTCATCCTCGGTAACATTGTTGGCAGCTTTGAGCTGGATGATGTTCTGGCAGCCGGTGATCAGATCAAGGCACATGCGATGTATCCCGTTGTCCTGACTCTTGTTCTGCTGGGCGCTTTCACCAAATCGGCGCAGTTCCCGTTCCATTTCTGGCTGCCCCATGCCATGCAGGCTCCAACACCGGTTTCAGCTTACCTGCACTCAGCGACAATGGTGAAAGCCGGAATATTTCTTATGGCCCGGCTTTATCCCGCCCTGGCAGGCACGGAACAGTGGTTCTACATGGTCAGCTTTACCGGCATGTTCACCATGCTTCTGGGCGCCTACAGCGCCATGTTCAAGCACGATCTGAAAGGACTGCTGGCCTACTCAACAGTAAGCCAACTGGGCCTTATCACCCTGCTGTTGGGCATGGGCACCCAGCTTGCGGCTGTCGCAGGCATTTTTCACGTGATCAACCACGCCACTTTCAAGGCGTCCCTGTTCATGGCTGCAGGTATCATCGACCATGAAACCGGCACCCGGGACATGCGCCGGATCAATGGCTTGTGGCGCTACATGCCACATACCGCCACCCTCGCCATCGTGGCCGCTTCATCCATGGCAGGCGTTCCACTGCTGAACGGTTTCCTGAGCAAGGAGATGTTCTTTGCAGAATCGCTGGAGCTGAATCTGCCCGGGCTCTGGGCCTGGCTCCCTCCGGTTGTGGCAACACTGGCGGGAATCATCACAGTGGCTTACTCCGCGCGCTTTATTCACGACGTTTTCTTCAATGGCAAGCCCATTGATCTTCCGGTCTATCCTCCGCACGAGCCACCCCGTTACATGAAAATCCCGGCCGAAATTCTCGTGTTTGCATTGATTATGATTGGCATATTTCCGGCCATTTCAGTCGGCCCGTTACTCTACATGGCGGCATCAGCCACTTTTGGCGGTGATGTGCCTGAGTATCATCTCACGCCGTTCCACGGCATTAACCTGCCGCTGATGATGAGCTTCATAGCTTTCGCCGGCGGGTTGCTGATGTACAGTCAGCGCCAGCGCTTTTTCGACTTCCATGCCCGCTTTCGCGAAATCGACGAGAAGGCCGTGTTCGAGACAGTCGTTTCCCGGTTGGTGGATGCCGCCAACCGGTTCACGGCACTGCTGGAAACCGGCTCACTCCAGCGCTATAACATGCTGCTTTTGGTAAGTGTGATCGCCGTGACTGCCATGCCTCTGATCAGCCTCGGAATTTTCGTGGGCGAGCTCGGCCTCAGTCCGGTGGACTGGCCCACCGGTATCACGGCGGGGGTTCTTATCCTCTGCGCCTTTGCCACTGCCGTAATGCACCGGGAACGCTTTTACGCGCTGGTGCTACTGAGTGTGGTCGGCCTGATTGTGGCGCTGGCATTCGCCCGCTTCTCGGCCCCTGATCTCGCTATGACCCAATTATCTGTGGAAGTGGTAACCATTGTTCTGCTGATGCTCGCGTTGTACTACATGCCGTCCTGGACGCCCTTTGAAACACCGATGAAGCGACGTGTCAGGGATATGGTCATAGCGGGTTTGGCTGGTACTGGTATGACATTCGCGACTCTCGCCATGCTGACCCAGCCCTTCAGTTCCATTTCGGATTTCTTCCTGCAGAACAGCAAACCGGGCGCGGGCGGCACCAACGTAGTGAACGTAATACTCGTGGACTTCCGTGGTTTTGATACCCTCGGCGAGATCACCGTTCTGGCAATTGCGGCCCTGGGGATTTACGCCATGCTCAAGCACACCGCCCTGACACCCCCACCGGGCGATGGTCAGGGCCATGCCTGGACACGGGATTCCCATCCGCTGATGTTGCGCCAGATAGCCCGTCCGATGCTGCCTTTGGCGCTGATGGTTTCGGTGTTCATTTTCCTCCGGGGCCACAATCTGCCGGGTGGCGGCTTCATTGCCGGCCTGATCACGTCGGTCGCACTGATTCTCCAGTACATTGCAAGTGGCATAGTCTGGACCCAGGACCGGTTACCGTTCCGCTATCACAACATCATCGGACTGGGGCTGCTGTTTGCGGTCATCACCGGTGCCGGCAGCCTCGCCTTTGGTTACCCGTTCCTAACCTCCACCTTCGGCTACATTACCTGGCCCGTGGTCGGCAAGTTTGAGGTGGCTTCGGCCATGATGTTTGATCTGGGTGTTTACCTCACCGTCATCGGCGCCACCATGCTTGCCCTGGTAAGCATAGGCCGGCTGTCACCTCACTCCGCCATCAAAAGCAAAAAGGAGGGCGGGTAATGGAGCTCGTTTTCGCACTGGCTATTGGCGCCCTGACAGCTTCCGGGGTTTACCTCCTGTTACGGGGCAGAACCTTTCCTGTAGTGGTAGGCCTGACCCTGCTTTCCTATGGGGTGAACCTGTTCCTGTTCTCCAGCGGTCGGCTGGCTACCGGGCAGCAGCCGATCCTCGGCACGGCTGAAAACTACACCGATCCCTTGCCCCAGGCACTGGTTCTGACGGCCATTGTCATCGGATTTGCCATGACTGCATTCGTCGTGGTGCTGTCCCTGAAAAGCCTGGCGGATAACGATGACGATCACGTGGATGGACGGAAACCCTACAGATCGCCGGCACCCGAGGAAGAAGAGGAGGAAAACAGTAAATGAATCACTGGCTTTCCGCTCCTATCCTGATTCCCCTGCTTGGCGGTATTCTGCAGGCCCTCATTGGTTACGCGCCAATCAGCCTGCGCCGGACACTGGCACTGGCAACCACCGTGCTGATGCTGGTGTCAGCCATTGTCCTGCTGGCCCTGGCAGATGATGGCAGTTACCGGATCTATGCATTTGGTAACTGGCAGCCACCTTTCGGCATCGTTCTGGTTCTGGACCGCCTGGCGGCCCTGATGCTGATCCTGACGGCCGGACTCGCACTGTTCTGCCACCTTTATGCCATCGGAGGCGCCGACGAGGACAACCGCCAGTTCCACGCGCTCTTCCTGTTCCAGCTGATGGGTCTGAACATTGCCTTCCTTACCGGGGACCTGTTTAACCTGTTTGTTGCCTTCGAGGTGCTGCTCATTGCCTCCTATGGCCTGCTGATGCACGGGGGAGGAACCGCAAGGACCGTTCCCGGGCTGCATTATGTGGTGCTGAACCTGGTGGGTTCCGCCGTGTTCCTGATCAGTGTCGGCATGATCTACAGCGTGACCGGAACCCTGAACATGGCCGATCTCGCACTGGAGGTTCGCCGTCTTTCCGGCGCGGACCTCAACCTGGTGAAAGCCGGTGGCATGATGTTGCTGGTGGTGTTTGGCCTGAAAGCCGCCGTCCTGCCGCTGTGCTTCTGGCTGCCCCGGGCCTACTCCAAGGCTACGGCTCCGGTGGCTGCCCTGTTCGCAGTCATGACCAAAGTCGGAGTTTATGCCATCTTGCGGGTCTACCTGCTGATATTTGGCGATGACGCCGGCCAGCTCGCCAACCTGGGCATGGACTGGCTGTTCCCGATTGCCCTGCTCACCCTGGCAATGGGGGTCATTGGCGCCCTGGGCGCCGGGACACTGAAAACTCTGGTTGCCTGGCAGGTGATCATTTCCGTGGGCACCCTACTTGCCCCGGTTTCACTCGGCTCTGAAGCAGGACTGTCCGCAGCGCTGTTCTATCTTCTGAGCACAACCTGGACCGTGGGGGGGCTGTTCCTCGTTTCGGAGCTGATTGCCAATCAGCGCGGAAGCGCCCGCGATCGGATCGTTACTGCCCCAGCCATGCGGAACCGGACCTTTCTGAGCGTTCTGTTCCTGATAGGAGCCGTCGCTGCCGCCGGTCTGCCGCCACTGAGCGGATTCTTTGGCAAGGTACTGATTCTCAAGGCTGTTGAATCAGGACCTGAAATGGCCTGGCTCTGGTCCGTGCTTCTGGTTGGCAGTTTCCTCACGGTCATCGCCTACAGCCGCGCCGGCAGCATCGTTTTCTGGCGCACGATTGATGGCCACCTGGAAACTCCCGATCCGCTGAATGGCCGGGTTTCAGTCGCCGCAGGTGCCCTGGCCGCCTTGGCGATTGCCATGGTAGTTCTGGCGGGGCCAATCACCCGCTACACTGACGCAACGGCGGCACAACTGCACAACTCTGCTGCCTACATCGAAATCCTGCAGATCCCCATGGTCGAGGAGGATCACTGATGCTTGATCGACTGAGTTTTCCACAACCCTGGCTGAGCCTGCTCCTGTTCACCACCTGGCAGCTGCTCAGTGATGGCGTTTCCGGGGCCAGCGTGGTCATGGGGCTGATTCTGGCCTGGCTGATTCCCCAACTGACCCAGGGTTTCTGGCCCGAACGGCCGGCCTTCGTCAAAGCCTGGCGTATGCCGGCTTATCTGGTGCTGGTAATCAGGGACATCATCGTTGCCAGTTTCTCGGTGGCGCGCCTGATCCTGAGCCCGCGCCAGCCGAGACCGGTGTTTGTCTGCTATCCGCTGCAGCTTCAGCACCCCCTGGCCATTTCCATGCTCGCCAGCACCATTTCGCTTACCCCCGGCACCGTCAGTGCGGATATCAGCGATGACAGTAAAACCCTGCTGATTCATGCCCTGGATGCGGGCAGCGACCAGGAGGTTATTGATGCAATACACGACCGCTACGAGAAGCGCTTGATGGAGATGTTCCAATGATCACGATCACCCTTTACATCACCATAGGCATGGTCGTTCTGGCGGCCCTGCTCAACGTTTACCGGCTGATCAAAGGGCCGGATGCGCCCGATCGGGTGCTGGCGCTGGACACGCTCTATATCAATGCCATCGCGCTGATTATCCTGCTTGGCATCACCCTGGGAACCCGCATGTACCTGGAGGCGGCATTGCTCATCGCAGTCATGGGTTTTGTCGGCACCGTGGCCATGGCCAAATACCTGAAGCGGGGTAGTGTCATTGAATAGTACCGGTCTCAACCACCCAGCTCGCGGAGGACATCGACCATGAGCCTGATCGCGGAAACCATCATCTCGGCCATGCTGCTTTTGGGCGGGGCGTTCACCCTGGTCGGAGCCATTGGTCTGGCGCGGCTGCCGGATTTCTTTACCCGTCTTCACGGGCCCACCAAGGCTACGACTCTCGGCGCTGGTGCCATCGTGATCGGTTCGATGATTTTCTTCAGCATCAGCGGCAAGGGGGTGGAAGTATCAGAAATTCTCATCACCGTGTTTCTGTTCATGACGGCGCCGGTCAGTGCCAACATTCTTGCCAAAGCGGCCATGCATATCGGCGTAAGGACAATGGAGGAAACAAAGGGCAAGCCCTGGGACCAGTGATACGGCATTACCGCTGCCCGCCCGGAATTTTGTCATTGGACTGGAAGAATTTTGCCGTATAGTAGCCTCCCCAACCTATTCAAGGAGCCCGGCATATGCTGAAAGTAAATGAATATTTCGACGGCAAGGCAAAATCCATCGCCTTCCAGACCTCCACTCTGCCCGCCACGGTCGGTGTGATCAGTCCGGGCGAGTATGAGTTCGGCACCAGCAAGAAAGAAACCATGACGGTGATCAGCGGCGCCCTGACGGTCCTGCTCCCGGGCATGGAAGAGTGGATGACCTACGGAGCGGGCGAGAGTTTTGATGTAGCGGGCCAGGCCAGCTTCAAGGCAAAGACCGACATCGACACGGCTTACCTCTGCACCTACGAGTAATATCCCCGCCCCTGACGGGCGCGTCCGCAGAGCGAAACGGACTTCGCACCTAAGCCACCGTTCGCTCTGCATTTTTTCACTATTACCGGTTCCTGTTTCAGCCAAACTGTGTCAGATTTATCCCTGTTTCTCGCGATAACACCAACAACTGGGAAAGAGGACACACGTAATGGCACAGACACGCATTCTACCCCCGGCTGAAAACGCCTATGAGTACCCGCTGCTGATCAAACGACTCCTGCTCTCGGGCCCCAGGTACAATCCAGACCAGGAAATTGTCTACTCCAACCGCAGCAAGTACACCTATACGGATCTCGTCGAACGCATTCACCGCCTGGCAAACGCATTGACCGATGCCGGCGTGAAACCGGGCGATACCGTTGCGGTCATGGACTGGGATACCCCCCGGTACCTGGAGTGCTTCTTTGCCATTCCGATGATTGGCGCCATTCTGCACACGGTCAATATCCGGTTGTCCCCGGAGCAGATTGTTTACACCATGAATCACGCCGAGGATGACGTGGTGCTGGTTCACGACGATTTCCTCCCGATCATTGAGGCGGTCAAAGACGAGATCAAAACGGTCAAGACCTGGATTCAGCTCACCGACAGCGATGCCGCCCAAAAGGCACCGGTTGACGCTATCGGAGAGTATGAGAGCCTGCTCGCCAGGGCTGGTGACAAGTTCGACTTCCCGGACTTCGACGAAAACAGCGTGGCAACCACCTTCTACACCACGGGTACCACCGGCAATCCGAAGGGTGTCTACTTCAGTCACCGCCAGCTGGTTCTGCACACCCTGGCCATGACAGGCACCGTGGCGTCATTCGATGAGATGCCACTCATGCGCTCCTCGTCGGTTTACATGCCGGTAACGCCCATGTTCCACGTGCATGCCTGGGGTGTGCCCTATGCCGCCACCATGATGGGCATCAAACAGGTCTACCCTGGCCGCTATGAGCCGGAGCTGCTGGTCGACCTGCTCAAGGAACACAAAGTGACCTTCTCCCATTGCGTGCCCACCATCATGCAGATGATGATGGCCACGGAGTCCATCAAGACCGCGGATCTGAGCAACTGGCACGTGCTGATCGGCGGCAGCGCACTGACCAAAGGCCTGTGCGATGCGGCGGCCAGGCTCGGCATCAAGATGTACTCAGCATACGGCATGTCTGAGACCTGCCCGCTGCTCTGCGCTTCGCACCTCAAGCCCGAAGACCTGGAACTGCCTCTTGAGCAGCAGACTGCGATCCGGGTAAAGACCGGCATTGCCACGCCCATGGTTGAGCTGGAAATCGTGGACCCCGACGGCAACCCGGTTCCCCATGATGGCGAGGCCAAGGGAGAGATCGTGGCCCGCGCGCCATGGCTGACCCAGGGTTACTTCAAGGAGCCCGAGAAAGGCGAACAGCTCTGGGAAGGTGGCTGGCTACACACCGGCGACGTAGCTTCCATGGAGCCGGACAACACCATCACCATCAAGGATCGCATCAAGGACGTGATCAAAACCGGTGGTGAGTGGCTGTCTTCACTGGATCTGGAAAACCTGATCAGCCAGCATTCCGCTGTCGCCGGTGCTGCAGTGGTTGGCGTGCCCGATGAGAAATGGGGCGAACGCCCGCATGCTCTAGTCACCCTGAAGCCGGGCGAGCAAGCCAGTGCAGAGGATATCCAGAACCATCTGAAGCAGTTTGTGGAAAGCGGCGAGATCAATAAATGGGCGATCCCGGAGCATATTGATTTCGTGGAAGATATTCCGAAGACCAGTGTTGGCAAGATCAACAAGAAACTGATTCGGGATCAGTTGCAGTAATCAGTGAGGCGTTTGGGAAGGGGCCAGATGACACACCTCATCTGGCCCCTTTTTTATAGCCCGGAAAACGTAAAATCCACTTCAGGCTTGCGGCCGTCAATAATGTCCGCAAGGGCCGCGGCGGAACCACAGGAATGGGTCCATCCAAGGGTGCCGTGTCCGGTATTCAGGTAGAGGTTGGCGAAGTGGCTTTTTCCGATGTACGGCACGTTGGAAGGCGTCGCAGGCCGTAAGCCGGTCCAGAACTCCGCCTGATCCCAGTAACCTGCTTCGGGCATGACTTCCGCTGTGCGGCGCACGATAGCGCGGCAGCGGGTATAGTTCAGTTTCCGGCTGTAGCCGTTCAGTTCGGCCGTGCCCGCCACGCGCATGCGATCACCCAGGCGGGAATAAACCAGCTTGTACTCGTCGTCAGTGAGGCTGACATTGAACGCCGCCTCCTCGTTCTTCACCGGTACCGTAATCGAATAGCCTTTGGCCGGATAGATGTTGAGGAAAATACCGAGCTGACTGGCGAGCGCCGCACTGAAGCTGCCCATGCTCAGCACGTAGGCATCCGCGCGCAGCGTCTCATGATGGCCGTCCCGGAGCGTCTGGATACCGAGTACCCGCTCGCCGGCGCGTTCGAAGCCCAGGATTTCAGTGCCGTACCGGAACTCTACGCCGGCCTCCGCGCAGCGTTTTGCAAGGTTCTGGGTAAACATCCGGGCATCACCGGATTCGTCTTCCGAGGTGTAGGTTGCCCCGGCAATCCGGTTGCGGATCGGCTTGAGTGCCGGCTCCAACTCTACCGCCCGGTCTGCATCGATAATCTGACGGTCACACCCCAGATCCTGCATGATCCGGGTCGGCTCCATGGCACCATCAAACTCCGCAGGATTGGTGTAGAAGTGCAGGATACCCTTCTCGAGATGGTTGTACTCGATGCCCGCTTCGTTACGCAGAGCCTGCAACTGGCTGCGGCTGTAGGTGCCGAGATTCACCATCTGGCGGATGTTGTGGGCAGCCCGGGCCGAGGTGCACTGTCCCAGAAAAGAGAGCGCCCAGCGCCACTGGGCGGGATCCAGTCTTGGCCGGAACAGCAGGGGCGCGTCGGGCTGGAACAGCCATTTCATGACTTTCAGAGGGGCGGACGGGTTGGCCCACGGCTCCGCATGGGAAACGGAGATCTGACCGCCGTTGGCATAACTGGTTTCCAGGCCGGCCTGGTTCTGGCGATCAACCACAGTTACCTGGTGCCCCTGCTTCTGCAGATACCAGGCCGTGGTAGTACCCACAACGCCTGCGCCCAAAACCAGTATATGCATGCTTGCCTCCGGTCGAACAGAATCCGCCATCCAACGGCATAATTGCAGGGATTTCTGGGCAGATTCCGGTTGGTATGAAACTCGGGATTTGTTAACGCGGGCTCTATTGTAACGTGAGCGTGGGGGATTTGCGTGTTATACCATCAGCCACCGGCGCGCTTAACCGTCCACCCCTTCTGCTCAAGCAGCGGAACCAGAAGATCCCGCTGGTCGCCCTGGATTTCGACCACACCATCTTTTACCGTGCCACCGGTGCCGCATTTGGCTTTCAACACCTTGGCATAGGCTTTCAGTTCTTTGTCGTCCAGTGGAATGCCGGTAATCAGGGTGACACCCTTACCCTTGCGACCCTTGGTCTCCCGGCTCACTCTGACAATGCCATCCCCGGCAGGCCGTGATGATGTAACGCAGGTACATTCATTCACGGGGTTACGGCAATCCGGGCACATACGCCCCTGCTCGGTCGAAAAAACCAGACCGCCCTCAGATCGCTTCTTCATTCTGTCTCCGTGCTATTCCTGTCTTGTAACGCCTTCAATCGAGACCAGGAGGATACTTGGTAAACATTTCGGCCACGACCTCGTCGATCAGTTCTCTTCGGGTCTCGGGTGACTGGTTTTCATTGAGATAGCGCCGACTGGCGGCGCGCCAGACAACTTCTTTCGACTTGCTGTCTGCCAGTTCTACAACCAGCTTTCCCTCTTCAATTTCACGTACCGGTGGCGGCGCAGACAGGGCCCAGCCGAAATTCCCGCTGCCAAAACCAAATCCGAGTCCCAGCCCCGTCTGCTCAAGACGCTCCTCGGGCACGATCTGCCAGCTTACCAGCAAGTCGGCCTCTGCTTCAGGGACCTGTTTCAGCGCTTTGCGATTCAGCTCTCGCTCGACGGCACTGCGCACCCGAGTGCCGTCGAGTGAGGTAAAGGAAGACGAATCGGTGCCACCGGCAAACGCCCAGGAGGAATAATTACCGAAAACCACGGAAGAGTTGTAGTCGGTCACCACGTTGCTGGCACAACCGGTCATGGCCAGTGCAACAACCGCTAACATCAGAAAACGCATCATGATTCCTGTCCTCGATTGAGACTCAGATTTACGAACAGTATACGCCTCGCAGACGCACAACGATGCCCCCGGGATCCGTCACCTTTCTAAACTGTAATCCAGTTTATGGGCATCGCAGAAGGCTCCGAATGCCTCGACCTGATCCTCGGGGACCAGAACACCAGCCCGTACCGAGGCCCCGTAATCCACCGATTCCACCGATGCCCCGTTCATCTCACACCAGTGCCGCAGCGGTTGCTCGTCAGCAAATGACAGGAGCACCAGCACGTCCACCATGGGCTTCTGGACCACCCGATCAACAGCCGACAGCACGCTCTCTGCAGCTCCGGCATAGGCTCGCACCAGGCCACCTGCGCCCAGTTTGATGCCACCAAAGTACCGGACCACCATCACCAGCACATCCCCCATATCCTTGTGCTGAATCACGTTGAGAATCGGCTTTCCGGCCGTTCCGGACGGTTCACCATCATCGTTCATACCAGCTTCGGCGGCAGAACCGGGACGCCCGATCTGGTAGGCCCAGCAGATATGCCGGGCGTCCGGGTGGTCCTGGTGGGCCTGTTCCAGCCAGTCCTTCACCTCCTCCCGCGAACTCACCGGGGCTACCCGGGCAATGAACCGGCTTTTCTTCACTTCCGTTTCACGCTCAAGGTATCCTGCCGGAACGGGGTAATCTTTTTTCATGGACAACGACCTATGGCCTCTGAAGACGAATACAACAACCCGGGCACGGCAAAGCCCGCGAAGATTCGGAAAGCGGCCTGCGGAATCCGCTTTGACGAAGACGAGCTGCAGGAGGGTATCGACTTTTCCGGCGCCGAAAAACTGAAACCTTCCGAGCCGGAGTCAGCCGCCCCCGAAAAACACCGGAAGGCGAAGCGTCACCCGTAAGCCGCCAGCTTCTCCCGCTGCTGCCCCGATCACGCCATCGTGGGCTGCTACGATGTCTCTGGCAATGGCCAGGCCAAGCCCCCAGCCCGTGCCCCCGCGAGACTTGTCTGCGCGGAAGAACGGCTCGAAAAGCTGGCCGATCAGTTCATCCGGAACGCCCGGCCCCTCGTCATCAACCGTTAGCGTCAACCAGTCATCGGCTACCGTCACGGCCAGATGAACAGCCCTGCCAGGTGGCGTGTGGTCGAGGGCATTCTGCAGGATGTTGTCGATGGCTCGCTGCAAAAGCCCTTCATCACCCAGCACCGACGCCCTTGAACTTTCCGGCGACACCACGAGTTTGCAGTCCACACCCTGGTGTTCGGCATAGTCCGCTGCATCCTTGAGGACCTGATTGATCACATGCACCAGCCGGAGGGGCTCGCGCTCGATATCGCCGCCGGCTTCGGTAACCCGGTATAACGTCAGTATCTGACCAGTCATGGTTTCAAGCCGTTCGTTCTGGCGCAGAATGCTGGCCATCAGCTCTTCATCTGCACCGGCCTCGTTTGCCAGCTCAATGGCGATACGCTGGCGGGTGAGCGGCGTTCGCAAATCGTGGGAAATATCCCGAAGCAGGTGTTTCTGGCGTTCCAGCAGACTGCAGAGCTGTTCGGTCATGGCATTGAAAGCCGTGGCCAGTTGCCCCACCTCATCCCGGCGTTGGGCGATCTTTTCGCTGACTCTCAGAGAATTATCCCCGGCCGCAATCGCCTGGGCGGTGCTTTCCATGTGTTTCAACGGTCGCGATACCAGGCGGGCGATCCACCAGCACGCCAGTGAAATCATCAGCAGGGCCAGCCCGAGCTCGATGGCCCTGAAGAATCTCGGGTTGAGCCAGCCGGCGCCCTGCACCCGTGGCCAGGCCACCAGCCGGTAACCGCCGCCAACGTCCAGTACCGCGGGTTTCTGCGGGTACCAGCCGGATTTCATGCGGTCGCGGATGAACGAGGGCAGCTTGCCATCGTTTTCATCCTGCTCGAGCAACACCAGAAACAGTTCAAGACGCTCGCCTTCGTCCCGCAGAAAGCGCCACGCTTCGCCACGGTCGCCGGCCTCGCGGATTGCGATAGCTTCTTCGGCCAGATCCCTGAGACCTGCCTGGCGCTCGATGGCCTCACGCTCCCGGTCCAGAAGCATCCTGGTTGCAAGGTTACTGGCCACCACGGTGACCGCCATGGCCAGCCAGATCGACAGGAAGATCCGCCAGAACAGAGGGAACATGGGCCGCTGTTTCATTCTGGCACCCGATAGCTGTACCCCAGCCCCCTAACGGTTTCGATACGGGGCGGGTCGTCGTTGCCCAGTTTTTTGCGAAGGTTACTGATGTGCATATCAAGGGTGCGGTCGTAAGCTTCAAGGCGCCGGCCCAGCGCCCATTGCATGAGATCGGTTTTGCGGACCACGCTGCCTGCGTGTGCCAGAAGAACCTGCAGAACCTCGTACTCGGTGGCGGTCAACTCCATCGCCACATCATTCTGGTAAATTCGGCGATGGCCCGGCTCGACACGTAGGTCGCCATAGGTCCGGGCCGCATTGACTTCGGTTTTCTGGTCCCAGGCAATCCGCCGCAAAAGCGCCTGCAGCCGGGCCACCAGCTCGCGCGGATTACAGGGTTTGGGAATATAGTCATCGGCACCAACCTCGAAACCGACGATTCGATCCGTTTCGTCGCCCCGGGCGGTCAGTAATACCACGGGCAGATGGGTCTCTGCCCTCAGTTCCCGCAACACCTCGAGGCCACTGATATCCGGCAGCATGATGTCCAGCACGACAATATCGCAGTCCTGACCCAGCGCCAGGGCGAGGCCGTCCCGGCCATTGGCAGCTTCCCGAATGGTAAATCCCTGATTGGTCAGGTAACGGGCAAGCAATTCCCGCAATTCATCATCGTCCTCGACCAGTAACACCCTGTTCTGCATGTCGCTTCTCCACCTGTCGTGCCGACCACAGTTGCTGCTGAAGTCTAACACGCTACCCGCAAACCACTGATTCGGGCCAGGCCACTTTGCAGAACCTTTACACTGACCCCGGGGTGATCAAAAGCCGTCTTCTGACGTATGGTATCGGGTACATAAAGGAGTTTTCCCTCACCATGTCAGAACCCGGACCAGCGACTCTCACACTGGAGACCTGCACCAGCATCAATGATATTCCCGCCCCTGAGTGGGAGCGGCTGGCTGGGCATAGCAATCCATTTCTTCGTTACGAGTTTTTCCAGGCACTGGAAGCGTCCGGATGCACATCCCCGGAGACCGGGTGGTCGCCACGTCACCTCGTGTTCCGAAAGGCTGGCAGAATCGTCGGCCTTGCGCCGGCTTTTCTGAAGAGCCACTCCATGGGGGAATATGTGTTTGACTGGGCCTGGGCCGATGCATACCAGCGGCATGGGCTGGCGTACTATCCAAAATTACTGATCGCCATTCCCTTCACGCCATCCTCAGGCCCAAGGCTGCTGCTGGATCCGGACATTCGACAACAGCTGGTACCGGAACAGGTTCATCACCTGTTGGACAGGCTGACCGATGAACTTGGAGCCCACTCCTGGCACCTGCTGTTTCCCGGCAAAGAGGACCAGGAGCTGCTTCAACACGAGCAGGCCTTACATCGCATCGGATGCCAGTTCCACTGGCATAACCATGATTACCGTAATTTCGAGGACTTCCTGGCGGCGCTGACTTCCCGCAAGCGCAAGTCCATCCGCAAGGAACGTCGCCAGGTTGCGGACCAGGGAATTTCCTTTACACGCTTTCATGGCCGGGATATTCCGGAGCACGTGCTTTCCGCGTTCTATGTGTTTTACCAGGCGACTTATCTGAAACGGGGCCAACGACCTTACCTCAACAAGCGATTCTTTGAGCTGCTTCTGGAACAGCTACCCGAACACGTACATCTGGTGATGGCAGTGCGCGAGGGCGAAATGATTGCCGGTGCCCTGTTCCTGGCGGGCAAAACCACCCTCTACGGGCGTTACTGGGGTTGCCTTGACGAATATAACCACCTGCACTTTGAAACCTGCTACTACCAGGGCATCGAACTGGCGATGGACCTCGGCCTCAGCCATATTGATGCCGGCGCCCAGGGCGAACACAAACTGGTACGTGGCTTTGAGCCGGTAATCACCCACTCCTGGCATGGCGTTCTGCACCCCGGCTTCCGCGAAGCCATAGAAAACTTCACCCGAGAGGAGGCGGACCACGTGCGTGCTTATTTCAGCGATGCGGAATCCGCCCTGCCCTTCCGACAGCAGACGCCGGATTAACTTCTATACTGATAGACCCAGACTGGATTTACGCGGGGGTCAGACACCATGGATACAGACCCATTGTGGAGCATGTTATCGGCAGGCGGCCTGCCGCTTCTGCTTTCAGCGGCCGCCCTGGGCCTGGCCGTGATTGCCCTGTTCATCGGATCGGGCGCTCGCCGGCGTAGCGAGGACCAGTTGACCGCATTACGGGAGCGTTCCGATATGCTGTGGCGGGAAGTTGACGACATACGGGTAGCACAATTCAATCGTCCGGGTGAGTCCGGCAATGGCGCTTCAGGCTCCCCAGTTGAAGAAGCCCGCTATCAGAAAGAAGTGGAAGCCTACGCCAGGATCTGGCCACAGGTATGGAATCTTCATGAACGCCTGGGCATGTTCCTGAGGGCGGTTGAAGGCGGCGAAGCGGCCGGCGAACTCAGACTGGAAGCTCGCAATGCGGCCCTGGAGGCCCGAGAGCTGCTTAACCGGAACCGCCCCTTCTGCACAGAGTCCGTCGATGAACTGGTTACCCGGCTGATTGATGCCGAGATCAAGGCGCACCTTGCGGCCTGCCAGTATCTGGACCTGCTAAAAGATGTCCCTAGCGACTCATCCAATCACGATCGCCGGGTCTTGCAGGACAAATGCCACAGCCTGCACGAGGGCGAGGCCCGGGAGCTGATGAACCAGCTGGTCTCGTCCATTCGGCACCGGGCAATTCGCAGTAACTAGGGAGCGCCTGTTCAGCTGTTGGCGATACGGAAACCGACTTTCATTACGACCTGATAATGGCCCACCTTGCCATCAACGATATGGCCGCGGGTTTCGGTTACCTCAAACCACTCCATGTTGCGAACGCTCTTACCACATTCCTCAAGTGCATTCTCAATGGCGTCTTCAATGCTTTTCTTGGAAGACCCGACAATTTCCACTTTTTTATACACGTGATGGTCAGACATTAAAGCCTCCTGGGAGTTGCGATTTGTATTTCTGAGCCTAGAAGACAAGCGTCCTCACGGCAAACCACAGCCCGGTACAAGCCTCATCCGCCAACCCACGGCTGGCGTATCTGTCCCCTATAATCCAGGTAGTCGTGCGGAACTTTCTGTGCCTCAGAGGGTCCCGTCTACCCCACGCTTCGGACTGAGTTCATGAAACGATTTTTCAGATACACCGGCTGGTTCTTCGGCGCCGTGCTCCTGCTGCTGGCTGGCCCGATTCTGCTTGCCACCAGTGGCAGCCTGCAGGGAGCCGAGAGCTGGCAAACAGCCACCCGGGAAAGCGCCCGGATTGCCCCTCTGCCAGAACAGGCCGAGGAAGCCATCGTTCAGGTATATGGCGCCCGGGCCTGGAGTTGGCGAGGTTACTTTGCTGTCCATACCTGGATAGCCACCAAGGAAAAAGGGGCCAGCCATTATCGGGTTCATGAGGTGACTGGCTGGCGCCGCTACGTGGTCAATTCACGGCCCGGTGAGCCCGACAGACACTGGTACGGTGCAAAGCCGGACCTCTATGCCGATATCCGCGGCGAAGAAGCCGAAAAGCTGATTCCCGACGTCTACCAGGCAGTGGCGTCCTACCCCTACCCGACCGAATACGAAGCCTGGCCCGGCCCCAACAGCAACACCTTCGTGGCCTGGGTAATCAGGGAGGTTGAGGGTCTCGATGTGGCTCTGCCGAACCACGCGATCGGCAAGGACTACCTCGGCGACAGTATTATCGCAGAGGTTCCGGGTGGCGCGGGTTATCAGGTCTCACTGGGGGGGTATTTTGGCGTATTGGCAGGCATTCGCGAGGGACTGGAATTGAACCTTCTAGGCCTCTCTTTCGGTATTAACCCGTTGGCGTTGGGGGTAAAACTACCTGGCATTGGAGAGCTGGCCCTGAGAAATGCCAATCCAATGACCAAGCCCTCCATGGAGTAAACAGACGGCGCGGCCGGGGGCAAGGCTTCCAAAAAACGCTGTAAATACGTCCGTGTACGCTTGGCTCCGCCATCCCTGGCTCCGCACATTTTTGGGAGCCTTACCCCCGGCCGGACCTGCCTCGGAGTCGATCCCTACAAGCTGGCAAACTCCAGATACCGACTCGCCGCCTGCTTCTTCTCGTCCTGGCTGTTCAGCATTTCCAAGCGCATCTTGTCGATCAGTTTCAGGTAATCGACGATGGGAGATTCCGGCTTACCGGAATCCTTTGACTCTTCGATAAATGCCTTCTGCTTCTCGCGGATTTCATTGAGCTTCTCAAGCGCGGAGCGGATCGCTTCCACCCGGGCCTCAACCAGACCGTTACCACCGCGATCCGGCGAGCCACTGTCGCGACTCAGTACCGTCTCGGCGGCCGGCGCGTCGGCGGTGTTCTGCTCGGCAAGATCAATTTCTTCCAGGGTGCGAACCTCACCGTCGGTCGTCAGATAGATTCCCGAACCCTTGATCTGGCCCAGCGGCACACCTTGACTGTTGGCCAGCGTGAAGCGGTCTTCTACATTGTCCACGTACAGCGCCTGAACCCCGACTTCCTCCAGGGATTTCAAAGCCTGGGAGCCGTCCGCGGTTTGCACCCACACGGACAGCGATTTAAAGATCTCATCACTGGCATCAATCCAGCGGTTACCGTCGTCATCGAACCGGGCCAGCTCGCCAAAGCCGGAGCCGCTCCGGGGACCAAACAGTTCGGAGCCGTCGTCCACCTTGCCGTTGCCATTTCGGTCCAGCACCAGGTAGCCGCTACCGCTGCCCAGGGTGGCAAACTGCCCGGTTTCACCGTTACCGTTCAGGTCGAACTCGAAGAGGGTATCGGTCAGGCGGGCTGTGGCAGTGCCGAAGTTGATCACCAGAGGGTCGGTGAGTGGCCGTTCCTGAATCTGCACCAGTTCCGAGTACTCGTAGGTCCGGGACTGGGACTGTCGCAGTGAGAGGGTGAAGTCGATGGTCTCGCCATTCTCCAATGCGATGGTGCCAGTGGAGGCAAAGCTTCTGGATTCGCTCTCCGAGTAAAACATATAGCGTCCGGCAGAAACCGAGAGACTGCCCCGACCCTCGACACCCGCATCACCACCGAGCGCGGCACGGCTAACGCTCAGTGCCTGCTGGCCCATCAGAAACAACTCTGAAGTTTTCTCGGCAAGCTGCGCACTGGTAAAGACGCTCTGCTGACCGCCATCCGTCACGGTGCTGCTGCCGCTGAAGGCGAGCTGCTCCTGGCTGCTGTAACGATAGGCAGCCTGGCGCATGAGCGTTAACTCTGAGCCAACCGCGTTCTCATTGGCCTGCGGCGCAGCGGCAGATTGCCGGTTGATGCGGAGCTGCGTGCTGTCGAAAGCCGATACCTGGCGGGAACTGTCCTGGAAAAGCGAAATCTGGCTGGAGGAAATCATGGCTTTGGGCACCTGTAATTACTACACAGGTATATCGGCCGCAGCCCCCCGGACTTGAGCACTTTTTAATCACTTCAGATTCGAGAGGTTAGGCCAGAAACCGCACGATTCCGGCAGCGGCAATCCCGGCGGCAATGGCCGGGAGAGGTTTACGCAACGCCAGCATGGTAACCGCCGTCGTGGTCAGGGCCGCCAGCGCACCAGCGTCCCCCGTCACGGCCATGGGCACAATGATGGCAATCAGGACCGAGCTGGCCATGGTGTTGATAAAGCTCTCGATACGAGGATTGATCTTCACGAACGACATGATGAACACGCCGCCAAAACGGGTTACCAGTGTAACGGCGGTCATGATCGCAATCAGGAACAGAATACCGGCTGTGGTGGTCTCAACGGTCATGGGTGCTGTCCTCCGCGTCAGAAGCAGGCGCAGGCTTTCGCTCGAGCCAGAAGAACCCGATCGCACCACCGGCGAGCGCGCCCACGACGACGTGGGTATTCGCCGGCAACCATTTCCAGGCCGCCAATGAAGCCAGCGCTGTGACGGTCCAGGCCACGAGCACTCTCGGGGATTTCTTGCCGCCCAGTGCCATGGCCAGGAGGAAGCAGCCGAGAACCATGTCCAGGCCCAGGGATTTGGGATCCTGCAGAAGGCCACCAAAATAGACGCCCAGACCGGTCCCGATGATCCAGGCCAGCCAAAGAGCCAACCCGCCACCAAGGATAACCTCCAGGTTTCGTCGGCCACTCTGGTATTCCTGGGCGGAAACCGCCCAGTTGGCATCGGTCAGCAACAGCAAGAGACCATAGCGCTTGCCCGGCGATACATCTTTCAGCATCGGGTACAGCGAAGCGCCCATAAGCAGATGGCGGGAATTGATGGCAAAGACCACCGCGATCATCGGAAGTACAGATACCTCGGTGCCCCACATATCGACGGCGGCAAACTGGGAGGCCCCGGCAAACACCGTCGCACTCATCAGCACCGCCTGGAGCGGCTCAAGGCCTTTCTGGGTAGCTGCCAATCCAAAGGCAGCGCCAAACGCCACCACGAATAACGAGATGGGAAGCAGCCGGAAAAACTCCACCCGTACCCGGGCCGGCTGTAGCTGATAAGAATAGGAAGCGACAGACATCCGGGGAAACTAGGTCAGTTTCCCCGATCCGCGTATAGGTAGTTTCCGCAGAAAGGGGCACATCTGCGACTAATGGACCAGATCCGCGCAACGCATGAGGGCATTTAACCTCATGATTGCCTCAAATGTTTACCGGGGAGGCGCCCGAATCCGGGGATGAGCCTTGTATCGGATAGTTCACATTCGCATGTTGACGTTAACGTCAATTGCCGCTAGTTTGTTTTTCGTCCAGCCCCAAAAGGGCACTTTCGGTGGGCCACCCCCAGCGGATATACCGGACACCTGAAATCGGAACGCCGGCCACAAGCCGGCAGACAAGAACAAGATACCCGCTCATGCCGAGATCCGGCCGGTGGGAGAGGATTTCACAATGCTATTCAGCCATCCCGAGTTCGATAACCACGAACATCTTTCCTTTTTCTGCGATCCCGAAACCGGCCTGAAGGCCATCGTTGCCATACATAACACTTCCCGCGGCCCCGCATTGGGAGGCTGCCGAATGTTTCCCTATGCCTCCGATGAAGAGGCGGTTCGCGATGTCTTGCGGCTTTCGCGGGGTATGACCTACAAATCGGCCCTCGCCAACCTGGATCTGGGTGGCGGCAAGTCCGTGATTATTGGCGACCCGCGCAAACAGAAAACCGAAGCGATGATGGAGGCCAAGGGCCGCCATCTGGAAAGTCTTGGCGGGCAGTACATTGCGGCAGAAGACTCGGGCACCAGCGTCCCCGACCTCAAGGTCATGGGCCGACACACCAGCCACGTTGCGGGAATTGCCTCGCGCACCGGCTTCGACGGCAACCCAAGCAACGGCGACCCGTCACCGGCGACAGCCTACGGCACCTTTATCGGCCTCAAAGCAGCGGTAAAACACAAACTTGGGCGGGACGACCTCAACGGTTTGAAAGTAGCCATTCAGGGCATCGGTAATGTCGGTTTCCGGTTGGCCAGACACCTGAAGGACGCCGGCGCTGATCTCTGGGTCTATGACATCCATGACGACAATATGCGGCGGGCCGTGGATCAGCTGGGAGCCAAGCCAGCGGCTGCCGAGGACATATTGTCACTGCCTGTGGACGTGGTAGCGCCCTGTGCCATGGGGGCAGTACTGAACGATGACAGCATTCCCCAACTGAAGGCCCGGATCGTCGCCGGCGCCGCCAACAATCTGCTGGAACACCCTGAGCACGATGCCATGCTGCGGGACCGGGGCGTTCTCTATGCACCGGACTTTGCCATCAATGCCGGCGGCATCATCGATGTGTTCTACGAGCGCGCCGGCGCCACACCGGAAACCGTTCGCGCCCACGTCGATACCATCGGCGATACCCTGACCGAAATCTTCAACCGTTCCGACCGCTCGGGTCGCCCCACCGGGGAGATTGCCAACGAGCTTGCCGAGGAACGGTTCAAAAAGCACATCGCCGGAGCCGGACAGGCGTCCGAGCGGTTGGCCCGCACCGGCTGAGCTGACACCGGCGCACCCCCAGGAAGCTGCGGATAGCTGCAGCTTCCCTCTTAAACCCTGATACAAAAACAAATACTCCGGGAGATAGTTATGTCCGTCACTTCTTCAGATTCCGCCGCTTATTCCGGGGCGATTGAAGGTTCAAACGCCCAACGCGGGCTCTGGTCATCACGTCTGGCCTTTATTCTTGCCGCTACCGGCTCTGCCGTGGGCCTGGGCAATATCTGGAAATTTCCTTATGTCACCGGTGAGAACGGTGGCGGCGCCTTCGTGCTGGTGTATCTGCTGTGCATCGCGGTCGTCGGGATTCCTATCATGATGGCGGAAGTCATGATCGGTCGTCGCGGTGGCAGGAGCCCCGTCAAGAGTCTGAGCCTGATCGCCGAGCATGACCGACTCAAGCCGGCCTGGAAGCTGGTCGGTGCCATCGGCATTCTGGCGGGTTTTCTGATTCTGTCGTTCTACTCGGTCATCGGCGGCTGGGCCATTTCCTACGTAGGCACAACCGCCAGCGGCCAGCTTGCCGGGCAGTCTGCCGATGCCGTAGGCGCGATATTCTCGGGCCTTCTAAGCGATCCCACCAAACTGCTGGCCTGGCATACCCTGTTCATGGCTATGGTGATGGTTGTGGTAGTGCGAGGCGTTCGCTCGGGGCTTGAGCGGGCTGTCAGCATTCTCATGCCGGCCCTGTTCGTACTGCTGCTGATCGTGGTCGGCTATGCAATGACAACCGGGCACTTCGGGCAAGCCGCCGCATTCCTGTTCCAGCCCGATTTCTCCAAGCTCACAACATCCGGAATACTGGTAGCCCTGGGGCACGCGTTCTTCACCCTGAGCCTTGGTATGGCGGTCATGATGGCTTATGGCTCTTACCTGCCTAAGAACATTTCCATTGCCAAGACCTCGATCAGCGTATCGGTCATCGACACCGGCGTGGCGCTGCTCGCAGGCCTGGCCATCTTCCCGATTGTGTTCGCGAACGGCCTTGAGCCGGGAGCGGGGCCGGGGCTGATCTTCCAGACCCTGCCGCTGGCCTTCGGTCAGATGCCCATGGGTTCCCTGTTCGGCACCCTGTTCTTTGTACTTCTGATCTTTGCCGCCTGGACGTCGGGGATTTCGCTTCTGGAGCCGATTGTGGAATGGCTGGAAGAGCGTAAAGGCATGAACCGCACCGTCAGCACACTGGGCGCCGGTTTTGTCTGCTGGGGACTGGGCATTGCCTCGATTCTTTCCCTGAACCTCTGGTCCGACTTCGCACCGCTTGGCTTTGTCCCCATGCTGGAAGGCAAGACCATTTTCGACCTGCTGGACTTCTTCACCGCCAACATAATGCTGCCCCTGGGCGGACTGCTGGTGGCCCTGTTTGCGGGCTGGGTGATGTCACGTCAGGCCATGGAGCGTGAACTGGCACTGTCACCGGCCATGTTTAACCTGTGGCTGATCACCGTGCGTTTCATCACTCCGGTTGCCGTGGCAGTGGTGTTTATCTACAACCTGATGTAAGCCGCCGCTAAAGCTGATCGAGGGAGGCCTTCAGGGTCTCCCCGATCCTCGCGTTCAACTTCAAATCTACCAGATCTTCAGCCCGCGTCCGCCCCAGGTTCAGGGTGGCAATGGGCTTGTTCCATTCGTTGGCGTACCGGCAGAAACGGTACCCGGAATACACCATCAACGACGAACCGATTACCAAGAGGCCATCACTGGCCTTCAGCGTATCCAGGGCCGAATACACCCGGTCTTTTGGAACATAGTCACCAAAGAACACCACATCCGGCTTCAGAATCCCTTCGCACTTCGGACAATCCGCCAGCCGGAAATCCTCGAAATCCACATCCAGATCGGCATCGCCATCCGGCGCTGTCTCGGCGGTGTATTTCTGGAACCCCGGGTTCAGATCGGCGCAACGGTCGTGCACCTCATCCCGCGGGCAACGGTAGCCGCAACTCATGCACACCACCTGATCGGCCCGCCCGTGCAGGTCCGTCACCCCCCGGGTGCCTGCCTTCTGGTGCAACCGATCCACGTTCTGGGTAACCACCAGACTGCTGTGGTTGAGCAGTTCCAGGTCAGAGATGTAATGGTGGGAAGGGTTGGGCCTGGCATTACGCATGACCGGCCAGCCAATCAGGCTCCGGCCCCAGTAGCGCTGGCGGGTGTAGACGTCTTCCATGAACGCCTTGTGCTGAACCGGCTGCTTGCGCTTCCAGGCGCCATCGCCGTCCCGGTAGTCCGGGATGCCCGAATCGGTACTGACCCCTGCGCCAGTCAGGATCAGCAAGCGAGGATGGCGCTGGATAAACTCCGCCAGCAACGCCCCGGCCTCCTCCGGCTCATGCAACACCGGCGGCTGCTCCGGCTCGGGCAGGCGCTGGCTGGAGCTGAAAGGTCGGCTGCGGTGCGTGGTTAAAGACATACAGGCTCCGGTTTCTCAGCCCGACTTACGGGCCACATACACGGTGTTGAACGATTCCCTGTTCTGAAATGGATTGAAGAAGGATACGACATGGCAGGCCACATCGGTGAACACCTCGTTGAGAACGGCCATGAACTCGTCATCTTCGCCCTCGTTCGACCACATGGCAAACACCCCTCGGGGCTTCAGTTGCCGCGCCATCAGCCGCAGGTTGTTGGCTGTGTAGAAGCTGGCACTGGAATCGTGCAGCAGCGCCCGGGGGGAATGGTCGATATCCAGAAGAATGGCATCGAATGGCTTGCCGGGGTTCTTCGGATCGAAACCACCCTCTGCCGGATCGGCAATTGCCAGGTCGAAGAAACTGCCATGGACGTAGCGGTTCCGGGGATCGGCATTCAGATCTTTACCAAGAGGCACCAGCTCCTGCTGATGCCATCCGATAACGGGTTTCAGATACTCAACCACCAGCAGTTCGGCAACACGCTCGTGCCTGAGCGCCGCCACCGCGGTGTAACCCAGGCCCAGGCCACCAACAACTACCCGGAGATCATCGCCCTCGGTTTCGCCCAGCCCGATATCAGAGAGAGCCACTTCGGCATCCACGAACATGCTGGACATCAGGAATTCCTCGCCCAGCTTCACCTCGTAAATATCCCGGTCACCAATGGCCGGAATCCGGCGCCGGCGCAGAGTGATCTCGCCGATTACCGAAGGCTGGCTGTCAATCTGTTCGAAAAGCAGTCCCATCTGTTCAGACCTTGCGAGTGGATTCATCAAGACAGGAACGCAGAATACTCCGCATCTTCTCCGAGCCCAGCTCGTTCATCAGTTCAATGTTTCTCTGCGGGATCCCATCCACATCAGGATAACTGTCAATCGCCGCTTCCAGACTGGCTTCCCGCAAGAGGTGCAGCATGGGAAATGGCGACCGATTGGTGTAGTTCTCCGCCGCATCGGGCTCGGTGCCCGCAAACTGGTAATCCGGGTGGAAACTGGCGATTTGGTAAACGCCTTCCATATCCAGATACGCCAGCAAACCATCAGCCGCATCAAGGAATTCATTGTAGGGCCCGAAGTCCTGCAATACACCCGGATGGATCAACAGCGTGGTTTCAATCTCCGGCTCGTCTTCAAGTCGTTGAAGCTCCGAGTGCAGGGCCTGCAGCAGCTCGTCTTCCGTTTCGGCTTCAGAAACCACAAACCGTAGCCGGTTCCGCACCAGTTCCCGTTTGGCGAACGGGCACAAGTTGTAGCCGACCACGACGTCTTCAACCCATTTGCGGGTAGCACTAATGACTTCAGTCTCGCCCATTTTTCCGTATCCGTTGTTTTGTTTGAGGCTCACTCACAGGTTAGAGCGGGCGTGTGGGACTGGCTTTCCAAAACTGTGCGGAGCCAGGGATGGCGGAGCCCAAGCGCCCCATGGATGGGCCGCAAGGAGCGTGTTTTGGAAAGCCAGTCCCACATGACCGCCTGCACCCAACCCTGAGCCTTAGAAGTACCCCTGGCTCCGAAGATAATCATCATAAGAGCCACTGAAATCAGTCACCCCATCAGCCTTAAGCTCAATAATTCGCGTAGCCAGCGAAGAAACAAACTCCCGATCATGGCTGACGAAAATCAGTGTACCCGGATAGTTCTCCAGCGCCAGGTTCAGTGCCTCGATGGACTCCATATCCAGGTGGTTCGTGGGCTCATCCATCAGCATCACATTGGGCTTCTGCAGAATCAGCTTGCCGAACAGCATCCTGCCCTGCTCTCCGCCCGAGATCACACGCACCGATTTCCCGATATCGTCACCGGAGAACAGCATGCGGCCCAGGGTGCCGCGCACCAGCTGTTCGCCACCCTTGGTCCACTGGGCCATCCAGTCGGTCAGGGTTTCATCCTCGGCAAAGTCCGCCGTGTGGTCCTGGGCGAAGTAGCCCACTTCCGCGCTGTCGGTCCACTTCACCTCGCCACTGTCGGGCGTGTAGGCCCCTGACATGCATTGCAGAAGCGTGGTTTTGCCGATGCCGTTGGGACCGATGATGGCGATTCGCTCGCCGGCTTCGACCTGCAGGTTCAGATTCTTGAACAGGGGCTTATCATCAAAGCCCTTGGTCATGTTCTTGAGAGTCACCGCCTGACGGTGAAGTTTCTTGCCCTGTTCAAAACGGATAAACGGGCTCACCCGACTTGAGGGCTTCACCTCTTCCAGCTGGATCTTGTCGATCTGGCGGGCACGGGAGGTAGCCTGCTTGGCCTTGGAGGCGTTGGCCGAAAAGCGGCTGACAAACTGCTGCAGTTCGGCAATCTGCGCCTTTTTCTTGGCGTTGTCCGACAGCATACGCTCGCGAGCCTGGGTGGCGGCGGTCATGTATTCGTCGTAGTTGCCCGGGAACAGGCGCAGTTCGCCATAGTCCAGATCCGCCATGTGGGTGCACACGCTGTTCAGGAAGTGGCGGTCGTGGGAAATGATAATCATGGTGCTGTTGCGGGCCACCAGTATGTTTTCCAGCCAGCGGATGGTGTTGATGTCCAGGTGGTTGGTGGGCTCGTCCAACAGCAACACATCAGGATCGGAGAACAGCGCCTGGGCCAGCAACACCCGCAGCTTCCAGCCCGGTGCCAGCGCGCTCATTGGGCCGTTGTGTTGCTCCAGCGGAATATCCAGGCCAAGCAACAGCTCGCCGGCGCGGGCATCGGCGGTATAGCCGTCCATTTCAGCGAACTGGACTTCCAGGTCCGCGACCGCCATCCCGTCTTCTTCGCTCATCTCGGGCAGGGAATAGATCCGATCACGCTCTTTCTTGACGTTCCAGAGTTCCTCATGGCCCATGATCACGGTATCGATCACCGAGCAATCCTCATAGGCAAACTGGTCCTGGCGCAGTTTACCCAGACGGACATTGGGCTCCAGCATGACCTGGCCGGCGGAGGGCTCGAGATCGCCACCCAGGATTTTCATCAGTGTGGACTTGCCACAGCCATTGGCCCCGATCAGGCCATAGCGATTACCGTTACCAAATTTGGCGGAGACGTTTTCAAACAGGGGTTTAGCCCCGAATTGCATGGTGATATTGGCGGTGGAGATCAAGAAACAAACCTGTCGATGTGGGGCCGGGCATGCGCCGGCGAAAAGAAAGCCGGCATTGTACAGGTTTGCCCGGTGGACTGTGAGGCCGCAGAAACACGGATAAAAAGGGCTTGCCTCTGACGAGCTCTGCGGGCAGCATTCCGGTTCTGATGTATACATTCATCCGACACAAGGACATTGATCATGGCACAGGCTACAGCGCGTCACATTCTGGTAGACAGCGAAGCGAAATGCGAAGAACTGAAAAAGGCGATTGAAGGCGGACAGGACTTTGCCGAAGTGGCAAAGCAGCACTCCTCCTGCCCCTCCGGTCGCAACGGCGGAGATCTTGGCTCCTTTGGCCCGGGCCAGATGGTTCCCGAGTTCGACAAAGCGGTTTTCAACGGTGAAGTGAACACCGTTATCGGTCCGGTCAAGACCCAGTTTGGTTATCACCTGCTGGAAGTGACCAGCCGCAGCTAATGATTCCTGGTTCCATACCGGGACTGCAAACCACTGGCCGGCGGCTACCGCTGCTGGCCGGTGCCGCTTCTCTGCTCATCGCGCCTTTTCTGTTTGTCGGCGGGCCTGACTGGGCCTCGGGGCCACTTCTCAAATCGGCCTGGAACCTTGGCCACATCCTTCTGTTTGCACTACTCACTCTGGCGGTCAGACCCTGGCAGTGGCTAAGTGGCTGGCGTCTATGGCTCGCGGTTACCGTCGTCTTGCTGGTGCTCGGAATTGGTATCGAGTTGATCCAGGGCGGACACAATCGCGACATGGATGGGCGGGACCTCCTGCGCAACCTGATTGGCAGTTGGCTGGTTATCGCATGGCGCCCCTTGCTTACATCAGAGCGGCGAAACTCTCTCGGCGAAGGCCTGGTGGCCGCATCCGTTGCGCTGCTACTGTGTCTTGAGCTGGGAGCTACCGGCATGGTGGCTGCCCGGCAATGGCAGGTACACCAACAACTTCCTCTGCTATACGATTTCACCCATCAGGATCCCGGCGCATTCTGGACCGGCAGGCTCACGGTCTCTGCCGACCACTCGCTGAATAATGCGCAGAGCCTGAAACTTGATCTGGGCACTGAAACCTACTCGGGGGTCTCACTCAACAATCTCCCGGCCGATTGGCATGATTACGAAACACTGAGCATCACCCTGTTCAATCCCTCAACCGCTCCCCTGACGCTGACGCTTCGAATCAATGACGTAGCCCATGACCGCAGCGATCATGCCTACAACGACCGCTACAACACCCGCCTGACACTGGGTCCTGGTTCCAATACCTTCACCCTGAAACTGGCCGACATCGAAAACGCTCCCGATGGCCGGTCCATGGATATGTCCCAAGTCAGAAGAATGGGGCTTTTTGCGGTTCGCCTGCCCGAGCCACGCACTGTTTGTCTGTTGGATCTGAGACTGGACTAACCGAGCGTCCAGGGATTATCGGTTATCGGTTCGGCGCCAGCGTCGGTGACCAGAATCGTTTCGCTACACCCAATGCCCCATTGCCCGGGAATACGCAAACAGATGGGCAGGTGGAAAACCATGCCCGGTCGAAATTCCACATTGCCACCCCTGGCGATGAACCCCGAGCCCTCAACCCAGGATGGCGGGAACTGGGCGCCCACCGTGTAGCCAAATACCCCGGAGAAAAATACCTTTCCGGCCAATGGCTGGAGCGCCTTCTCAGCGTTCTGGGCAGCCTGGTCGAAAGTAACTCCCGGGCAGATCGACGTCAGCAGGGTGTCCACAATCCGACGGCAGCCGTCATGGACCCGACGCATTTCAGTCGATGGGTCGCCACCAGCAACCACGGTCTGCATCATGGGTGCGGTGTAGCGGTTCCAGGCCGAGCCGAATTCCAGAAAAACAGGGTCGCCTTTCTGCACCACCGTACGTTTGTGATTGCAGTGGATCACGCTGCTGCGACGGCCGGTAACAACAATTGGCTGCATGCTCATGAATTCACTGCCGGCCGCCAGCAGCGCCCTCGCGCCTTCGGCGGCTATGTCATTATCAGTGACGCCCGGCTGGACCGCGGCCACGGCCGCCCTGAAACCTTCGGCTGTTATCCGGGCGCTTTCACGCAGGCAACGGATTTCGGCATCGGACTTGACGATCCGGATCTGCTTCAACAGACCGCCGTTATTCAGAAATCTTACTCCGGGCATCCGAGCTTGCAGGCCTTCCAGCACGCCCTGGCGCAGAGAGCCATGCCAGGCATCAATACCCACGGTCTCCACGCCGTCGTTCAGGGCCTGAACCAGTGGTTCCAATACCTCGCCGATGCCTTCCCACCGGTATCCGCTGACCCGGGCGACCCGGGTTGTCATCATCGCAGGCCCCATCTCGATAGACGGCACCTGCAAAAGCAGGTCCTCCTGGGTAACCACCAGGGCCACGTGAACGGATACTTCAAAAGTGCTATAGCCGGTCAGGTAAAAAATATCCGAAGGATCGGTCAACAGCAGGGCGCCAAAATCCTCCCGGGCCATCCCGTCCCGGACACGAGCAAGACGCTCGTCGAACTCCTGCTCCGGAAACGGACACTCCAGCCCCCTCAGTTGTGAGGACAAGGCTTCCTGATAGGCATTGAAATCCATAACGACACTCCTCACTCGCATATACTAGGGAGATTGGACCCTATTCTGGCTTTGCACAAACCCCGAGCAAGAAATTATTCCAGCATCACATTGACTCAGAACGGCAACCGAGGGGATTCACTGACCGCCTGGTGATTCCGGACTGAAGAACCGCGACATCTGCTTGCCTATGCTTTCCACCGGCTCGGTAATCGCCTGCTGGATGCTGTTGGTTACAACTTTCGAGAAAGCCGAGCCGGCAGAGCTCTCCAGGAACTCCAGGTAGAGATCCATCTCCTGGGCACCGATGTTCTGGTAGGTATACAGATAGCTGTCGTAAACCTGCTGACCTACCACGCCCCTGAGCATGCTGCGCTGGCTTTCAATGCGTTGGCGCAGCTGCTCGTAATTGGCCGAATCACTGCTGAACGCCGCCATTGCCGTTGCCAGGCCGAGCTGCACTGCGATCGTTGTATCCACCGCGCTTTCTGTGGCCCGCGCAGCCCGATCAAACCGATCGAACATTTCCGCTTTGCGCGTGCCCTTGTACCGGCTATTCAATTCCATGGCACTGGACTGGATTTTCGGCCAGGCCGAGGGTTCCGAAGCTGCAATCTCGGCCGAAGAAATCTTTCTGGCCACAGGGGTTTCGTACCAGTCATGGACTGCCTGGAGCTGTGAATCCGTGAGTTTGGCTTGCAGATCGTTAATGATCTGCTGCTCGATATCCACGGAATTGAAACCGCTGCTCACGATGTTCCCGATGGTATTGGCCATCATTGGAGGAAGCTGACCATTCTGTTTGAGTCCTTCCCGGATTCCCTGGCTCATCATGGCCGGGTAACGGGCCACAATATCGTCAACAGGCGATACTTCCAGCACCTCGCGGGCATCCGGCGCTGCCTGGGCAGTACCAGTAACAAGAAGTGCTGTGATTAAAAGAGGTTTAATTATGGGAAATCGCGTCATTTACCTATCATCCCGAGTGAATCATTGATTCCCTTATGCCATGGGTTCGAGGCAGGCAGCAAGCAATCCCGCGGCCCTGGAGATGACGGTTTGGTAGGAATGCGAAAGAAACGTACCCGCAAGACCAAAAGTCGGCAACTGGCTCTGGAAACCTGGAAAAGCCGGGCAAGATGGTATGGGCTTCCAATGCTGGGGCTGCTGATGGGTCTCTGGGCAACGCTCCGCTTCAGCCTGTTGGCACCGGATCCTCCGGCAAACCCGGAGAACATCTGTGAAATCTTCCGGGAACACCCGGTGTGGTATGACTACGCCAACGACTCCAGGCAACGCTGGGGCACACCCATCGCCACCCAGTTAGCGTTTGTCTATTACGAGTCGTCATTCCGCAGCCATGCGCGTCCACCACGCACACTGCTCTGGGGCTTTATTCCCTGGACCAGGCCCACAACCGCATACGGTTATGCCCAGGCCCTCGACCCGGCGTGGCGGGAATACCTGCAGGCCAATGGCGAAGGCTGGTTCACCGTTCGCACCGACATGGAACACGCGCTGGATTTCGTGGGCTGGTACAACCAGCTAAGCCACCGGCAGCTTGGCATTCCCTTCTCGGCCCCCAGAAAGCTGTACCTTGCCTACCACGAAGGCCGGGGCGGATATGCCCGCAGAAGCTTCGAAGAGAAACCGGACGTGATGGATCTGGCCGCCCGGGTACAGACCCGGGCTTTCCGATACGACAATCAGCTGAAAACCTGCGAGCAGGAATTCCAGTGCTGGCGCTGGTACCAGTTCTGGCCGTTCTGCGGCTGACGCTCGTCAGAAAGCGGAAGAAATCTCCATCTGGGACTCCAGTGACTGCAGGCGCTCCACCAGATACTCCATAACGATACGGACCCGGGCCATTTGCTGGGTATCCTGGTTGACGTGCAGCCAGAGATCCACGCTCTCACCCTCCAGCGGGTCCGACAGGCGGCGGAGTTCACGAGTGCTCTCCCCCAGGTAGCAGGGCAAAACCGCCAGGCCGGCACCGGCTTTCGCCAGCGCGTGCATGGATTGCAGGCTGTTGCAGCGAATGAAAGAGGTAACGTTCTTCAACTGTTTTCTGTACCACCGGCCCGTCGCCAGATGGCTGAAGGTTTCATCCGGTATGATCCAGAGGCAACCTTCCGGACGGTTTTCCACGTCCATGTCACGATGCCGCCGGCAATAGCGGGCCGACCCGTAAACGGCGGATTCGATGGAGGCGATTCGCTCGCCTTCCAGAGTTGCCTGCGGCTTGTTCTCGGGCCGCAAGGTGAGATCCGCTTCCCGATGGCTGAGGTTCGCCACATCGTTATCAGTAAGCGTCTCCAGCTCGATATCCGGGAACTCCCGAACCAGCTCGGCCAGGATCGGGCTAAGCAGCGCGCTCATCATTGCGTCTTCAGCCGCCAGCCTGACTTTACCCACCGGCGCCGAATCCTGCCCGACCAGTTTGCGCTCGAGATTTTCCATCTCGATGGCCAGCCGATCCGCCTCCCGGAACGCGGTCTCCCCCACGGGAGTGAGCTGAAGTCCATCCCGGCTGCGTTCAAAAAACTGTACACCCATCGACTCTTCCATCTGGTCGAGTCGCCGTAAAACTGTGGTTTGGTGCACACCCAGTAATTCGCCGGCCTTGGCTAGCGTTCCGCCTATTGCCAGCGCACGTATATATCGAAGATAATCCCAATCCATAGTTACTGCATATTTGCAACGTGAGTACGGATTTTAACGTATTCAAACTGCAAATAAGAACCCTTAGAATCGCTTTTAAATTAAAGGTAGATCCCTAACTAACCTACCTACCAAAATCAATACACTCATTAAAAAGGAGGAAGGCGCTATGACTCAGAACCATATCGCAACCGTAAACCCGCTGCCGTCCAGTATCCTCCACAACAGTGCTGAGGTCAGGCGCCAGTATACCCGTGCTGCGGCAAAGCAGGCGGTACAGTTTTTCAGTCGCAAGATGCGGAGCTTCAACCGGAAAGCAGCAAACGTTGCTCCGGACATGAGCCAGATGCAGGGCGGCCACTAAAACGGCAGCCGAATCTGGCATGAGCGGGGAGATCGCTCAGGCTGAGAACAGAAAGAACATAAGGATTTGAAAACGCCGTTGGCTCCCAGGGAACCAACGGCGTTTTACGTTAGCGGATCAGAATTCCCAAACGACTTTTTTCTTCTGGCTGAACCAGTCGTCCATCTTCTGGTTGTAGAAATCTTCTATCACATTCCGCTTGATCTTCATGGTCGGCGTCAGCATGCCGTTTTCCATAGTCCAGGGCTCCCGAACCACCACGACAAAAGCTACCTTCTCGTGGGACTCGCACTCCGCGTTCACCGCCTCCAGTTCGGCCGCAAGTTCCTGCTCGAGCTCACCGCGATCCATTCCGGTCTCCAGTTCATCCCTGGCCTCTTCCGACAGCAGGACCATCAGGCAAGGCTGCGGCTGGTTGGCACCGGCCACACAGACCACTTCGGCCTTTGGATGATTAAACCGGTTTTCGATGGGCACCGGTACCACGTATTTGCCTTTGGAGGTTTTGAACAGATCCTTTACCCGGCCTGTGATACGGAGGGTGCCGTCCCGGTCGATCTCGCCCATATCTCCGGTTTTCAGGAAGCCATCCTCGGTGAGGTCTTCCTTGGTTTTCTCCTCATTCTTGTAGTAACCCAGCATCTGGCCCGGGCTTTTCACCTGGACTTCTCCGCCCTCTCCGATGCGGTGCTCGACCCCTGGATTCGCCATACCTACCGAACCGGCGCGAGCCTGGCCTGGTCGGTTGGCGTGGGAATAGCCGAAGTTTTCCGACATCCCGTACACTTCCAGCAGCTCGAGCCCAAGGTTGCGATACCAGTTAACGATGTCCGCTGACAGCGGCGCTGCGCCGGTCAGGGCTGCCCGACAATAATCCAGCCCCAGCTGTTTCAAGACCTTCTTCTTCACAAGGCCGCTGATAATGGGGAGACTGAAGAGCAGCTTCTGCTTTTTGGGCGGCAGTTTGGCGTTTACACCAAGATAGAACTTCATCCACAGGCGCGGGACCGAGAAAAACAGCGTCGGCCTTGCCCGCTGCAGGTCCTCCTGGAAAGTATCCAGGGAATTCGCAAAATAGAGATGAAAGCCATAGTAGAGGGACTGCGTTTCGACGGCTGCCCGCTCAGCCACGTGAGCCAGGGGCAGGTAAGAAAGCATGCGCTCGTCAGAGGAAACCGGGAACAGCTGCTGCAGGCCATCAGCTACTGAAATCATGGTCCGGAAGCTGTGCATGACGCCCTTGGGGCGGCCGGTGCTGCCGGAGGTATAGACAATCGTGGCCAGGTTATCCGGATCCGGCAGCTTGGGCTGCGCAGGCGACTGTTCGGCCACAATCTCCGACCACTTGGGCGTATCGTCCCGTGGCGACAGGGGCAGGGAAATGAGCGGCAAGTCTGCCGGAATGTGGTTCTTGATGTCGTTCCAGCCGTCCGCGGTCCCGTCCAGTTTTCCGAGGAACAGGAGCTTTGCCTCACTGTGCTCGAGAACGTAGGCAGCAGTATCTCCGTTGAGCGTGGGATAAAGTGGCACCGAAACATGGCCTGCCGCCCAGATCGCCAGATCGGCCAGGATCCAGTGCGCGCTGTTTTTTCCGAGGATACTGATATTGCTGGGTTCCGGAAGCTTCAGGCTGTCCAGGTAAGCCGCCATGCGGGATACCTGATCGGCTGCTTCTCTCCAGGTAATATCTTCCACCCGGCCATCCGGGTAAGGCTGAGTAAGGTAAACGTTGTCGGGGGTTTCCTCTGCCCAGTAATACAGGCAATGGAGTGAGGTCTGCTTCCGGGGGTCTACCGCCATAAACGGCTCCTTTTTGTTATTGTCCTTCGTGTTTAGGTCATGCCATTGCGATTCATACTAGCGTCATTTCAGACCTGCTCAATAGCGATTAGTGCCCGCGCCATTGGCAAATTAATCCTCGCCCGAGAACTGTTACTCAAAATTTTTCGTAACATTTGTCAAGTTTGAGCTAGTGTGAAGGGTGTACACCCTTCTTTTCGAGCAAATTGGATGTAGCCATGAGCAAACCAAAACGTTCGTTTTTAATCTTTCCGGCCTGGGGCATCATTCTTCTGGGTTCCGGTGCCTTTTTCTACAGCGCCTATGCGGGCATGCTGGGCACCTGACCCGGGAAAACCGTTTTAACGCCGAAACCGGGTTTCGAGGACAACGGCAGAGTTGGTCCTCTCAACTCCCTCAAGGTTGCCAATGTCATCCAGCACGGCGCTCAGTTCCTCCAGGGACTGGGCTTGCACAATGGCAATAAGGTCGTACTCCCCACTGACGGAAAACAGCTGCGATACCTGGCTGATTTGCTCCAGGGCAGCATTGGTTCTGCCGGTGAGCTTCTGGAACACCTTGATCGACACGTGAGCCTCCACCTGGCTCGCCGAAAACTCACCCCCCAACTGAACCGAGTAACCACGGATGACACCGCTGGCCTCCAGCCGCGCGATACGGTTCTGCACCGTCGACCGTGACACATGCATGGCTTTGGCGAGCTCGGTGACACTGGTCCGGGCATTCTGCCGCAGCAGCATTAGCAGTTTCTGGTCCCGTGAACTAATCATATTGCCGAACCCACTTTACAATTTGCATCCATTGTAGATCATTTCGATCATTCTGCAGCTGCATTATGGCGCTGACGGCTTTCATACTGGGCCCAAAACAATGCCCAGGAAGATCGCCATGATAATTCGACCGATTACCCCCAAGGATCTTGACGCCCTTATGCAGATCGCAGTGGAATCCGGCCCCGGCTTCACCTCGCTGATGCCGGATCGCGATGCCCTGAGCCGCAAGATCGATCATTCGGTTGAGAGCTTCGCACGGACTGTGACCACTCCCGGCGATGAGCATTATCTTTTTGTGCTTGAAGACAGTGCGACCGGCCAGATTATGGGGACCACCGGCATAGAAGCTGCTGCTGGCTTATCCCGCCCGCTCGAGCATTTCCGCCGTAACGCGGTTATCCATCACGAGGAAGATCCCCGGAAACGTCACGTCGAGGAAAGCCTTACCCGATGCCAGCATTACACCGGCTGCACCGAGGTATGCTCGCTGTATCTTCGGCCCGGATTTCGCCGGGCCAATGCGGGCAAGCTCCTGTCACGGGTTCGCTTTCTGTTCATGGCACTGCACCCGGAGCGTTTTGCGGACACCGTTATTGCAGAAATGCGCGGCGTTTCAGACCATGCCGGCCAATCCCCGTTCTGGGACTGGCTCAAACATCACGTAGCAGATCTTGATTTCATGTCTGCCACACAGCTGGCCTGCTGTGGCCAGAGCGGTTTTGTTGAACGCTTTATCCCCGCAACGCCATTGTTCACCCGGCAGATGACCGATGCAGCCAGGGCGGTTATCGGCCAGGTCCATGAAGATACGCGCCCTGCCCGACACATGCTGGAGCGCGAAGGTTTTCGCCACCGGGGCTTAGTGGATCTTCTGGATGGAGGGCCAACACTGGAGTGCGCCAGATCGGACATCGCCAGCGTGCGCGATACCCTTCTTACCCGCGCAAGGCTACAGAAAGGCAACCGGAGTTCCTGGAATATTGCTGGAAACACCGTTGGATCCGCTATAGTTGCCAATGCTGGCTGTTCGGGCTTCAGGGCTACGGTAACCGAGCAGGTCCTGCCGAACCCCGATGCCAATAGCCTGTCAGTGCCAGAGCAACTGGCGAACGAACTGAACCTTGGCGGATATAGCCTGGCCTGCTATCTGCCACTGAGCCAGTCCAGGGAAGAGTCACGGGGACGTCAACAGCCCTGCCAAAAACCGGTTACTGAGGAGATTCGCTATGCACACTGATCCGGACACCCTGTTTGCGAGACTCTGGGAGTCGTACCGCCAGGTAACCCCTTCGGCCGATCGCATACATAAAATCCTGGGCGCCGAAGAGGGGCAGGCCATCGTCAACGACCACATTGCGCTTCGCACCTTCAACCTGGACCCTGTTCGGCTGGACGCTCTGGCAGAGCATTTTCTCAGCCTCGGCTATGAAGAAGGTGGCGAATACCACTTCGAGGCCAAAAAGCTTTATGCCCGCCACTATGAGCACCCCTCCCGGGAACTGCCCAAGGTGTTTATTTCCGAGCTGCTTGTAGAGCAATGCTCGCCGGAGCTGCAATCGGTGGTTAAAAGTCTTGTCGGCCAGGTAAAGCCGGAGGCGGTTACTGCCGATGATTTTCTCTATTCGGGTCGCCATTGGGCGGTCGACTACGACACCTACCGCCAGCTGATGAAGGAAAGCGAGTACGCCGCCTGGATGGCCGCCTGGGGCTACCGCGCAAACCATTTCACGGTCAGCATCAACCATCTGGAACAGTTCGGTTCGGTTCCGGAAATCAATCAGTTGCTGAAAGATCATGGCTATACGGTGAATTCATCCGGCGGTGAAGTAAAAGGCTCCCCGGAAGACTTGCTGGAGCAGTCCTCAACCATGGCCGACCGGGTGCCGGTTACCTTTACCGACGAGACGGTAACCATACCCAGTTGTTTCTACGAATTTGCCCTGCGTTATCCGAAACCGGATGGCCGGCTCTACTCGGGCTTCGTAGCGGCATCGGCCGACAAGATCTTCGAGAGCACGAACGCCGGCAGCTGAGTCTGCGTGCAAAGACTCGCGGTCACGACCACCCCTGTTCACCGATCAGGGGAACGAACCGGACTGCGCCGAGGTCCTCGGTCCGGAATTCGTTCTCTGTCAGCCGGGTAATACGTTCCAGCGACTGAACCGAATGCTCCGACCCCACCGGTATGACCAGGTGCCCGCCAACCGCCAGCTGATGCTTCAATGATTCCGGCACCGATGGCGCACCGGCAGCCACGATGATGCCATCGAAAGGCTGGTGCTCGGACCAACCTATTGTGCCATCGCCACAGCGAACCCGGACATTGTCAAAACCCTCGGCGGCCAGCGTTCGGGCTGCGCGATCGGCCAGTTCCCGAACCCGTTCGATGCTGAACACCTCGCTTGCAATACAGCCCAGAACGGCAGCCGCGTAACCCGAACCTGTGCCGATATCCAGAACCCTTTCTCCACCCTCCAGATCCAGTGCTTCCGTCATCAACGCCACGATGTAAGGCTGTGAAATGGTCTGCCCCGCACCGATCGGAAGAGGACCATCATCGTAGGCGCAGTCCTTCATACGTTCTGGAATGAAGCGCTCACGCGGCACCCGACCCATGGCCTCCAGCACCAGCGGCGACCCGATTCCACGGGCTCGAAGCTGATAATCCACCATGGACGCTCTCTGCAACTCGAAGCCATTGTCCTGATTCATGACGCTCTTCCTGCCCCTGGTCTGGCTGCTTACCGGCCGTTACAAAGCAGTAACTTTTTTACAACGGCGCGCTTGAGATTATCTGTCTACTTTTTAGACATCGGTAATGACACATACAACCACCGAATGCCAAAAACAACAAACGGACAACGGGTCCACGAACCGGCCAACCCGTTGCCGAGGAGGAGAAATGTCGACATCCGTAAACCACCTCGACGAACGCACGCGGGACTCCGCAGAGCTGCTCGAAGAGATCATGCCCTCTGCCATTACCCTGGCCATGATGCTTCGTCACCGTAAAATGGCGGCCTGGCTACGCACCGAATTTGATGGATATCAGGATGTTGCTGCCGCACCGCCTTATCGTAGGCAGCTACACGGGCACATTGTTGCCAAATCCCCCCAGTATGGTTGGATCCCCGCTCCAGTAGATGATCAGCAAAAAGAGGAGTTTGGCTACATGGATCTGCTCGAGGGCGTGAAAGCTCTTGAGAAAACCTGTGTGAGTTGCAAAAAGGGCAACGGCAACCGGGTTTTGCTGGAAAAAGACGAGATGGCCGTGTTGCAGAAGCAGATCAACCTGACCGCCGAGCTGGCCATCAACCTGAGTCGCGACGTTTATTGCCGGCTCCTCAGGACCGTTCGGGCTGCAATCTACCTCTGGACCCAGGAACTGATGGCCGAGGGCATTGCCGGGGAGCACAACCACTACAGTCCGGACGAGCGCGCCAAAGTTGCGCACCTGGACGACCCCGAGAAGTTCTGGCGACGGGCCATGGACGAAGTCGACAGCCTGCCAATACCAGACGTGCGGGTGACCGGTTTCTTTGAACGGGTATTCGGGCGCGCAGGCTGAGGCTCGCGCCCTGGCTGCTACCAGAGCACGCTAACAATACCGACGCTGCTAACCAGCAGCAGCACGGTTCCCAGCAGACGGAAGAACACCGGAGTCTCCGCCTGGAGAATACGGTCATGGGCGTAGAGCCCGATGACGTGGCCGATGGCTGCGCATGGCAGCAGCCAGAGGTGATGGATAAGTTGCAGATCGATGCCGGCCCAGACGAAAGCGGCCATCTTGATCAGCACCAGAATGAACCAGAGCGCGAACAAGGTATCCCGCAGTTTTTCTTTGGGCAGGTGCTGAGCTGCCACGGCAATGATCAGGGGCGCACCGATCAGGGAAGTGCCACTGATGTATCCGCCCACCATGAGGAATATCGCGTCGACCGCTTTGCTGCCACTGCGAAACGGTCGGTTGATGATGTAGGAAACAGAATAAAGCGCCACGATAACGAAAATGATGGCACTCAGGATGTCACTGGGCATGGTAATCAACCCGAACACACCAATCAGCTTGGGCACAATCATGATGGCGAGGATCCGCCACAGGTATTGCCAGTCGACAGTGCCCGAGCCCGCCTCGCGTTGCTTGCCTGCCCCGGTGCGATTGTTCATCCAGATTGTCAGGGATGAAAACACCAGGAGGTGGACCGCAATGATCGGCAGAAAGACGAGCGGTTGATCAAGAACCAGCAACAGAAATGGCAGGGACAGAACGGCGCCACCGAATCCCAGCCCGGAGCGGACAAAACCACTCCAGACGAAAATCAGGGCAATCAGCAGATATTGGTAAATCGCGAGATCAGACATGGATTCCCGGTTGTCGTCAAAAGGGCCGTCGTTTATCCGGAACTGGTCTAAGCTCAGTTAGTTGCGAAGAAAAACAACATTCCCCGGAGGATGTGAATGGCCCTGTCATGGAAACAAAAGTTCCTGCTGTTGATTGTTGCAACGCTGATTGGTCTGGCGATTGCCACTCTGGCCTCCCTGAGCGGGCTCGGCAAGGTATCTGACGCTTATGAGGCCCGAAGCGAAGCAAGAGCCTATGAATCCGCGTCCCTGACCCTGCTGAACGACTGGCTGGCACTCGAGAGAACGAGTGAGAATCTGGAACCGAACCAGGTTGAGAACTATCAGGAGAGACTGGCGTCGCTCGCGGTCCAGTCGTCGGCGCTCAGTGAATCCGCCGGAACCCTGCCGGGTGACGCGGTAAAGACCACTGCACAACAAATCCAGGAGCAGGTTGCGGAGTATACCCGACTTCGCACCGAATGGCTGGCCCTGAATCAACAGCTAGGCCTCACTCCGTCCAGCGGTCTGAGAGCAACAATGTCCGAAGCCATAAACGACAGGCTTCGGCAAATCAGCATTTCCATCTTCAACGACGACATCAACACCATCGCCTCCACCTACCGCGACTACCTGTCTACCTTCGATGCGACCTACGCCGAGTCAACCCGTGAGGCCCTGGCGCGGATGCAGACCACCGTCACCGAGATGGACTGGCAGGAAATTGACATCGGCCAGGCTGTCCAGGCGTTCGCCAATGCCTTTTCCGATGCCGAATCGCTCATCGCCAACCTGTCTGCCATTGAGAACCAACTGTCAGCCACCGGCACCCGTATTCGCGATCTGATTGCCGAGCAGAACACCCTCCTCCGCCAGGACATTATTGTGGCAACCAGCCAGCAGGCCGAAGAGGCCCGCGCCGCCTCAACCTGGCTGATCATTGCAACCGCTGCTGCGGTGGTGATTATCCTTATCCTGACCCTGACGACCGCCTCAAGAACACTGGTGAAACGACTCAATGAGACCGTAAACCTGCTCACCCGGGTCGCCGGCGGTGACCTCAGTCAGCGCCTTGAGCCAGGCAGGAATCCGAACGATGAATTTAATCGCCTGGGCGAAGCGGCCAACAAGATGCTGGACGATGTCTCGGACGTTATCGGGCAAGTCGTCGAGGGTAACCGCACGCTGTCATCGCTTCAGGTTGAACTGGATGCTCTAGTAGAGCAGATGGGCAGAAACGGCGAGCAAGTTGAAGACGAGACCGAGCAGACCGCCACTGCGGTTCAGGAAATCTCCCACACGGCGGTCGATATTGCCCAGTACACCCAGTCAGTCAATGACGCTGTTCAGAGCGCCAACGGTGCCGCCCATTCCGGTGCCGAGGTGGTCAGGCAAAGCGCGAAAACCATGACCGAACTGGCTGAAAGAATCCAGAAAACCCACGATCAGGTCAGCCAGCTGAGCAAAACCGGCGAGAAGGTCAATTCCATCGTTGGCGTAATCAACGGCCTGGCTGAACAGACTAACCTGCTGGCCTTGAATGCTGCGATTGAGGCGGCAAGAGCCGGCGAGGCCGGACGCGGTTTCTCGGTTGTTGCCGACGAAGTTCGGTCCCTCGCAGAGAAGACCGTATCGGCAACCAACGGGATTGCCGAGATCGTGGAATCCCTCAACCGTGAAACCCAGGCCATTTCCAGACTGATGAAAGAGGGCCTGACTTCCGCAGGTGAGGGAGAGGAAAGCTCGAGAGAGGCGGCACACTCGATCGAACAGATCACCGGCTCGATACAACAACTGGCTGGCGACATGAATCAGGTGGTGTCCTCTGTTGAGGGGATATCAACGACCACCGAGGAAATCGCCCAGAAGGTGGAGCAGATCCACGGGCACACCCGGGAAACCTCGGATATCCGCCAGAAGCTCAACGCCCATATCGGACGACTATCATCCCAGGTAACCACCCTGACCCAGGCATCACAGGGCTTCCGTCTGTAACAGTGGGCCCTGGACAGGTTGCACGGCAGGGTTCCAGGCGTTAGCATGCTCGATACTGTACATTTAAACAGTATCGAGCATGCCCATGAAAACTCGCGCCACGGCCCTGAATCCCCACAACCGGTTCCAGCCCATTGTCACTGACCGGGAGGCAGACCATGACTGGTATCACGACCCCGAAGACGACCTGAACCCCGATACGCTCGCTACGGAAGTCGTCCTTGAGACCGCAAAATCCATAATCAGTCGAAATACGTCACCGGACGTACCGTTCGACCAATCGATCAATCCATACCGTGGCTGCGAGCATGCCTGCATTTACTGTTTCGCCCGCCCTACCCACGCCTATTGGGACATGTCACCGGGGCTGGATTTCGAAACCCGGCTGATCGCCAAACCCAACGCCGCCGCCCGCCTGAGAGAAGAGCTCGACAGGCCCGGCTACCGGGTGTTGCCCATCGCCCTGGGCGTCAATACGGATGCCTACCAGCCACTGGAGCGGGACCAGAGGATTACCCGCCAGGTGCTGGAAGTTCTGGCCGAGTATCGCCACCCGGTGTCGATCATTACCAAGGGCGCGCTCATCCTCAGAGACCTTGATCTGCTCCGCGAAATGGCTTCTGATGGGCTCTGCTCTGTGCGGATCAGCCTCACCAGCCTGAGCAACGATCTGAAACGACGCATGGAGCCGAGGACAGCCGCACCGGGCACCCGCCTCAAGATGATCAGGCAGCTCTCGGAGGCCGGCATTCCGACCGGTATCATCCTCGGGCCGGTAATCCCCTTCATCAACGATCACGAAATCGAGTCAATTCTGGAAGCCGCGGCAGAGGCGGGCGCCACCCGTGCCAGCTGGATCATGCTGCGTTTACCCCATGAACTGGACGAGCTGTTCCAGGACTGGCTGCAGCGGCACTTCCCGCAAAGGGCCGAGCATGTGATGAACCGAATGAGCGACCTCAGGGGCGGCAAGAGTTATGACGCCACCTTCGGCCGCAGAATGACGGGCACGGGCCCTTACTCGGACCTGATTCGCCAGCGTTTCACCAAAAAAGCACGGCGTTTGGGGCTGAACCTCCATGCAGAAGAACCGCTGCGAGGTGATCTTTTCCGGCGGCCAGGTGGGGAACAAATGCCGCTGTGGTAGCATCAGACTATTGCACTTTACCACCGCGATTAACGCCTCTCAGGGAAGAGGTGGAGAACACCCATGCATGGATTCAGACGTTTTTCCCTCGCCACAACATTGTTTGCCCTGCTGGGCACCCTCTGGCACCCCGTTTGCCTGGCAGCCGATGAAGCCATTGTTGCCAGGATTGAGGCCATGGAAGCCGGCTTCCCGGTTCAGGTGCTCGGAAGCCGGTTAATGGCCCACCAGGCACTGTCAGCCTTTTACGGGGCCAACGGATACCAGCCAGCATGGAAATCGGCTGAGCTTCGCCGGCAGTTGATTGATTCGGTTGAACAAGCCAGTCATGACGGTCTGAACCCGGCTGACTATCACGCGGATATTCTCTCGGGCCTGGCACTCAGACCCATGAGCGATTTCTCTGAAGACCTGAGGGCCGATCTGGATCTGCTGTTCTCTGATGCTTTTCTGATGCTCAGCTCACACATGCTGGTCGGCAAGGTCAACCCGCAGACGGTTCACGCCGAATGGACCGCCAACAGGCGCCAGCGCCAGATGGAATCCGTTTTAAAGGATGCGTTGCAGCGCTCGGATATAACCGGCACGCTGGATTCGCTGCGTCCGGCCGATCCCGCTTACCGGAAGTTGATGGCTGCAAGGCAGGACCTGACCAGACTGCTGGGCCAGCCCTGGTTACCTCTGGCCTTGCGCCCGACCATTCGGCCCGGCGACAGGGATGAGCGGCTGAATGAGGTCCGCCGACGACTCTCTCTATTGGGAGAGCTTGCAGAATCACCGGCAACAGTCACAGATCCGCGTGACTACGACGCGGAGCTTGAATCTGCGGTCATGCGCTTCCAGGCCCGACATGGGCTTGAAGCCGATGGCCTTATCGGGAAGGACACCCTGACAGCACTGAACCTGATACCGGTGGAACGCCTGCGCCACATTGACGCCACGCTCGAACGATGGCGGTGGCTGCCGGAATCCCTCGGCGACACCTATGTCCTGGTCAATATCGCCGGATTTGAACTGAAAATGGTGGAAAACGGCGAAGAAGTACTGCGCAAACGAGTGATCGTCGGCCAGCCCTTCCGCCAAACGCCGGTGTTCTCCGATCGCATCCGGTATCTGGTGTTCAATCCCACCTGGACCGTACCGCGAACGCTGATGATTCAGGATCAATTGCCCCGGATTCTCCGCGATCCGGACTATCTCTCCCGACTCAATATCAGCGTTTACCGTGGCTGGGGCACTGACCGGGAAAGAGTGGACCCGCTGGAGGTTAACTGGCCGTCACTGAATCGGAACAACTTCCCGTACCAGTTGGTGCAGGAACCCGGCCCTCAGAATGCCCTGGGTCAGATCAAGTTCATGTTTCCGAACCAGTACGATGTTTACCTGCACGATACGCCGGGGCGCGGCCTGTTTTCCCGGGCCGAGCGTTCATTCAGCTCTGGCTGCATCCGGGTTGAGCAACCTTTTGATCTTGCAGAGCGACTTCTGGCGTCGGCGCCCGACTGGTCCCGGGAAAAGATTGACCGGGTGGTTTCCGAGGCACAACCCCAGACTGTCGTGCTCCCGGAGCCGGTGCCTGTGCACATCCAATACTGGACCTCCTGGGTAGATAACGAGGGCAGGCTGCAGTTCCGCAATGATTTATACAACCGCGATGCCCGCCTGATTGATCAGCTCCGTGGAACCGCCGAGGGGGATACGCGCTACAATACTCCGGTAGCCGGCTCGGGCCCGGCACAGGACAAGCTCTGAAACAGGATACGCGCATCAGTTGAGGAGATATCATGAAACAGACCCTGCTATTGGTTTTCGGGATACTCTTACTGCAGGGATGTCAGTCGCTGCCGCCCGCCGAAGACGAAATTGACGGAGACACCGTTTTCGTCAGCGCCAACCATTGTCTCAACGAATACCTGGATGATCTTGAAAAGGTTCACTACGGTCCCTGTCTCAAGGTCATTGCGATAAATGGCAATGAGCCGGCTGTAAGAGAAGACGGATTCATTGAACTACCGGCAGCGACAGCGCTGACCATTGGCGTGAGCTGCGTTTATCGCCACGCCGACGGCTCGCCTATTCCGGCAACCATGGAAAACGTAGACTTTGCCGTGAGCAAAAACACGTTCGCAAAAGCCGGCCAACGCTGGTATCTCCACGCTCACAAACAGGCCCGTAGAGTTGTCGGCTGTGAACCCACCCTGTCTCGCTCGGTCTATCCCACCAACGACACGGACTGATTCTTCATGACTAACAAAATCGATATCCACTATTGCACCGGTTGCCGCTGGCTTCTGCGCTCGGCCTGGATGGCGCAGGAGCTGCTGACAACCTTCGAAGGCGAGATCAGTGAATTGAGCCTGCACCCCGGCACTGGCGGTATTTTCGAGGTGTGGGTCAATGGCAAGCGGGTCTGGTCCCGCAAGCAAGACGGCGGCTTCCCGGAAATTACCAAACTCAAGCAATTGGTTCGCGACCAGGTTGCACCGGAACGCTCCCTTGGCCATTCCGACACCAAAACCGGCACCTCAGAATAATCATTCAAAAATACTGACAGGCTGTGTCGATATTCTTCGCTTTTAGAGAAGGCGCTGCGCCCCGATAGTACTCCTCGTCCAATTCAACAACATGAAAGGGTATCTATGAGCGACGTGATGCAATCCATCAAATTCAACACCATCGAGGTACCTAATCGATTCGCCCTGGCACCAATGACACGCACCAGTGCGGAGCCGGACGGCGCCCCGAATGCCCTGATGGCAGACCATTACGAACGCTACGCGAGGGGCGGCTTTGGTCTGGTGATCACCGAGGGAACCTATACCGATGACAAGGCAAGCCAGGGCTATGCCAACCAGCCCGGCATCATCAACGAAGCGCAGATAGATGGCTGGAAGACCATTGTCGAACGGGTACACGCCGCAGGCAGCAAGATCATCGTTCAGTTGATGCACGCCGGCGCGCAGTTCCAGGCCAACCGTTTCACCGACCAGCCACAGGGGCCCAGCGAAGTTACCCCAAAAGGCGCCCCGCTTGGTTTCTATGGCGACCAGACTGAGTGGCAAACGCCCAGCGCCATGACCAAGACCGACATTCAGGCGGCGGTTGAAGGTTTTGCACATTCCGCCGCCAATGCGAAAGCTGCCGGCTTCGATGGCATTGAGATTCACGGGGCCAACGGCTATCTGTTGAATCAGTTCCTGAGCACCTACTTTAACCAACGCGACGATGAGTACGGTGGGTCACTGGAAAACCGGCTGCGCCTGGTGGTTGAAGTGGTCCGTGCGATTCGCGAGGCCGTTGGCGAGGACTTCACCGTAGGCATCCGCCTGTCTCAGGGCACGGTCACTGATCCAGACCACCAGCTGCCGGAGGGTGAAGCCGGATTCCGTCAGATTGTGGAAGCGGTCCGCGATGCAGGTGCCGATTTCGTCCATACAACCGACGGTGACGTTAACCGGAAGCATTTTGTAGAGGGTGATGAGAGCCTGGCTGGCGTGGCCGCCAGCGTTGAAGGGATCGGTCTTATCCTCAATGGCAACATTGATGAAACCAACTGCCAGGATGTGGCCAACCAGTTCCCGGACGCGTTGCTTGCGGTGGGCAAGAAGGCGCTCGCAAACCCGGACTTCGTGCAGCGCCTCAAAGACGGCAAAGAGATTGCAGACATCGATTTCGCGATGCTGCAACCGAAGGCCACCATTTCCAACGAGCTGGCCTGGCGCGAGCAGAACGCCGCCTGATCGCTTTTCTCTCCCGAGAAATGCAGCCGGAGGAACCCACAGCGGGGCCTCCGGCGTAGCTACTTCAAGCTGCTATGCTGACATTACAAGTCAACGGGAGACTGAATGACTTCTGACATCAGTATTGTCTGGCTGGGAACCATTGCCAGCCTGCTGGCGGGCCTTGGCAGTGGCGTGGGCGCCCTGGGTGTGTTTCTTGTCCGTACCCTCACCCATAAACTGCAGGACGGTATGCTGGCTTCAGCCGCAGGCGTGATGTTGGCGGCGTCATTTTTTTCTCTGTTACTACCTGGCCTCGAGTACGGCGAACAGATTACTGGCGAAACCTGGACCGCCGCGCTGATTGTCATTTTCGGCCTGCTCTCCGGTGCCGCTGCCCTCTACTTTGTGCACCAGAAGCTGCCGCATCAGCACTTCGAACTGGGCCGGGAAGGATCGGACGCTTCTTACATCCGCGGCATTTGGCTCTTTATTGTCGCTATAACCCTCCACAACTTCCCCGAAGGCATGGCGGTGGGCGTCGGTTTCGCCGGCGGCGATGTCAATAATGGCTATGTTCTTGCCACCGGTATCGGACTCCAGAACATTCCGGAGGGGCTGGCCGTCGCTTTTTCGCTATTGGCCATCAACTACTCGCGAATCAAGGCCTTCAGCATTGCCCTGATGACTGGATTGGCCGAGCCACTGGGTGGTCTCTTCGGAGCGACGCTTGTCTGGCTTGCCGAGCCAATAATGCCCTGGACCCTTGGCTTCGCAGCAGGCGCCATGCTGTTCATCATCAGCAATGAAATTATCCCCGAAACCCATCACCGGCAATGGAAAATCATGTCCACCTTCTGCCTGATGGGCGGTTTTGCCGTAATGATGTTCCTGGATGCTACGTTGGGCTAACCGCCCAGACACCCGCCAGGGCTTCCAGAGCCTCCGCGATCAGAGGCTCGCCCTGTCGGTCCTGGTGCCATACGAAACTGAGCGCGCAAGGCAACTGCAACCCCTCAACAATTTCCAGGCCGGTTTCCTGGCGCTCAGCCATCGCCAATGCATCCCGCGCGAGACTCAAACCCACACCTGCCCTGACCAGGTCCAGCATGCACGCCTCCTGATCGACCTGGGCTACGCCCCGCGGCATTAACCCCATGGGTTCCAGAGTGCCTTTAAGCAGCCGGTGATGAACGGAGTCTTCTGGGGTCACAATCCAGGGCATAGCTGCCAAGTCGGACCACTGGGCCGACCGAAGCCTCGGCCCCCAACCCGCCGGCGCAACCACATAGTAGTGAAACCGGGTCAGCTCACGGTGAACCACATCCGGCGCCAGTGCACCCGGCCCGACGCCGGGCGGCGCCAGAAAAAAACCGACATCGAGGCGGCCATCCCTGACCTGTTCCAACACGCTGCCACTCATACCCTGACGCAGCTCGGTTTCCAGTTGTGGCGCCCGTTCCACCAGGCGGTGCAGAAACGCCCCGAGACGGATAAATTCCGGATCCACGATGGTACCAATCCGCAACCGCCCTCGAAGTGTGTTATGCAATGCCCGGGCGCTCTGCGCAAACGCCGCCATGGCAGCGAGTGCTTTTTCAGCCGAAGGCAAGAGAGCCTGACCATCGGGGGTCAACACCAGACCCTGGGGCTTGCGCAGGAACAGTTTGAGTTCCAGTTCGTCCTGCAGTTGCTTGAGCTTGAGGCTGACGGCGGGCTGAGTCAGATGGAGGCGAGTGGCGGCGCGGCTTACACTGCCCTCACGGGCGACAGTAACGAACGCCCGAAGGCTCTGAAGGGGGTACATAAGCGTCTCGTTTCAGGTTCTCGATATAAGATTACCTTATATCTGGCTTTTGAAAATCTCAATTGCTTTCCCCCTTTGCCACACCTAACCTGTATGGTCAGAAATTACCCAAAGCTCCTTAAGGGCCCTTAGCAGAATGCATTTCTGCCATTTCGAGCGGCCAATCGCGAAAAGACAGAGGCATCCATGACCAACGCAACCATCCAGCATTATATCAATGGCGAAATATCTCTCGGCACATCCAGCCAGTCCCAGGACGTGTTCAATCCGGCCACCGGACAGGTCACAGGCCGCGTAGCTCTGGCCGGCCGTGAGGACGTAGACGCCGCTGTTGCTGCCGCCGATGCTGCATTCCCCGCCTGGGCCGACACACCGCCCATTCGCCGGGCCAGGGTCATGTTCAAGTTTCTGGAACTGTTGAACACTCACAAGGATGACCTGGCCCGCGCCATCACCGCGGAGCATGGCAAGGTATTCACGGACGCCCAGGGCGAAGTAGCCCGGGGCATCGACATCGTCGAGTTCGCCTGCGGCATTCCCCAGCTTCTGAAAGGCGATTACACCGAGCAGGTCAGCACGGGTATCGATAACTGGACCACCCGCCAGCCCCTGGGCGTGGTCGCCGGCGTTACCCCGTTCAACTTCCCGGCGATGGTGCCCATGTGGATGTTTCCGGTAGCCATTGCGGCAGGCAACACCTTTGTCCTGAAGCCCAGCCCGCTCGACCCGAGCGCTTCCCTGATGATTGCCGACCTGCTCAAACAGGCCGGCCTGCCCGATGGCGTATTTAACGTGGTGCAGGGCGACAAGGACGCGGTGAACGCCCTGATCGAGCATCCGGATGTCCAGGCCCTGAGTTTTGTCGGATCCACCCCGATTGCCAACCTGCTTTACGAGAAAGGCGCCAAGCACGGCAAGCGTATTCAGGCGCTGGGCGGCGCCAAGAACCACATGGTGGTGATGCCGGACGCCGATCTCGACAAAGCGGTCGATGCCCTGATCGGTGCCGCTTATGGTAGTGCCGGCGAGCGCTGCATGGCCATCAGTGTGGCGGTGCTTGTCGGGGATGTTGCGGACAAGATCGTGCCAAGACTGGCCGAGCGGGCCCGAAGCCTGAAAGTGAAAAACGGCGAACAGCTGGATGCCGAGATGGGCCCGATTGTTACCGCCGCCGCACACCAGCGCATTACCGGCTACATTGACAAGGGTATGGCAGAAGGTGCCGAGCTGGTCGTGGATGGCCGGGAGTTCGATGCCTCGAACACCGGCGATGGCTGCGCCGATGGTTTCTGGATGGGCGGTTCACTGTTTGATCACGTCACGCCCAATATGACGATCTATCGTGAAGAAATCTTCGGACCGGTTCTGGCCTGTGTCCGGGTACCCGATATCGCAACGGCGATTCGTCTGATCAACGACCACGAATTCGGCAACGGTGTCAGCTGCTTCACCGAGAGCGGCAGCGTGGCCCGGGAATTTGGCCGCCGAATCCAGGTCGGCATGGTCGGGATTAACGTACCCATTCCCGTACCCATGGCGTGGCACGGCTTTGGCGGCTGGAAGCGCTCGATGTTTGGCGACACCCACGCTTACGGCGAAGAGGGCGTGAAGTTCTACACGCGCCAGAAATCCATCATGCAGCGCTGGTCCGATTCCATTGATGCCGGTGCGGAATTTGTGATGCCGACCGCCAAGTAACTAGAAAACCAGCAGCGGAGAAAACGCCATGTCCGACAACAACAATGCGACGGGACATCAGGAGTTCGATTACATCATTATCGGCGCCGGCACTGCCGGCTGCCTGCTGGCCAACCGGCTGAGCGCAAACCCGGAGAATCGGGTGCTACTGATCGAGGCTGGCGGACGGGATAACTACCACTGGATTCATATCCCGGTGGGCTACCTGTACTGCATCGACAATCCGCGAACAGACTGGCGTTTCCGTACCGAGCCCGATCCTGGCCTGAACGGCCGATCCCTCATCTACCCCCGCGGCAAGACTCTGGGTGGCTGCTCCAGCATCAACGGGATGCTCTATATTCGTGGTCAGGCCCGTGATTACCAGCAGTGGGCCGAAATTACCGGCGAGGACGCCTGGAACTGGGACAACTGTCTTCCCGATTTCATGCGCCATGAAGATCACTACCGCCTTGATGAGGGCGGCGATGCCGATCCGGAGCACCGCAAGTACCACGGTCACGGCGGGGAATGGCGTGTGGAGCATCAGCGCCTGAAGTGGAAAGTGCTGGAGGACTTTGCCACTGCCTGCGTCGAGGCGGGCATACCCCGGACCCGGGATTTCAACCGCGGCGACAACGAGGGCGTGGATTACTTTGAGGTGAATCAGCGCTCCGGCTGGCGCTGGAATACGTCCAAAGCGTTCCTGAGGAACGCGGAAAAGCGTTCCAACCTGACCCTGTGGCACTCAACCCATGTATTAGGGCTCGAGACAGAAAACGCCGGCTCCGGACCTCGCTGTGTCGGCGTTCGGGTCGAGCGGTCTGGCGGAGATGACGTTATCGCCAGGGCAAAACGGGAAGTCATCCTGTCCGCTGGCGCCATTGGCTCCCCGCAGCTTCTGCAACTCTCGGGCATTGGTCCCGCCGACCTCCTCAAGGAACACGGAATTGATGTAGTTGCCGACCTGCCCGGCGTTGGCGAGAACCTCCAGGATCACTTGCAGATCCGGTCTGTGTACAAGGTGAAAGGGGTCACAACGCTGAACACCATGGCCAATTCCCTGATCGGCAAGGCCAGGATCGGCCTGGAATACCTGCTTACACGCTCGGGGCCGATGAGTATGGCGCCCTCACAGCTGTGTCTGTTTACCCGCAGTTCCGAGGAATACGATTACGCCAACATCGAATACCATGTGCAGCCCCTTAGCCTGGACGCCTTCGGGCAGCCGCTTCACAATTTCCCGGCCATCACCGCCAGCGTCTGCAATCTGAACCCCACCAGCCGGGGTACGGTGCGCATCCGCAGCAACGATCCAAAACAGGCACCGGCGATATCCCCCAATTACCTGAGCACGCCGGAAGACCGGAAAGTTGCGGCAGACTCGTTGCGAGTGACGCGTCGTATTGCCGAGCAGCCTGCGTTCATGCAGTACCAGCCGGAGGAATTCAAACCCGGCCTTGAGTACCAGACCGACGACGAGCTGGCGAAGCTGGCGGGCGACATCGGCACCACGATCTTTCACCCGGTGGGCACTACCCGTATGGGGCGAGCCGATGATGAACAGGCAGTAGTGGACCCGCACCTGAGGGTCCGGGGTGTGGCGGGATTGCGCGTGGTGGATGCTGGGGTAATGCCCACGATCACCAGCGGCAACACCAATTCGCCAACCCTGATGATTGCCGAGAAGGCCGCCAGGTGGATTCTGGCGGGTGATTGAGCATTGAACTGATTGCAGTTTCCAGGTTTTTACCGGCGGACAGGCTGCTAGAATCGGCAGCCTGTTTCAATTGCAAAGGACTGATCCACCATGACGCTTGCAACCTGGCTGACCGTGGTCACCATCTGCATTCTGGGCGCTATGTCCCCGGGACCCTCGCTGGCACTGGTGCTCAAGCAGACGCTCACCGGTGGTCGGCGCAATGGCATCATGACCGCTCTTAGCCATGGCATCGGTGTCGGCATCTATGCCTTTCTGAGCATCCTCGGGCTCGCCGCCATCATCACCGCCTCGCCAACGGCGTTTTCAATTCTGCAATGGGGCGGCGCCCTGTACCTGGCCTGGCTGGGCGTGAAAGGACTGATGGCAAAGCGGCAGGCGGATGACGAACTGCCCGAGCCGCCCACCACCAAAAGTGCGGCCCGTGACGGTTTTCTGATTGCCTTCTTCAACCCGAAAATCGCGGTATTCTTCCTGGCCCTGTTCAGCCAGGTCGTGGGCACCGACACCAGCCTGATGGCCAAGTTCGGCTATGCCGCAACCGCCCTTGTCATTGATACCAGCTGGTACCTGATCGTTGCCTGGCTGTTCTCCAACCCGAAATGGCTGACCCTGCTCAGACAGAAAGCCGTGTGGTTCGAGCGTATCTTCGGGGCCATTCTGCTTGGCCTGGCTGGCCGTCTGGTTGTCGGGATTCTGAACGGGAAATAACCGGCTCAGCCCGCCAGCTGGACGATCTCATCGTACTCGCGCGTCTGGACCACCTGCTCGGCGGCGGGTTCTGCCGCCAGATGGCAGGCCTCATTGACCATGGCACTGGCCACTGTTTGCGCCTCAATGCCGCGGTACTTATCCAGGGGACCGATCAGCAGACGGTTCACCAGCGGCATCGCTTTTATGCCAAGGGCCTCGGCGGTGCGCTGTTCTTTACGATCGCCCAACAACAGACTCGGGTGATAGATGGACAGGTAGGGATAGTCGAGATCTCTCAGGGCGTCTTCAAGCTCGCCCTTTACCCGGTTATAGAAAATAGTCGACGACGACGAGGCACCGATCGCAGACATCAGGATGAACGCTCGCACTCCACGGGAGCGGCCCAGCTCACCCGCTTTCATCGGGTAGCCCAGATCCACCTTCCGGAACTGATCCTGTGAGCCCGCTTTTTTGATGGTGGTGCCCAGGCAGCAGATAATCACATCTACGTCGAACAGTTCGGCGTGATCCTCCAAGCGATCGAAATCGACTTCATGCTGTGCCAGTTTGTCATGCAGCGTCGGCAGCTTGTGTCTCACCAGCGCCACCACCTGCGAAACTTCCTCCCTTCCCAGCAAACCCTGTAGCACTTTGCCACCAGTCAGGCCGGTAGCGCCCAGCAACATCACCCTCATAATCGTCTTTCCCCCATAACCGACTTACCATCCTACCAAAGACCCGCAACAAACGCTGACAGGATGGCGTAAGTCTCCCCGACCGCGAATACTAACGATAGAATCAGAGTTTTACTTTACGGGTAACGGAGACCTGCTTGAAATCGCTTTTGCTTATCCTCGTGACTGTCATCTTCCTTACCGGCTGCCAGGAATCCCCTACCGGCCGGAACCGCCTGGCCCTGGTTCCCGAAGCTGTTCTGGCTGATATGGGCCAGGAAAGCTTCGCGCAGATAAAGCAGCAAAATGCCGTAATCAGAAGGCCTGACATCAACCGCTTAGTACAGTGTATTACGGAAGCTCTGGTCAGCGCCGCCCACACCCGATATCCGGACGCTCCAATGCCACAGTCCTGGGAGATTGCCGTCTTTGAAAATGCCACACCCAACGCTTTTGCCCTGCCCGGAGGCAAGATCGGCGTGCATTCAGGGCTACTTGAACTGGCCGAAAATCAGGCCCAGCTGGCCACGGTGATTGGTCACGAAATAGCCCATGTTCTTGCCGACCACGGCAATGAACGCCTGACCCAGGAACTGGGCCTGCAAGCAGGAATGCTGCTGGTGGGCCTGTTCACCGAAAGTGAAATTGCGGAGAACCAGATACAGCAGGCTCTGGGCATTGGCGCCCAACTGGGTATTACGCTGCCGTTCAGTCGTGCCCATGAGGAGGAGGCCGATTTGATGGGCCTGGAAATCATGGCCCGGGCCGGTTTTGAACCGGGCCAGAGTGTCAGGCTCTGGCAGAACATGGCGCAGGCTTCGGGCGCACAACCGCTGGAATTTCTATCCACCCATCCGAATCACGACACCCGCATTGCCTCCCTGCAAAATCAGCTGGAGACTGCCCGCTCGGTTTTCGAAACGGTTCCTCCAGCCAACTGTCAGATCTGATCAAGTCGCACTCACCGTATAATTGACTATCATCAAGTCTAGCGGCGCGTTAAAACTGAGGCAGATTCCATGGTGGAACGCTTGCCACATCCGGATGGTTTCCGGCTGGTCCTGACACCCAACCGTTCCCTCAGCTGGCATGGCAATGTCCGGATATGGGCCGCCCTGTTCGTGCTTTCAGCCCTTATCGCAACGGGCTTTACGCTTATGGGCGCCTGGGTGATTATTCCGTTTGCCGGGCTGGAGCTGATTGCGCTCGCTTGCGGCATCTACCTGACCTCGCGGGAGTGCCAGCGGCAGGAGGTGCTGTCCATCGACGATGAGGACATTCATCTGGAGAAAGGCAGAAAGCGCAAGCAGGCCGAGTGGACCCTTCCCACCCGTTATGCGCGGCTCAGGGTTGCCTCACCGCCGCACCCGTTCACACCGGCGAAGCTCTCTCTGACCCATCGGGATACTGAAGTATCAATTGGCGGCTTCCTGAACATCGAGGATACCGAAAAGCTCATTGGCATGCTTGAGAAGAACGGGTTGCTGATCGAACGCAAAGAGCCCGATCCGCAGATCGGGCTCTGGTTCTGAAAATTCCGCCCATCCCTGATTGCTTATTCGTAGCTGGCAGCGATTCTTTCGATCTCTCCAGCCTCACGAGCCTCGTCCAGAGCCTGCTGGAGATCCTCGATCACAGCCGGATCGGTATTGTTACTGAATGCCAGATACATGGGCGTCTCCCGGAATACCAGCACCGGCTGCAGCCCGGTGATACCGTGCTCTTCCTCTGCCATCAGGGGGCCCACCAGGCCGTCGGTAACCCACAGGTCGGCCTGGCCGAGGGTAAGGCGACGAGTGTTCACATCACCTGAAACCCCCATCACCACGTTGAATCCCTGGTCAACCAGGTACTCGGACATCACATCGCCCTTGTACCCGGCGATTCTCAGGTCTTTGGCTTCTTCCAGGGAGTCCAGAGAGATATCGGAGTCTGGCGCGGCGAACAACGTCCACTTGATTGATGCCAGGGGACCTACCCATTGAAACTGATCTTCCCGCTCGTCGGTGCGCGCGGTGCAGAACAGACCATGATTTTCGCGATCCTGTACCCAGTTGTAGGCATAGCTCCAGTCCCGCATTTTCATCACGTAGTCATAGTCGACCCGGGACAGCATCGCCTTGACCATATCCGCACAGATACCGGTTATGTCGTCTTCATTGTGGGCGAACCCTTTCCCGGTTTCAGAGGCATTATAGGGAGGGTAGTTTTCCGTAAAGATATACAGGCGCTCGGCCGCAAGGGCCGGGAGGCCAATGGCCGACAGGGTCAACGCGATGAGGCCGGTTTTAATGCCTGTGATTAACTTCGAGGAGACCGGTGCAGTTTCTGTAGGCATTCTCTAGTCCTTTTCGACGATTCAGCTGGAACGGAAGTCAGGCGGCCGCATTGAGTGGCCATAAACCAGGGATATGATTGCAAAAGCGACACACTGGCATTTAATGTCAGCCTTCTTGGTTGATTATGCCAGCAAAACCCATGATTGCGTTTCCGGCAGAAAAAGTCAGTGACAAAACGTATCTGGAAAACCTGCCATCTTTCTGTGGAGCTCAGGCGCCACCAGAGATAACGTCTCCGGCGTCACCGTCGGCAGTACTGACAATCCTGTCACTAATCACACGCAGGCAGCCGCTCTTGCAGACTACGTTGAGAGGCGTTCTGGAGACCACATCCCCGTCGGCCGTAACGGTTTTAGGTTTGCCGGTGTGTACCAGGCAGCGTTGGCTCCTGATATGGACCAGCGTGCTGGTGCGCCGAGGAGTCTGCCGGTTCAGGCGAACCATCAGAAACGTGAACAAAAGCTGAAGAATGGGGCGTGGCCGGACCGCGACAATAGCCAGCTGGCCATCGCTGACGGATGCCTCGGGAATCTCGTTGCCACCGCCAAAAAAAGCGCCATTGGCCACCGCGATGGAAAGCCACCGGCCCTTCACGACGCCCCGATCGCAACGGATGGTTGCCCTGAAGCCTCGCTTCGCATTCAGCCGGCGTAATAATTCGACCACATAGCTGAAACGCCCGAAGAGCTTTTTTTCGGTATCGCGGGATTCCCGTGCAGGGAGGGTTCCCATGCCGACATGGGCAACGTTCAAAAACATACCGTCACCATAATCCGCGACATCCACCATTTGCGTTCGGCCGCTGGCAATCGACTTACACAGCGCTCCCGGCTGGTGGGGAAGCCCCAGATTCCGGGCAAAGTCGTTGGCTGTACCAGACGGCAGGACAGCAAGGGTGGCCCCCTTCTCCAGGCAAACGGCGGCGGCCCGGCTTACCGAACCGTCTCCGCCCGCGACTATAAGCGTGTCCCGGTCGTCGATCCTGGTGCTCCAGTCGGATTCCTCAAAGTCACAGCATCGAGGATCGTGGATACCGGCAGTTGCCAGGTGCTCCAGCCAGAAGTCCCGGCCTCGCTCACCATCGCCAGCACCGGAATTGCATATCAGCCAATAAGTCATGGCGCTTGTCTCTGCTCCCCTGCTCCAGCACAATCCTGTCGACCATTCCCTCACAATAATGAACAACAAGGCAAGCTCGATGGATTTTGTCAGAACCCCGGAAAAACGCTTTGAACGACTCCTGGATTACCCGTTTGAGCCCCACTACGTGGAGGTAGACGGGCTGCGTATGCACTACTTGGACGAAGGGCCGGCCAACGAAAGTCCCGTTCTGATGATGCATGGCGAACCTTCCTGGTCTTACCTCTACCGGCATATGATTCCGATCTGCGCGGCGGCCGGCCACCGGGTTATCGCCCCGGACCTGATCGGTTTCGGCAAGTCCGACAAACCCACGTCCCTTGACGACTATTCCTACCAGCAGCACATGGACTGGATGCAATCGTTCCTCGATCAGCTCGGACTCACCAACATCACTCTGGTATGCCAGGATTGGGGCTCATTGCTGGGGCTGCGGCTGGCGGCGGAGAATCCGGAACGGTTCCGGGCCATTGTGGTGGGCAACGGCATGTTACCTACCGGTGATCAGAAAGCCCCGCCGGCCTTCAAGATCTGGAAGAATTTTGCCCTGCACAGTCCCTGGTTTCCCATTGCACGGATCATCAACACCGGCTCTTTCCGCAAGCTGGGCCCCGATGAAATGCGGGCCTACGACGCGCCCTTCCCTGGCAAAAAGTACAAAGCCGGCGCCCGGGCCTTCCCCAGACTGGTGCCGATGCACCCGGACGATCCCGCCAGTGAGGCTAACCGGAACGCCTGGAAAGTGCTCGAACGTTGGGAAAAGCCGTTTCTGACCACCTTCAGCAATGGCGATCCGATCACTCGGGGCGGCGACGCCTATATGCAGAAGCGGATTCCAGGTGCAAAAGACCAGCCCCACGTAACCCTCAAGGGCGGTCATTTTCTTCAGGAAGATTCACCCGTGCCCTTCGCCCGGGCCATCAATGATCTGCTCGCGAAACTCTCCTGAGCGGTGTAGTCCTGAGGGTGGCAAACTCAATCCTGGCCCACCGGCACCCGCGGCCGGTAGTGCCAGGAAGACCAGCTGTACAGGCCCAGTGCAATCCAGATCACCACAAAGCTCGTCAGTTGGGCATCACTCAAAGGCTCGCCGAACACGAGCAGGGCAATAAAGAACTGCAGGGTGGGATTGATGTACATCAGGAAGCCGACGGTCGCCAACCGCAGGCGCCGGGCGGCACCGGCAAAAAGTAGCAGCGGAATGGCTGTCACAATGCCGCTGGCCATCAGCAGGCTGCCAATGTAGGCACTGTCGGCGAAGTGCGACATTCCCTCGCTCGCCAGCCATCCAAAGGTCAGCAGGCCGACCGGCAACAGCAGCATGGTTTCAACGAACAGGCCGGAAAGCCCATCGAGCACCACCTGTTTTCGAACGAGGCCATAAGTACCGAAACTCATGGCAAGGGCGAGTGAAATCCACGGCAGTTCACCAAGCATCGCAAGCTGGATCAGAATACCAACGCCTGCGAGCATCACCGCAGCCATCTGCCACGGCCCCATGCGTTCGCGAAGCACGAGCATGCCCAGGGCGACATTCACCAGTGGCGTCAGGAAATAGCCCAGGCTGGCCTGGAGAACATGGCGGGTTTCCACGGAATAAATGTAGATGCCCCAGTTGGCGGCAATGAGCAGCGCACAGGCAAGAACGCGCCAGAGCTGCTTCGGATTCGCCAATGCCGCTCTCACAGCAGGCCAGCGACGGAGGCCACTTATGACCACAGCGAGAAAAACACAGGACCAGATGATCCGGTGAATCAAGATTTCAAAGGCCGGCACACCCTCAAACAGGGCAAAGAACAGAGGAAAACAGCCCCAGATCGTGTAGGCACTCAGGCCATACCAGACCCCTTTGGTCGCATCCGTCATGTATTAGCCACTCCCGGACACCCTTCCTAGGCTGGTTTTTTCTGGGTGGCAACCAGAGCCACACCAACGATAGCGACGAGCCCGCCTGTCATTGCCAGTCCTCCAAGGCGCTCATCGAACAGCAGATACGCTTCCAGCGCGGTAACCGGAGGCACCAGGTAGAACAGACTGGCCACCTGGGAAGCAGCACCCTGGCGTATCAGCCACATCAGAAGAAGGACGGCGCCGGTGGATAACCCAATCACAAGCCAGGCCATGGACAACTGCAACTGCAGGCTCCACTCAACCTCGCGGGTTTCGAGGGCGAAGGCTCCAATGGCAAACAGGGCGGCCGCTGCCGCAAATTGGATCAGCGTGCCGGCCACCAGATCCGCGCTGGCGCCGAAGCGCTTCTGGTAGACCGTGCCCATGGAAATTCCAGCGAGGGCAAAACCCGCCCAAAGCAGGCTCCAGGGAGAAAAGCCGGAGGCCTGACCACTCATACCGAACTTCTCGAGGAGGACAAGCGCCACACCGACCAGCCCCAGAATAAGTCCAATCCACTGACGTCCGCTGACTGTTTCCTTGAGGATTGCCACCGCCGCCGCAGCCGTCACCAGGGGTTGCAGCCCCACAATCAGGGAAACAATTCCGGATGCCATTCCGTCCTGAATCGCGTAGTAGACGCCGCCCAGATAGCAGCCATGCACCAACATCCCGGTGACCGCAAGGTGCCCAGCACCTCGCCAGCCCGGCCAGCGGGTTTTCATGACCCAGGCCAGGGCTCCAAGCACCACCAGTGTCAGCAGCATGCGGATCAGCAGCAGCGTAAACGGCTCAGCAAAGGGCAGACCGTACTTGGCGCCGATAAAACCAGTACTCCACAGCCAGACGAACAGCGCGGGCACGAAAAACGAGTAAAACAGTGAGCGCATGAAACTCAACCGGATTCGATGTATTTGTCAGTCAGCTTACTTTATAAGTTAGCAGGCAAACAAAACAGATACAGAAATCCGGTTTCGTGACCAGTACAGTTTGTCAGGCGCGGGTCTCCGGCAGCCTTACTTCGATAGCCGGCTCGGAATCGTGCCAGTTACCCTCCCAGGTGACTTCGGGTGCTGCGCCCGGCCGGGGCGTAATGGTGACGGACACGGATCCGAAACTGGTCGGTGCCGGCCCGAAGCGGATTGGTTTGTCCTGCTCCAGCCACCGGGGAGGGATACCAGCTCCGAGAATGAGACGATCTCCCTCCTCCCGGACAAAGCAGTTGCGGACCATCAACACCCACTCGGCCGACGCCCAGACATGGTGACCATCGCCCATACAGCCGCCCTCGGTCGCCGGATGTATGGCTTCCGGCCATTGCCCGGTGGGCGATGCCAGGCCAGCCACCGCATCCACCAGATCCAGGAATCGAGCATCGCCCGCACGCAGGAGAACCTGAGCCACGTGCAGGGTGAGGTAGGCGTTAAGACCCGAGTGAATCATGTCCTGATAGAACGCCCCTTTCACAAAGCATTTTTCGAGCAGGAATTCGGCACAGTCCAGCAACCTGGGATCATCCGGCTCACACAGCTGGGTCGGATAACCCATCGCCAGTGAGCCTATGGCGCCCGCATCCAGGCGGCGATAGGGCGAGGCCGGCATTCCCGGTCGTTTGAGTCGCTGCTCGCAGGTTGCCAGGCTGCGATCCACCGTCTGGCTGAACTCCCGGGCACCGGCGCCGAAATGCTCGCCGATTTCCCGGTCAATCGTGGCAAACAGTGATTCGGCGGCCTTCAGGCCGGCGATGCCCCAGAAGTCGTCCCAGTAGTAATAGTCATTGGGCCCCAGGTGCTCAGCACTGAAGCCGGCGGGCAGCAGGCCGGCATGGGGCTGGTCAGTGGTGTCACTCAGGCGCTTGTTCTCGATCCAGCGAGCGCCCTTGCGCACAGGCTCCTGCCATTCACCGGGCAGGGGCCGGCCCGTAATTTCATGGAATCGCCGGAGAATCCAGAGCACTTCACCGTTGGCATCCCATTCCCCTTCCTGGGAACGGAAATAGCCATTCTTCAGCTGCCGCGCCGGAAACTGGTACAGCGCCCGTTCGGCCCGGTCGGTAAGTCCGGCGCAGAGCAGTGCGTGGATGATGAACGCGGCATCTCGAAACCAGAAGCGCTTGTAAGTGTATGGCCCGGGGTATACATCCTCCGGCGAATGCAGCACCAGGGAATGAAGAGCCGCGTCGTACAGAAACTGCCAGGTTTCATCGGGGCACTCCAGCCTGGTATGGCCTTCCAGGGCTCTGCCCCAGGCATCAGAACGGATGGTGGGCGCAGAATCATCGGACAGCGGCATCCTGACCGTAAGCTCTGAATCCTCCCCGGCCTTGACCGTAAACAGGGCGGCGGCTGTAACCATACCGACATCGCACTGGCCTTCACTCTGGTCCTCTGTGTCCTGAAGGTGAATGCGGACATCGCCCTGGCGGTAGTCGGAGACATGGTGCCGCTCCGCCGGCCGGCTGAAAAACACCGCCTGCTTGCCATCCACGGTCCAGGCATCTCTCTGCTCGGACAGCCGGACCTTGTTTATAAAACTGATCCCCTCAGGGTTCGCCGGACGCAGCGAAAGCACCAGTGAGCCGGATGTCTCTGACCGCGCCTTCAGAACCATCTCGCACACCGGCCGGCCATTTTCGACCACTACCCGTGAACGGCTGGTCAGGGCCAGCCCGTCCAGTTCGGACTCTGTGACCACGCAGGGACCACCCTCAAGTTCCTGGCGTTGCCGGGCCGTTTTGCAACGAGAGGGCAGAAGGCACCGGCCATCGTCCGCCAGCAGCCACGCATCCAGTGACCAGCCGTCATGGAGCGGTGTCAGCAACCCCCGGGGATCCACCACGGGCAACTCATCCACATCCGGCTGGCCGATGGCCGTCCAGTTACGGTTACTGAGATTGATGTGGGTAATCGAGAATGCCCGGGGAATGAAGGCAATGTCTTCGGGGTCGAACTGGCGCTCCACCCAGTAAGGCCAGACCCAATCGAGGTTGTGCTGGATGACCCGACTGTTGATCAGCCCCCGCGCATGGAAAACCACGCCGGCCCGGAGCAGTTCGATGGGCTCGCCGACTTCCGAAGGCTGGGCAAAACTGTGAAGTTTCCCGAGCAGCGCGATCGGATCGAGGAAACCATGGCGGTGGGCCACGCGTTTTACCAGGTAACGCCAGGGCAGCCACTTCATCCAGCTCATTCGTTTGCCTCCTGTTCTGTTGGCTCAGTCTCGACCTTGTAACGGGCGAGTGCCCGCCGGGCGAGACGATTGAGAAACACCACGGCCATTACCGTGCCTACGAAACCGGCACCGTAAATGGCCCACTCCAGGGGTGAACGGCCGGTTTCCCGCACACCCAGAGTTGACAGGTCGGCGGCAAGCGAGCCGAGATACACGTTATGCAGGGAAAAGGGAATCACACCGAAAAAGGTGCCGACAACGAAACCGCCAAACGAGAAGTTGGTGAGACCGAACAGAAAATTGGACAGCTTGCCGGGGAAGAAAGGGATCAGACGGGTCAGGAGTACGATTTTCCAGCCGTGAGGCGCCATTTCGTTGCTGACGACAGACAATCGCGCGCGGCTGCGAATGTACACACGGGCGTGCTCACCCAGAAAATGCCGGGCAACCAGAAAGGCAATGGCCGAGCCCAACGTAGTGCCCACCACCACGTAGGCTGTGCCTTCCAACACGCCGAACACGAAACCCGCTCCGGTGGTCAACAACACCCCGGGCAGAAACAGCACCATGGCCAGCACCATGATGCCGACAAAGAGGAGAGCCGCCCAGGCCCCCTGGGTATCAAACCAGCGCAGAAGCTCAACGACCTGTTGATGCACACCGAAGGCGTAAAGCAGACCGACTATCAGCCCAACGGCGGCAATGCTCCCGCCCATCCAGAGGACGGGCGACTTCTTCCAGTTGCTCATGGCCTCACCCTAACGCGGGAGGGCACCGGGTCTCAAAGGCCGGACAGGTCATCCGCGCTTTATGAGCTACTGAGAATCGACTGGAGCTTCTGGGTCAGATCCACTGCCTCTGCCCCCAACGGCGTGAGGTAGCCGCCATCTTTCTGGCTGATCAGCCCCTTGGCATGCAGGTTTTCGGCGGCCTTCACAGTTTCCGGAGCCGCCGAATGGGCATGAACCTTGAGCCCTTCCTGAGTCGAGGTGGAAGGAAATTGGCCCAGCAAATTGAGTTCGGCAAGGTGATCAACAGAGAATGGCATGGCATTTCCTCGTATTATTATCGGGGGTTTACATTCAGCATAGCCGATTCACACCATGAAGCTTTCACGAATTCTCAGCAACCGGAATGACATCAGTCGCCGTCAGGCCAATTTTCTGATTGCTTCCGGTCGGGTGGCCGTAAATGACGTCACCTGCCGCGATGCTGCTGCCGAGGTGGATCGGTTTTCATGCGTACGGATGGACGGCGATATCATTCAAGAGGCTGAAGCCTGCCATTACCTCATGCTCCACAAACCTGCAGGTTTTCTGAGTGCAACGCTCGACGACACCCATCGGACCGTGATGGAGCTGATCTCGCCAGAACTGCGCGAGGATCTGCACATTGCCGGACGACTCGACCGCGCCAGCACGGGCCTGCTGATTCTCACCAATGATGGCCGCTGGTCACGCCAGCTTACCGAGCCCCGAATCAAGATCCCGAAAGTCTACCGGGTCAGCACCGCCTATCCGATTTCTCCAGAGACCCCTCATCGATTCGCGGAGGGCATCTGGTTTGAGTTCGAGCAACTCACCACCTCACCTGCTGACCTGGATCTTCTGAGCCCCTGTGAAGCCAGAGTGACCATTTACGAAGGCCGTTACCATCAGGTGAAGCGCATGTTCCATGCCGTCGGTAATCGCGTAACGGCCCTGCATCGGGAACGGATGGGAAATATCCTGTTGGACGATGACCTGGCGGCCGGCGAATACCGCTCACTGACTGCCGAAGAAATCAACCTGATGCCGGATTGATCTGCCTCACAAACGCAGAGCCAGCATGGGCTATGCTTTCAGGGTAGCTCCAACAGAAACAGGGAAGATTCAAGGCAATGCCAAACCAGACGAGCGATTTTACCCACGGCCACTGCGTCATCTCAGCAGCTACCTCTCGGGGCTGGTGCAGGGAAAGCTCTGGCTGAAGGTGCTCATTGGCATGTTCCTCGGGTTGATTACAGGCACGCTCCTGGGACCGTCGGTGGGACTCGTGGAACCGGAAACCGGGACGTTGATCGGTAACTGGCTGGCTTTCCCGGGGCAACTGTTTCTGGCCACCATCCAGATGATCGTAATCCCCCTGGTAATTGCCTCGGTGGTTCGCGGGCTCGCCGCCAGCGAAGACCTTGAACAGTTGCGAAAGCTGGGCCTGAGGGTAACCGGCTTTTTCGTAATCACGACGGCCATGGCAGCATCGATAGGTCTCTGGATCGGCGACCTGATCAACCCCGGCAGAATGATGGCAGGGCTCGGCACTCCCGTTGAGGCCGGGGAAAACAGTGTGCCTGTTGCCTCCATGCCGGGTGTGGATGAGCTGCCCAAGACCCTGATCGGGCTGCTACCGGGCAACCCGCTCGATGCCATGGTTGAAGGCCAGATGCTCCAGGTGGTGATCTTCTCCATCATTGTCGGCATTGCCCTGGTGAGCATGGCCCCGGAAAAATCCAGGCCCATGCTGGACCTGCTCGATTCCCTCCAGCAAATCTGCATGACGGTCGTACGCTGGGCAATGCGCCTTGCCCCCATTGCCGTGTTCGGCCTGATGGCCCAACTCACAACCACCCTGGGATTCCGGGCAATGCTGGGCATAGCATCTTACGTCGCAACCGTCATTGCGGGCTTGCTGGGACTTCTGGGCGTTTACATGCTGATCCTGAAGCTGCTCGCCGGCCAATCCCCCGTCCGGTTCCTGAAAGACACCCGGGATGTGCTGTTGCTGGCCTTTTCCACATCCAGCTCGGCGGCCGTCATGCCGCTCTCCATAAGAACCGCCGAAGACAAGCTCGGTGTCCGGCCGTCGGTTTCCCAGTTCGTGATTCCCCTGGGCGCCACCATCAACATGAACGGCACGGCACTCTACCAGGCCGTTGCTACCATCTTTCTTGCACAGGTCTACGGCATTGATCTCAGCATGGGCAGTATGGCGCTCGTGGTCGCCATGGCTGTGGGCGCGTCCATCGGCTCACCGGCCACGCCCGGGGTAGGCATCGTGATCCTTGCCATGGTGCTGCAAACCGTGGGCATCCCTCCCAGCGGCATCGCACTGATCATGGGCGTGGATCGAATCCTGGATATGTGCCGGACGGCCATCAACGTGACGGGCGACCTGGTGACCTGCCGGCTGATGGAGAATCTGGCGGGAAAGAGACTGCCGCCCGAACCAGTACCGGAAGAAACGTCTTGATCGGGCGGAGTTGACTTGACCAGCGCGGGGCCAGCTCAGATGCTGTCGGAGCGTTTTTCCGAGTCCTGCAACTCCTCCTCGGTGTTGTTCCATTGCTCTGAAAGCGCTTCATAGGCATCGGAAAATCCCTTTCGAGCCTTCTCCCAGGCGGATGCCGAGCTGTCTTTCAGTTCCTGATACCAGTTTTGGACACGAGCCCTCTGTTCTCGCAACGACTCGAGGCTCTTCTGGGACCGCTCTCGGGCGGTATCGCTCATATCGTCCCAGTTTTTCGAGAGTTGTTGCTCAAGCTCCTGGATCCGTTTGTCCAGGGCGGACAATGTTTTGTTGATCGAATCCTCAGCCTGCTCTTTCTGGTCAGAACCATAGTCCTGAAGCGCCTCGCCCAACTCCCGGGTTTCCTGTTTAAGCGACTCCACGGAAGAATCCTCTGGTGATGATTCAGCCAGAGCAGTCCCTGAAAACATTCCAGCAAAAACGATCGTAAGTGCGTAAGCCCAGTTCTTCATGATTCAGTCCTCCCAACACGTCCCCGGACTTTAGCAGCGAGGTCTGGCTGGATGCACCTTAACTAAACCTAATACTGGGACTCACTGTTGCTTTGAAATGAGGCTATCGACAACCGCCTCGCAGACCTGGTCCTGATTCAGACCTTCGCCCTTGACCGTCAGATCCGCATAACGGGAATACAATTCAAACCGCTCTTCGAACAAAGCTTGCAGCGACTGATCCGGCCGCCGGGAAATGCCCCGCATGCTGTGATCACCGATTCGCTCGATGACCAGGTCGAGCGGGATATCAAGAAACACCACGGTACCGTTGGTCTTGAGGTGTTCCATGGCTCGATCACTGTAGACCGCGCTGCCCCCTGTGCTGACCACCTTGTGCCGGACATCCAGCTTCAGCAGTACCTGCTCCTCAATGCGGCGCAGGGCTTCGTAACCATCCTCGTCTACAATAGTCTGCAGGGTACGGCCAGCGTCCTCCTGAATGAGCAGATCGGTGTCGATAAACCCGAGGCCCAGCCGTTTGGCCAGCAGCACGCCCACGGTGCTCTTGCCGCTGCCGGGCATACCGATGAGAACGAGGTTGCCTGTGTCGGTCGGGTTAGCCATGATGCTTTTGAACTGCCTCTTCGAAGAGTGAGAACTGGCCAGCAATACGCAGAACGTAACATTTTTCCGACAGAGCGCGCGCTTTATTCCGCCGGGCAAGCCCGTATAATTCAGCCAAAGGCGGTTTTGGAGAATAATTGAAACCGGCCATTAGCGGCTTCTTTCGCGAGTGAGTAATGACCAACGGCAGAGCATTTCTGATCCCATCCATCGCAGCGCTTTTGCTCGTTCTGTCGGCACCCGCCATGGCAGACGGCATCAAGCGTATTGTGCATCCGGATGGCACCGTGGAATTCACCAACGTGAAAAACGCCAGCCAGCCCAGGGCCTCCTCCGGCAACGATACCGTCTACCGCTACACCGATAACAACGGCGTGGTGGCGTATAGCAGCGTCCAGCCTGCCGGTGCCGAGTTCGACGTTATCCGCTTCCACTGTTACGCCTGTGACCCGGAATCCAGCGTCGACTGGCGCAAGACGCCACTATTCACAAAGCCATTCGATTCCGAGATCCAGACGGCGGCACAGGAATTCGGGGTTGATCCCGCGCTTGTTCGCGCTGTGATCCACGCCGAATCTGCCTTCAACGAAAAGGCCCTGTCCCCCGTGGGCGCACAAGGGCTGATGCAACTTATGCCAGGTACTGCCGAAGAACTCGGTGTGCGCAATGCGTTGGCGGCGGCCGAGAACATCCGTGGCGGGGTGCATTATCTGGCCAAGATGCTCAACCGGTTCAATGGGGACATCCGGCTAGCCACCGCCGCCTACAACGCAGGGCCCGGTGCCGTGAGCCGCTACCAGGGCGTACCGCCCTACGCCGAAACAAAGGCCTATGTTGAACGGGTTGGCATCCTTCACGAGCGCTATGCTGCGCTGTAGGCCCCTCTGAGGTCCGGGAATCAATGAACTTCAAGCGTCTGGAGACCTTTATCTGGGTTGCCACGCTGGGTAGCTTTCGCAAGGCTGCCGAGCACCAGCACACCACCCAGCCGGCCATTTCCAACCGTATCGCAGCTCTTGAAGACGAGCTTGGCGTCAGGCTGTTCGAGCGCGAGTCCGGGCACAGCAAACTTACGAGCAAGGGGCAGGAGCTACTGCCCTATGCCGAGAAAATTGTCTTCATGGCCCAGCAACTGCGCAAGCGCGCAGACCGGGGAGCCTCGCTCTCCGGCATTCTCCGGCTCGGGGTTTCCGAAACCATTGTGCACTCCTGGCTGCCGCGTTTTTTCCGGGAACTGCACGAAACGGCCCCCAATCTGGATGTGGAAATCACGGTGGATGTCTCCGGCAACCTCCGATCCGGCTTGCTGGATCGCAGCCTGGATCTGGCCTTCCTGATGGGCCCCGTATCTGAGCCGAAAATTGAGAATCGGTCGCTCTGCAGTTTCCCGCTGATCTGGGTAGCCAGCCCGGAGCTGAATCTTCCAGACAAGCTTCTGGAACTAAAAGAGCTCGCCGAGTGGCCCGTCATTACCTATGCCCGAAATACCAAACCCTTTGCTGAAATCAGCCAGAAATTCAGTGAGTTGGACGACCTTCCAGCGCGCTTCTATTCGTCAAGTTCACTGGCAGCCTGCCGGCAGCTGACCCTTGATGGCATTGGTATTTCAACGCTTCCACTAAGCGTGATCAAGCACGAACTGCAAAGCGGCCGCCTGGTCCAGCTCAATACCTCATGGACGCCCTCAGAACTCGCCTTCACAGCCTCCTATTCCGGGGCACCCTTCAACCCGATTGCAGAGTTGGCAGCGAACCTTGGAGTGATGGTCTCCGACGAATACGACCGGACCACACATCACGAAAAGTTATCGCAAGACCTAAAAAACGATAATTAGACTTTTTCACCAGCCGGTATACCCTGAAATTTAGTTGTAAAAGACAATTTCAATCAGGGGTTACCGTCATGCACACCGGTGCGTATTCCGATTTCAAGAACAACCTGCTTGATCAGGCCTCAGAATTACGCGCTCGCATTCGTTCGGGCGACCACACAGCGCCTACAAGTGGCCAGGCCAACAGCCTGCTTCAGGGGAACGTGGTCATCCTGCCGTCCGAATGGGCCGGCGATTTTCTCCTATACTGTCAGAATAACCCGGTTGCCTGCCCCCTGATCGGCATGTCTCAACCCGGAGATCCGGCCCTTCCCGACCTTGGACACGATCTGGATATCCGGACCGATGTACCTGAATACCAGGTATTCCGGAATGGCGAGCGGGCGGAGAAAGTCACGGATCTCAAAAGCCTCTGGCAGGACGACCTGGTGACCTTTGTCCTGGGTTGCTCGTTCTCGTTTGAAGATGCCCTGATCAGGGCCGGCCTCTCAGTCCGGAACGTGGACGAAGGGCGGAACGTTTCCATGTTCCGCTCGAACATCGCTACCCGGCCCGCGGGCCGGTTCAGCGGCAACATGGTGGTTTCCATGCGCCCGTTCAACGGTGCGGATGCCATCCGCGCGATACAGATCACGACCCGCCTGCCAAAGGCCCACGGTGCACCGGTTCACATCGGCGATCCGGCGCTCATTGGCATCCAGGACGTTAACCAGCCTGATTTTGGAGATCCGGTAACGATCAGGCCGGGCGAGCTTCCGCTGTTCTGGGCCTGCGGGGTTACCCCGCAACTGGCCCTCGAGAACGCGCGCCTGCCTTTCGCAATAACCCACGTACCGGGAAAAATGCTGCTTACCGAGCGGCTGAATGAAGAACTGGCGGTACTCTGAAGCCCCAGTTCCCTTTAAACGATAAAAAACAGAAAAACGGGAGATTCACTATGTTCAAAAAACTCGCCACAGCCACCCTGGTTACCGGGGCGCTGCTTACCTCAGCCGTTCAGGCCGATCAATGGCACATGCCAACGCCCTACGGCGACGCCAACCTGCCTACCCAGATCGCCTACGGTTTTGCCGAGGACATCAAGAACGGCACCGATGGTGACATCACCATCACCGTTCACTCCGGTGCATCCCTGGTAAAACACCCGGAAATTCCCCGGGCCGTAAGAACCGGCCAGGTGCAGCTGGGTGAAATCTTCATCGGCATCATGGGCAACACCCATCCGGTGTTCAAACACGACAATATTCCGTTCCTGGCAACCAGCTTCGAAGATGCCAAAAGACTCTGGGAAGCCGCCAAGCCCCAGATCGAGAAGCAGCTGGACAAGGAAGGCATGACCCTGCTGTATACCGTGCCCTGGCCGGCACAGAGCCTGTATACCAAAGCCCCGGTTAACACGCTGGAAGATCTGGAAGGTCTGAAGATGCGGGCTTACAGCCCTTCTACGTCGCGTCTGGCTGACCTGATGAACACCACCCCGACAACGGTTCAGGTACCTGAGATTCCCCAGGCGTTCAGCACGGGCATCATCGACGCCATGATCACCTCGCCGTCCACGGGCGCGAACGGGCAGGCCTGGGATTACCTTTCCCACTACACCGACATCAAGGCCTGGATTCCCAAGAACGTCGTAGTCGTCAACAAGCGCGCCTTCCGTCGCCTGAGCGATGAGCAGCAGCAGGTTATCCTGGATGCGGCCGCCGCTGCCGAGGCCAAAGGCTGGGAAGGCGTTCGCAAGACCGCGGCAGAGGACACTGCCACCCTGGCGGAAAATGGCATCACGGTTTCCGAGCCGTCTGAGGAACTGATGGCCGAGCTCCAGAAGATCGGCGACATCATGGTGAAAGAGTGGGAACAGGAAGCACCGGAGGAAGTCGGCGCTATCCTGTCCAACTACCGCTAAAAGTTCACTCAACGGAAGCCTCCTGAGTGTTCAGGAGGCTGTTCCGGGAGGCATCCGTTATGAACTCTCTTCGAGAGAAATTTTATCTGGCATCCGGTTACGCTGCTGGTTTCTGCATCGCCCTGATCATGGTCGTCATCCTGGCGCAGATCGTGGGCCGCCTGTTCGGCTTTATCATTCCCTCAGCGGAAGACGTGTCCGGCTGGGCTCTTGCCGCCTCCACCTTCTTCGGTCTTGCCTACACCTTTCATAACGGCGGCCATATCCGGGTGACCCTGGTTATCCAGAAGTGGTCGGCACGGCCAAGGTTCTGGCAGGAGCTTGTCGTCCTCATTTTCGGGTTCGGGCTCGCCTGCTACATGACGTTCTATGGCTGGCACATGGTGTGGGAATCCTACATCTTCGAGGAGGTGTCCCACGGCTATATCCCGATCCCCATCTGGATACCGCAGGTTCCGGTTGCACTGGGAATGACGGCACTCAACATTGCCATCCTGGACGACCTGGTTGCCGTGATTCGCAAGCGCACTCCTTCCTACCAGCAGCATGAAGACGAGATCAATCTGGAGGAAGTGTAATGGATATCGCATTTCTCTCGATTGTCCTGGCAGTTGCGATGATCCTGATGCTCGCCGTAGGCGTGTGGGTCTCCCTGACCCTGGTTGGGGTCGGCATTCTGGGCCTGCTGCTCTCCGGAAACGATCAGATCGGCCTGCTGTTCGCCACGTCCAGTTGGGGCGCCAGTACCAGTTGGTCTCTGACGGCCCTGCCCATGTTCATCTGGATGGGGGAGGTTCTGTTCCGTACACGACTGTCCGAGGATTTGTTCAAAGGGCTGGCCCCCTGGATGGGCGGGCTGCCGGGCAAGCTTCTCCATGTAAACATTCTGAGTTGTGGCATTTTTGCGGCGGTTTCCGGCTCTTCCGCAGCCACTGCCGCAACAATTGGCCGCATGACTCTGCCAGAACTGAAAGCCCAGGGTTACAGCGACAAGATGGCGGTAGGTACTCTGGCTGGCTCCGGCACGCTGGGGCTGTTGATTCCGCCCTCCATTATTCTGATTGTTTATGGCGTGGCCGCGGAAGTTTCCATTGGCCGCCTGTTTATTGCCGGTGCTCTGCCCGGACTGATGCTGGTTGCCATGTTCATGGGTTACACCATGATCTGGGCCAAGCTCAACAAAGATCAACTCCCAACCACCAAAAAGGAAAACCTGGCGTTCTCGGTCAAGATCAAGGCCCTGAAGATGCTGCTTCCGATCGTTGGCCTGATCATTTTCGTACTCGGTTCTATCTACACCGGTTTTGCCACGCCAACCGAAGCCGCTGCACTGGGCGTGTTCGGCGCGCTGATCATCGCGGCCGCAACCGGTTCACTCAGCATCCAGAGTTTCAAGGACAGCCTGTTGGGCGCTGTGAAAAGCTCCTGCATGATCGGCCTGATTCTCGTCGGTGCCCACTTTCTGACCCTGGCCATGGGCTTCCTGGGTATTCCGCGGGAACTGGCCGCCTGGATCGGCAGCATGTCCCTGTCACCGTTCGAACTTCTGGTTGGCCTGACAGTGCTGTTCGTCCTCCTCGGCTGTTTCCTGGACGGGATTTCGGTTGTGGTTCTGACCGTGGCGGTTGTCATGCCGATGGTTCAGCAGGCCGGCATCGACTTGCTCTGGTTCGGGATCTTTATTGTGCTGGTGGTAGAGATGGCACAGATTACGCCCCCGGTGGGCTTCAACCTGTTTGTCATCCAGGCTCTGACAGGTAAAGACATACTGTACGTGGCCCGGGCAGCCCTGCCGTTCTTCCTGCTGATCATGGCAGCACTTTTCCTGATCGGCTGGTTCCCTGAGATTGTCACCTACCTGCCCCAGACCATGAGCCAGGGATAATGCAGGACACAACGTTTTTCGGAGGTACACAATGAAACTCAACTGCGACATGGGCGAGAGCTTCGGCACCTGGACCAAGGGCATGGATGCCGAAGTCATGCCCTACATTGATATGGCCAGTATTGCCTGCGGGTTTCACGCATCCGACCCGCTGACCATGGATCACACGGTCAAGCTGGCTCTGGCCCAGAACGTGACCATTGGCGCCCACCCGGGCTACCCGGACCTGCTGGGGTTTGGCCGTCGGGACATGGACTGCCGCCCGGACGAGCTCAAGGCTATCCTGGTTTACCAGATGGCGGCGCTCAACGGCATCTGCCAGGTACATGGCACTTCCATCTCCTACGTGAAGCCCCACGGCGCCCTGTATAACCGGATGATGGTCGATAACACCACCTTGTCCGTGGTTATGTCCGCTGTTCGCTCCTACGCACCAAAGTGCCCCCTGGTGGTCATGGCAACGCCGGACTGGCAACAGGTCAAGGATCGCGCGGACGAATATGGCATCGAGGTCTGGTTCGAGGCGTTCTCTGATCGCGCCTACAGCGACGAGGGCAGACTGGTAAAACGGTCGGTTCGTGGTGCCGTCCACGAGACAACCGAAGCCATTGAGGCGCAGGTCACCCAGATTATCCGCGAAGGAACGGTCACCTCGATCTCGGGCAAACATATTCCGATCAAGGCCGATACCATCTGTATTCACGGCGACAGCTACCATGCCGTCGACGCTGCACGGCATATGCGACAGGTCGTGGAAGCGCTATGAGGATCGAGTCGGTCAACGAAAACACCTGCATGGTGTATTTTGGCGACCAGATCGGTGCGGAATCCGCAGGCCTGGTCAAGCGGGCCACAGACCGGCTGCGGCGCGACATGTCCGACCTCATTGTTGACCTGGTTCCCTCATACACCTCAATTCTGGTGACCTGGGATCTGGAACAGGCTGACCGGTTTGCCATCGTTCGCAGAGTACGCGCAGCGATCGACTCCGAGGATGATGGTTCCACCGAGGGCGACTCTGCCCGCATCGTCGAGCTGCCCGTCTACTATGATCGCGAAGTGGGTCTGGACCTGGAGGATGTCTGCGAGCATGCCGGCCTGTCCCGGGACGAGGTCGTTCGCATTCACAGTGAACAGCTTTATCAGGTCTACGCCATCGGCTTCGCTCCGGGGTTTGCCTACCTGGGAAGTACCGACGAACGGATTGCCATTCCGCGGAAATCCACGCCCCGACTGAAAGTCCCTACCGGCAGCGTCGGTATCGCAGGCACCCAAACCGCAATCTACCCGAGCTGCACACCGGGTGGCTGGCAAATCATTGGCCGCACGCCGCAGAAAATGGTGGATTGGGACAGCGACTCTCTGGCCCTGGTACAGGTCGGCGATCAGGTGCGCTTTCGCGCCATAAGCCGGGACGAATTCCTGGAGCTGGGAGGCAACCTCGATGAGCTTTGAAGTCCTCGAACCCGGAATGCTGGCCCTTGTTCAGGATGCCGGCCGCCACGGCTACCAGCATATGGGCGTGACCACCGGCGGCCCCATGGACGAGTTTGCATTTTTCTGGGCGAACCGCCTGCTGGGCAATGATCTCGATGCCCCACAGATCGAAATCACCTTTGGCAGGTTCAGCCTGAAGGCGAACCATGAGGCCTGCATTGCCATTACCGGCGGCGATCTGGGCGCCCGTATCAACGATCAGGCCATTGCGCCCTGGCGCACCCATCACATCAATAAGGGCGACAGACTGGACTTCACCACGCCTGTGAGCGGCTTGCGGGCCTACCTGGCGGTCAGCGGCGGATTCAAGCCAGCCATGAAGCTTGGCAGTTGCGCCACCGTGGCACGCGAGGGCCTGGGCGGCCTGGATGGCAAAGGCGCGAAACTGGCCAAGGGCGATACGCTGGAGTTTGAGAAAAACGCATCGTTTGTTGAAGCTTTTCTTCCCGAGCCGGAAGTCCCCGATTATCAACAACACCTGCGCCTGGGGGTTATTCCCGGCTATCAGTATCGGAGCTTCTCTATAGTTCAGCGGGAGAAGTTTTTCTCGTGCGATTACGAAATCAGCCAGAATATTGATCGCATGGGCTATCGCCTGAAGGGCGATGCGATTCATTCGGATCTGGACGGGATTATTTCGGAAGGGATTGCCTACGGAGCTATTCAGGTGCCCAAAGATGGCCAGCCAATCGTTCTGATGAAAGACCGGCAAACCATCGGCGGCTACCCGAAAATCGGCTGCCTGAGCGCGCTGGATGCAGGCCTTCTGGCCCAGCGTGGGCCGGGATCATCGGTGAGCTTCTTCCTCTCGGACGTTGCCGAGGCCGAAGGCCGCCGAATGCTGTTTAACCAGAGACTGAAAACAGGCGCGCCCGGCGTCAGGTAGACCTGACGCCGGGCGCGTTTTGCACCGATTGTCGCCGCTTATTCCGAGGCGGCAATCAAACTGGCGTTACCGCCCGCGGCCGTTGTGTCGACACATAGGTGGCGTTCGATCACAAATCGCTGATCCAGCGTGTGCTCAGTGATCAGCGGTAGCAAGGCACCATCACGCTTGGCCAGTGCCTCGCGATAGGCTTTCAGCAGGGGCTGATCGCCACAGCTGACTACCGCCTCGAAGCCATCGATGGTTGCCAGTGCTTCCGGCTCCAACAGACCCTCGGCGCCAACAATCGGCAGCCCGGCCTTATTCGCTTGATCGACCACATCCTGGGTGCCCGGTGCAATCGCCACCACCTTGTTGCCCTGTGACAACGCGGTACCCGCCTGCTCCAGAGCGGTTTCCTTGTCCGGTCCCAGACACAGCACCACGCCACGGGCATGGTTGGACAGGCGGTTGGTCTCACCCGTTGGCCCGGGTAGCGCTTCCACGTGAGCGTCCAGTGGCTCCGGAACATTGCCAAAGATGGGCCGGATTGCGTCCATACGAGCTTCAGGCCTGGACGTCTTCAGTTTGTCCAGCTGCCCGATGAGCTTCTGCAACTGCTTGGCATCCACCTTCCTGGCGTTCGAATCCGCCTCGCGCTCGACCGTTTCACCTTTCAGGAAACGACGGACGTACTGCGGACCACCGGCCTTTGGACCGGTGCCAGACAGGCCTTCACCACCGAATGGCTGGGAGCCCACGATGGCACCGATCTGGTTGCGGTTCACATAGGTGTTACCCACCTTGATCCGGCTGGTAATACGCTCGACGCGGCGATCAACACGGCTGTGGATGCCAAACGTCAGGCCGTAGCCCTTGGCGTTGATGTCGTCCACCACCTTGTCGATGTTCTTCGCCTCGAACGTGGCCACGTGCAGGACTGGCCCGAAGATTTCTTCTTCCAGCTCCTCAATACCACTGACGCTGAGAACTGCCGGCGAAACGAACAGGCCTTTCTCGGGGACTGTCATTTTCTTCAGCAACTTGCCGTTGCGCTCGAACTTCTCGCAGTGGTCCACGATCTTCTTGCGGGCGTTCTCGTCGATCACCGGGCCCACATCCGTGGACAGCAGCCAGGGATCGCCGATGCCGAGCTCTTCCATTGCACCGTAGAGCATTTCCAGAAGGCCATCGGCAATGTCTCTCTGCACATAGAGCATACGCAGGGCGGAACACCGCTGACCGGCACTCTGGAACGAAGACGCCAGCACGTCACGGACAACCTGCTCCGGCAATGCCGTGGAGTCCACGATCATCGCGTTCAGGCCGCCGGTCTCTGCCACCAGCGGCGCGTCCGGCGCCATGTTCTCGGTCATGACCTTGTTAATGCGCTGGGCAGTAGCGGTAGAACCGGTAAAGCACACGCCGCTCACCCGCGAATCGGAGGTCAGGGCTGCACCCACGGTTGCGCCGGTACCCGGGACCAACTGGATGGCATCCTTCGGGATACCCGCCTGATGCATCAGTTCCACGGCGCGAATAGCCAGCAGGGATGTCTGCTCAGCCGGCTTCGCCACCACGGTGTTACCTGCCGCGAGGTTGGCCAGAATCTGCCCGGTGAAGATCGCCAGCGGGAAGTTCCAGGGCGAAATACAACACATCACGCCGCGGGCATCGCCGCTGTCTTTATAGCGGATGGCCTCGTTGGCGTAGTACTGTGAGAAATCGACCGCTTCACGGATCTCAGCAACCGCATCCAGCAGGGATTTGCCCGCTTCACGGGTAGTGAGCGCGAACAACTCGGCGTAGTTCTCCTCGTACAGGTCGCCCACCTTGCGAACGCAGGCAGCACGCTCTTCAGCCGATTTGGCGGACCAGCTCTCGAACGCGGCCGCCGCTGAGGTAATCGCGGTGTCTACATCAGCATCGGAGGCCTGGGTGACGTGGCCAACCAGATCATCCGGATCGGCCGGGTTACGTACCACCTGGATTTCGGTACCGGCCACCTCACCCGCAATCAGCGGACCACCTTTCCAGCGATAGTCTTTGTAGGCTCCGCGACCTTTCTCGATCTCGTTAACCGTGACCGGATCGGTAATATCCCAGCCTTTGGAGTTGCGACGCTGATCGCCAAACAGCTTGAACGGGTGCACGATCGCCTTGCTGGAAATGTTATTGCCCATCTCCTCAACGCTGACAATCGGATCCTTGGCAATCTCTTCCGGTGTGATGCGCTTGTCCACAATCTGGTTCACGAAGGAGCTGTTGGCACCGTTCTCCAACAAACGACGCACCAGGTACGCCAGAAGATCCTTGTGCGGGCCAACCGGCGCATAAATGCGACAGGGCACACCACTGACCTTCAGAACCTCATTGTGCAGGGATTCGCCCATGCCGTGGAGGCGCTGGAATTCGTAGTTGTCCACACCCTTGGTCTTGGCCATTTCGAGAATGGCAGATACCGAATGCGCGTTGTGGGTGGCGAACTGTGGGTAAATCCGGTTCGTCATGTTCAACAGCTTGGTGGCGCAGGACAGGAAAGAGACGTCACTGCAGGCCTTGCGGGTAAACACGGGGAACCCGTTCAGACCCATAACCTGGGCACGCTTGATTTCAGCATCCCAATAGGCGCCTTTCACCAGACGCACCATGAACTTGCGGTCGTACTTCTCCGCCAGCCCGTAGAGCCAGTCGAGTACGAAAGAGGAGCGCTTGCCATACGCCTGAACAACCACGCCAAAGCCATCCCAGCCTGCAAGCTCGGGATCCGCCACCAGCTCCTCAATCACATCCAGAGACAGATCCAGACGATCCTGCTCCTCGGCATCGATATTGAAGCCCATATTCGCAGCCGCGGCCTTTTTGACCAGTTCGCGGGCCCGGGGCAGCAACTCGTTCATGACCCGCTCTTTGTTGCCGTACTCGTAACGGGCCAGCAGGGCGGAGAGCTTGACCGAGATGCCGGGGTTCTTGCGGACATCGCCCTTGCTCGCCTTGGCAATGCTGTCGATGGCGTTGGAGTAGGAGTCGTAATAACGCTTGGCGTCATCATCGGTGCGGGCAGCTTCGCCCAGCATGTCGTAGGAATAGGTGTAACCCTTGGCCATGTATTCCTTGGCCTCATCCTGGGCTTCATCGATATCGCGACCCAGAACGAACTGTCGCCCCATCTCTTTCATCGCCTGACCGGCCACAGTACGGATAACCGGCTCGCCGAAGCGCTTGAGCAGCTTGCGCAGGGTTTCACCCACGGTGTTGCGCTCGGAATCCTTGAGCAGGTTGCTGGTCATCAGCAGGGCAACGGTGGCGGTGTTGATCAGCCCAGAGGACGCCTTGCCCACGTGGGTGCCCCAGGCACCGGAGGTGATCTTGTCTTCGATCAGCTCGTGGATGGTGGTGTTGTCAGGCACGCGCAACAGCGCCTCGGCCAGACACATCAGGGCAACGCCTTCCTTGGTCGTCAGGCCATACTCCGCCAGGAATTTTTCCATGATGGTGGACTTGGCATTCTTGCGAACGCTGCGTACCAGTTCAGCCGCACGAGCCGAAATGGCGTCGCGCTCGGCCTGGGACAACTGGGCACCAGCAATCATCTCGTGGATAACCTTGTGCTCGTCAGCGAGATAATAATCACGAATCGCCTGCCGGCTATCGACAAGCTCGGGCGTCTGTGATTGCTGCGGTCTCATAGTTGTACCCTCTTAGTTGTTTGTCTCTCCGGCATTTTACCGAGATCGACAAAGACTATTTCGCTATAAATTCAAGGCAAGCGCGCCATTACGTCTTTAATACATCACAAAAAATTAATATTTTTCTCCAAAAAACGTGATTTTCGGTCACTTTGCCTGTCGTAGTCCTGCTATGCGGCTTTCAATGCCAGCTCTCTGAGCACTCCATGAGCCACCGAGAAAACGGCACAATCCACATCATTGGCGGCCTGCATGTCGTTCAGCATCCGCTCCCAGCGGGCGAGTAACATCCGCTTGTTCCCCCGCCACGCCTCAATCCGCTGCTCAGGCGTTCCGTCGCCATCAACGGGCTCGGAAAACACGCTGAGCGTGAGATTCCGTAACTGATGATCCAGCTCGTCCCTGAAATGAATGGTCGCCAACACCTGCCAGTGGCCATTTGCCCGGAAGGCCCGCATTTGCCGGTCCAACCAGGTCAGGTTCAGGCTTTCACCGAGCGTGAAATACACCCAGGCCACCGAATCCAGCTTTTCGTCCAGCTGACGGGCGATCTCGACCATGTCCATCAGCCAGTAACGGCTTTCCGCGGAAGCGCACCAGGCGGAAAGATCTTCCGGAACCATCCGCTCACAGTATTCAGCATAGCGTTCATACCAGCGACTTGCAGGAATCACCGATTCAAGTCGGCTTTTTGAAGCCAGCACATCCGCCATGGGAGCCCGGTAATGGTCGATACAGGAAACCGGGTCCAGCGCCTGCCGGCGGTTCTGCAAGAGCCAGCTGGTGCTTCGGGTCACCAACCGGATGGCATCGGCGAACAGGTCTGCCTGAACGCCGGCGTCAATTTTTCCATCCAGTGATTCCATACTCTCCCAATGGGCGTCTACGTCATGTATTCGCAGGGAGATCAGGTAGGCCGAGGCAATCCGTCCAGCATCAGCCCCGGTAGCGCTGCGTATCCGGTCAAACCAGGTGATCCCCATGCGATTTACCATGTCGTTGGCAATCTGGGTGGCCGAGATTTCTGCACGCAGGGGATGGGCCCCCACCGCTTCCGGGAAGGCGGCCAGCAGAGAGGCCGGGAAAGCCGAGTGCAGCGCAGAATTGAATCGCGGGTCATGGACGATCGGTGATGCGACCAGGGCCTGCTTGAGTTCAATTTTTGCGTAGGAAACCAGTACCGCCAGTTCAGGGCGTGTCAGGCCGCCGCCGTGCTCACGGCGAGCCTGCAATTCTTCATCCGACGGAAGAAATTCGAGACTGCGGTCCAGTTTGCCTTCTGTCTCCAGCCTGCGCATCAGCCGTTCGTACTGGTCTGCGGTGGCAACTGCGGGGTTCTGGGCAAGACTCAGCGCCATCGCCTGTCGGTAATTGTTGCGCAGCACCAGTTCGGCCACCTCAGACGTCATGGCCCTGAGCATCCGGTTTCGCTCCGGAAGCGACATCAGCTGTCGGTGCACCAGGTCATTCAGCAGAATCTTGATGTTCACCTCATGGTCCGAGCAGTCGACGCCACCGGCGTTATCGATAAAATCACTGTTCACGGAGCCGCCACGACGGGCGAAGTCGATGCGGGCCTTCTGGGTAACACCCAGGTTCCCGCCTTCTCCCAATGCCTTGCATTGCAGTTCGTTACTGTCGATTCGAAGCGCATCGTTGGTTTTGTCGCCCACATCCTCATGGGACTCTGAAGGCGCCTTCACATAGGTCCCGATACCACCGTTCCAGAGCATGTCTACCGGCGCTTTCAACAAAGCGCTGATCAGATCCGCAGGCGACAGGCTGCGTGCCTTGATGCCCAACACCTTGCGCATCTGCGACGACACAGGAATAGACTTCATGGACCGGGAGAAAACACCGCCCCCGTCGCTGATCAGCTGGGTATCGTAATCGGCCCAGGATGAGCCGGACAGTTTGAAAAGCCGCTCTCGCTCGCGAAACGAGGCCGCAGCATCCGGATCCGGGTCGACAAAAATATGCTGGTGATTGAATGCACCGATAAGTCGAATTCGGTCGGATAGGAGCATGCCGTTGCCGAATACATCGCCACCCATATCGCCAATACCGACCACGGTGAACTCATCGCTCTGGGTATCGGTGCCTTTTTCCAGGAAGTGCCGTTTCACCGACTCCCAGGCGCCCCGGGCGGTGATACCCATTTTCTTGTGGTCGTAGCCCTCACTGCCCCCGGAGGCAAAGGCATCGCCCAGCCAGAAGTTGTACTCTGCCGCCAGTGCGTTGGCGATATCGGAAAACGTGGCTGTGCCCTTGTCGGCGGCAACCACCAGGTAGGTATCATCGCCGTCATATCGAACCACGTTTTTCGGAGGCACCACCTGGCCGTCATCCAGGTTATCCGTGATATCCAGAAGCCCCCGTATAAAGGTCTGATAGCAGGCAACACCTTCCTCCCGCATAGCCTCCCTTGAACCGTCCCGTGGCGGTTGCTTCACCACGAAACCGCCCTTGGCGCCTGCGGGCACGATCACCGAGTTCTTGACCTGCTGGGCTTTCACCAGCCCAAGGATCTCCGTGCGGTAATCCTCAATCCGGTCAGACCAACGAAGCCCGCCCCTGGCCACCGGCCCGGCGCGAAGGTGCACGCCTTCAATCCGGGGCGAGTAGACGAAAATCTCGAACTTCGGCCTCGGACGCGGAATGTCGGGAATGGACGACGGATCCAGTTTCAGTGACAGGTAAGACGGAAACCCGCCATCCTCCCGGGCCTGAAAATAGTTGGTTCTGAGAGTTGCCCGGATGAGCACAAAGAAGCGCCGGAGAATGCGGTCGTCGTCCAGGCTTGCCACAGCCTCGAGGGCGTCCCGGAGCTCGGCGTCAAGCCGCTCCGCCTTCCCCTTACGCCCTTTTATGTTGGGCTCGAAACGGCTGAAGAAGAATGCAACGAGCCGCGAGGTAATATCCGGATGACGAGCCAGTGTTTCTGCGATGAAGGGCTGACTGAAACCGAATCGAATCTGCTTGATATAACGGGCATAGGCCCTGATCAGCGCCACTTCACGCCAGTCCAGACCGCACAGCATGATCAACTGGTTGAAGTCGTCATTTTCAGCGAAGCCGTTCCAGATTTCGCGAAACGCAGACTGGATCAGCGGGCGGACCGTATCCAGGTCGGCATCCCGGCAGCGGTCGTGGAGCTCCACGGTAAAATCACTGACGCCAAAGTTTTCGCCGTCGCGGCGCCGGACCCGATAGGGATGCTCACCGAGCACCCGCATGCCCAGATTCTCCAGAATAGGGATCACATCCGAGAGAACAACGGGCTGGCCCTGACTATAGAGTTTAAAGTGGAATCCGGTTTCGGCAGGATCCCGCGGCTGGTAGAAGCGCATGGGCACATCGGTGCTCACCGCGATGGACTGGATCTGCTCTATATCGGCGAGGGCTTCGGATACCGAAAATCTTGCCCGATAGGCCGAGGGGAACCCGCCGCTGAACACCTGGGCATAGCGCCCGCCAATGGAGTCGCCGAAACTCCGGACCAGCTCGCCATGCAGGTCATCGTCCCAGGATCGGGATTCCTCCACCATCCGGGCCACGATTTCCCGGAGTTCGAGGGAGTCGTCGTTGTCTGGCGCCTGATCCTGGAGGACATCGGCAAGCTGTTCCAGCAAGGTTTGTTTTTGTAATACGCGGGAATCGGTCATCGAAACTCTCCGGACTTGGTAAACGTTCAAACTGGGCTGATGCTAATAACAGTATACGCAAGCCCCGAAAGTCACTTAGACCATATAGTTTCGAATTAGAGGAGTTTCGATTATATTTGCAAGGTGATTTAGCCGTTAATCCAGCCTGGAATCGACAACATGGCCGATTTGGATCGAATAGACCAATCCATTATTCGCGAGCTACAGAAGAACTCCCGAATCACGGTAACCGAGCTTGCGTCCCGGGTGGGCCTTTCCAAAACTCCGTGCCAAGTGCGGATGCGCCGGCTTGAGGAGCACGGTTATATCACCGGTTATACGGCCCTGGTTAACCAGACCAAACTTGGTCTCAGCCACATTGCTTTCGCCCAGGTCACCCTGAACGACACCAGCAGCGGCGCCCTGACCGCCTTTAACAAAGCGGTTCAGAGCGTCTCGGCGGTGGAGCAGTGCCACATGATTGCCGGCAACTTCGACTACCTGTTAAAAGTCCGAACCCGCAACATGCAGGAATACCGGCAGGTTCTTGGGGAGGAAATCTCGGCTCTGCCCCACGTGCTGCAAACCAGCACGTTTGTGGTTATGGAGAACGTCAAGGACGCCGGGCTCTGAGAGCAACCTCCCCTTAGCCGGCGCCAAACCATCTATTCGGACTGCTCGTACTTGGGCTTGTAACCGCTGGCGTCCACCCGGGGCCGATCCGTCTCGGCTTCTGACAGTGGCTGGACCTCCTCGAGGCTTGCCAGAGAACGAAGCGTGAGTCGCTGGTACTCTTCTGTACCCTTTCTCTTCCAGGCGATTTCCTTGTCGCTCAGCATGCGCATAACCTTGGCCGGCGAGCCAACAATCAGCGATCCCGGCTCACAGGTAAACTTTGCCTTAACAAACGCGCAGGCACCAACAATGGAGCGGGGTGCAATGTGCGCCTCATCCATCACCACCGCATTCATGCCCACCATGGCATCTTCTCCGACAACGCAGCCGTGCAGGATTGCGCCATGGCCGACGTGTCCGTTTTTCTCGACAACCGTATCCATCCCGGGAAAGGCATGCATGACACACGTGTCCTGAACATTCGACCCCTGTTTCAGAATGATCCGCCCGAAATCTGCACGCAGCGAAGCCGCAGGCCCCACGTAGCAATCCGGTCCGATCCAGACATCCCCAATGAGAACGGCGGTTGGATGCACATAGGCGGACGGATGAACAACAGGAACAACGCCTTCTATACTGTAGCTGGGCATAACGGTCTCCTTCGCGGACGGGCCTGGCAGCGCTCCGCCAAACGACAGGCTGAACGTGGGACCCGAAAAGTCATTGTGATTCATTTTCTGTATCACATTATCCTTTTCCGGGAGATTTTTCATACCTTGGCGCCTGTTTTGAGACGAGAATCGACCGCTGCAATGGCTCAAACCTGAGAGCGCTGATGAATTTTTACTGGATATTCAGCAATATAGACAAAGCAGTCGATTACCTCCGACCAAAGTGATACAGAACCAAGCCAGCACAATCCTTGACGAGTATCAATTCTAAGATATACTCATTTTCCACATTCGATAGCAGTGTGCCGATTTAACACACCTTTCGCGCTATCCCCCCTACAACAAACAACAGGACATACCGCCATGACTCAGCCGAGCATTCTTCTTGAAATCGATCAGGGCGTGGCTCTGCTTACCCTGAACCGTCCGGACAACCTGAACAGTTTCAACGTTGAAATGCATGAGCGTATGCGCGATGCCATCAGCACCGTGCGCAAGGATGAGTCTGTCCGTGTACTGGTCATCACCGGCTCCGGCCGGGGTTTTTGTGCGGGGCAGGATCTTTCCGACCGCAGCGTCTCACCAGATCAGGAAATGCCGGACTTGGGCGCCTCTCTGGAGAACTATTACAACCCGCTGATGCGGAGCCTCCGGGATCTGCCGATGCCCGTGCTCTGTGCGGTTAACGGGGTGGCCGCTGGCGCCGGCGCCAACATTGCCCTGGCCTGCGACATAACCCTGGCAGCCCGTTCTGCGAATTTCGTTCAGGCCTTCTGCAAACTGGGGCTGGTACCTGATTCCGGCGGCACCTGGACTCTGCCCCGGGTAGCGGGCATGGCCAGAGCCAAAGGCATGGCACTTCTGGGCGACAAGATCAGCGCCGAGCAGGCCGAGAACTGGGGCATGATCTGGCGTTGCGTTGATAACGAGCAACTCATGGAAGAGACCATGAAACTTGCCCGCCATTTCGCGACCCAACCGACCAAGGGCCTTGCACTGATCAAGCGGGCACTGCACGCCAGCGCCAGCAACACCTTTGAAGAGCAGATCAATCTGGAGCGCGATCTGCAGCGCATGGCGGGACAGACCGAAGACTACCGTGAGGGCGTTGCCGCCTTCATGGAAAAACGCACGCCGAACTTCAAGGGGAAATAAGCCATGCCGGCACTGGATACTCAAACCAAAGTCGCCGTCGTCGGCGCCGGAGCCATGGGCTCCGGCATTGCCCAGGTGGCCGCCCAGGCAGGCCACCAGGTTTACCTGCACGACCAGAGAGAGGGAGCGGCTGAGGCAGGCCGTGACGGTATTGCCAAACAACTTCAGCGTCGTGTCGACAAGGGCAAGATGCAGCAACAGGAACTGGACGATGTTATCGGCCGGATTCACCCGGTCGCGAACCTGGATGATGTTGCCGATGCCGGGCTGGTGATCGAGGCCATCATCGAGGATCTCCAGATCAAACGTCAGCTGCTGGCGAGCCTTGAAGACCTGTGTACCGCCGATACGATCCTCGCCACCAACACCTCCTCCATCTCTGTTACCGCCCTCGGTGCTGACATGAGCAAACCGGAGCGTCTGGTGGGCATGCACTTCTTCAACCCGGCACCGCTGATGGCGCTGGTCGAAGTGGTCATGGGGCTGGCGACCAGCAAGACCGTTGCCGATACCGTCCATGCCACGGCCACCGCCTGGGGCAAGAAGCCGGTGTATGCAACGTCGACTCCGGGCTTCATCGTGAACCGCGTGGCCCGTCCGTTTTACGCGGAGAGCCTTCGCCTCCTTCAGGAGCAGGCCACCGATGCCGCCACCCTGGATGCGATTATCCGCGAAGCTGGCCAGTTCCGCATGGGCGCATTCGAGCTGACCGACCTGATCGGACACGACGTCAATTATGCGGTTACCAGCTCTGTCTTTAATTCCTATTATCAGGACCCCCGCTTTCTACCGTCGCTGATCCAGAAAGAACTGGTGGAAGCCGGTCGCCTGGGACGCAAGAGCGGCCAGGGGTTCTATCCCTATGGCGAGAGTGCGGAAAAGCCGCAGCCAAAGACCGAGCCGGCACATCAATCCGATGAGTCCGTGGTCATTGCCGAAGGCAATCCCGGCGTAGCCGCACCGTTGCTGGAGCGACTGAAGGCAGCCGGCCTGACCATTATCGAGCGCGACGGCCCGGGCCAGATTCGCTTCGGCGATGCGGTACTGGCACTTACCGACGGCCGGATGGCTACCGAGCGTGCCGCCTGTGAGGGCCTCGCCAATCTGGTGCTGTTTGACCTTGCCTTTGACTACAGCAAAGCAAGCCGGCTTGCCCTGGCGCCTGCCGATCAGGCGTCCGACGCAGCGGTTTCCTGTGCCTGTGCTTTACTGCAAAAAGCGGGTATCGAAGTCAGCCTGATCGCGGACCGGCCGGGGCTGGTCATCATGCGTACCGTCGCCATGCTGGCGAATGAAGCGGCCGATGCGGCTCTTCACGGTGTTGCAACGGTCGCGGATATCGATCTGGCAATGAAAGCGGGCCTGAACTATCCCGACGGCCCCCTGAGCTGGAGCGACCGCCTGGGCGCGGGCCACGTGTTCAAGGTGCTCACCAACATCCAGACCAGCTACGCAGAGGACCGCTATCGCCCTGCCCTGCTGCTCCGGAAGAACGCATTTGCACAGAAGGGGTTTTATTCATGAGCGAGATGGATCCGCAAGTACTCGCCGAAGAATGCGCCAAGGCCATGTTCGCGCGGGACCGCGCCAGCCAGAAACTGGGCATGAACATCGAGTCCGTTGCCCCGGGCAAGGCAGTGCTCACCATGACGGTCACCTGCGACATGATCCAGGGCCACGGCTCCTGCCACGGCGGTTACCTGTTCACCCTGGCCGATTCGGCGTTTGCGTTTGCCTGTAACAGCTACGACCGCGCCACCGTGGCCTCCGGTTGCAGCATTGATTACATGTACGGCGCCAAAGAGGGCGACCAGCTGACCGCCACCGCCGAAGAACAGGCCCGCGGCGGCCGCACCGGCGTTTACGACATCACACTCACTAACCAGGACGGCCGCAAGGTTGCCCTGTTCCGGGGCCGCTCCTACGAGGTTCGTGGCACCGTTCGCAACTCGGAGGAAACTGCATGAGCACCGACAACACCTTGAAAGACGCTTACATCGTCGATGCCATTCGCACCCCCATCGGTCGTTATGGCGGCGCTCTCTCCGCAGTGCGTGCAGACGACCTGGGCGCCATCCCCATCAAGGCGCTGACCGAGCGTCATCCCGACCTGGACTGGTCGAAAGTTGACGACGTTCTCTACGGCTGTGCCAACCAGGCCGGCGAAGACAACCGCGACGTTGCCCGCATGTCCCTTCTGCTGGCAGGCCTGCCGGTAGACGTGCCAGGCAGCACCATCAACCGCCTGTGCGGTTCCGGCATGGATGCAGTGGGCAGCGCCGCCCGGGCCATCCGTACTGGCGAAACCCAGCTGATGATTGCCGGCGGCGTCGAATCCATGTCTCGGGCTCCCTTCGTTATGGGCAAGGCCGAGTCCGCGTTCAGCCGCAAGGCGGAGATTTTTGACACCACCATCGGCTGGCGTTTTGTAAACCCGGTCCTGAAAAAGCAATACGGCATCGATTCCATGCCCGAAACCGCCGAGAACGTGGCGGCCGATTTCGGCATTTCGCGGGAAGATCAGGACGCCTTTGCCCTGCGCAGCCAGCAGCGCACAGCGGCCGCCCAAAAGGATGGCCGATTCGCTACGGAGATCACACCGGTCACGATTCCCCGTCGCAAGCAAGACCCACTGGTGGTGGATACTGATGAGCACCCCCGGGAAACCAGCCTTGAAAAGCTGGCCTCGCTGCCGACCCCGTTCCGTGAAAACGGCACAGTCACCGCCGGTAACGCGTCCGGCGTGAACGACGGCGCCTGCGCACTGCTGCTGGCCGGAGCCGATGCTCTCAAGCAATACAACCTTAAACCCCGCGCTCGAATCGTTGCCATGTCAACGGCCGGCGTGGAGCCCCGGATCATGGGCTTTGGCCCGGCTCCCGCCACCCGCAAGGTTCTGGCCACGGCCGGCCTGGAACTGGCGGATATGGATGTGATCGAGCTGAACGAGGCGTTTGCCGCCCAGGCCCTGGCAGTTACCCGGGACCTCGGCCTGCCGGATGATGCCGAGCACGTGAACCCGAACGGTGGCGCCATTGCCCTGGGCCACCCCCTGGGCATGAGCGGAGCCCGGCTGGTAACCACCGCCCTTAACGAACTGGAACGTCGCCACGCTGCAGGCCAGAGAGCGCGCTATGCCCTCTGCACCATGTGCATCGGCGTTGGTCAGGGTATCGCCCTGATCATTGAGCGCACGGATACGGTGGCCTGAGGCCACCGCGGAAAACAGAACAAAGACCCTTGGCAGACAAGAACAACGCAGGACAGAACCATGACCTTACCACTACAAAAACTTGGCAAACTTGACCGCATGGAAACCGCCAGCATTGATGAGCTGCGCCATGAACAACTGCAGCGCCTGCGCTGGAGCGTTGTCCATGCCTACACCAACGTGCCCTTTTACCGTAAAGCGTTTGATGACCTCGGTCTGAAACCCATGGACATCAACTCGCTGGAAGACCTGGCCAAGGTGCCATTTACCACCAAGGCAGACCTGCGCGATAACTACCCGTTTGGCATGTTTGCCACGCCCATGTCGGATGTGGTTCGGGTGCACGCTTCCAGTGGCACCACCGGCAAGCCAACCGTGGTTGGTTACACCCAGAGCGACATCAACACCTGGGCCGACATTGTGGCGCGCTCCATCCGGGCCGGTGGCGGCTCCCGCGGTGACAAGGTACATGTGGCTTACGGTTATGGCCTGTTCACCGGTGGCCTTGGTGCCCACTATGGCGCCGAGCGTCTGGGCTGCACCGTTATTCCGATGTCTGGCGGGCAGACCGAGAAGCAGGTCCAGCTGATCAAGGATTTTGAGCCGGACATCATCATGGTCACACCGTCCTACATGCTGAACATCGCCGACGAGATGGAACGGCAGGGCATCGATCCCCACAAGCTGCCGCTGCGCCTGGGCATCTTCGGCGCGGAGCCCTGGACCAACGCCATGCGTTCCGAGATCGAAGAGCGCCTTGGCATCGAGGCACTGGATATCTACGGCCTATCGGAAGTCATGGGCCCGGGCGTGGGCATGGAATGTATTGAAACCAAAGACGGCCCGACCATCTGGGAGGATCACTTCTATCCGGAAATCATCAACCCGGAAACCGGTGAAGTGCTGCCTGATGGTGAATACGGTGAGCTGGTCTTCACGTCATTGACCAAGGTGGCCCTGCCGATTCTGCGTTACCGCACCCGAGACCTCACCCGCCTGCTTCCGGGTACAGCGCGCCCGATGCGCCGGATTGACAAAATTACCGGCCGCAGCGACGACATGCTGATCATTCGCGGCGTCAACGTGTTCCCGAGCCAGATCGAGGAGCAGGTGCTCAAGTGCGAGGCTCTGGCACCGCACTACGAGATCGAGGTTTACAAGGAAGGCAACCTGGACTGCGTGGATATCCGGACCGAACTGAAACCCGGCGTAACCGACACCCCCGAGAGTCGTGCTGCGGCGGCCAAGGAACTGGCGCACCACATCAAGTCCTACATCGGCATCAGCACCCGTGTCGAGGTGGTGGAAACCAACCGTCTGGCACGCTCGGAAGGCAAGGCCAAGCGCGTATTTGATCGCCGTAACCAGTAAATCCGACCGACCAGCAGAGAGTCAGCACGCAGCGGATGCCGCTGACTCTCGCTGCTTTTCCCACCACCAGGCCCCGCAATCACCGATTTAAAATTGCTTTCCGTTTGCTGATCTCAATAGCATTTGCTCACGTATCACTTTTTTTATTATGCAAATCAGCACTATAAGATCTCATAAGGAAGCTTTTAGATATAACATGACACACAAAGACTGTTCTTGATATTTATTCAGTATCATATAATATGGAGTCATTGACCCTCAGTTGTTATTGAGGGTTCTCTGTTCACGGACAACAGAACAACAAGCCCGATCCGGAGGTATTTGTTTATGTACGCCCAGCTCGTTGAAACCGGCGCCAAGCGCCTTAAGACCAAAGAAGAGATGTCGCCCGAAGAGCGCGACTTTCAGGAAAAGGTCGACGCCGAAACCAAAATCGAACCCAAAAACTGGATGCCGGAAGGCTACCGGAAGACCCTGATTCGCCAGATTTCCCAGCACGCCCACTCTGAAGTGGTCGGCATGCTGCCGGAAGGCAACTGGGTTACCCGCGCGCCTACGCTCAAGCGTAAGCTCCAGCTGATGGCCAAGATTCAGGACGAAGCGGGCCACGGCCTGTACCTGTATAGCGCCATGGAAACCCTGGGTGCTGACCGTGACGAAGAGATCGAAAAGCTGCACCAGGGAAAAGCCAAGTATTCCAGCATCTTCAACTACCCGACCCTGAACTGGGCGGACATGGGTGCTGTTGGCTGGCTGGTAGACGGCGCCGCCATTGTTAACCAGGTGGTGCTGCAGCGTACCTCCTATGGTCCCTATTCCCGCGCCATGATCCGCATCTGCAAGGAAGAAAGCTTCCACCAGCGTCAGGGTTACCAGATCCTGCTGGACATGATGCGCGAAGGCACCGAGGAACAGAAAGCCATGGTGCAGGACGCCATTAACCGTCTGTGGTGGCCGGCACTGATGATGTTCGGACCGCATGACGACGAGTCCCCGAACTCCCAACAGTCCATGGCCTGGAAGATCAAGCGCAAGAGCAACGACGAACTGCGCCAGATGTTTATTGACCAGACCGTGCCGCAGCTCGAATTCCTTGGCTGCACTGCACCGGATCCGGACCTGAAGTGGAACGAAGAAACCGGCCATTACGATTTCGGCGAAATCAACTGGCAGGAATTCTACGACGTCCTCAAGGGCAACGGTCCCTGCAACCGCGAGCGCATCAAAACTCGCAAGAACGCTATTGACGAAGGTGCCTGGGTCCGTGAAGCGGCCGTCGCCTACGCCGAAAAACAAAAACAGCGCGCACAAGCCGCCTGATACCGGAGGAATACAACATGTCTGAATGGCGCCTTTACGAAGTCTTTGTACGGTCCAAGCACGGCCTGAACCACAAACACGTGGGCAGCGTGCATGCCGCAGACGCCGAGATGGCCATGGAAAACGCCCGTGATCTTTATACACGCCGTAACGAAGGCGTAAGCATCTGGGTGGTTCCCTCCGACGCGATCACGGCGTCCGCGTCCGACGAGAAGGAAGTACTTTTCGATCCGTCGGAAGACAAGGTTTACCGGCACGCTTCCTTCTACAAGCTGCCCGATGAAGTCGGACACATGTAAGGAGCGGTACCCATGACACAAACAGAAGCATTAAAGGAATACCTGCTGCGCCTGGCAGATTCCGACATGATCCTCGGCCAGCGCCTTTGCGAGCTGTGTGGCAAGGCCCCGGCGCTTGAGGAAGAGATGGCACTGATGAACGTTGCCCTCGACCTCGTCGGCCAGGCTCGCAACTGGTACGAGTATGCAGCCGAGCTGATCGACGATGGCCGCGATGCTGACAAGCTGGCCTTCCGCCGGGACGCTCACGAGTATCGCAACCTGCTGATGACCGAGCAGCCCAACGAGGACTACGCCGTCACCATGGGTCGTCAGTTCTTCTTCGACGTGTACCACTACTTCACGCTCAAGAGCCTCACCGAATCCAGCGACGAGCGCATTGCCGGCATCGCCGCCAAGGCGCTGAAAGAGGTGACCTACCACCTGCGCCGCTCCTCGGAGTGGGTGAAGCGTTTTGGTGATGGCACTGAAGAAAGCCACCGCCGCATGCAGGACGCCGTCGACATCCTCTGGCGTTTTACCGGCGAGCTTATTACGCCGGACGACACCGATCGTGTGATGGCCGAGGCGGGCATTGGCCCGGATACTGACCAGCTGGCCAAAGACTGGCGCGGCATGGTCAACGAGGTGCTCACCCAGGCAACTCTGACTCCTGGCGCGGAAGACGCCTGGATGTACATGGGTGGCAAGCACGGCGAGCACACCGAACACCTCGGTTTCATCCTGGCAGAAATGCAGTTCCTGCAGAGGGCCTATCCCGATGCCACAACATGGTGATTCGGACAGCCGGTCAGCTGTCGACATTCTGATTGCCAGTGATCGGGTGCCGGCCAACGCCCGCCCCGATCTGCTGACAGAGGACGACATCTGGGCACTTCTTGAAGAGGTCAAAGACCCTGAAGTGCCGGCAGTCAGTGTCGTGGAGCTCGGCATTGTCCGGGCGGTTCACTGGGACGGTAAAGAACTGTCCATTGACGTGACCCCGACCTACTCCGGGTGCCCGGCAACCGAACTGATTGAGGAGCTGATCGCCGAGGCGCTGCGCGCCGCTGGCTTCCGCGATCCGAAAATCAAACAGGTTCTGACCCCTGCCTGGACCACCGACTGGATCACAGACGAAGGCAAAGAAAAGCTTCGGGCGTTCGGTATCGCGCCACCCGAGGGCAGCTCCAGCAAAATGAGCCTGCTCGGAGAACCGGAGGTCATTGCCTGCCCTCATTGCGGCAGCAAAGACACCGAACGGGTCAGCGAGTTCGGATCCACCGCCTGCAAAGCCCTTTATCGTTGCAAGGAATGCCTCGAGCCCTTCGACTATTTCAAATGCATCTAGAGCCGATACGATCATGAACAAATTTTACTCACTGACCCTCAAAGAGGTCAGACCTGAAACAAGAAACGCCGTATCACTTGCTTTTGACGTGCCGGAAGATCTGGCAGACAAGTTTCACTACCAGCAGGGCCAGCACCTGATCGTGCGCACCAAGCTGGATGGCGAGGAAGTTCGCCGCTCCTACTCGATCTGCCGTAGTGTCAACGACCAGGAGCTTCGCATCGCCGTCAAACAGGTTCCGGGCGGTCGCTTCTCCACTTTTGCCAACGAGCAGCTCAAGCCCGGCCAGACTCTGGAAGTCATGCCGCCGCAGGGCCATTTCTCGGTTGATCTGGACCCCGAGCGTGAAGGCAACTATCTGGCCGTTGCCGCCGGCAGTGGCATTACCCCGATTCTGTCGATCGTGAAGACCACCCTGGAGACCGAGCCCAAGAGCGAGGTCACCCTGTTCTACGGCAACAAGGCCACCAGCAGCACCATGTTCCGTGACGAGCTGCAGGACCTGAAAAACGAGTACATGTCCCGCCTTAACCTGGTGTACATCTTCACCCGTGAAGAACAGGACATAGACCTTTACAACGGTCGTATCGACCACGAGAAGTGCGACAAGCTGTTCGATCACTGGATCAATGCCAAGGAGCTCACGGCGGCCTTTATCTGCGGCCCGCAGATGATGACCGAGACCGTGCGCGACTCGCTGCTGAACCACGGCATGGAAAAGAGCAGGATCCACTTCGAACTGTTTACCCCGGCTGGTGGTGTTCCCCAGGCCCGGAAAGACCGGGATCCGGCACACGTCGATCCGCAGTCAATCAGTGAAGTAACGGTAATCGCTGATGGCCGCTCGCTGACTTTCCCGCTGGTGCGAGACACCAAGAGCATTCTGGATGCCGGCAACGAAGAAGGCGCGGACCTGCCCTATTCCTGCAAGGCTGGCGTCTGCTCCACATGCCGAGCCAAGGTCGTGGAAGGCGAGGTAGAGATGGACCAGAACTTTGCTCTGGAAGACTACGAGGTGGAAGCCGGTTACGTGCTTTCCTGCCAGTGCTACCCGATCAGCGACAAGGTGGTTCTGGACTACGACGAAATGTAGTTTCCGCCCCCAAAACAAGACAAGAGCAAGGCAAGTCCCGCAGCAACGGGGCTTGCCTTCGCGTTTCAGAAACGAATGGAGTTTCCCATGTCAGTCCTGAAAAGTTTCATTGCCGGCCAGTGGGTCGGCGAAAAGCCCGCCAAGGCCCTGCCCAGCGCCATCAATGGCGAGATCGTCGCCCACACCCACGACGACACCCTCGATTTCAAGAACGCCGTTGAGTATGGCCGCAAGGTTGGCGGCAAGAACCTGATGGCGATGGATTTCCAGGAGCGCGCCCTGGCCCTGAAGGCCATGGCCCTGTACCTCCAGGAGCACAAGAAAGAACTCTACGCTCTGTCCATGCATACCGGTTCCACCAAGGGCGACAACGGCATCGATGTCGATGGTGGTTTTGGCACCCTGTTCTCCTATGCCAGCATGGGCCGGCGCGAGCTGCCGTCCGGCAATGTTGTTCACGAGGGTCCGGTGACTCCTCTTGGCAAGAACAACCACTTTGCAGGCACCCATATCCTGGTGCCCCGCGGCGGCGTTGCGGTTCACATTGACGCCTACAACTTCCCGGTATGGGGCATGCTCGAAAAGTTTGCACCCACCTTCCTGGCAGGCATGCCGTCCATCGTGAAGCCGGCCACCTCAACCTGCTACGTGACCGAACTCGCCGTCCGCCTGATGCAGGAATCCGGCGCGCTTCCGGAAGGCAGCCTGCAGTTGATCATTGGCAGCACCGGCGACCTGTTTGACCATCTGGAAGAGCAGGATGTGGTGACCTTCACAGGCTCGGCCGCAACGGCACGGAAGCTCAGGAACCACCCGAACATCATCAATCGTTCGATTCCGTTCAACGCCGAGGCCGATTCACTGAACAGTGCCATTCTGGCGCCGGACGTGACCCCGGAGCACGAAGAATTCGACGTCTTCGTAAAGGAAATCCGGCGCGAGATGACCGCCAAGGCCGGTCAGAAATGTACCGCCATTCGTCGTATCTTCGTTCCGAAAGATCAGGTAAACGCGGTCTGCGACAAGCTGAAAGAGCAGCTTTCCAAGATCACCGTGGGTGATCCCTCTGTCGAAGGCGTCCGCATGGGTGCACTGGCCTCCATCGACCAGCTGGAGGATGTGAAAGCCAACATCCAGGAATTGCTCAAGACCAGTGAGCTGGTTGTGGGTGGCGAAGGCAACTTCAAGGCTACCGGCGATGGCACCGAGAAGGGCGCGTTCATCGAGCCGCACCTGCTGCTGTGCCGGAACCCGGAAAGCGGCTGTGGTGCCCACGATATCGAGGCCTTCGGCCCGGTTGCCACGGTCATTCCTTACGACACCGTTGAAGACGCCGTTGAACTTTGCTCGAAAGGCCGTGGTTCCCTGGTCACTACCCTGACCACCCGGGACCCTGCCATTGCCGGCAGGATTGCGCCACTTCTGGCCGCTTTCCATGGCCGTCTGCACCTGCTGGATGCCGAAGCCGCGAAGGAATCCACCGGCCACGGATCGCCTCTGCCCATGCTCAAGCATGGCGGCCCCGGGCGCGCCGGTGGTGGTGAAGAACTGGGCGGCATCCGTGCGGTTCACCACTACTTGCAGCGCACCGCGATCCAGGGCTCTCCGAGCATGCTGGCTGCGGTTACCCGCGAGTACGTACGCGGTGCTGATCTGATCGAAACGGACGTGCACCCGTTCCGTCGCCACTTCGAAGACCTGCAGATCAACGAATCGCTGCTGACTCACCGACGCACCGTTACCGAAGCCGACATCGTCAACTTCGGCTGCCTGTCCGGTGATCACTTCTACATGCACTTTGATGAAATCGCAGCGCGGGACTCCCAGTTCGGCAAGCGTATTGCCCACGGTTATTTCGTGCTTTCCGCTGCTGCCGGCCTGTTTGTCTATCCCGGCGAGGGCCCCGTGCTGGCTAACTATGGTCTGGACACACTGCGCTTCATTGAGCCGGTTGCCCCGGGTGACACAATCCGGGCACGACTGACCTGCAAGCGCAAGATTGATCAGGGTCGGACATCTCCGGACGGACATCCTCAGGGTGTGGTGGTCTGGGACGTCCAGGTTCACAACCAGAACGACGAAATGGTTGCGAGCTACGACATCCTGACACTGGTTGCCAAGAAGCCCGAGTAACACCGGGCTTTCCTGTTTTCTCCCTGTCCTGGACCCCAGGGGGAAAGCGTCAGGCAAATAAAAGGGGGACAGGTCGCAAGACCTGTCCCCCTTTTATTGGTGCAAGAAAAACCCGGGCGCTTACATGCCCAGATAGGCTTCCCGCACCTTCTCATTGCTGAGGAGCTCACGGCCGGTCCCTTCGATCACCACCTTGCCGGTTTCCAGCACGTAGCCGCGATCCGCCAGAGCCAGCGCCTGGGAGGCATTCTGCTCTACCAGGAAGATGGTAATACCCTCTTCCTTGAGTTCCTTGACGATGTTGAAGATCTCCTCGATGATCAACGGCGCCAGACCCATGCTGGGCTCATCCAGCAGCAGCAGTCTTGGCTTGGCCATCAGGGCACGGCCCATCGCAAGCATCTGTTGCTGGCCACCGGAGAGCTCGCCTGCCAGGTTATGGCGCTTCTGTCGCAGAATCGGAAACTTGGTGTACATCCGTTCCAGATCGTCCATTACCTCGGGGGTTTTGCCACGGGTATAGGCGCCCAGAAGCAGGTTGTCATGAACGCTCAAGTCCTTGAACACCTGCCGGCCTTCAGGCACCTGGACGATGCCATCAGCTACCCTCTGATCGGCAGTGATCTTCGAGAGATCCTTGCCTTCAAAGGTGATGGCACCCCGGTCTGTGGGCTGAAGACCCGAGATAGTCATCAACAGTGTGGATTTGCCAGCACCATTGGCGCCTACCAGTGACACGATCTCACCACTATTGATGTGGATGTCCACATCATGCAGGACTTCAATCTGGCCGTAGGAGGTCACCAGTCCCTTGATGGACAGCATCTCTTCTTTGGCATGAGGCGCCGTCACCCGGTCTGCGTGCTTCAGGCCAAGACCACCGAATTTCTCGGGTGTATAGCTGACAATCTGGTGCCGCAATTCCCGGAATTCCTCCCGGACGCGCTCACCGAACAGCGGATCGTTTTCCACGTCCCGCGCTTCAATGATCTGCTGCCAGTCTTCCTCGGTCAGGAGTTTACGGGCCCGTGGAATAACCACGCCCTCTTCCTTGCGAATGTGTTTGCGCAAGGCTTCCGTGAAACGGGCCAGAGCATGGCTGAACTCTTCGCGACCTTCCGGCCAGCCTTTTTCGCACTCCGCCAACAACTGGCGCAACTCCACCAGCTTTTCGTGACCGATGACATAGCCCCTGGCCAGCTTCTCCAGCAGAGGCGCTGTCTCGGGGGACTTCTCACTGAGCCGTTTGTAGAGCTCAATGTCCGTGGGCGTGCTATGCACCCGCTGGGAGAAGTGCTGGATGTAATCAAAAATAGTCTTCAGCAGCCGCTCATCCGGGCGCTGATCGTTAAGGTTCATATCACTCAGCAACTGATCCAGCAGATCCAGAATCCGCCACAGCGCCTGGTGCTCATGAACAATAATCCGTACGGCCTGCTCACTGCGTGACTGGGCAGGCGCCATTTCAGTATTTTGCTCGCTCATGTGAAATGTCTCCTTGCTCAGCCACCCAGATAGGCGGCGATAACATCCGGGTTCTGGCGAATTTCCTCAGGGGTCCCTTCCGCCAGAACACGGCCATAGTTAAGCACCAGCAACCGGTCGGATATCCCCATCACCAGTTTCATGTCGTGCTCAACCAGCATTACCGTGGTGCCCTGATCCGCAATTTTCCGGATCAGATCCTCCAGGGCAGCGGTTTCAACCGCATTCAGGCCGGCTGCCGGCTCGTCCAGAAGGATAACCTTGGGTTCGGCCGCTAGTGCCCGGGCTATTTCCAGGCGCTTGAGCGCGCCATAGGACATCGCCGAGGCTTCGGCGTCGAGATAGTCGCCACAGCCTACATACTCCATCAGTTCCGCGGCGCGCTTACGGGCCGCGGCCTCGTTGCGGCGCAAGGAAGGCAAACGGAACAGGGTCGTAAACAGGCTGCTTTTGAGCTGCAGATGCCGACCCAGCATCACGTTTTCGATGGCGGTCATGTTCATGCAGATCTGCATCTGCTGGAACGTGCGGCACATGCCCCGCTCTGCCAGTTCATTGGGCTCCAGCTTGGCGGTGCTCTCACCGTTCAGCAGGATCTCGCCTTTGGTCGGCGTATAGAGCCCTGTGATCAGGTTAAACAGCGTTGTCTTGCCGGCACCATTGGGGCCGATAACAGAATAGACCTGTCCGGCTTCAACCGAAAAGCTGACGCCTTCCACCGCATGGACACCACCAAAGGCTTTATCCAGCCCCTTTACTTCGACCAGTGCTGTCATGCCTCACCTCCCGCTTTCTTGCGCATTTTCTTGGAAACAAACGCGGTCAGTGTGGGCAACAGCCCTTTTGGCATAAAAATCATGGTGAGCATCAGGATCAGGCCGAACATGACATGTTCCAGCTCCTGGAAATCTGCCAGAACCTGGGGCAAAAGCTTCAGCACCACGGCGCCAAGAATGACACCGAAGGTCGAGCCCATACCACCCAGAACAACCATGGTGATGAACAGGATGGAGAATTCGAAGCTTGCTACCGCAGGCGTAATGAAGCCCTGGAAGTGGGCATAAAGACTGCCCATCAGGCTGGCGTAGATCGCCGAGATCACGAACACCAGGCTTTTGTATTTCGCGGTGTTCACACCGACAACGCTGGCAGCCACTTCCGAGCCGTGAACCGAACGCAGCGCCCGGCCAATCGGCGATTCAATCAGGTTCAGGGCAAACCACACCGCTACCAGAAGCACCACGCTGGCGAAGATATACCAGGCCTGGAAGCCTTCGATCGTGATACCGAACAGCGAATAGCGACCAAACGCGCTCAGCTCCCAGCCAAATATTTCGAAGGCCGGCACCGGCATACCGTCTGGCCCGCCGGTCAGTGCACGCTCGTTGTTCAGGATGATGGCAATAATAAAACCAACGGCGAGGGTCGCCATGGACAGATAGTGGCCCTTCAGGCGCAGAATCGGTCGCCCGACAATCCAGGCAATAAAGCCCACAACAATTGCTCCGACCACCAACGCGGGCACTGAAGGCCAGCCGTAGGTGCCGGTCGCGATGCCGGTAAAGTAGGCGCCAAGACCGAAGAAGCCAGCGTGGCCAAGACTGATCTGGCCAGCAAAACCCACCAGGAGATTAAGGCCAACCACCGTGGCAGCAATGATCGCCATCTGGGTAACCAGCTCATAATGGAACGGGTTGCCGAGAAAAGCGGGAAGAATGATGAGAATCAGGGCGAGAACAATCAGCCCCCGGAGACGCGACTGCATAAACGTGTTCAACATCAGACGCGCTCCACTACCTTGGCACCGAACAATCCGCGGGGCATGAAGAACAGCACCAGCAGGATCATGGAGAATGCCACGGCATCCTTGTAGTCCGATGAAATGTAGCCGGCCGCCATGGCCTCAACGATGCCCAGCGAGAGACCACCAACCACCGCGCCAACGCCGCTACCCAGGCCGCCAATGGCAGCCGCCACAAAGCCTTTCAGTCCGAGAATGATACCGATGTCGTAGGACGTGAACGTGATCGGGGCAACAACAATACCGGCCACAGAGCCCAGTAATGCCGAAACCATGAATGCCAGCATCAGAACCATCTGAGTCCGGATACCGACAAGGCGCGCAGCCTCCTTGTTCATGGATGTCGCCAGGATAGCCTTGCCAATCAGTGTCTTGGTAAAGAACAGCACCAGGCCGACCACCAGGATCGCGCCAATACCGAGAACCCAGAGGCTCTGGCTATTCAATACCGCTCCGAAAACTTCAATAGGCTGGTCCGAGCTGAAATTCTGCATCACGTGGTATTCCTTGCCCCAGACTACCTGGGCAATACCGCGAATAAAGATCGACGCACCGATGGTGATAATAATCAGGGTAACAACATCGGCCTGTTTGGCAGGCGCAATCGCGAAGCGCTGCAGGGCGATGCCGAGGATACCGGCCAGGACTACGGCCAGCACGACCGCCAGGATCATGGGTACACCCATGGCCGTAAGCGAAACCGTCGCCATGCCTCCAATCATCAGGAACTCGCCCTGGGCGAAGTTGATGACGTGACTGGCGTTATAGATCAGGGTAAAACCGAGGGCTATCAGGGCGTAGGTCGCACCGATAGTAATCCCGGTGAACAGGTACTGTAAGAATTCTGCGAGCATAGCGGTGGTTCCGGTCGAACATCGGCTGGCGACTTGCCCTGAAAAGGGGTCGTCGCCAGCCGCGAGACAGGTTAAAGGGGTATCAGTCGATTAGTTTCCATTCGCCGTTCTGGACTTCCAGAATGCGGAAGGATTCCGGATCAAGGCCGTTGTGGTCTTCCGGGGACATGTTGAACACGCCCGTTACACCGACATAGCCCTGGATGTTTTCCAGTGCGTTACGAACTGCTTCCGGATCGGTAGAGCCAGCTTCTTCCATGGCGCGAACTGCCAGCATCAGGCCGTCGTAGGCATAGGCACCGAAAGTGGACACCTTGGAATCCCAGCGGGCTTCGTATTCAGCCTTGTAGTTCTGGACCACTTCTTTCTGGGGATCGTCGTCCGGCAGGGAATCCGGCACCAGCAGCGGAGAGGCGGGCAGACGCAGGCCATTAGCCGCGGAGCCAGCGAGCTCCAGGAAGCTGTCGGATGCGACACCGTGGGACTGGTAGAACGGAAGCTCCATACCCAGCTGGGCATAGTTGCGAGTTACGATGGCCGGACCCTGACCAAAACCGAAGTTCAGAACCGCTTCCACACCACTTGTGTTACGGATATTGGTCAGCTGGGCGGTCATGTCTGTATCAGATCCGCTGTAGGTAACGTCGGCTACAACCTCCATTCCCATCGCTTCGGCCACTTCCAGAGTCTGGGTACGACCCGAGCTTCCGAAACCACCGGTACCGGAAATCAGACCAAACTTGGTAATGCCGCGATCCTTCATGTCGGTCAGAATACGCTCTGCCGCCATGCGGTCGGTTTGAGGAGTCTTGAATACCCACTTTTTGACCGGGTTGGTGATAACCACAGCACCGGCCAGGGAGATGAACGGCACTTCTGCCTGCTCAATCAGCGGTACCGCCGCCATGGTAGCGCCGGTAGTACTGCCGCCAACGATGATATCAACCTGGTCCGAGCGGATCAGGCGACTGGCAAAGTTACGGGCAGAGGAAGCGTTGCCAACGTCGTCATAGTGGATCAGCTCCAGTTGACGACCAAGGACACCACCTTCTTCATTAATTTTTTCAACGTACATCTCGAGCGTTTTCAGCTCGGGATCACCAAGGAACGATGCCGGGCCTGTCACTGACAGGAACGAACCGATCTTGATGGGTTCAGCTGCCTGAGCGCTCATCATCATGAGACCGGCGGCTGCAACGGCTGCGCATTTGCCTGCGCGACGAATCACTGTTTTAAACATTGTTTTTGTTCTCCCGTTTTTTGCAGGGGCTTGAGTTTTTGTTTCTTCGCTCCCGGTATGATTCGATACCATTGACGAATATCAAATGAAGTTATTGTATCATAACGCTCGTGTCAACTGATTTCCGGGAGTGCCAACGCGGCTCTGTCAGTAAAGCCGACACTGGCAGAACACGCCAGCACCGCTGATCGAAAGACAAACCTTTACCTGACACGTAAGAACCGCATAATACGTACAACGTGTTTCATTGATTCTTATTTGCGAACTCAGGCCATGACTGCAAAAAGCCAGCTAGAACTGCTCGTCAAGAACTTCCAGAAAAAGCGACCCCTTCGGGCCGGCTCACTCATCATCACCATCTATGGCGATGCCATCGTTCCCCGCGGCGGCAATGTCTGGCTGGGAAGCCTGATGAAACTGGTAGAGCCCATGGGCATCAGCCAGCGACTGGTTCGCACCTCGGTGTATCGTCTGGTTCAGGAATCCTGGCTGCAGACCGAAAAGGTGGGCCGTTGCAGTTATTACAGCCTCACCGGCCCGGGCCTGCGGCGGTTCGAGCAGGCTTTTCAGCACGTCTATAACCTGGGCGCCGAAGAATGGAGTGGAAGCTGGTGCCTGGTCTACCTGAACCAGCTTTCCCCGGAACTCAGGCAAAAAGTCCGGGAGGAACTCAAGTGGCTCAGTTTTGGCAGCATGGCACCCGGGCTGATGGAACACCCACGCTTCACTCGCAGCGAACTGATTCCAATGCTTCAGGAATGGGGTGCTCTCGAAGACACCATCGTGATGCAGACCATGCCCATGGAGCAGAAGAGCCCAAGAGCCCTGAGACTGCAGGTTCGCGAAAGCTGGAACCTTGAGGAACTGGGCGGCCGCTACCGACGCTTCCTGACCCAGTTCCGGCCCCTGTGGCGTGAACTCCAGTCTGAGGACACTCTCAGCCCCGCGGAGTGCCTGATACTCCGGATCCTGCTGATCCACGAGTACCGCAAAATTCTTCTGAGGGACCCGCTGCTGCCCGATGAACTGCTACCCGGTGACTGGGAAGGCCGCAGCGCCAAACAGCTGTGTCGGAACCTGTATCGTCAAATCTATGTGCGGGCCGAGCAGTGGCTGGACGAGAACCTCGAAAACGCCTCCGGCCCCCTTCCAGGTCCGGGTGAGAAGTTTTACAAGCGGTTCGGTGGATTGCGGGATACTGCCATCCAGACAGATCCGACAACAGAACCAGAGGTTCTCTAGGCACCCGCTCAGTCAGTTGCCGAGCGGGACGAGGATGCCAGTTGTTCCCGGGTTTTCAGGCGCCCTTCCCGGCGAATCTCGGCATTGTCGTACCGGCGCTGTTGCTCGTCCGTTTCCGGTATCACTTCCGGGACATCCACCGGCCGGTCATTCTCGTCCAGAGCAACAAAGGTGAAAAAGGCCGAGAGAATGTGCCGCGTATCGCCGGTGTAACTGTTTTCGGCCTCTACCCTGGCACCGATTTCCATGGACGAGCCCCAGCTCCGGTTCAGCGACAGGCTGAACAGCAGCGTATCGTTACCCTTCGCCGGTGCCCTGAAATGGATTGAATCCACGGCAGCCGTCACACAAACATGGGCGGAATGCCGCTCTGCCACGACCAGCGCCAGCCGGTCGCATTTTGCCATGATCATGCCGCCGAACACGGTATTGTGGGAATTCATGTCGTTTGGAAACACCTTGTAGACGTGCTTCTCAATCGCAGATGCTGATACGGGTTTTGAAGGCTTTCCTGGCATGATCTGCTTTCCTCTTCGAGTGACATTCGATTGCGGAATCAATTCAACCCGCTGTCGCGGCTTCGCCCTGACGCTGCTGCGCCAGCCTTGCCAGGTGAAGCATCAAAACGCCTAACGCCATCACCACCAGGGTCAGCCAGAGGCCGTTGGTGTAATTACCTTCCACATCCGCGAGATAGCCAACCACCGCGGGTGCGATCATCTGGGCGATACCGTAGCTGAAGGTCAACCGGCTCATGGGCCGGGAAGGGTTCTCGGGGAAAACCCGCCCTACCATTGCCAGCATCATGCTGACGATACCGATAAAGCTGGCGCCATAAATCACGGAGCTGAGCATCACGCTGGCGAAGCTGGTGTTCACGATCAGCATCAGGATGCTCACGGAGTTCAGGGTGTAGGCCAGATAAAGCGCCAGCCACTGGCCCCAACGCCGGGAAAACACATCCCACAGCCAGCAGGCCGGCGTTGCAGCAAGACCTGCAATCAGCCAGACCAGCCAGCCCTGCCCCTGAAGCTCGGGCATGGATTCCGCAATTGCTACGAGGAAGGTGGCTGTCACCACATAGCCCACACCGGCGCAGAAATACGCCAGCTGGAGGATCCGTATGAACCGGCTTCGCTCGTCACCTGCCTTGGCCGCACCTGTTTTCGGCAAGGCACAGGCCCGGTAGTCCGGCATCCAACGCCAGGCGGGCAACAGAAGCCCAAGGGCCACCAGCCCGTAAATCACCCATTGCTGATCCCAGGTGAACGGATCCTTGATCAGCTCCGCCACCACAGCGGTGAGTACAATCCCGAGCCCGATACCGGAAAAGAACACGCCGAGCTCGGACTTCTGGTTGTTCTTGATCAACCAGCTCATCAAAAGACCGGCACCCAGCAACATACCCGCTGAGGTGCTCAGACCTGAGATAAAACGCAGAATGGACCACACCCACACATTGGTGGTGTACCCCATGAGAACCGTTGAAACCACGGCAACCACCAGGCCAAGCTGGTAGAGCCTTACCTTGAGACCAAGATCGCTGATGCGGGTAATCAGCACTGCGCCGGTCAGGTAGCCGGCGTAGTTCACGGTTGCCAGCATGCCGACGACGGATTTGCTCAGCCCCAGTGCCGCGACCATTTCCGGGATCATCGGCGTGTAGGAAAACCGGGCAATACCCACCATGACCATAACAGCAATCACGCTGGCGACCAGCACTTTTATCGTTTCTATCGGCTTCACAGGGTGTCCTTACTTCGGAACGACGTTAACTCAGGCGCGGCCCAGGAACTTGCGCTCCTCCACGTTAATGCGAATGCGGTCGCCGGTGGAGATGTGCTCGGGAACCTGAACAACCAGGCCAGTGGCAAACCGGGCGGGCTTGGTTCTAGCCGTCGCAGAGCCACCCTTTACAGACGGGTCCGTCTCCTCAATTACCAGCTCCACCGTAGGCGGAAGAGCCAGCGAAACCGGCGAATCCTTCAACAGGATGACCATGACACCCTGAGTATCTTCGGAAATGAACAGCAGCTCTTCGGCAATGGCCTCGCGGTTCAGGCTGTACTGAGTAAAGTCCTCGGTATCCATGAACACGTACTCATCGCCATCGGCGTAGGAAAAGGTGGCTTCCCGGCGGGTAAGGTCGGCCAGGTTGAGCATGTCCGAATCCTTGAAGGTCTCGTCCAGCTTCTGATTGGTCACCACATCGTACATGCGCATGCGGTAAAGACTGCCGCCCGCGCGGCCCTGGGGCACGGAACGCTCGATGTCCTTTACAAAATACACCCGACCATCGTATTCAACGGCGGAATTCTTTTTGATTTCACTGGCTCTGGGCATGTCTTCTGTTTCCGAAAAAATTGGGGTTTTGGGGCTGCTGATATACCACGACTTCGCCCCGGAATCGATAGATCTTAACTAACCAGGGCACGAACATCCGACAGGAAGCGTTCTACCTGTTCATTGGTCGTTGCCCAGGAACACATCAGACGGGCACTGCCACCGATAAAGTTGTAAAAGCGCCAGCCTTTGGCCCTCAGTGCCGCCTGCAAAGGCTCTGGCATCTCCACGAAAACACCGTTCACCTGTCTGGGGTAGCGTAGCTGGATACCTGGAAGACCTTCCAGCCCCACGGCAAGACGCTGGGCACAGGCATTGGCATGGCGGGCATTCTCCAACCACACATCGCCTTCGAGAAGCCCGCACCAGGGTGCCGAGATATAACGCATCTTGGAGGCCAACTGGCCGGCCTGCTTACACCGCCACTCGAAGTCCTCCGCCAGAGACCTGTTGAAGAACACCACCGCCTCACCAAGCGCCAGGCCATTCTTGGTACCGGAAAAGCACAGAACATCGACACCGGCCTTCCAGGTAATATCCGACGGATGTACATCCAGCGCAGCCACCGCATTTGCGAAGCGGGCGCCATCCATATGGATATTGAGCTTATGGTGATCGGCGACCGCCCGAATGACCCTGAGCTCCTCGGGTGTATAGACCGTCCCGACCTCTGTGGCCTGGGTCAGGCTGAGCGCCTTGGGCTTGGGGTAGTGAATATCGGTCCGCTTGGTCACCAGGTGCTCGATGCTCTCCGGTGTCAGCTTGCCGTTTGCACCCTGCCCCAGAAGCAGCTTGGCACCGTTGGAGGCGTACTCCGGGCCGCCGCATTCATCGGTTTCAATATGGGCCAGCTCGTGGCAGATCACGCTGTGAAACGACTGACCGATCGAGGCCAGGGCCAGAGAATTGGCGGCAGTGCCATTGAACACGAAGTAAACGTCACAGTCGGTATCGAACAAAGTCCTCAGACCATCCGCTGCCTTTTGCGTCCAGCTGTCCTCGCCGTAGGCTGGTTCATCCATCCGGTTAGCCGCTTCCATGGCTTTCCAGGCCTGCGGGCACACACCGCTGTAGTTGTCGCTGGCAAACTGCTCGGACTGGGACACAACGCGCTCCTGAATTCTGAAAGGAAAGCCTTTAACGTTATAGGAACCACCCATCATTGCCAACTTGCGTTCCATCCCAATTCGGGTGAGGCCGGGGGAATGACAAAGCCCGATACTTTATACTCTTGCCCCTGAAAGCCAGCAGACCAAGGACTCTCCCGCCATGGGGCGCTTCAATATCGCCAGTATTCCCGGCCGGATTATCACCGCCATTATCGCAGTCGCCTGCCTGGCAGGCAGCTACTATGCGATGACGACCGGGCTCAGCCAGCTCACCGAAGCACGGCAACTGGAACGCCTACCAGAAATGCCCGTCGGCGCTTTGACCACAGGCCCCTATGTGATCGCAGGCAAGGTCACGGATCAGTTGGGAACTCTCGAAACGCCCTATTCCAACACCGAGGCGGTCTACTATCGCTACAAACTCGAGGAGGAATATCGCGACTCCGACGGTGATCTGCGTATCCGCACCCTGGATTCCGGCGCCCGCGGCGGCGACTTCCAGCTCAGGGACCAGACCGGCTCAGTCATTGTAGCTCCGGGCAGCGATCTGGAAGAGGTCGAATGGAATCTGGAGCGAACCTATCGCAATCAGTCCGGCCGCAGAATCTACTCGGAGTGGGCGCTCATTCCCGGACACACGGCGCGGGTAATCGGCCAGTACAGCAGCGAAATCGGGGCAGTTACCTTTTATGGCCTCGAAGACTTCAGCCTTCCGGCCATGGTTTCCCGGAACACGCTGACCGTGGACAGTGGCGACCGGTTCTTCGAGGCAGCCATCCGCATTTCCATCGCAACTGGCTTTCTGGCTCTGGGTATCGCGCTGTCCCTTCCGTTGATCAAAGTTCACCGGTTCTGGGTCTATGTTCTGGTAATGGCCATTGCGGTGTCCGGTACGCTCTCGGTGCTTGGCATCAACAAGCTCCGTCAGGAATGGTCTGCCATCGCCGATTTGTATGAGGGCCGATACCAGCACGCCTGGACCAGCCGCCGACTCGCCGCAGCCAGCATTATTGCTGCCCTGTTGCTCTTGTGGTTGTCGATCCGGACCGTCAAGTTCAAGCGCCTGATCGAAGCGGTACCTACCAGCAGCACCCGGGGACTCAGTTTTGGCGTCTCGGAGCTCAAGGCAATTGTGGATGTCGATGAAGACCATCCCCCGCTCAGGGATCCACTAAAAAACGAGAAATGCGTGGCCTTCGACTACAAGGTTGAAGAAAAGCGGGGTTCCGGAAAAAACGAAAAATGGCGGGTTATTGAGCATCGGGAAGAACTAGCGCCTTTCTGGCTGGAGGACAGCGAGGGAAAGGTTCTCGTCCAGCCAGACGGTGCGAAGATCGAATACCCGCAGTACCATTCGGAGCGCCGGGGCGACAGGCGTTACACCGTCCGCTTTCTCGAAACCTTCGTGAACGTCTACTGCCTGGGTTTTGCCGGCCTGGATCGGGGGCAAGGGGCTTTGCGGGCATCGGCCAATATCGACACCATTCTCCAGCAACGCCATGAGCTGTGGCCCAACCTGGAGAAAATCGTAAAGGCGTCTCTGGCCCACGAAAAACAGCTGCTGAAAGCCATTGCCCAGCTACGCAGTGCGGACCCTGTCGAGATGAGTTCGAAGGGCCAGGCCGACAAGCTTATCCAGTTTGAACAGAACGTAACCAATGCCCTCCAGGCCCGGATCGAGGGATATCCGGACCTGAAGAACAATGAGGACATTCAGAAGTTCATGTCGATCATGGCAGAGACGGAAAACTACCTTTCGCTCTTGCGAAACAGCTACACCGAGAGCGCCATGATCTACAACACCCGGATCCAGTCTTTCCCTGACGTGATCCTGGCAAAACTGTTCCGTTTCCGCGAAGCACCGCAGTTCAGTTCAAAAACGTGAACTAGCCGTTCAGGCCAAGGTGCTCGGCATCCTGCTCGATGCAACGATCCAGCAGCGCCAGATAGTCCGCTTTGGCCTTCAGCTTGGTTTCACGATGGGCGCGCATGTTCAGGGTTTTGAAATGCTGCGCCAGCTCGGTGGCCCGCTCAACCAGTTTGTCCTGGGCAACCACCTCATCCAGGAAGCCCGCCTGCACGGCCCCTTCCGGGCTGTAGATCTCAGCGTTCACGACCGAACGGTAAAAGTGGGCGGGCGCCAGTCGATGGCGGGCAATTTCAATCCCGGCGTGGTGCATGGTCATGCCAATTGCAACCTCGTTCAGGCCCAGTTTGAAGGGGCCCTCAATACCAATGCGGTGATCCACTGACAGCAGAATGAACGCGCCCTTGGCAATGGCATGGCCGCTACAGGCACCAATAATGGGCAACGGGAATGCGGCCAGACGCCGGGTAAAGCTGGAGCCGGTTTTTACCAGCGCGGCTGCTTCTTTCGGCCCCTTCTGCATTTCTTTCAAGTCGTACCCGGCAGAGAACACGCCTGGCTGGCCGGTCAGAATCACAACCGCCTTGTCCTGCTCCGCCCGATCCAGCGCCGCGTTGAGCCCCTCGAACACTTCCTGGCTCAGGGCGTTGGCCTTGCCATTGCTGATGGCAATCGTTGCTACACCATCTTTCAATTCATAACTAACCAGCTCAGTCACCTGTTCTACCTCTCTACCGCAATTAAAGTGAGCGTTTGTTTACTTCGCTGGACATGATTGTGGGTTAGGCGCGTCAGAGATTCAATATCCATTGGTCATGTCGCCCAAACCTGGTCGAAATTTGAGATCACCATCGCTTATCTACCAAAACACTGCCTTCAGCATCTTTCTGGACAAGTGTTTGCGTTCTTTTAAAGCCTTTGATGGCTGTGTGATCGGAGTGCACAACTGAACCTACGACTTCTCCTGCCTTGTTGATGACGGAGTATGTGTCGATTTCTGTTTCACCCAAAGGTCCTTTAGTTCTGCTGCCCTCGAGTTTCAGTTCTTCACCCGGATTAAGTCTTACTCTATCTCTCATGGACGGGTATTTCCTTTACAACGCCCGGCTCACGCGCCGGTTTGTAGCCGCGGAGGCGGCGGAAAATCGGTCGCTGTGCAGCCGATTGTTATGTTCTCCTTGAGATGCTAGATTGTGTATAAAAGTCGAAAAGCATACACATAGGTGCATCATGAGAACTAACATAGTCATTGACGACCAGTTAATGGCCGAAGCCCTCAAAGCCTCCGGTTACGAAACCAAAAAAGAGGCCGTCGAGCAAGGCCTTAGACTTCTAGTCCAGCTTAGCAAGCAGCAGGAAATTCGAAAGTTACGTGGCAAGATCAAGTGGGAAGGCGATTTGGGCGAAATGCGAGCTGCCCGATGATCCTGGTAGACACCAGCGTCTGGATCGACTATTTCAATGGGGTCGACAACCCGCAAACTGATCTGCTGGATGCCTCGATAGTTCAAGGTTCGGTTGCTATTGGAGACCTCATATTTTTGGAAATCCTCCAAGGCATCCGCAACGACAAACAATATCGCCAAACCAAGCAAAGCCTGCTCACTCTGGATCAGTATGAAATGTTTGGCAAAGAAATGGCAATTAAGTGCGCCGACAACTATCGGGCACTACGAAAAAAAGGAATCACGATCAGAAAAACTGCCGACGTGATCATCGCGACATTCTGTATAGAGAAAGAGTTGCCCCTGCTGTTTTTGGATCGCGACTTCATCCCCTTTGTTGATCACCTTGGACTTGAGCCTGCTCTGAGAGAAACATAACAGCAATTAGGCAGCGCGCTTTATCATTGCAGAAATTTGACTGTGTCACTATTACTGACTTTGAAACATCAATAACGCTGCACTTAAATCGATAAAACAGGAGCTTAGCCGAGCATGGTCATCTCTGCCACGTAATCATTCAGCGTCTGCAATTTGCTCCGCCAATCATACTGGATGAAATGGCTGTGATTTGCTTGGAGGCTCTGACGTAAATCCCTCACTCGAACGTTCGCTTTTGTTTACGACTGGAGAAACCTGATCGAAACCCCAGGGTGATCCTCGACTGGAGCTGACAGCGTCTGCGGCATCCAGGAACCAAGGAGTCTAGTTACGCATCTAACCCGAACATTTCATAAACACCCCAAGCAGCAGCCACGAAATTTTCTCGGTTAGCCCATTACGCCCAGATATGAGAATTATTAGTGTAGTATGCGCGCCAATGTCGCTCTGATGTCATCCAGTCACCGGCCTTAAGTGTTTATTATTTGATCAATTCCAGCGTCCGGGCGAGGGAAGGCCTCCCGAGCCCGAGATGGAGGTGAGCGCCGACAGCGGCTCAGCCGGTGTTTAACCTGGGCCGAGGCAGGCGATATAACCGTTCGGTGACTGTGTGCAGAAGGGCCTTGACCGGGCAGCTACCTGGCAGGTGGAGCTTGATGCGGTCTTTGTACTGCACCACCCGTACGGCCAGCTTGAACAGCTTGATGATGACCGTCGAGGGCTGGGCCTGAGACAACTCGGTGCCTTGCAACAGTTCGGCGCGCAAGGCGTGATGCAGTACATAGGCGGCGCAGGAGAAAAACAGGCGCAGGTGGTTGGCCGCAAAGCGGCAATCCGAGGTGCGGTCGCTGGCCAGGTCGTTTTTCATCATCTTGATGAAATTCTCGTCCTGGCCCCGGGCGCAATACAGCTCGGCGTACAGTATTTCCGGGGTTGACTCTTCCAGGGAGGTGACGACGAAGCGGGGGTTATCGCCGAGGGCCATGGTTTCGGCTTTCAGGACAGTGCGAAACGCCTGTGGCCAGGAACGGGCCTGATAATCGATCTCGTGGAAGGTGCGCGAGCATTGCGGCGGGGCCTGTTCCGCGAGGCGAGCGTTATGGCAGCGGGTATCGTGCAGCCGCCGGGTGGATTGCAGGTGTGGCTCGGCCAGTTTTTTCAGACGGCTGTTGCCGGCCAGGCCGAACAGAAAATCGGTGTACGGATCGTCGAGCGCCAGTTGCATCAATTCCACGTTGGCGAAATGAGCATCACCACGCAGCAGGATGCGGGTCTCGGGATATCCCGTGGCAACTGGCGGGAAAACAGACTGACGGCAAAGCCCCAGCCACTGAGAATCAGACTCCATAACAGCACCGAGCCTTCATGAGAGCCCCAGACGGCGGTGAACTTGTAGTACCAGGGCAGCATCGAGTTGGAATTACGGGCCACATAATCCACGCTGAAATCATCCAGAAGAAAACTGGCGGTCAGGCTGGCATAAGAAATCAGTAGAAAAACAAATTGCCCCCATGCCATAGGCTCTGCAAATGCCATCCACAACGGGCGCCGGGTGGCGGCTCCCAGCAAGGGCACGGTCGCCTGAAGCAGCGACAGGCAAAGTGCAATCAACAACGCGAAGAGACCAACTTCAGGGATTGTCAGGGTAAGCATTTCGGGGCCGTGTTCGGTTAAGGGTTCGGCGATGACCGAACCTATCGGTGAGGGGTTCTCAGGTATCGCTTCGTCAGCCAGCCGCCCGGCTGGCTGACGAACTCCCCGTTACTTCCGACCAGGTTGGCGGGTAACGCGCAGATACGGTGTCTGCTCATCCCATCCGTCAGGGAAACGCTCTTTGGCCTCTTCGTTGGAGAGCGACGGAACGATGATCACATCCTCGCCATTCTTCCGGTCCACCGGCGTGGCCACTTTGTGGTTGTCGGTCAGCTGGAGCGAATCAATGACGCGCAGGATCTCGTCCAGATTGCGCCCGGTACTAGGGGGATACGTCAGCATCAGACGGATTTTCTTCGCGGAATCGATAATAAATACCGTTCGAACAGTCACCTTGGGGTCGGCTTTTGGATGGATCATTCCGTACAGGTCGGCAACCACCTGATCCTTGTCTGCCAGCAGGGGAAAATTGAGCCCGGTGCCCTGGGTTTTCTCGATATCCTTCACCCAGTCGTTATGAGAGTCGAGCGGGTCGACAGATACCCCGATCAGCTTCACACCGCGACTGGCGAACTCGTCCTTACGCTTCGCGAAGGCACCGAGCTCTGTGGTACAGACGGGGTGTAGTCGGCGGGGTGTGAAAACAGCACGGCCCAGTCGTCTCCCAGCCACTCATGAAACTGAATGTTTCCCTCGGTGGATGCGACGGTGAAATCGGGAGCGGTTTCTCCAAGTTGCAATGTCATCGTTTCATTCTCCTTTGCTTTGGCTGTCGTTCTCGGTTTGTCAGTACAGACGGTATCCTTAAAGTCAACTTTAAGGTCAAGGCGTTTGTCAGATGTTTTTTAGCCTGATCCATCGAGCTCGACGTTCGTGCCCGATTTTTCGGGTATGAAACTGACATAGAGGAAAAGCACGGTGCCCAGCACAATGGCGATATCGGCAAGGTTAAAGGCTGGCCAGTGCCAGGATTGCCAATAGACATCAAAGGAATCCACAACATAGCCACGAAATATACGGTCAATCAGGTTGCCCATGGCACCGCCAAGAATAAGGCTGTACGCGATGGCTTCTCCCCTGCGGCGGCACTGAACAATCAGCCCGATCAGTACAATCGAGACAACTACCGCGACTGTGATAAGAAAGTATCGCTGCCAACCTCCGCCATCGGCAAACAGGCTGAATGCGGCGCCGGTGTTCCAGACATGCACCCAGTTAAAGAACGGGGTCACCGGAATCGACTCGCCATACGCCATTGACTGCTGGACCAGCCATTTTACAACCTGATCAGACGCCGCAATCAGGCCCGAAATCGCCAGCAGGCCATACGGCAAGTGTTTTTTGGCAACGATGGACATTATTTAACCCTTAAGCGCCAGGATGCGCCTGGCACCGTTGAGTACGATAATCCCCGCAATGCTGCCGATGATCAGGTCCGGGTAATTGGAGCCAGTCCACGCGACCAGGGCGCCAGCGGTAATGACCCCCAGATTGATGACCACATCGTTGGCTGAGAATATCCAGCTCGCCTTCATGTGGGCACCGCCCTCCCGATGTTTGGATATCAGCAGCAGACAGGTGGTATTGGCGATCAATGCGATGAACGCAATCCCCATCATTACCAGCGACTCAGGCTCACTGCCGAAGACAAAGCGCCTCACCACCTCTGCAAGTACGCCCACAGCCAGTATCAGTTGGAGTACGCCCGCAAGATGCGCCGCACGCACCTGCATTTTCACGCTGTGCCCAACCGCATACAGGGCGAGCCCATACACGGCCGCGTCGGCGAAATTGTCCAGGGATTCTGCAATCAAACCGGTGGAGTGCGCGATCAGGCCGGCCGTCATTTCCACCACAAACAGGACGGCATTGATACCGAGCAACCAACGCAGGGTGCCGGACTCCTGCTCGGCCGAGATAGCCGTACCCCCGAGCGCCTTGATTGACTCAGGGTCGGCAGCGGCCGTTTCCTGAAGCGAAGCTCCCAGCCCGAGGGTTGCCAGCTTCGCGGTGATAGGCTCAGCCTCGCCATCGTGCACAACCTTCAACCGCCGATCAGACAGGTCGAAGGACAGCCCGCGAATGTCTTCAAAACCGTTCAGGGCCAGTCGAATCATCCGTTCCTCCGAAGGACAATCCATCTTCGGTACGGTATACACACTGATCCAGTTGCCGGACGCTTCAGAGGCCCCCGACCCGGCATTACCCTCGGCGGGTGTTGCTTCGCAGCCACAGGCGTCTTCACAGGGTTTACTCATGATACGGCTCCACTTGAGTATTGTCGGATTATGATTTAAAACCATATAGCCACTATAAGGTCAATAGAGCAGATACCATTTGTTGAGGAGACACCCGATGCGCATTGGTCAGTTGGCACGGTCCGTAGGGGTCGACACCCAGACCATCCGTTTCTATGAGCGAGAGGGCTTGTTACCGCCGCCGGATCGTCAGGACAACGGCTACCGTATTTACACTGAACGGCATGTTGAGCGACTGGCCTTCATCCGGCGCTGCAGAATACTCGAGCTGTCACTCGCTGAAATTCACGAGTTACAGCGTTATCAGGGCGCGCCCCATCAGCCTTGCAGGGCCATCAACACCTTGCTTGATGATCACATCGCTCATGTACGGTCTCAGATAACCGATCTGCAGGTACTGGAGAAACAACTTGTGTCGCTGCGAGCGAGTTGTAACGATGATCGGGAAATTGAGGCCTGCGGGGTTCTCGAAGGGCTCAGCGAAGGAAGCATGCAGTAGTAGCTTGAAGCATTACGCACCTGCCTTTTCAATTGCGTAAATCCAGTCAATCCGGAACCCCTTCAATGGTGCGGGTCATCAAATCCACCATGGCCGGGCTGTCCCATTCCGCGGCACCGACCAGACGGCCAATTTCGCGACCGTCGTGATCAATCAGCAGCGTTGTAGGAACACCTTCTATGCCCAGTGTTGAGGTCGCCAGTGTCGACGGATCAATATACTGGCGAAGATGTTGGATGCCTGTTTTCCGGTAGAATTTCTCAACAACGCTGATGCCTGCGTGGTCAACAGACAGCGCGACCACTTCAAATTGCTCGCCGCCCAGTTGAGCCTGAAGTGAGTCCAGCGTCGGCATTTCCTCACGGCAAGGCAGGCACCAGGTTGCCCAGATATTGAGCAATATCGCCTTACCCTTAAAGTCAGCCAGTGTCAGCGGCCTGCCGACTTCGTCTTGAAAAGCCAGCTCGGGCAGAGTGCGAGGGGACTCCCAGATCAGGAACCCCTGGGGCCCCACGGACTTCGGAACCTTCCCTGCAGCCATAACTGGAGCGGCTATGGAAATAGCAAGCGCGAAAAGGACTACGGCGATTCCCCGGGCGGCGGATATGCGCTGGTGACTCATTGGACATTACTCCTGATTACAGTGGTCGGTTTGTTGCCCGCATGGTGCCCCACGCGTTACTCACTCTGTAACAGCTCTTCAATTCGCCCGTGCAGTCGGCCCCAGAACCCATCACCGGCTGCCGCGTTGGGGCCTTTGGCAATGGCCGTCAGGTAGGTCACCAGATGCTCAGGCTTGAATTTCAATCCATGGAACCGGGCCCGCATCTGACCTTCCGGGTCAATCACGTGGGTTACCACACCATGGACCTGTACCCCCTCGCCCGTATCCCTGAACTGAACGCCGTAGGCTTTGGCGAGCTCCGACGTCAACCCGGGCGGTTCACCTTCGCCCCGGTACAGAAAGTGCCAATTATCGGGGTTCAGGTCGAAATTGTCGCCATACGCGCGCATGTTGTCCCGGGTCCCGGCAACATCTTCCCGGTCCGTGGCAATGGTGATGAACACCACCTCTTCACTCAGCCCTTCTTCTTCAACCCCGGTTTGCAACTGCCGTATCAGGTTCATATGAAAAGGGCAGGCCTCGGTACAGCGCGTGTAGAGAAAATTGAGCACAACGGTTTTGCCGTTTAAGTCGGCAAGGGAAAGGGTATTGCCATCAACGCCTGTAAGATCAAATTCAGGGGCCGGCTGATCCACAAACTGGGCATACCGCTCTTTCTCGTTCAACGAGGCCTCAACATCCTCCATGGAATGGGCCATGGCATTGGTGCTACCCAGGGCAACCATGGCAATCAGCAATACTCTGAATACACTGTTCACAGTCATTCTCCATTTGAGTTGTTTTCCGAAGGGAGTCCCGGGTTATTGTGGCTTGGTCTCGTCCAGATTCAGCGCAACGGGCAGGTCAGCTGGTGCCAGGCAAATGCCCTCGTCACTGCAGGCCTGCACCCGCACTGTCATGTCAAGCTTGCCTGCCTCTTTCAGCGCGGCGGTCTGTTTTTCATCTGGCAGCAGCCGGATGCTTGCACCGTCGTCGTACACCTCCAGGGCGGTGTCACCCAGCACAATGTCACTGACCCGGCCGCGCGGGTACTCCGTCGGAATATCGAGCGACTGGCCGCCAGCCGAAAACTTGGCGACGGTGGGGATCAGAAACTCCATGGAGGCTGGATTCGCATTCACGTGCCAGCCCGGTTCAATGTCCAGTGTCAGAACGATTTCACCGGTCTCCCCTATCAGGGCTTTGCCGCCTTCCGCAAGCTTGAGGCGGACCTTATCGGAAGAATCTGCCAACCCCGTGCGGGCAACTGGCGCCTGGGGGTCGGAACTGGCTTGTTCAGGCTGGGCTGAGCCAGGGGCCTTTCCGGAATTGGTACCGATCAACATGAACGCCGCGATCGCGATCAGAAAAACCGCTATGCCGGTCAGCAATACTTTGGCTTGGGTTGTCATGGTTCATCTCCAGTATCTAGGGTTGTGAATTCTCGGTGCGGTTGATCGCCTCGACCAGGCTGTCGGTATCAAAGAGCCCAGTGAAACGGGCGACAACGGTGCCGTCAGCGTCAAAAATCGCCGCAAAAGGCAAAGCTTGCCCACCCGTCGCGGTTAACAATGCGTCTTTTTCGGGATCGCTTGCTGTCACATCCACCTGAATCGGCACCATGCCGGCCCGCGCTACGGCTTCAGCCACAGCGGGCTCTTTATACACGGTGCGCTCCAGGACCTTGCAGTTGATGCACCAATCGGCAGTGAACTCCAGCAAATACGGCGTGCCACGGGCTTTTGTGTCCGCCAGGAGTTCTGCTGAGTAGGGTTGCCAGACAAGCTCGTCTTCGCCGCTGCCCAACGGAGATGCGAATACCACTGTCACCACCAAGGCAAGGCCTGTCGCCGTTGCAGTGATCACGCGCACGGCACCGTTCCCCTGAACGAAGCGGCGGAGACCCCAGACCAGCACCAGCGCCAGCCAGGCCCACCACAGCCAGGGGTATACCGCTTTGGGCACCAGGCTCGCGCTGAAAAACACGGCGGCGGCCAGCAATATCAGCGCGAGCACTTCACGAATGGCTACGGTCCAGGGGCCCGCCTTGGGCAAACGACTCAGCCACTCGGGCCTGAGCATCAGTACCGCATAGGGCAACGACAGCCCCAGCCCGATACTGCCGAATATCCCCATGATGACCGGCGCCGGCTGGGTAACGGCAAAGGCCAGTACGCCCCCCAGGAAAGGGCCTGCGCAGGGCGCGGCCAGGATCGCACTCAACAGCCCGGATACATAGGCTTCAAAGTAACGCCGGCCATGCGCCGAGGCGGCGAATGTCGGGACGGGGATGGGCAGATCGAGCCAGGTAATCACCGCAAACCCGACCATCAACGCAACCAGGACGGCCACGAATAGCGTTGACTGGAACAACGTGCCCCAGTTCCACTGCAGCAGTGCGGTCAGGCCGCCCAGCGTCAGGAAAAAGGTGAGTGTTCCGGCCGTGAATGCCAGCGCGGCCAGCACCCGATGGGACCTCTGGCCGCCCGCCTCCCGCAGGATGGTCCGGACCTTGATGGGGATCGCGGGCAGCACGCAGGGCGTCAGGTTCAGCAGTAGACCTGCCATAACCGCCATCATGATCTGGCCGGCAATGAGTAATGAGGGCAACTGATCCATTACTCCGTGACTCCCAGCATCCTGCCGAGCGCTTCCTGGCTGGGCACACCAGTCTGGCCCCGCCATTGTCCGCTCGAATCCTTGTACAGCAGCCCTGGCGTCCCGCTGAAACCCGAAAGCTTATGGCAGAGCACGGTCATGCCGCGCACCAGGTATTCCAGATAGAATGACATCACAGATACGTTCCCGTTTTCATGTATTCATCAGTCGATAAAATCACCAGCAAAGCTGCCTACGTGGTGGTCTACCGCGCAAGGCCAAACGACAGGCACTCGAAGCGAAAGCCTCTGGTAATCAAAGGTTCAGGACACTGTTGAATACTTGGGAGGAAAAGGGTCTGGGCCAGAAAGTACACGGCCGGAATGAGAATAATAGCCTTTCGGGCAGGGGGAAGATAACAGCACTACCGAGTCTCTAATTGCAGATTTCCCGACATGGGACGTTGAACACGGGCTACTGCAGCTGCCCTCGGCATTGAGCCCGGCGCAGTCATGCATCACCTGGGTGTCTGGCAACATGACACAAGCCTCGGCCATGGGTTCCGCCTCAAAAGAGGTCGCGGCAACTCCCTGTGCAACGGGGAGAAGAGCCACGAGCAGTAGTACTGCCAGTCCCATAAGCCGTGTGGTCATCGCACTGATATCCTGATTACAGAACAGCTAAAACATCTTCCGCGTGGGAAGATAATCGTCCACTTTAACCTACATTGACGGAGGTGCAAACAGACACGCTCCATCACCGTATCCGCCAATGCGGCTACCAGAGCAAGATGTTGGCGGCGCACATAAGTTCCTCAGAAGCTTGGGTGTGGGGACTATCCGGGGATAAAACATCCGCTCTCCCTCGAGCCCTCAGTCGAGTGAAAATCATGTTCTTTCACGTTGATCGTTTCCCCCATTGCCCCCCTCATGCAATGATGCAATCAATGGGCACGTAATATTGTCCGGATGGGCATGGCACTGCTCAACCATCTCGCCCAGTACCTTCTCGATTCTCCCCAGTTGGTCGATTTTCTCACGCACGTCCCGCAACTTGTGCTCGGCCAGAGCGCTGGCCTCCTGGCAGTGAGCGCCATCTTCAAGTTGTAGCAGGTCACTGATTTCGACAAGACTGAAGCCCAGCTGCTGAGCCGTTTTCACGAACATTAACCGCTCGATATCAGCTGGACCATAGCGCCTAATACCACCTGGAGGACGTTCCGGCTCCGGTACTAGACGTCGCCGCTGGTAATAGCGGATTGTCTCGACATGGACGTTGGCAGCCTTCGCCAGGCCACCGATGGTCAATGAATTCGCTTTATCCGGCATACCCCTTGACTCCGTAGCTGACTACGGAAGTAATCTTATCTCATCGAATGAAACCATGAAAGGTGTCAGCGTTATGTCGAATTCCAAATCGGGGCGTGTCCCCTTGGCTGCGGGAGGTATTGCGGGCCTTTTGGCTTCGGCCTGCTGCCTCGGACCGCTGGTACTTGTCGCGCTGGGTGTCTCCGGTGCCTGGATGGGCAACCTCACGGCTCTTGAACCTTACCGCCCGATTTTCATCGGCGTTGCATTGGTGGCCATGTTCTTCGCCTGGCGTCGAATCTTCCGGCCAGTGGAACAGTGTCAAACCGGTGAAGTGTGTGCCGTACCACGGGTGCGAACGGCTTATAAGGTGATCTTTTGGGCAGTAACGGCACTGATACTGGTCGCCCTGTTGTTTCCCTATGCTCTTCCTCTGTTTTATTGAAAGGAGATTGTCCCATGAAAATGCGCTTTGCCATGACGTTGCTTTTCGCCCTGCTCAGCATGCCCTCTTGGGCCGCCATGCAGACAGTGACGCTTTCGGTTCCGGGGATGACCTGTTCCGCATGCCCCATTACCATCAAGCTGGCCTTGAACAAGGTGGACGGTGTTTCACAAGTCGACGTGAGCTATCCGGATCGAGAAGCCATGATTACCTTTGACGACACACGAACATCGGTGGAAGCCTTAACCCAGGCAACGGGCGATGTCGGCTATCCCTCCACCCTGAAATCCCTGGAAACGGACAGTAAGTGAGTTGTGATAAAGGACTCCAGGCGCCCTCTGTTACACGCGACTCGGCGCCTGCCGTGACAATGCCCCAGTAATTCAAGGAACTCGGAATGAATAGTGACAAAAACCTGCATATCGCTGTGATTGGTAGCGGCGGCGCAGCCATGGCGGCTGCCCTGAAGGCCGCGGAGCGTGGCGCCCGCATCACCCTGATCGAGCGCGGCATTATTGGTGGTACCTGCGTGAATACCGGCTGCGTGCCGTCGAAAATCATGATTCGTGCCGCGCATATCGCGCATCTGCGCACGGAGAGCCCATTTGACGGGGGCGTCAGCGCCCAGATACCGAAGGTGGACCGGGCGAAACTGCTTCAGCAACAGCAGACGCGTGTCGAGGAACTGCGCGACGCCAAGTACGAAGGGATTCTGCGCGACCAGACGGCAATCACGGTCCTGAACGGTGAAGCCCGGTTTGTCGATGGCAATAACCTGGTGGTCCAGTTGAACGAGGGCGGCGAGCAGAACGTCCATTTCGATCGCGCCTTTATTGGCACTGGCGCCCGCCCCGCAGAGCCGTCGATACCGGGGCTGGCTGAGACGCCTTATCTCACCTCCACCAGTGCGCTGGCATTAATTACTGTGCCTGAACGGCTGATCGTGATCGGCGCCGGTTTTGTTGCCCTGGAATTGGCTCAGGCGTTCGCCCGGCTGGATAGCAAGGTCACCGTGTTGGCCCGCAGCCGCCTGCTATCCGGTGAAGAACCCGCCGTCGGTGAGGCCATAGAGGCGGCGTTCAGGCGCGAGGGCATCGAGGTGCTCAAGCAGACCCAGGCCAGCCGTGTGGACTATACCGACAATGAATTCGTTATCGAGACCAATGCCGGTACCTTACGAGCTGATCAACTGCTGGTGGCGACCGGCCGGATACCCAATACCGAAAACCTGAACCTGGCGGGCATCGGTGTGGAAACCTCCCGTGGCGCGATTCAGGTGGATGGGCAACTGCAAACCACGGTCCCCGGTGTCTATGCCGCCGGTGACTGCACCGATCAGCCGCAGTTTGTCTACGTCGCCGCTGCCGGGGGCAGCCGGGCTGCGGTCAACATGACGGGAGGCGAGGCCACCCTGGATCTCAGCGCCATGCCGGGGGTGATGTTTACCGACCCTCAGGTCGCCACAGTTGGCCTGACAGAGGCCGAAGCGCTCAAGCAGGGCTACAATGTGGACACCCGTCTGCTGGATCTGGAAAACGTGCCGCGAGCGCTGGTGAATTTCGACACCCATGGCTTTATTAAGATGGTGGCCGAGCGCGATTCGGGACGCTTGCTGGGGGTGCAGGCGGTAGCCGGGGAAGCCGGTGAACTGATCCAGACGGCAGTCATTGCACTTCGGTCACGGATGACCGTGCAGGACATCGGCGATGAACTGTTTCCTTATCTGACCATGGTGGAAGGCCTCAAGCTCTGCGCGCAAACCTTCACCAAAGACGTGAAACAGCTGTCCTGCTGTGCGGGATGAGTATTTGCCAAGGCGCCTTCAACCCAACCTCTATCATGCAAGTTCGGACGCTTTCTGGTGCCTTAGGCGAGCCATGAGCAGCTTGGCAACAATCGGTAACAGGGTAATGCCACTGACCAGGATCAGAAGCCCGGTCACCACCCCGGACTCAGATGCCATGAGCAAGCCACCAAACGCTGTGATCAAATACGCTGTCGGAATAACACCGGCCAGAGTTGCGACCACGAATCGCCAGAACGCGATCGGTGTCAGGCCGGCTGCATAGCTGACGGCATCGAAGGAGATAAAGGGCACCAATCGCGACGCAAAAATGACAAGCATCAACCCGCCCTGGGAGCGGTCCTTGCCCAGCCAATTCAATACCGGACGTACCCGCCTCCAGCGATGGATAACGTCGTACCCCAAGGATCGAGCAATGGCGAAAGCGATCAGTGCGCCGGCCTCAGCACCGATAACTACGATGACTGTTCCCCATAGCGATCCATAGGCCGTACCGGCAACCATGGCGATCGGGGCGCTGGGGATCGGGCTCAGGACAATGGCCGTGATCATCAGGCCAATGATACCCACCGGCCCCCAATACCCCAGTTGGTCAATCCATTCCGACAAGGCCGCCTTGTTGGTCACGGTGGTCAATGCTCCGGTCTCCAGCATGACCCAATAGATCGCAGCCAGTGCAACCAGCAAGAGCAGAACCCCGACTACTTTTGCTTTTGCGTTCGGTCTAACTCCCATGCCTGCCATGGGTACCCGATGAAATTCATGGTTCAGGGTGGTAGTCATAGTCTCCTCTGGCGTTCTTACTCGCGCGTCCAGAATCGTCCCTGTTTTTCGAAAACAGGTACTTGCCGAGGGCTGCGACGCCAAGTACCAAGGCGACGATGAGCAAAAGGGATATCAACCCCCTTCCCGCCATTCCAAACATGCATGCCTCATTCGTCATCATGTCAATCTCCTGATTCTGTGTGTGCCAGGCCTCTTACGAGACACTGGCCTGTGCGGCTCCGCTTTCGCTGATACTGCTCTCCACGGAGCTTCCGCTATCGGATTTGAACCGGCCCAGTCGGAGGGAATTGGTCACCACAAACACACTGGAAAGGCTCATGGCACCCGCAGCCAGCATGGGGTTGAGCAGATAACCGGTAAACGGGAACAGAACACCTGCGGCCACGGGGATCAGTGCCAGGTTGTATCCGTAGGCCCAGACAAAATTGCCAAGAATCGTTTTGCGGGTGCGCCGGGAGAGCGCTGCAGCATCCACGATGCCCCGGAGGTCGCCGCGCATCAGAACCACGTCGCCGGCCTCGATGGCAATGTCGGTACCGGTGCCGATGGCGATACCCACATCGGCTTGCGCCAGGGCCGGTGCGTCATTGATACCGTCACCCACAAAAGCAACCCGGGCACCTTCCTCTTGCAGGCGCTTCACTTCGGACGCTTTCTGGTCCGGCAATACCTCCGCAAGCACCCGTTCGATACCGGCTTGCCGCGCAATCGCCTCGGCGGTGGCGCGGTTGTCACCGGTGAGCATGGCCACGCTGAGCCCTGATGACTTGAGCGCAGCAATCGCTTCCACCGAGCCGTTCTTGAGCGGATCGGCCACGGCAATCAGCGCGGCGAGGCGTCCGTCGACGGCAACATACAGCGGGGATTTGGCTTTTTCAGCAAGTGACACCGCATCGTCGGCGACGCTGGCCAGGTCGATACCGAGGCGGCGCATATAACGGTCCGCGCCCACATTGATCCGGCGTCCGGCCACCTGTGCCTGGATGCCGTAGCCCGGCTCCGCCTGGAATTCACTGATCGCGGGTAACGTGAGGCCCCGATCCCTTGCGCCCTTGACGATGGCTTCCCCGATGGGATGTTCACTTTCGGTCTCCACAGCCGCAACCCAGGCCAGGACCTCATCCTCGCGGCCTTCCACCAGTATGAAATCTGTCAGCTCAGGCTGGCCCCGAGTCAGGGTGCCGGTTTTATCGAGGACGATGGTGTCCATCCGAGACAGTGTCTCCAGGGCCGCGCCTTTGCGGAACAGCACGCCCATTTCGGCGCCCTTACCGGTTCCGACCATAATGGCTGTTGGCGTAGCCAGTCCCATCGCGCAGGGACAAGCAATCAGCAGTACGCTGACCGTCGTGACGAAGGCAAAGGACAGGGCCGGCTCGGGCCCGAAGCTGAACCAGGTGATGAACGTCAGAATCGCGAGCACAATCACAATGGGAACGAAAATTCCCGCTATCTTGTCGGCCAGCGCCTGAATCGGGGGTTTATCAGCCTGGGCCGATTCCACCATTCTGATGATCTGTGCCAGAACGGTGTCCGCACCGACCCTCGTAGCCCGGAACGTCAGGGAACCGTTCTTATTAATGGTTCCACCCACCAGCTCGGCGTCTTTCTGTTTGGCCACGGGAACGGGCTCGCCGCTGATCATGGACTCGTCCACGTAGGATTGGCCTTCCTCCACCACGCCATCAACAGGAACCCGCTCTCCCGGGCGCACCTGGATACGGTCACCAGGTACCACGGCTTCGATGGGCACTTCGACGGCTTCCCCATCCCGAATGACACGGGCGGTCTTGGCCTGCAATTGCAGAAGTTTTTTGATTGCCTCCGACGTCCGGCCTTTGGCGACGTGCTCAAAGTAGCGTCCCAGCAGAATGAGCGTCACGATTACTGCCGCTGCCTCGAAATAGCTTTCGGCGGTACCGGCGGGAAAGAATCCTGGAACCAGCAGTGCTGCGACGGAGTAGAAATAGGCAGCGCTGGTGCCGATCATAACCAGGCTGTTCATGCCAGGATTGGCATGGCGCAATTCAGTGTACCCGGACCGGAAAAACCTCAGTCCGGCATAAAACAACACCGGCGTGGTTAGTAGCCACTCAATTGCCATCCATCCCCGATGGGGTAAGACACTGACATATAGAGCCTCAAGAGCAGGGATCATTTTACCCATGGCAATCAGAACAATCGGGATAGTCAGCGCCGCAGCGAAGAGCACTTTCCGGCGGAGGTCGATGCCCTCCCTGTCCTGCTCTTCCGTTTCGCTATTGGCGTCCGGCTCCTGAGGTTCATACCCTGCGTCGCGGATAGCCTGATGAATTTGCGGCACTGACAGGGTGTCAGACAGGAACTCCACAAACGCTTTCCGGGTAGTCAGATTGACACTGGCCTTAACCATGCCGGGTTGCTTGTTCAATGACTGCTCAATCCGGGATACGCAGGAGCCGCAGCTCATGCCGACGACCGGAATCTCAGCCGACTGTAGCCGTGGCTGGTAGCCCGCCTCCTTAATCGAGTCGATTAGCATGGCCGGCGTGGTAGGCTGGTCAAATTCCACGGTGGCTTTTCCGGTCGCCAGATTCACCTGGGCTTCCGCAACGCCGGGCTCACCCATGAGCGCCTTTTCAATCCGCCCGACGCACGAAGCGCAAGACATTCCATCAACACGAATCTCTATTCGTTGCATACCCGTTTGGCTCCTCGGCACAGCTAACTCCGTGCCTTTAATCAGTTCATTCGCAGGCAACTGGCAGCGTCACCCTCGCTGGGCTATGGCTTCGACAATCGGGCAGCCGTCCATGGGTCCTTCACCGGAGCATTCCTCCAGGGTTTCCGACAGGACGGCCTCAATGCGGGACAGGCTCTGAATCTGATGCCGGATTTTTTCCAGTTGCTTCTTTGCAATTCGCTTGGCCTCGGCGCGGTCGCCATTGGCGTCCTGAAGCATCAGGAGTTCGCGAATCTCATCAAGGGTGAAACCCCATTGCTTGGCGTGGATGATGAATTGCAGCCTGGCGATCGCATCCTCGGGGTAACGACGATAATTCGATTGGTTTCGGGCAGGCTCGGGCATGAGATTTTCCCGCTCGTAAAAGCGAATGGCATGGCTGGCCACGCCGCTTTTATCAGAGAGTTCGCCAATATTGAACGTTTTCATTCTTGCACCTCAAAACAAGTGATCAATGACTGATGCCAACCATAACCTTAAAGTGAACTTTAAGGTCAAGGCATTTTTTCATGCTTTGTCAGACCGGTGGCGGTACACCAAACTGACCCAAGGTCCCCCGTTTTGAGTCAAGTGGGGCGAAAAGACGGAGACACTGTAATGAAGGGTTTTGAAAGGCTGGTTACGCTGATGTTAGGACTTTTCCCGTCCCTTTTCGCATTCGCTGATGGGCCCGGGCGCCCCCAGTGAAGTGTGGCGCTACAGGGCGGAATTGCTGAAAGGTCCAAAAAACACAGTCTCCGAAAATCCGGACAGTTACCTCGGCCCAACGATCCGGCTACGCCGCGGCCAAACCGTCAAAATCCATATTCACAATGAGCTGCCAGAGGACACCACCGTCCACTGGCACGGACTTCACGTGCCGTCCGACGTAGACGGACAGCCAAGACTACCGATCCGCCCAGGCGAGACAATGACTGTTGGCTTCGAGGTATTGGACCGGGCCGGACTGTTCTGGTACCACTCTCATGCCCACGGCAAGCAAGGTGGTCGCGTAGGATTTCAAAGTTACGCAGGGTTGGCCGGACTCCTGATCGTTGAAGACGAGGAAGAAGCGGACCTCAAATTGCCGTCGGGCGATAACGAGCTGCTGCTGGTGCTTCAGGACCGCACCTTTGCTGGTAACAATGAACTGGTTTACATGGGCCGTGGCATGGGGTCCATGATGGACCGTATGCACGGTTTTCTGGGGGATAGAGTGCTGGCTAACGGGGCGCCTCCAACCACCCGCAAGGTTGCCACCCGCCCCTACAGAATTCGAGTCCTCAATGGGTCCAACGCCCGCATCTACAAACTGGCCTGGAGCGACGGGCGACCTGTCACCGTTATCGGTGCAGACGGCGGCCTTCTTCAGGAACCGGAAGACAGGCCTTACGCCGTGCTGGCTCCGGCTCAGCGGCTTGATATATGGGTCGATCTTTCCGAGTTCCAGCCGGGTGATACGCTGGAGCTTATCAGTGACCGTTTCCGGGCAGGCATGATGAGCGGAGGTATGATGGACGGAATGGGCATGATGGGCAGCAACGCCCTGCCCCTTGGCAGCCGATTCCCCTTGGCCAGGCTGGAGGTGTCCAAGTCATTAAAGGCCAGCGAACCTTTACCGGCACAGCTAGGTGTGCAGCGGCAAAAAATACCGGTAAACAGCAATACGCGAATCCGGTCGTTCGAGTTAAGCCCGGTGATGATGCGGGGATTTGCCATGAATGGCCGGCGGTTTGACGGAACGAATGTTGCTGATGACGAAAAAGTCCGCCTTGGTGACACGGAAATCTGGGAATTCCACAACAGCACACCGATGCCTCACCCGATGCATATTCATGGCTTGCAATTCAACGTTGTAGGGCGACGAGGCGGCAACTCGGACAGTCTACAGCAGGGCCTGGTAGACAGTGGCTGGCACGACACGGTTCTGGTTATGCCTCGTGAAACGGTTCAGGTGGCGATGAAATTCGAGCGCTTTGACGGCCTTTACATCTACCACTGTCATAACATGGAACATGAGGATGCAGGGATGATGCGCTATTTTCAGGTGCAAAGCGAGTTATGGTGATTTCTGGTGTATGGAAGCAGGTTGAAGGGGTGGCGTATCCTGTTGGTTGATCACCGCGACGATCACAACCAACAGAGGAATGATACGCCATGTCCAAGTCTAACCTGCATGCTCTTTCACAACCAGAGGTAGCCGGCAACGATCCCTTGCACGAGTTAATCCGTCAGGGTGCCCGTGATCTGATTGCACAGGCTGTCGAGACGGAGCTGGAGAGCCTGTTGAAGCAGTGCGCAGACGTCAAGACACCGGATGGCCGCCGTGCTGTGGTGCGCAATGGGCACCTTCCCAAACGCACTGTTCAGACCGGCGTCGGCGACGTAGAAGTCCAGGTTCCCAAAGTCCGGGACCGCAGTGGCTCTGGCATTCGCTTCAACAGCCACCTGCTGCCACCCTACCTGAAGCGTGCCCGGAGTCTGGAGGAACTGATTCCCTGGCTCTACCTGCGGGGCGTCTCCTCCGGTGACTTCCAGGAGGCCCTGAGCGCGCTGGTCGGCGAGCAGGCCAACGGGTTGTCGGCGAACACGGTCTCCCGGCTCAAGGCGAAGTGGCTGGATGAGCACAAGGACTGGCAGCGCCGGGACTTGAGCCAGAAACGCTATGTGTACTGGTGGGCCGACGGCGTGTACAGCAACGTCCGGCTGGACGATCGACTCTGTCTGCTGGTAATCATCGGCGTGACTGAGCATGGCCACAAGGAATTGGTGGCTGTCGAGGATGGCCACCGGGAGTCCGAGGCCAGTTGGCGAGAGCTGCTCACGGACTTGCGGGAACGTGGTCTGGAGCCGTCGCCCAGGCTGGCTGTGGGTGACGGCGCACTGGGCTTCTGGAAGGCTCTGAGCAAAGTGTTTCCGGACACCCGGCACCAGCGGTGCTGGGTGCACAAGACGGCCAATGTGCTGGACAAGCTGCCCAAGTCGGTGCAACCGAAGGTGAAGTCAGCCTTGCATGAGATCTACCTGGCAGAGACTCGTGACAGCGCCCACAAGGCGTTTGACAGCGCTTTGCGGCGGTTCCGGGACAAGTACCCGAAGGCCATGGAAAACCTGGAGAAGGACCGGGATGAGCTGCTGGCCTTCTACGATTTCCCGGCGATTCACTGGATTCACTTACGGACCACCAATCCGATTGAATCCACCTTCGCCACAGTACGGCTGAGAACCAAGCGGAGCCGGTCTTGTGGCAATCGCGACACCACGTTATCGATGGTGTTCAAGTTGCTCCAATCCGCCCAGAAACGCTGGAAGCGGATCAAGGGGTTCAACCAACTGAAGCTGGTCGTGGACAACGTGCAGTTTCAGGATGGAATACCGGTGGAGGATCAATCTGACAGGAGCGCTGCCTGATGGTCATACACCAGATTTGACAATAACTCG